>CAYNEF010000039.1:0-36446 GCA_964396165.1 uncultured Pseudobdellovibrionaceae bacterium
AGGCACTATTTGCGCGTGAACTTATCGGACTCGACATGGGTGTGTCCGGAATTAAGGTAGTGGAAGTAAGAACGGGAAAAAATCCCAAGTTTGTTGCGTACAATCGAATCCCGTTACCTTGGGGAGTCATTTCTTCCGAAGGGGAAATCAAAAACCGCGAAGCGGTAGTAACGGCACTGAAAAAACTTTTTAAGCCGGGGCATTTTTCTTCGAAACATGTAGCAGTGGCCGCCTTTGGCAATTCGATAATTGTGAAAAAAATTCCGGTGCCGCGAATGAGTAAAGAAGAGTTGCAGCACCAGCTGTATTGGGAAGCGGAACAATACATTCCGTTCGATATCGCAGACGTGAATTTGGATTTTGCTATCTTAGGGCCGTCGACAGGGGCTCAAGGCAAACCGCAGATGGAGATTTTACTTGTCGCTGCGAAGAAAGAATACATACGCGATCTGACAAGCGTCATCGAAGAAGCGGGATTAAAGCCGGATATTATCGACAGCCAGGCATTCGCACTTGGAAACGCGTTTGTTTTTAGCTACGGCGAATTTCTCACTGGGGAAGATCCCAGTCATGTGATTATCGATTTTGGAGCAGGTACTACAAAAGTATGCGTGCTCGAAGGTTCGAAAACGGTTTTTTGCAGGGAATTAAGGCAAGCGGGAATTACCTGTACCGAGTTTATTGCAGAACGTTTGGGAGTGTCTTTTCCCGAAGCGGAATTGCAGAAACTGACCAAACCGAATTCGAGCGAACTAAAACCGATTTTGGAAGAGTTTGTTCATACGATGGTTGAGGAACTGGTGAAAACGGTGGATTTTTATTTAAGCCAGGTTCGAGACCGTACGATTCAAAAGATTTATATTTGCGGCGGGGCTTCGAAGCTTGCGGGACTGGAAGCATTACTGGAAGAGAAAATGCCCGCACCCGTTGAGCGTTTTGAATGTACGAGACATCTTTCCGGCACAGGCGCAAAGATGAATAAGAAAATGCTCGAAGAAACAAGTTTGCTTGGCGCAGTCTCACTCGGACTTGCCATTAGAAAAAGAGGCGATGCTTCGTGATCAAAATTGATTTAGGAAAACAAGAGGGCGACAAGTCGAACGGAAGGTTTCAGTTCCTTTCGAATCTTGTGTCCAAACTTCCCAAGGGAGGAGGGGGATCTCCTTCCGACTCTAAGGGAATCTTGTTTCTTTTAGTCGCCTGTGCTGTCGCTACAGTTCCCTATTTTTTCGCAAAAAATTTCAAGGAAGGAACGCTTGCCCAGCACGAGCAAATTATCAAAACAAACAACGCAAGGCTGGATACGATTAAGCAGGAACTTTCCAAGTTTTCTTCATTCGAAGCTGAAATGAAAAGTTATGAAGAGCAAAAAACAAGAATTGTGCAAAGAATAGAAACAGTGAACCAACTTTTAAAAACTAGAAATGCACCTGTTAATGTACTCGATGCCGTTGGGCAGGCTCTTCCCCAGCGTGCGTGGCTCACCGGGTTTGATTTTGTGATGACTCCACAGCCGAAAATTTTTCTCACCGGACGGGCTTTTGCCAATGAAGATATCTCGGATTTTTTAGATAGAATTACCGAATCGATTTATTTGAATGAAGTAAGCCTCGACAGTGTTGCTCCGTTAAAAAGCGAAGGCGTTGCCGAATTGAAAGCATTTGAAATCTCGGCCTTACCAAGAGAAATCGGAACTTCCCAGGCTCCCAGACAAACAACTGCAGCGACTCCCGCTTCTGCGACACAGGCTACTGTTGCTCCTGTTCCCCCAGCAAACGGAGGGGCCAAATGAGTCAAAAAATTAAAATGATCGCACTCATACTTTTTTCAGGACTTCTTTACGGCGGTTTTGAATTTTATAATTTTTATACAGACGACATGCCGAAATTAGCTCAGGAAAGATCGACGAAGGAACGAGAATTGGCGAGTGTGGAAGCAGAGCTCGCCCGCTTTCAAAGCTTTGTCAAAAATATCGAATCCATCAAGCAGGAATTAAAAGAGCTGAATTTACAACTCGAATCGGCTCTTGAAAGCATGCCTCGCTCACTAAATTTCTCAGGCCTGCTCAGAAACTTAAACCAGCTTGCAGACAATAGTGGTGTCGAAATATCAGGATTCAAACCGCGCCACTCCGAAGAAAAGGAAGAAAACAAGTTTTTCTCCACCGTTTACATCGACTGCCAGATGAAGGGGAGTTTCACTCGGATGCTTGTCTTCTTCGATCAAGTCAGCCGTCTTAAAAGAATTTTAAACGTGGATTCGATCAAGATGAAAATTCCACAGGAAAAAAATATTAAATCGAGCGGAATGCTCGCTGAAGTCGACTTAACATTGAAAGCGTTCAGGTTTTCAGAATGAAACTAACTAGACTTAGCTACATTTTATTCATAACGGTACTCGCCTTGGCTGACTCCAAGGAGCGCCCTCTTATCTATTCGCCTGTTGGCAAAAGAGATCCTTTTCGTGCGCCGACCCCCAATGTGATTACGCGCGATCCGACGGCGCTCAGTCCCATTGAAAAATACAGCATGGAGCAGTTGCAGTTGAGAGGTGTATTAAGAGGGGGCGGGAAAAACAGGGCGATGTTTGAAGATCCAGAAGGAAAAACGCATATCTTGTTCGAAGGCGAATATTTAGGGCGTGAAAAGGCCACAATCAGCAGAATTTTAAATACGGGTGTGATTGTTACCAAAAAAACTGTCAATTATCTCGGCGCAGAAGCAATTACCGAAGAAGTCATTTCTTTGCCCGATGAGGAAATGGATAGTTTTGGAAAGAGAAAGTCACCATGAAAAATGTAAACTTGAAAAAACAAGCAATACGACTTGCAAAAGTCTGTGCGGTTATCAGTGCATTCACACTGCTTCCCAAGTTACTCTTAGCGGAAAAAAGAAAAAACACTCCCACCGTAGAAGATGACGCACTCACTGAACTCGAATCCGTGGTAGCGGAAGAAAAAAGTAAACCCAGCGGAGTCACTTCAGAAGATTCCTCTAATGATGTTTTAAAAGATCTGTCTCAGATAGACAACGAAGAGTCCTCTTCTTCGGGCAAAAAACAATCGAGCGCAAAAGCTTCGACTGAAGACGATCCCATGCTCTTTTTAAATGATACAAAAGAGCAGGAAATAGTCCCCGTAAAGCCCAAGCTAGCGGATAAAGAGATCACACTTGCAGTTCCGCCTCCTAAGGCTACCGAAACTCGCAATGCTCCCAGTAGAGTCATCAGCGAATCCTCTCTTTTAAACGAAGACAATATCTATTCCGGTAATGCTGTTTATACAGGAAAGCCTATTGAGCTATTGGAATTAAAAGATACCGACATTCGGGATGCCTTAAGACTAATCGGCAAGTATTCCGGCTACAATATTGTGATTGGGGAAGATGTCAGTGGCAAAATTGGTATTCTCAGTCTGACAAAGGTTCCGTGGGATCAGGCTTTTTCACTCATCTTGCAGAGTAAAAAACTTGGATACACAAAAGAAGGCAATGTGCTTCGCATAGCGACCCTTGCTACTTTAAAAGCGGAAAAAGAAGAAGCCGCAGCCGCAGAGCAGTCTAAAATGCGTGTAGAACCCTTAAAAACGATGCTGATTCCCATCAGCTATGCAAAGGCGAGTGAACTTTCTCCCCGAGCAAAATCCTTACTCTCTGATAGAGGAAGCATTGATGTCGATGATAGATCCAATACGATCATGGTGCGAGACATCGACAAGGTACTACAGCGCGCGAAAAAACTTTTTACAGCATTGGACATGCAGCCTCCCAGAGTTTCTATCACAGCTAAAGTAATGGAAATGAGCGAGTTCTTAACCCGCAAATTCGGGTTTAATGTGATGAACTTTAATCTGCATCCTACCAGCGGCGTCAGTTTCGATCAGACCTTTGTCCCCAGTTCCTTAGAAGGCAGGTCGGTACTCGTGAAGGCTGAAAATTTTGCAAATCTTGAAGCCTCCTTTCAACTTTCTGAAATCGATCGTCAAGTGAAGGTACTTGCAAGTCCGACTATTTCGGTCAATCAAAACTCAAAAGGCACGATTCGCCAGAACGTAAGCTTCATCCGCTTGATTCAAGGCGGCACGGTGAATGGGCAACAACAGCCGGCTCAATTCCAATCCGTGAATGCGGAATTGATTCTGGAAGCCACACCAGTCGTAGCAAGTGACGGTACTATTTCAATTACCATGCATGTAAAAAACGATGTTCCCTCTCCTGACTTTGGAAGTGGTGGAAACAATGGCAGTGTCGACACCCGCGATATCAATACGAGCTTGCTCTTAAACAGCGGTGATACGGCAGTTATCGGTGGTATTTTCAAAAATACAGTAAGCACCGCAACCAGTGGCGTACCGCTTTTAATGGATATCCCAATTTTAGGGTTTCTTTTTTCGAGCCGCTCAAAAGAAGTGGAGCGAAGCGAAATTCTCATTTTCTTGACAGCAAAAATTACAAACGCAGACGAAGTGTTTAAGAAAACGCTGTAATTTTTGTAGGTGTTTGATTGTGTTTGAGACGTAGTGCCTGGTTTTGTAGTCGCGTAGCGCGACTTTGGGGTTGGAGCGCTTACGTGGCTACAAAACCAGGCACTACGTCTCGGACTCGGGTTATGAACTTTTAGGAGAACAACATGGAACTACATGTACTGCTTCAATGGGCACTCAACTTTCTCTTTATGGGCGTAATTGCATGGCAATGGAAAGAAGCCAAAAAGCCGAAGCCACTTTCCCAAACCCGCCTGCCTTCACTTAACGACGAGCGCACTAAGTCCTTATTGAGTTCCATGGAAAGAATGGAAGCGGACACGGGCGTGAAGTTGAAAGAGATAACGACTCAACTGACGCACGAAGTGATTGATGCCAAGAAAAGAATGGATGTGGATGCCTCGTTACAAAAACACCACTGGGAAAAAGACATGCAAAATTTAAAGAAGCAGATTCTCCTCGATATGGAAGAGTTAAAAAAACAGTGGCAAACCGAAATGATCGAGTCGCGTATGCAGGTAGAACAAAATCTTGTGAAGATGAGAACCCTATGTAATGAAGCCCAGAAACTTCTTACCTCCTCTAAAGTTCTCGAGTTTTCTGAAAACCCAAGCCATGAAGAAACAGAAATAAAAGAAGCGCTAGTAGCGTTCGAAGAAAAACAAATTCCCACCGTTCGTGAACTAGAAGATGTGAGAGCGCGTCTAAACCGCGATTCCTTGCTAGATTTGAAAAGTGTGCTGAAAGAGCAGCTTTCGTAGTAAGTTATTGAAAATAAAAGATTAAAAAGTAATTAAATCCTCCCAAAACCCCACCCTCGAAATCCTTTTTTTTTCCTTAAGGATAATTGTTGACAGTAAGGGTCACACGGCCAAAAATACCTTTATTCGGTTAAAGAATAGTTGGGCGTGCAAGTAAGATTGTACAATCGATTCATTTATAACCGGATGGGGGTTGGGATAGGATGTTTGCCCAACGTATGGAACATAAACCGACTAATAACCTTTCAGGTTGGGGATAGAAAATATGGAAAAGGCTAAAATCATTAAGCGTTACCAGAACCGTAAACTCTACGATACAGATGCAAGTTGCTATGTAACGTTAGACGAAATAGCGGAAATGATTCAACAGGGTGAAGAAGTCACCGTGGTGGATAACCGCAACCAGAAGGACATTACGGCTGCGACATTGACTCAGATCATTTTTGAAAAACAAAAACGTTCTGAAGCTCCGGTACCGATTGCAACTTTAAGACACATTATTCAAACTGGGGATGGCTCTTTCAGTGCCTTCCTTGCTAAGTCCCAAGACGGTGGACAACTAGAAGTAGTTCGTGCTCTAGAAAATCAAGTGAAAGACTTGACTGCTAAGCTCGAAGCTCTTGAAAAAAGAAACACCGTTGGCGGAACTCCTATGGCGCAACCTGCCACTAAGAGCGTAGAAGCCTAAGAATTCATTAGCTTTTTCCATCGAATCTCCAAGGCCTTTTTGGGCTTGGAGGTTCAGTGTGAAACTGCGATAATTAGAGATGGCTCCCCTGTCTGGCGCGTGAGCGAGAATAATTCTTACCTTACAAGTTCTTAACCTGGGGCTTTCTCTTGTTGTGGTGTGCATGCCTGCTTGTCAGGAAGCCTAAAACAGCAATAAGGCTACCACTTATTTTAAAGGTTAAGGATTTTCTCACAATTCTCACGGCCTGATGATGGGGGAGCTTTTTAGTTTTTACCCCGAAGGATTTAGTTAAAGATGTTTACCAGCGATAGCACGATTAAATGGATTGAAAGTCTAGCTGAGCAAGAATCCCTCATTCACCAAGGTGAAAAAGCCAGCGTCGATATCTTAGCTACCAAAGATGAAGTTCTCCAATTCGAAACAGCTTCTTTTTTAAGAACACTCGAATCGTATTTTGAATCTCTTACGAAATTATTTAATGGTCGTTTAGACAACCACGCTCACCAAATACACCTGCAAAAGGATTTGGATGGCCATTCTTTGTTTTACGTACAACGCAACCACATGCGACTGAGTGTGACTCAGTCTAAGCCAGGCAAAATCCAATTTTTGTGTGATAAAGTCTCGGAAGAAAATCTTTCTTCTCAATCTCCCTCCAGTCGTATTTTTTCTGGAATGGTAGAAGCGAGTTTTGTGCACTTTAATCAGGTAATTTGGGAGTTCTTAGGAAGCCCAGTAGAAGCTGAGAAGCTAGCCTGTCACTATTTGACTGAGTTTTTGCAAGTCAGCCGAAGTTCCCAACTCAATTAAATCAGCCAAAAAACTTTCTGGTAATTTTATTTAGCCGCAGGCGAAGGCGTCGCAGTTGCTGCGGGTGCAGGCGCCGCTGCAGGAGTAGGAGTTGGCGATTGCTCGAGATCATCATAGCGCACTACCTTTACCTTTTTCATTTCTGCTTCAGACCATGCACCATAATCTGCTTTGGGGAAAATCACGGCATCAAACTGGTAGGTGTCTTTTTTCTTCGGTACGAGGCCTAGATTGCGAACTACATACCATTGCTGGCTTTGATCTACCAATTTTCCGTAAACCTCGCCTTGCTTTAAAGGTTTTAAAATATCGTTGATCCATTTCTTTGCTTCTTCTTCGCGTTGTTCTTCCATTTGGGCTCTGAAGCGGGCGTCTAGTTCTGGGGGGGCTTTGGCTCCATCTTGTTGGTTCCCAGCAGCGTGCATGGGATCTTTGTCATCGCCTTTTTTCTTTTCCTTTTCAGCTTGTAACCCTTCTTTTTGAGAAACAGTAAAGTGGGTGATTGGATAAAGTTTGTTTTCAGCCATCGAGCGCATTTTGTCTGGGGTTTCCTTGGCAGCCTTTAAAAAATCTTCAGCATTAGTTAAAAGTTTTCCATGCACTTTGGGATCTCTTAAAAAGAATTCAAAGTAGATTACTCGGTCAGCATAGGTAGGAAGGATGAAAACTCGTCGATAACTTCTATTATCGGGCCCGAAAATCCCTTTAATTTTAGAAAGCGTTTCAGGTACCAGCGTCTGTTTGTCGATTCTGGCTTCTTCTTTAGCCAGAATATCTTCTGTGATTTCGGCACCGTTGTTTTTCAAAATCTGTGCATGGATGTACGAACCTATCAATTGTTGTAATCCCAATCTGCGATTATCTTGAGGGTAGTAAATACGGATCACACGATCTCTGTATTGGGCTTCTTCTTTTGTGATTTTGTAATCCCCGACTTCGGCCCAAACGGGATTTTTTAATTTTTTGTATGTAAAAACTAATACGGTAACAAGAAGGATTAAAGCAACTGAAAGAAGAAGATATTTTTTGATGTTGTTCATTTTACCTATCGTACCACGTCCAATGGATTGTGCTATAATTTCATGATGAAAACTAATCGAAGCAGCGTGCCAAAAAAAACTTTGGCAACTTCATCGAGCGGTTTATTTCGCGTGGCAATTGCAGTTGTTTTTTTTGCAGCGCTTCTCATCCGCTACCGTTCCGCTTTAGGTGATCTTTGGCTAGATGAAATTTGGTCTCTTAAAATGGCCCTCAGTGTGGGAAGCGCCATTGAAATCCTCTCTAAAATTCACCACGACAACAACCATTACATTAATACGTTTGTTTTTTACATTTTAGGAGACGGAGTAGAGGGACTGTATTACCGGATTCCCTCGTGTCTAGCAGGACTAGCAAGTGTCGTTGTTGCTGCAATGTGCATTAATACGAAAGATAACGTCGAAAAAATGTCGACTGCTTTAGTGTTTTGCTTTTCCTATTGGCTGATCCATTATTCCTCTGAAGCACGTGGCTATTCTTATCTGTGCTTGTTTGTCTTACTCTCTTACTATTTTATTCAGAAATATTTGGCAGAGCCTGATCGAAAAAAACTAATTTTGTTTAATGTAGCTGTCATATTGGGATTTCTTTCACATCTTACGTTCATTCACATGTATGTCGCACTTGGAGCTTGGGTCGTTTTTAAGTGGCATCAGGAAAAAAAAGACACAGATCAAATTGTGAAAGACTCTATTGTGCTTTTTGGGCCATCAGCCTTTTTTCTTCTGGTTCTTTATGTGGCCGACTTGCGATTCTTGCAAATCGGAGGCGGTGACACACAACCCGTCTGGAACATAATCTTTGAAACAATCGGTTGGACTATAGGCGCAGGAGTAGATAACTTACGAATAGCAATTTCTGTTATTGTTGTTCTTGCTGTCAGTGGATGCGCTCTCATCCAGTTTAAAAAAGATAAAAACGCTTCTTTTTTTCTCTGTCTTGTCGGAGTTCTTGTTTCGCCGGCCCTTTTTATCTTGATCACTCAGCCGCCGTTTCTTTATCCAAGGTATTTTGTGGTTTCTTCCGTTCTCTTTTTACTCTTGTTTGCAAGACAACTTGCAGAGTGGTTAAGAACCGGTGGAGTTTACCGAATTGGTACAGTAATTCTTGCGATCCTGCTTTTGGCTTTAAATATAAGCACAACACTAGAGCTGTGGCGTACTGGGAGAGGAAATTATTCTGCAGCGTTAAATAAAATACTTACAGACAGCCGTGACCCGAAATTAAGTGTAGGTAGTGATCACGACTTTAGAAATACAACAGTGATAGGATATTACTCGAGGCATTTCCCGCAAGGAAAAACAATTAGCTATTTTCCCAAAGGCAGTTGGACAAATACGGAGCCGGAATGGCTGCTTTACCACCAATTTGATCCAACTCTTGCACCCCGTGCGGAATTTAATGAGGAACAAACGGGACACTTTAGGTTAGAGGAATTCTATCCGTCTTCTCGCTTATCCGGATGGAGTTGGGCGTTGTACCACCGCGTGCCTTAGAAAAAATCTACATTAATGGCGAAAAAAGCCTACAGGCGTTTTCAAGCATTTTTCTTGAAGTCGGTCTTTTTTCAAAATCTTCCAAAATAACTTCTTTTGACTGATTCAAATCCTGTTCAAACAAATGCGCTGCTTGCTGAGACAACTTAGAACTATAGACGAGAAGATTCAATTCGAAGTTCAATTTAAAACTACGTGTGTCCATGTTGGCAGATCCCACAATGGTCCACTTATTATCTATGGTCATTAGTTTTGCGTGTAAAATTCTAGGCTGGTATTCGTATATTTCTACTCCAGCTTTTAAAATATGGTCATAAAACGAGCGGGAAGCCAGTTGCACAAGGGGAGCATCACTTTTTTCAGGCAGAATGAGATCTACATTCACACCTTTTAATGCTGCAATGGTGAGAGCAGATCTCATGGCACCATCCGGAATGAAATACGGAGTTGTCATTAGAATTTCTTCTTCAGCCAGATGCAATGTCATTAGCACTACTTGATGTAATGCATGAAACTCAGAGTCTGGACTACTCTCAAGTACTTGAACAATGGCATCTCCTTCAATGGAAGGAGGGGGATAGTATTTTTTCTGAAAGAGATTTTTTTGCGTTGTGTAGTGCCAATCTTTCGCAAATACGTCTTGCAGCTGTAATACTGCGGGGCCTTCTACTTTCACTGTATAGTCATGCCACCTGGAAGGGTCCAGTCCGCCTAAATATTGCTTGCCGATATTGGTGCCGCCAGTAAACGCAAGTTTTCCATCAATGATGAGAATTTTTCTGTGGTTTCTAAAGTTTAAGTTAAAGCGCTGATAAATAGAGGAAAGCGGCAAAAAGCCGGAAATTTGAATGCCCGCTTCCGTCAATTTTCTAAAGTAAATTTTCTTTAAGGTGAGTGAGCCCAAGGCATCATACAAAACTCTTACTTCGACCCCTCTTTTTTTTGCGTTTATCAGACTTGTGAAAATTTGTTCCGTCACTTCATCGGAGGAAATAATATAATATTCCAAGTGGATAAATTCAGTTGCGCTATTGATTCTCTCCTGCATTTCTTCCAGCGCCTGTTTAGGATCGGCCAAAATTTCAACATGGTTGCCTGCAGTGGCTTTGTAGTCCGCAATAGATGTGGCAAATTTAAAAATGCGTTTATCTCTTTCTGATAACTCATCAGGCAGAATCGATTCGTTCGAATTTAAGATACTGTAATCATCTGAAAGATCGCTTTCTATCTCCTCTTTTCTTCTCATCGCACGTCTGGCTAGTTGTTCGGGACCAATCAAGTAATAAATACCCGCACCTGCAATTGGAAACAGCAGTACAAAAAGCATCCAGCTGACTGTCGAAGCCGGCTCTTTTTTATTTAACAATAAATGAGCAAGTGCCCAGATAGATGAGGCAAGCCAAAGAAATAGGATGAGCCAAGACATGGGTTAAAGCATAGCAAACAGAATCTCATTTGTCAGAAGTCCGGAATTTGCTCTCAAAGGTCTTGTAAGGCGGTTGCTTTGTCACTCTTAAAGGGCCTGAAAATTGGCATCGAATTGCAATAAAGATCGGTACTTAACGGAGGAATACATGCTTAAAAATAATAAGGGTCAAGGACTGGTGGAATATCTCATACTCGTCTGTCTTGTGGCAGTCGCTGCCATTTCCATTGTCTCGGTAGTGGGAAAAAACGTACGTGAACAGTACGGAAACGTCTCTCATGCACTACAAGGAAATGGAAAACAAACCATGTCTACTTATGACCATGAGGCAGTAGACAGCCGCGATTTCAAAGATTTTATGGACAGTGCAAAAAAGCAATAATGAAAAAATACAAAGTCAATCAATCGGGAAGCATCTTGGTTGAAGGCGTCTATGTAATTTTTACACTTGTTCTTACGATGGTCTTTAATCTCGAACTGTTTAGACGGATGAACTACGAAACACTTGTACAGCAAGCGGCTTTTATCCGCGCAAGAGACAAGGTGATGGGAGTCAGTCCCCTTAAGTCAAAAAAAAAGATCTGCGCGCTTTTTAATCAAGCGTTAAACGAGGGCCAGTCACTGTGTGAGCACATGGATATGAAAGACGATACGGGTACGATGAACATACACAATGTTTCAGATGAGATTAAAGAAAATTCCATAGACGGTGTAGAGGGAGAAGGAAAAAGCACTGAAGACGTAAGAGTCGTGAAGCATTTCAGCAACTCAAAAAAAATGGAAGGAATCATTTCGAAAGTACACATCGAATATGACCAGTTGATACCTTTTGAATGGGAAAACCCACGACAAAATTTTAAGTTGCAAAACAAAGTCGATATGGAGGTAACAAAATCATGTCCATACCCTACCTCTTCATATTAACAACTATTCTCTCTGCCTGGACTGCGATGATTATCAACATCCACTCTCATGCAGAGGCATGGCAAAGAACACAGATTGCACTGGATAACGCAGCTACTGTTATAGGACAAATGGATAAAGTGCTTTTTAATAAAATCCAGTTTTATAATGCAACGACAAGATTGGCGGAAATCGGTCACCATTCGGTTCACTGGTGCAAAGATATTCCTTATTTAAGCGCATACTGTAAACCAGCAGACGAGGGATTAGAATTTTCTATCAACACCGCTCGCTATGTAAGACTCACCTCTTCTAGAATCGATTGGTACAGAAACCTGGCTGCTGGTTTACGCGAAATGGGAAAGCTCGACTCTATTCCGATTAGTATCGAGAGAGAAAGTTCACTTCCTGTGCATACAGAGAAGTGTAATTACTGTGGTCTGGAAACTTTTATTGAAATTGATGACGGAAAAGCGCCGGTTAAAACACTTATTAAGTCTATTCCTAAAACGAAAATAGAGATTGTGAAAGTAAAAGAAGAAGAAGGAAACTTCCCTGTTTTAGTGCTTAGTGCAGAAAGTGAAGTGGGAGGAAAGAGTCTTAAAAGTACGAGCGATTGGAAGTACAAACTGAAAACCGGTGTGAAGTCAGATTATGAATAATAATAAAGGGGCAGCATTAGTAGAAACCGTTTTGATTTTAAGCATTCTTGTTTCGCTTTTGTATTTTGAAAAAGAAGGCATACGGCTATCCGGTTTAAAATTGATGGAGCTGCAAAAGAAACGCATTAGTTACGATGGAGTAAAACAATGAAAGAGAAAATTTTATTACTAAAAGAACGATTAGAAGAGTTAAATAGCGGTAAGTTTCCTTACTTACTCGTAGGTGTATCACTACTTGTCGGACTTATTGTTTGTTACGAAGCCTATTACTTGATTGGTAGGGCAAATCCTACAATTAGTACACCCAGATACTTGATTGCGGTGAGAGAAGTCGGCGTAGGAAGAACGGTCAGTCCAATTGATTTCGACTTAATCTTGCAAACAGATGTGAAAAACCCTCCAGCAGGTGCGATATCAGACCAATACCTGGATAAATTACGTGGAGCAAAAATCCGCGTTCCTATTTCTCCGAGAGAAATTTTAACTTGGGAAAAAGTAGCGGCACGTAATGATGTGGCAGGAAGTATTCCGAAGGGTTTGCGTGCCTATCAGCTCGATTTAGTGGACACGGTGCCGCTAATGGGGGGCGATTTTGTTGATGTAATGGCACATCCTAAGGGCAAAAGAGTAGGATCGGTTCTTTTATTAGACAAAATTATGGTCGTGGAATCCACGAAAGATCATGAAAAACAACAAGTCCTTCTCGCCATTGAACCTGCAGATGTCACAGTGCTGGATAAGGCCCGTGAGATGTGTGAAATCAAATTGGTTTTAAGAAACCCAGACGACAAATCAAAAAAACAGAATAAAAATAGAGATTTTTTAAAGAACAAAAGCAGAATCGAAATTTTATCGGAGGGATAATATGAAAAGAAATACTTCAGTCGTTGTTTTAATGGCATTTTTAAATCAGCTGCTACTCCCCGTTTATTCGTTAGCAGGTGAGGGGAAGCAAAATTATGCAATAGTATACTTAGGTAAGCCCTCTCAACTACAAACCAAAGCGTTCCGGGTATTAGGCAAGAGAGTACAGACATGGATGGAAAACGGCCCGTTCGGTAAAGTACAAGTGAACTCCAGTGTTGGCACCGTGGCTGAAAATGAACTCACGTTAGAACAATTGCGTATCCAATTAGGTGAATACACGCGTACGCTTAAGAAAGCGGTGCTAGAATCTCCCGACAAGACAAAAGGGGAAAAGTCTCTTTCTGAAATTAAAATTTTGCGAAAGAAGATGAATCTCATCGGTAGATTTGGGCCCTCTTTGCAAAAATCTTATCTTGCAGAATCCGCTTTTTACTGGAAGAGCGAAAAATTCAATGAGAGTGAAATGGCTTTGAAAAAAGCTATTGAACTTGATCCCAATGGCAAGCCTACTCTTGAAGATTGGGATATGTTTGCTCAAAGCTTCAGTGTCTTTGCTTTTGAAAAAGAACTCTCGCGCGTATATCAGAAGATGAATCAGTTTTGCGAGACTACGATCACACTGAAACAGAAAAATGCGGAGTTAAAAGTAAATGGATTTGAAATAAAAGAGAAGAAAGCGGTCAGGCTTGCTGCGAATGCAATGCATGTGATTTCAGTGGGAGATGAAAAAGGGCACACCAGTGAATCAGTCTTGCAGTGTCCTAAAAAAGCGCAGAAAAAAATCACAATGGATCTTTCAAAAAATACGGTGCTGAACAGTGAGATGTCATTATCTGATGCAATAAAAAATATGAGTGCTGATGGCTTATTTGTCTGTGTTTTTAAGAAGGAACAGTTGGAACTCTATTTTTACACGCCTTTTGTTGGGGTAACGCAACTTCTGTTAGAGAAAAAAGTTGCGGAAAAAGAACTTGCGGAAGGGGCGCAAGACTTCTCTCTTCCCGTTTCCTACGCGAGTATGAATAAAACATTAAGCGCGCATTTTGGGCGTAATATGCTTGCTTCGACCCACGCAGCAAAAGGTACTTCTCAGAATGGGACTTTGGAGGAGAAATTTAGAAATTCGGGGAACAAATGGTACAATAATTCCATCCTATGGGGTGTTTTGGGAGGTCTGGCAGTGGGTGCTGCAACGACTTATGTAATGACCAGAGAGGGCAATTCAGGTCCACCCAAAGCTTCAGTCAGCATGGAACTTCAATAAGAGATGAAAAACGATAAATTTTTAGTCGAACTTTTAGAAAATTTAGAGCACCTATCCAATCGCCCTGTATTATTCTTTTTAGTGTGGGGCTTGGTAGTAGCTTTCTTTTTGTATCTCTTTTGGGGATTACAGAAAAACAAAGACAAAAGATATTTTAAAGACGACGCGCTCGATCGCAATAAAACTGCTAAGTCGATTCAAATTGTTCAGACAGAAAAGAAAACGGAATTAACTAAAGAAGATTGATTAAAATTCGTCGTCTGACATGTCGTCGTCAACGACGATCTCTTCTACAACCACATCATCGTCACCTAGATCATCTGCGGCTTCTATCGGATCGACATCCACTGCGCCATCTTCGCCAGCGAGTACAGCTTCAGCTACTTTATCGGCAGATTTCTTTTTTTGTTCCGCTTTACGAGGAATCTTAGGAAGCAAAGCATCTGGATCTACTTCGGCACCGCACTTTGGACACAAAATCGGGCTTTTTGCGAAGTCATAAAATTTTGTAGAGCATTTTGGACAAGATCTTTTTAATCCTAATGTCACGGGAGCCGTGGGGGCTGCAGGCTTTGCGGCTGCTTTGGGAGCAGGAGCAGGGACTGGCTTTGAAGAGGCCGGTTTTGCTGCTGCAGCTTTTGCGACTTTTTGTGCCTTAGGAGCAGGAGCTTCCTTCACTTTTTTGGCTTTTTCAGGCGCTTTTTTTGCGGATACTTTTTTCGCTGTCGCACGTTTCATCTGCTTTTTTTTCTCCGGAGTTTTTTTCTTCATTCTCTATTCTCTTAAAATCTTGCGCCCACTTCTAGTCACAAAGCACTAGATCGTCAAGCTTTGAAGTAAACCTAATAATTTTAACTGGTTATACATCCAAGTGGAATGCGGTTAATTCAATGAATTTGCGGTATCTTTCTTCAATCATTTCCTTGGTAAGATTTAAGAGATTTTTGCATCCAAAATCCTGCACGATAAAGGAAGCCATTACGCTTCCATACACGACAGCTTTTCTTAATGTATAGCGGGACAAGGAAAAGTCTGTTTGGGAAGCCAGATAGCCCATAAAGCCGCCAGCAAAGGAATCTCCTGCACCTGTTGGATCCTTCACTTCGGCAAGAGGAAGACCTGGAAGACTAAATACATCGCCATGATCAAAGAGAACTGCGCCGTACTCGCCCCGTTTCACGATGAGGATCTGCGGGCCCCAAGCGCGAATCTGTTTAGCTGCGGTCAAAATATTATGCTGTTTGGTGAGCTGCCTTAATTCACCTTCGTTGATGATGAGCCCATTTGCTTTGGAAATTACTTTGATAAGCGCGTCGCGTTGGCTTTCAATCCAGAAATTCATCGTATCGAGTGCGACAAATTTGGGGTTGTTCACCTGAGCCAAGACACTTTCTTGCAGCGCCGGAAGAATATTTCCTAAAAAGACGAATTCAGCGTCTTTGTAGCTTGCAGGGACTTCGGCAGAGAAGTTTTCAAAAACATTTAAGTGGGTAGCAAGCGTTTTAGCTTCGTTGAGATCGAAACTGTATTTACCGGCCCAGTGAAAGGTATTGCCTTTTTCTTTGCGAATACCGGTTGTGTCGATCCCTTTTTTGGAAAGCAAACTCAAATGGCTTTCAGGGAAGTCTTCTCCCACTACGCTGATACACTTTACCGGGGCAAAATTAGAGGCAGAAAGGGAGAAGTGATTGACCGAGCCACCGATAACCTTATCTTCCTTCCCAAAAGGAGTTTCGATGGAGTCAAAAGCCATGGAGCCGACAGCGATGATAGATGCCATTGTAAAGTGTTGCCTTTCTACTTAAAAACTATTCTGGAAGAACAAACTGGAAGAAAATAGTTCTTCCTTTGCGCTTTGCCTCCATATAAATGCGTTTTGAAGAGCTGACAAGCTTCTTGTACGTGGCAACGCTATTTACTTGCTGTCTGTTGATGCGAATAATTGTGTCTCCGGCTTCAATTCCTAGCATTTGTTCTGCAATGGAACCTGGCTGGATTGCGTCAACAACGACTCCGCCGTCTTTTCCCTTGGCTTGAGAAACGATAAGGCCCAATTTATCGGGTTCTTCGTCTTTTGAGGAACCACCTTGTTTTGCAAGCTTATCTGGTTCGTCCGGAACTTCGCCGATTTTTACAGTCACGTTTCTAGACTTTTTATCGCCGTAGTTTAAGAGTTTTAACTTCACTTTATCCCCAGGTTTAAAACCAGAGATTTTGTTTTGGAGTTGATTGACATCTTTTACGGCTTTTCCGTCTACTTCGATAATGATGTCTCCACCCTGGATGCCTGCTTCAGCAGCTGGGCTGGATTCAATGACTTCACGGATGCCGACTCCGTCTTTTATTCCCATTTCTTTAGCTAGTTCGGTATCGAGCGGTTGAATGTATACCCCGAGCCAACCTCTGACGATTTTACCTTCGGTTACAAGTTTGGACTGGATATCTTTTACAAGGTTAGAGGGGATCGCAAACCCGATTCCCATGTAACCACCACTACGCGTATAAATTGCGGTGTTGATCCCCATTACTTTTCCATCCAAATCGCACAAAGGACCGCCTGAATTTCCTGGGTTAATGGCAGCATCGGTTTGAATCAAATCACCACCGTATTCAGTTCCGAGCCCTAGAGAATTTCTCCCTTTAGCACTGACTATTCCTACCGTGACCGATTGATCGAGCGCGAAGGGGCTTCCAATTGCGATAGCCCAGTCTCCCACTTCAACCGTGTCTGAGTCTGCAAATTCAGCATAGGGGAGGTCTTTCTGGCCTTCGACTCGTAATACGGCCAAATCTGTTTTGGGATCAGTTCCCACTACTTTTGCTTTTAGTTCGGTTTTATCGTCTGAAAGGCGGATCATGATTTCACTCGCACCTTCCACCACGTGGTTGTTCGTTACGATAATTCCTTTTTTATCGACTATCACACCAGAGCCTAAACTTTTTTGAGGACCTTCTTGTTGCGGCATTCCACCGTGAGGTACGCCAAATCTTTCAAAGAAGTCGAAGAAGGGATCGTTGCCGCCGAATGGACTTTCTTCGTCCTCCGGTTGTTGTCTTCTGCCTTTCAACGTAAGTTTTTTTCTTTTGGGAGCACCTTTGCTTGCAGTGATGTTTACAACCGCTGGGCCTACTTTTTTAGCAACGTTTCTAAAACTTTCCGAAGTTTTTCTTAATTGGGAAGTACCGCTGTCTCCATTGGAGGTTTGCGTCTTGGAGTCTGCTTGAGCAGGATTGTCGAGCACTCCGGCAACTTGTTTTCCCTTAAAGGATTGGTAAACGTATTGAGCACCTGCGTACATCAGCACACTGGCCAAGGCTGCGATGAGCCCGACAAAAATATAGGGCACGAATTTAGGAAGTTTACGTTTATTTTCTGACATAGGAAAATCTCCTAGGGGTTTTATCTACTACCAGTAGCGGCTTTCTTTTTAGAGGCCAGCTGAAAAACAATTTCTTCGTTGCTTCCTAGCGTGGCATTGATTTCGTCTCCGCTTTTAAATGTTCCTTCCAACAACTGGATGGAAAGAGGATTTAAAACCATTTCCGTAATCAATCTCTTTAAAGGGCGGGCACCATAGATAGGATCATACCCTCTACGCGCCAGTAGCTCTTTCACTTTTAGGTCCACAAACATACTGAGATTTTTTGCGGCAAGCAACTCTTTTACCGACTCTAATTGGATGTCCACAATGTGGGTAAGTTGGCCTTCAGTGAGTGGGCTAAACAGGATGATATCGTCGAGTCTGTTTAAAAGTTCGGGGCGAAAATGCCCGCGTACTTCTTGCATGACTTTTTTTCTGGCTTCTTCTGTGACGCCTTGCGCCTCTTGCAGAAAATGTGTTCCTAGATTGGAAGTTAAAATAATAATCGTGTTTTTAAAATTAACCTGCTGGCCTTGGCCGGAAGTGAGAATCCCATCGTCCAGCACTTGCAGCAAAATATTAAAGACATCGGGATGGGCTTTTTCCACTTCGTCAAAGAGCACGACAGAATAAGGTCTGCGACGCACTGCTTCAGTTAAGACGCCGCCTTCTTCATAACCGACGTAACCAGGAGGGGCACCGACAAGCCTTGAAACCGAGTGCTTTTCCATGAACTCACTCATATCGATGCGGACAATATTAGACTCGTCATCAAAGAGGAATTCAGCAAGAGCTTTTGCTGTCTCCGTTTTACCGACACCTGTTGGTCCCAAAAAGAGAAAACCGCCGATGGGTTTTTTAGGATCGTGAAGACCTGCGTGGCTTCTTCTTACAGCGTTGCAAACTGCTTTGATGGCTTCTTCCTGGCCCACTACGCGTTTTCGCATAGCCGCTTCCATCTGAAGAAGTTTGTCTTTTTCCGTTTGAAGCATTTTGGAAACGGGAATGCCTGTCCATTTGGCGACTACTTCCGCAATATCTTCTTCTCCCACTTCCTCTTTGAGCATGCGGGGATGCGTTTGAGAGGTAAGGGTGGCATTGGCGAGAGCTAGATCTTTCTCAAGCTGTGTCAGTTTGCCGTATTTTAATTCTGCCGCTTTTTCGAGTTTTCCTTCTCGCTCCGCTCTTTCTGCGAGCAATTTCGTTTCTTCTATCTGTGTTCGGATTTGCGAGGCTCGTCCGATTTGGTCTTTTTCCGCTTGCCACTCTTTCTTTAAAAGATCTGCTTTTGTTTTAAGCTCAGAAATTTGCGATTCCAATTTCTTTCTCTTGGATTCTGCTTCAGGATCTTTGTCTTTTTTCAGCGCTTCTAATTCGATACGGTATTGCATGAGTGTGCGTTCCATCTCATCAATATTTGTAGGAAGACTGTCGATTTCTATTTTGAGTTTAGAAGCTGCTTCATCTATCAAATCGATCGCTTTATCGGGAAGCTGTCGGTTGGTGATGTAGCGGTGGCTGAGTCTAGCAGCTGCGACAAGAGCAGAGTCTAAGATATTTACTTTATGGTGCACTTCGTATTTTTCTTTTAACCCGCGCAGGATAGAAATCGTCGATTCTACACTGGGTTCTCCCACATAGACCTGTTGGAAGCGTCTCTCGAGGGCAGAATCTTTTTCGATGTACATGCGGTACTCATCTAAAGTTGTCGCACCGATGCATCTTAATTCGCCGCGCGCAAGTTGTGGCTTTAACATATTGGAAGCATCCATGCTTCCTTCTGCCTTGCCGGCGCCGACCACCGTATGCAATTCGTCGATAAAAAGAATGATGTTTCCTTGTGCAGCAGTGATTTCTTTTAAGACTGCTTTTAATCTATCCTCAAATTCGCCGCGGTATTTAGCGCCTGCGATTAAAGATCCCATGTCGAGGGCGAGAAGTTGTTTGTTTTTTAATCCCTCAGGAACATCGCCTGCAACAATTCTTTGTGCGAGACCTTCTGCAATGGCTGTTTTACCTACGCCCGGTTCTCCGATGAGCACGGGGTTGTTTTTAGTTCTGCGCGATAAGACCTGAATGACACGTCTAATCTCGTCATCTCTGCCAATTACTGGATCCAATCTACCGTTCCTCGCTGCTTGCGTGAGATCTCGCGTATAACGTTGCAAGGCATTGTATTTCTCTTCAGGGTTTTGATCCGTTACCCGCTGAGTCCCGCGTACTTGCTGTAAAGACGCAAGGAAGGCAGATTTTGTGACCTTATTTTTAGAGAAAACTTCCTGTAAAGCGGGTTCTTTTATGCCGAAAAATGCGAGAAAAAGATGCTCCGTGCTGACATAATCGTCTTTCAGTCCTTTGGCTTCGTCTTCGGCCTGCACTAGTAACTTGTTCAGCACAGGAGAGACATACGTTTGAACGTTGCCGTGAATTTCGGGCTTCTTTTTTAAAAGATCCTCGATATCTTTGAGAAAAGACTTAGAAGTTCCGGCAGAAATTTTATCCAGACACTGGCCTACAAGACTTTCATCTTGCTTAATCAATGTATAAAGAAGGTGTTCCAGATCGACACTTTGGTGGCTTTTTTTAACGGATAGACTTTGTGCGTCGACGACCGCTTCTTGTGCTTTTACAGTGAACTGATTTAGGTTCATACTTATCCCCTTAGTTATTAATAAGTATGGGTTTAGAAACAAGAAAGTCAAAAATTTGGAGCTGGATTCGGGAGTATCCGTTTTGGCCTTATATTGCTAAGTATCGGAAACGATACGCGCTGGGTTTACTTGCCTTAATTGTAGTCGATCTCATCAACGTGCTTTTTCCGCTTGTACTCAAAGAGGCTATTGACTCGATAGAAGCAAAAAACTTTTCTCATGTACTGCTTTTTTCTCTTTCTTATCTGGCTTTAACTGCGCTGCAGGGAATAGGGAGGTATTTGTGGCGAACTTACTTAACCGGAACATCTCACTTTATCGCAAGCGATTTGCGTGTGGAGTTAAATGAGAATTTGCAGCGATTGCCACAAAAAAACTACCAGGAATACCGCACTGGCGATCTCATGTCTCGAGCCACAAATGACGTCGAGTCGA
The DNA here is from genome assembly GCA_964396165.1 of uncultured Pseudobdellovibrionaceae bacterium. GTDB lineage: Bacteria > Bdellovibrionota > FAC87 > UBA2466 > UBA2466 > CALCZU01. The sequence continues at coordinate 20,847 of CAYNEF010000039.1, forward strand.
TTCGGATGGCTGTGGGACCGGGAATACTAGTCGCACTGGATTCTCTTTTTCTTTTTATCATGATCGTTCCTGTGATGTTTTGGATGTCGGTAAAATTGTCGCTTCTCGCATTTGCACTTTATCCACTTGTGCCGCCGATAACCTATTTCTTGGGAAATCGTATTGATAAATTATTTGAATCTTTGCAGACAAAAATGTCACACATGGGAGCTTTTGCTCAAGAGTGTTTCTCAGGGATTCGAGTGCTTAAAGCATTGGTACTCGAAAACCGCTCTACGGACCGATTTAAAGAGTTAAGTCTTCACTATCAAGTGGAAGCGCAGAATTTGTCGAAATATGAAGCGGTATTTTCCCCCACACTCATGTTGATTACGAATATGGGGACACTGCTCATTTTAATGTATGGCGGTTTAGATGTGTTAGGGGGCGTAATTACACTGGGAACTTTTATCGCCTTTCAGCGGTTTGTCGTGCAATTGTCCTGGCCGATGGAAGCTATCGGTTGGTCAGTAACGATGAACCGCGAAGGGTTTGCAGCAAAAAGACGTATTGATGAAATACTCAATGTGGAAAAAGTAAGAGAAGCATATCCAAGTCAGGCTTCAATTCAGACGAATGCCTTATTGAAATTCGGAGAAATTGAAGTTTTACCTCACGAGAAAGTAGGACTTGTGGGCAAGGTGGGTTCTGGAAAAAGCACTTTGTTTTTGTGGATGATGCGCCTGATAGAACCAAAAACTGGCACTGTATTTTTATCCGGTCAAGATGTGCTTTCTATACCGCTAAAGACATTAAGAAAACGCATAGCGATGGTGGAACAACAGGTATTTCTATTCGGAGAAACTATTTCGTATAACCTCTCTATAGGACTGTCGCCAGGTCCAACAACGATCGAAATACAGAAAGCCTGTGAAACTGCGTGCATTGCCGACGATATCAATGCGTTAGAAAAAAAATACGATGCAGTACTAGGTGAACGTGGTTTAAATCTCTCGGGCGGACAAAAACAGCGTTTGGCACTAGCGCGCAGTTTACTGCGAAACCCAGAGCTCTTGTTATTAGATGATTGCTTCTCTGCGGTGGATGTAGAAGTGGAATCAAAAATTATTGAAAAGCTTTTGAAAAATTACCCCAGACTAACGACCTTAATCGTAAGCCATAGACTTTCGATAATGAAAAACTGCAATAAGGTGTATGTGCTGGACGCAGGACTAGTAACTGGGCAGGGAAAACATGAAGAATTGCTTGGGACTAGTCCCCTCTACCATGAACTTTTTCAATTAAGTGAACGCACGATAGAAAAAGAAGCGTTTGAAAAGAAACTGGAGGATTTAAGTTTGTGAAAATCCTCACGCCTTTTTTACCTATCATTAAAAAGTTTAAGTACTATTTTTCACTAGGTGTACTACTGATTGCAATCGGAACGGCGATAGAAATTGTTCTGCCAACTATTTTGGGAAAAGCCGTAGATAAAATCACAGCGGGAGCAGATAAACAGGAACTCTTTCAACTGGGATATATTTTTTTAGCTCTTATCCTTGTCCGAGCGATTTCTGAAACTCTGCAGGCCTATGTGATACAGCGCACGGGGCAAAAGGTTTTGCATGAGACAAGACAGTTGGTATTTAGCAAAATTTTAAGCTTAAAAGTTTCTTATTTTGATCAGAATTCTACAGGGCGATTAATGACGCGTCTGATGAATGATATTAAATCTGTGAGCGAACTGTTCTCTGCTTCTATTTCTGTTTTACTGCTTGACTCTGCTGTCATTATTGGAACTATCGTAGCGATGCTGTATGTGTCAGTGAGTTTTACGCTTGCAATCCTTGTGACATTTCCTGTGGCAGTGTACCTGATTTTTTATTTTGGAAATAAACTCTCAGAAGCATACCGTGTAGTTAGAAAGCATCTGGCCGAAATTAATTCCTTCATGGGGGAAAATGTGGCGGCAATTGCAAGTGTGCAGCGCTTAAATGCAGAAGAGCAGAGGGAGGAGAAATTTAAAGGGCTCGTCGAAAAGCACACTCGGGCGCAGTTTCAGAGTGTCAGTGTCTTTGCCTTGTCCCAACCCGTCATTGGCATGTTTAATGGACTGTCTATCGCAACGCTTTTAGGTCTTGGTGGCTATTGGGTGATAGAGGGAAAAATCACCCTCGGTGTGATAGTGACTTTCTTAGGGTATATCCGAAATCTTTTTCAACCGATTCGTGACTTGATTGAAAAATACAATACTTTTTTGTCTTCATTTGTGTCGTTAGAACGAATTACACAAATTTTAAATGAAAAAGACGAGTCTGATTATCTTGAAAAATTTAAAATTCACCAGATGAATAACGCACTGGTTTTTAAAGACGTCACATTTAAATATCCTTCTCGAGATACCAATGCACTAAGTGGTATTCGGTTAGAACTTACTAAAGGAAAAAAAATTGCTATCGTAGGGCCCACAGGCAGCGGGAAATCCTCTTTGATCCGTTTGCTTTTGCGGTTTTATGAGCCTGTGAGCGGGCAAGTTTTATTGGATGGTACACCCATCGAACAATTAGATTTAAAATCGTATCGTCAATTATTTGGGTTTGTCCCTCAAGAAGTTTATGTCTTTCATGGCAGCATCAGAGAAAATCTCACTTTGGGACGGGATAAGCCCGATAAATTTCTTTTAGAAATAGCTCAGTCCAGCGGTCTTTGGGAAGTAATCGAGCAAAGAGGGGGACTGGAGTTAGAAGTGATGGAGGGGGGAGCGAACTTGTCGATGGGTGAGCGTCAATTACTCTGCCTGACAAGAATTCTGGTGCTAAATCCAGAGATAATCGTATTTGATGAAGCGACATCAAATATCGACTCTATATTGGAAGCTAAACTTGTAAAAGCGATTGAAAAAAGCATGCATGGCAGATCCTCTATTATTATCGCACATCGTTTAAGCACGATCATGCAATGCGATGAAATTCTAGTGATGGAAGCTGGTGAAATTGTAGAGCGTGGGAATTATACTGAATTAAGAAACGCGAACGGTTTATTTACGAAATTCTGCAGGATTTACGAGGGTGGTACCCGTTAATCCTTATCCGTGGTATTTTAATACAAGGAGGCTTTATGAAATATCTCTTTCCCCTTTTACTTCTTACGTCTGTAACTTTCGCTGCAGAGGAAACAATACAACTGAAAATTACATCACCCGAAGATATGTATTGCACAACCAATACGTACGGAGAGTACATCGCATCTGGCTCAAGATGTTTTTATGGGGATGTGATGACAGGCATTCAAAGTGTAAGCCCCATTCAAATTCGTTGTTCGAGACTCACTGTGAATTGCAGCCGAAAAGATAAAGAATAGCTCACTTTTTTTCGCTGTTGTAGTGGAGTAAGAGTTTTTAAGAAAGAACGAGGTTAGACGCAATATGAAGAAAAATATTTTCGTTTTTACTTTGTTTGGTTTTGTAATCTGGTGTTCTTTTAAGTGTTTTGTTTGGCAACCGTATTTTAAGTGCATGAAATTTCCGACTGCGAAAAGTGTTTTGAAATCTGTTTATACGATTTTGGTATATCCGCCTTTTGAATATGATGGAGAAAATGAGCATTTTCTTGAAATCAACGGCCATTGTTACTTCGTCGATAGTGCAAACAATATACAACTGAAGAGGTTAGTTAATAACTATCCTTACCCGTGGGCTGTGACGGATGCAAACAGACCGCTGAACGAAAGAGTAGAAATTCTGGCAAAATTTGTATCTAAGCTTTTGCCAAAAAATGTTCCCGTACAGCATCAGAATGAACCAGACAGAGCTCTTGTATTACTTGGTCATACAAAAGGAACTGATGGCATTTTAGCTCCAGTTCCCAAACTTTGTAGCGCGGATGCTAAAATTTTTGTACAGTACGTAGCTTCCTTGGGTCTGATTACACGTATTCTACAACTTGAAAAACATATTGCAGCATCCGTCTATAACTTTGAGAACCATACGTGGGAAATGTATGATCCCTATTTTGGTTGTGCTTTGAAGTTTGAAGGCAAAAATATCTCTGCCGATGAAGCCTATGAATTGCTCAGAAAAGGCAAGAAGCTTGAGTACTGCGGTCCTATGGAAGTTTTTAATACGGTCGTTGTAGAGCCAAGAACAAATTTTTCTCGGGGTATGTTACCTTCACTGCACTATTTCTCGTATGATAATCTCGCTTATTGGAGAGTAAAAAAAGTATCCGAAAATAGCCCGGAACTTTGGAAAAGCCGGATGCAATAAGCAGAATGGGTTGATCAGAGATACATTCCCAGGCGTTTCATGATGCTATGAAGCGTGCTTGGAGAGATTTGCAGTTTGTTCGCAGCTTCCATTTTGTTTTTTGATTCATTGAGTACCGATTCAATATATTTTTTCTCCTCAAGAGAATGTTTTTCCTTTAAAGAAAGAAAAGACGCTGGAGAAGTGTATTCACCATTCGAAAAGAATTTCGCATCCAGCTGCTCTGGTTCTATTACAGTGGAATTACTGTCAGTCAGTAGCCGATAAATTGTGTTTTCAAGTTCACGTACGTTTCCAGGCCATGAGTAGGTTTTTAACTGCCGTACTGTTCTCATCAGGAGTGTTTTCTTTTCTCCCGTACTTTCAAAGTGTTTTCTGCAGAAATATGCGGCTAAAGGATCAATATCCTCTTTTCTTTCTCTTAATGCCGGTATTTTAATGAGAAGTATATTTAATCTGTGATACAGATCGTTTAAAAATAACCCCTGATCGCAAATACTTTCCAAATCTGGTTTTGCAGCCGTAATCAGTTTGAATTCAACCTGTATCTCTTTAGAACCTCCAACGCGTCTGATTTTTTTATCCTGACAGACTCTGAGCAGTTTTGCTTGCGCGGTAAGGCTTAAGTGGTGGATTTCATCTAAAAAAATTGTGCCGCCATTACATATTTCTAAGATCCCTTTTTTTTCGGATGTTGCACCTGTAAATGCACCTTTTTCGTAACCGAAAAGCTCCGATTCCAAAAGCTCCGTGTTGCTTTTGTACGCTGCACAATTGACGGCAAAAAAACTATCGGGATTGCCTTGGTGTAGTGCACGCGCTACCAGTTCTTTTCCTGTTCCAGTTTCTCCTAAGATAAGGATATTTTGTTTTGACTGGCGGTAGCGCTTAATCCGTGAATCGATTTCTTTCATGCTGGGAGCGACACCAATCATGTTGAGTTCCGGCAAAAAATCATGTTCTAAAACGCGTTGAAAGGAATTAAGTGCGCGCTGGGTTTCTTCATACTTCTGGCACCAATTGCGAATAGTTTCTAAATGCACGCCAAAATCTCCGACGCTTTTTTCCAAAAAAGCAGTTGCACCCGCTCTCCAGGTTTCTTTCAAAACATCCCGTGAGAAATCTCCTGAGTGGATAAGAATATAAAGATTGGGTTGTATTTCGCGAATTTTTTTAATTACTTCTGGGCCTTTTAATTCGCCGAAGTGGTAATCCAGTATGACACAGGCATATTCGTTCCCATGTTCTTTGATTTGCTGAAGGGTTTCATCTGCAGTTCGCGCTACGTCTACTTCGTAGTTTTCTCTGGTGAGGAGGCACTTTAAAGCGCTTAAAATCAGGTTATCGTCATCCGCAATTAGTATTCGATAATTCATAGCGCGGATTTATAGCAGATCGCATAATGCGTAGCAATATTTTATGCTGTTTTTCGCAGCGAAAATATAAATTGGTTGCAATCAAATCAGTAAGTGATTGAAAATAAACGAAATAAACTATGGTTTTTTGAACAATTTTTTGAGGAAAATCTTGCAGGAGGAAATAATTTCAGCCTGAATTTGTCGCGTTTTTGCCCTTGCTACTGAGGCTAGCAAATGGGGTATGTGAGGCGTAATGGACCTCTCATTTTTTACCCCATTTAACACCGCTTTTCCGTTCAGGTAAGGGCCAATTCCTTTGGATAAAGCATTTTCTAGCGAGTAGCGGGGATATCTTTTCCAGGGGTCAGATTTGTCGATTAATTCATTCAACGTATCAAAGTGCTGGCTTAAAAAGATTAGTCCTCGAAAGAACTGGGTGCTATTGGGGGGTACATAGGACTTTCCGTTGGAAAGATGAAAAAACATTTCCGATACTTTTTTATCCCAGGGAATATCTTTATTCTGAACCAGATCAAATAAAGCTTTTTTTATGTGGGCGGGAAGCTTTGATGAATTATATTTTTCAATCATCTGAATTGTGCGCTCTAAAAGAATTTCATCCCCATTGAGAGCGGATACCGTTAAGAGCACAAACAAATCCACTTCTTTACTATTTAATGAAGTGGTGCTGCCGAAGTCTAATAACTCAAGCAGGTATTCTTTGCCATCCTCTTTTACTTTGATATTTCCTGCATGCAAATCTACATGGGAAAAACCGTCTCCTTTAAGAGTTCTCCAAAGCCAGACTGAAGTAAAATCTTCGAATCTTTTTCCGACAGTGCAAAGTAAATGGAGGTTTTTGGATGCAGAATTCGAATCCTCTAATAATTTTGAAAGTGAAATTCCTGTCATGAATTCTGATACAAGAACGTCCTCGCTCGGGGAAAAGACAGTTGATAGTTTGGGGACTTTTACTGGGATACCGGAGTTTGCATATCTTTGACCTTTTAGAAGGTTTTCTGCTTCCACTCTAAAATCCATTTCTTCGGCAATCGCTCTTTTCATAGCGGCAATGGTATCTTTTAAAGACGGGGGAGCAATTTTTTCTAAGAAATCTATTTCCGAAAGAACTCGCTCTACCAGACCAGGTTTACGAATTTTTACAGCTACCACATCACCATTATGCAAAACTGCGCGGTGTACCTGACCGATCGTTGCTGTCGCAATGGGAGTTTTGTCGAAAGAACGAAACAATGAGTCGATAGGTTTACCGTAACGGTTCTCAATGATGAGTTTCACGTCTTCATACGGTACTTTTTCGACTGATTCCAGGAGCTTTACGGAAGCTTGTCTGACGGTAGGATTGGGATGTTTTTTTCCAACTAGTTGAAAGAGCTTTTGAACGAGTGGTCCGGCTCCGTTTAATGCTACCGCAATTTTATCGGAGTTTTCAGGGTGAGGGGGTAGGTTTATAAAGGCATTCAATATTTTTTTCTTTTGAATGAGCGGAAGTCCATTGAAATACTGTTTAATGACATCCATAAATTCCGTGATTTGCTCAGGAGTTAATCCTTCGATTGATTCACCGCTAGTGGGAGCGAGTTTATCTAGCCCTGGAAGAGAATTTACATCTAATCCATTAACTGATTCTTCAATGGAACTTTTAAGAGAAAGCAGCGCTGAGTCTGGTATTTGCTTGAGTAATTGTTCTTTTTTCGTTTGGGGTAAGTGAACAAGTGTGAATATGCCCAAGCGCCTCGTATTTTTTGAAATCTTGGAAATATCAGTTTGCTCAGGAATGGAAAGAGTAATCGGCTGTTCACTTAATCTTGTTTCCAAAACGGCAGCAACTTTTGAGTCGAATCTTTTTAAAAAGTCGACTCCCTGTGAGAGGTCCATTTCCTCTGCGAATTCATTAAACAATGAATCATTCGCAAGGCATTGCAAGCCTTCAGTGTGTGTTAGAAGAACTTTTCTAAATTCCTCTGGAAAATTTGCATCGTTTGCATTTGTCGCATTGATTATACCAGTCATCAACGCCCTAAACTCTTCTTTCGGGCCGGCTTGTAGGGCCGAACTAAAAACGCAGACTAAGACAAGAAGAATACGTAAAAATGTTGTGGTGAGTAACCTTGGGGTGTCAGAAATTTTATGGATCGAGAAAAAAGTATTACATTTTTGCAACAGAGCTAGCATAGGTTAAGCACGTTTTCTTGTTAATGCTTATTAGTTAGCAATAGAAGTGCCAGTAAAACGCATGCTTAGCGTATACACATAAAAAGGCGGTCCAGGCCGACGGCAACGCCGCTACAGTCAGGGAAGTTTTTCATTGCATGAAAAAACGATTCGGGTACCGCGTGCGCAGGTTTTTCTTCATGCTTTCGTTTTTTGTTTTCGATTTCAAAATTTTCTTGCAGTTGTTTAAGATCGCTTATTTCAGAGCAGCCGTTACAAAGCTCTTTACCCTGCCAATAAATTTCGAAACGCTCTGAGTAAATCGAATGAGGAATTTTTTTTGAGAGAACGGAAGTGGACGTAGGGAAATCTTTGACGACATATGCTATGTCTGGAGAAAAAGAAGGTTCAATCTTTTCGACCATGAGCTTGAAAAAGAGATCTTCCCACGTGTCGTTGCTTTCCATTTGCAGAAGATCTTTTTCTAAAATAACCGAAGCAAGAGATTCTTTTGTACGGTACTTATCCAAACTAAAACCTAACACTTCCCAATACAGTTCTTCCACGGTGATTTCTTTAAAATGGATTTTTTTGTGCGTAATCAAAGAAAATAAACTTTTTGTAGCTTGAATAATCGCGTCGTAGCTTGCGCCTACTTTATAAAATTCAAGCATGGTAAATTCTTTGCCATGGATAGTGGTGTCGGGATCGTCTCTGAAGCATTTCGCAATTTGATAAATATCGCATTTTGCAGCGGTCAGAAGTTGTTTCATCTGCATTTCGGGCGAAGTATGTAATTCCCATTTTTGGCGAGAACCCGTTACCTTTAACGGATCAATTGTGCTTTCAAAAGCCCCTGTCGTTACTAATGAGGCAGTACTCACTTCATGATAGCCGTGTTCCTCAAAGAACTTACGGATGGTCTTTAAGAAACTAGACCATTTCTTAATCTGCTCTACGGGGTTCGAATGGTATCTGTCTTCGTCTAAATTCATATACTTACCTGTGGCTATAGCATAGTTTTTCAATCAGCGAAACTTAGGGTAGGGTGTGTCTCAAATGAGTGCAAATCCTGACAGATTAATGAGAGTAGACGCGATATTGGCAGAGAAGTTTCCTTTGCTTTCGAACCGGCATATTGATGAGGCTTTGGATAGAGAGTTGGTTTTGGATGCCCTGGGTAAGAAGTTAAAAAAGGGAACAAAGATTCATCCTGATACCCCTTTGAATTATGAAAAGCTTATCTCCCACTTAGAAATCTTAAAAAAGGGAAATCACGATCTTAAAATCGAAAAAATGGAAGACGAAAAGGATTTTTGTATTGTCACAAAACCTTTCGGCATTCCCAGCCACCCCATTAGTCTGTTTGATATGAACACGGTAACTAATTGGGCGTTTGCAAATATTGAAGGCATTCATAAAGAATTTCCCGAGATTCAACCTACTGTCAGTCCTCACCGCCTGGATACGGATACCGAAGGGCTTTTAATCGTCTGTAAAACTAAAGCAGCTTATGAAGAATGGCGCGAGCGGTTTAAAACGAAGCAGATCAAAAAACGGTATTTAGCTTGGGTGCAGGGGATAGTAACCTCGCCGCTCACAACGGATATCCCTATTGCGCATAACTCTCAATTTAAGTCCAAAATGGTAGCTGTTGAGGGAGAAGTAAAATTTTCGCCTCCCTTGCAGTCAGCTCATTCTGAAATTTCTCCGTTACGCACAATAGAGGGTAAAAATATTTCTCTTGTGGAAGTCAGCTGCCGTACCGGTGTCACGCATCAGGTGCGAGTGCACTTGGCTCATCTGGGACACCCATTAGTGGGGGATAAGTTGTATGATCCGAAAATTGAGTCAAGAGAAGCCAAAGCGGAACACCATTTATTACTCGCCTATGAATTGACTTGTGATGGGAAAACGTACTCAGTAGAAAAAAACAAGTTTTTAAAACTTTTCTAAGTAAATACGCAGCACCGTGTCTTTCCCGTTATTTCTAAAGATTGACGGTAAGACAGAAGCTTGTGAAAATTATTGCTCCTGTGCAAATCATTACAATCATCCTGAACAGTTTATTAGCTCCTGTACCGTATTTCTTATTAGGCGCAGTAGTGCTCAGTTTTTGTAACGTACTCCCGCATGTTTATTGGTTATCTACGCTATTAGGTTTTTGTTTGTTTGGATTGCTGGGTGAGCTGAGTTTATTTTTTCATCTGTCGATGTTGTGGCTAACCTTAGGCACTATTCTTTTTTCGCTAGTGTTTTTTCTAGCGCTAGGTTTGGGTAAAAAAATTCCCACAGATGTTTATAGCTGGCTCTATGCAACCTATCTCATCACTCTTGCTTGGAATGCAATGGTACCTTATCCGGGGATGGGGCCTTGGAGTGGGGACTGGCAAGAAAATGTCAGAATGGGAGAGGCCGTTTGGACGGGAAACTACACGGTGGATTTATTGCAGCGCACGCCACTTTATGGTGGGGCCACGTCCCCTCTTTTACTTTTGCAAGAAACGCTCGCTTCTTTTCAAATAGCTTCGGCTATTTGTTCTACTGCAGTTCTGCTTGTATTCTTTTTTGGTGCTATCGAGTTAAAAAGAAAATTACCAACTTGGACAGGGTTTTTGATTGTTTTATTAAGCCCTTTTTATTCTTTGAATGCGGTATATCTGTGGCCTAAGCAATTGGCAGCGGGCTGTTTACTGGCATCGTTCTTATTTGCTTGGAAAAATCGGGAAGAGTATTCTTTTAAAATCAGTTTTGCCTCTGCATTCTGGTTTGCTATTTCTGTTTCGGCGCACCAATCGTCGATATTTTACCTGCCGATTTGGCTTGCGCTTACGCATTCAAAAAATAGAAAAATTAGCTTTTTAGTTAAGGATCTGGCGATTCTTGGATTGCTGGGTGTCGTTCTTGCCGGAACTTTCGAGGCATGGGCAATCTTTACTTATGGGTTAGAGGCTAGAATCCGTCAAAATCCTTCTGTTTATTATGTTGTAGATCGCAGTCTGTACGGTGAAATACGCCTGATGCTGATTAATACCATGTCGGCGCTTACTGGTTGGTTGCCTTACTCTTTACCACTTTATCTGGAACAACACGCTCCTGGTTGGGGCATCACACAAACTTTTATAAAAGTGTATCTGACTGTGGGAGTGTGGGCGACTAACATGGCTGGTACGTTTCTAGGGATGTTGCTTCCTTTCTGGCTTGCATATGGATTGTTCTGGAAAAAGCTAATGCAAAATAAAGAGACTAGTAAAACGGTACTCATTTCATCCCTTATTGCATTTTGTCTTGTGAACCTTGTTCAGACATCTCCGAGTGCATGGGGAGTGATACAAACGGGGTTTGTCGGCATGGCGTTGTGTATTTTGTTTCTCCTTGTAACGACAGAATGGAAAGAGGAAGAAGAAAAAAAATGCCTCCGCTATACGGTCTTACTCGGAACATTGCCCGTTTTATGTAATCAGACGGCAATCCTGTTTTTTCTTAAATTGCCGCTTTCGCAATTGGCTAGTATGCAAAAACTTATAATGACCTCGGAATACGACGCTCGGTATTTTTTTGAGCGAGGCATGGTCTCACTGGGCTTTAGCTTCTTCCCATTCAGTGTATTGTTAGCAATCTTGGCCTTAATTCTCTACTTTAAGGGGCCTTCCAAGTTTCTAAAAACATTCAAATAGGCAAATAAACGGGAAGTTTTCTTACCTGCTCTCAAATATTACGGCAGATTCACCGATTTGCAGTGCTTAGAATGGCAAGATAGCTCCGAGATAGCCAAGTACTCCACATCTTCTTCCTTGGGAGCGTAGTATCTTCTTTGCTTCTGCTCGTACATATTTACCATCTGAGCTTACGACACTTATTTTTTGTAATAGTTTGGTAGCTCGCTTGTGGTTAAAATGTTTCGCAATTTCAATTGCTGTCAAATGCCCACCAGGAAATCCATTCCCATATATTTTCTCAGCTATATCCAACAGCTGAGTTTCATTATTCTTAGCCATTTCAGAAAAATGCGGAATCAAATTATGCATAATCCTATTAGGTGATTGGTTCTTTCCCTCCATTACAGTTTTGTAAAGAGTGGCTAAATAGGCTCCATCGGATAAAAGTTCAGGATGTTTCGCTGCTAATCTAGAATACCCGTCTGCCAAGGGAAATTGCACGAAGCTATTGCCCATGCCCTCTTTAGATAATAGTGGAAAAAAACGTCTGAACTCTTTCGGATTCATCCGTTCGGATAGTTCAATGCATGCTACATGAATTGAGTGAGAAACCTCACTCATCATGTTCCCATCTACCGTCTCAATGTTTTCTGTCTTATTTGCTTTAAGACGCCGTTCGATTGAATTAATTAATTCTACCTGCGTATTAATAGATTCAAACAGAGCATCTAACAGTGCTTCATCCTTTTTTAAACTAGCGATATGAATCGCAGCGGCTCGTTCAGCCGGGTCGCTTGATTTTAACGACTGTAAAATAGCTTGAGTTAACTTAGGATCAGTGGATTCTGCTAAAGTTTCCCATACAGGTTTACTTCTGATGTTAGAATAGCCTACATTGCCCATCCACTCTTGGCTTGATTCAATGTATTTCTGAAACAACTTCAATATATCTGAATCATCCGAATAGATCGGAAGGCAGACGATAAAAAACAATACGAAAACAAGTGTACGCATATTTCCCCCATGCATTAAAATAGAGCAATAGTTATTCCAGGATATATTTTTTTGTCTCAGCCTATTTTGTGCTGTTGGTTTTATAAAAACGTCCAAGGGTTATCCGAACATCCATTTAAAACTCAAAATATTTCTGTCTAGTACAATCAGTGAATACGTTCTGGGCATATTGATATTACAAAATAAATCCCAGCTAATTCTTCAATTGAGATCTTAAATCATAATGGATTGGTAGAAGGCGTCGGCTACCTAGGCACGGAAATTAAGCCTCCTCCGCAGTTTGAAGCGTATGAGTGTTGTAGAAAAAACAACATGCCTGAGCGCGCATGCTGTTACGTACCTTTGTCCCCTTTGTCACAAAAATGTACGCCTTTTGACCGGCGTTTGTGCTCTCTCCCTGATGCTGGGCTTATATGTTGCAAGAAAGAGACCTGACTTTTACTTGTAACCTATTGATTTTATGGAGCTAAAATACAGGTATAGAAAAAGGCGGTTGCTTATAGAAGAAATCTATAGCGACCCTAAATTTATTCTAATTTCGCGTTTGAGTTCTGCACGAGATGATTACTTAAGGCTAAGTCGATTTTCTTAACTTTATAGGAGAAAAAAATGAAACTATTACTTTTAACTGTGGTTTTTAGTGTTTCACTATTTGCATCTCGTTTTCAGAAACCGATCGGTAGTGCGGAAGTTCTCATATGCCGAGGAGCAAATCAGTTACAGAGCATTGAACTAATCGATCTGTATGAGTCAAAAGTATTAAGAAAAGTGTATCCCAATTTTCAAGGTGCAGGCGGAGATTTTAGGCATATGCTTGCAATGATGCGAGATCGCTTTCCTGCTTTCGATCCCATCCGTCGCAATATGTTTTGGCAGGCCGTAGAAAATGATTTTTTTTATCCTTCTACGGACACTCTTTGGCTTGAGAATGCAGAGTGGCCTGTAGCCTCTACAGCAGAAGAAATGCCGTTGCCTCAAGGTTGCCACCTTAAAACAGTTGCTTATATTCAAGCGCCTAAAAATGCTAACGAACCTGTCTATATCATCGATAAAGATACGTTCTACAAAATGTCGGACGAAAATAAGGCAGCAACTTTCGCACACTTGATCCTACTTCGTGATGCTTTGATAAACTATGGGCACAAAGACCAACTTAAAACCCGGTTGTTAGTTGGGAATTTGGCTTCGAAAAACTTGGTAAAGGAAAACCCGGACATCACTTGGCAGTACAGTAATTACATAAGGGACTTAAGCAGTGATTACGGATTAGAACACTCCCCGCTAGAAGTACATGCAGCTCCTGTAAACGGAAAGCAAACAGTTTTCTACGCAGATGCAGATAATTTTATGGAGTTCTATTCAGACGGAAGTATCGTAACTGGTAAAGTGAGCGGGCCAAAAGGGCAGGTCGCTTTCGAAATGCCAAAAGTGTACTTGTGTGATCCGAAACTAAGCGAATGGGTGCACCCTTGGCCTGGAAGCCATCTCACTTTTCAGGAGAATGGCTGTCCGTATGAAGTGAAATTAGGTAGCTCTCTGAATGCAACGCTATATGGCGGAAAAAAAGCCACGTTCGCATGGGACGTAAGCTTTTATGAAAATGGAAAACTGGAATGGGCAACGCCCTGTCTTCTAAAAAACGAGTATTACAATACCAAGGGCGAACTGAAAAACTACCCCTCCGGTCATAAACTGCATTTTGATGAAGAGGGCAGAGTAATCGATATCTAAATTTACTTAACGGTTGATAAGATAAGAGCACAATTGAAAACAATAAGTAAATAACTCTATTTATAATTACAAGCTTGGAGATTCTATGAAATATATATTCTTAGTATTGGTCTTAACGTTACTTAGTCCATTCAGCGTTGTCTTTGCAAAAAACAACTGCGAATCATACACCGTGCGATGCCAAACTATTCTTTATAAAAGTGATAATTCGCAAAGCGGCTATTTATCTACAGGCTCTCTTTGTCTGACAAACAGCGGTGGAACAGTTATCGAAGATATGTTTGTACTTTTTTCCGGCGTACCTCTCTGGCTTACTTTAAATTATAATGGAGAGACTCGCCAGATGAGCACAAAGCTACAGTCTGGTCCTTTTACGATGGCTGACGTTTCTATTAGTGGTAACAGTAAAGTCCAAGATAAAACAGAGTGGTCGTTGCTTCAAGAATTCAGAATGCCATCTGGTTTGGAAGAGGGGGAAACGTTTGTCTCTCAAGCGTTTCTTACCTGTAGTATGTCTGAAATATAAGATGCAAGTTTATCGATATTTGCAAAAAAAAACGGGAAGTTTCCTTCCCGTCTTCTTTAAATAGTTTTTATTACGATTACAGTTTGGCTTCGGAGCCTACTGCTTCGTCGATTGATTCATCATCGTCGTCGATTTCTTCTGCCGCAATCGGCTTGAAGTCTTCCATGTCGTCTTCATACTCTTCAGTTTGAGCGACTTGGATACGAACGCTACGGTAATGATCCAACCCTGTACCTGCAGGAATGAGTCTTCCCATGATGACGTTTTCTTTAAGACCTTTCAGTCTGTCCATCTTTCCTTGGATTGCGGCTTCAGTCAGCACTTTCGTTGTTTCTTGGAACGAAGCTGCCGAGATAAAGCTTTCCGTACTCAAAGAAGCCTTGGTGATACCAAGGAGGAGAGGATCTGCTACGGCAGTTTTCTTACCGAGTTTAGCCACTCTTTCATTTTCTTCTTCAAAACGATAACGCTCAACGTTTTCACCGAGGAGGAATGCAGATTCCCCTGGATCTGTTACGTGAACACGCTTCAACATCTGACGGACAATCAATTCGATATGCTTGTCGTTGATGCGCACCCCTTGCAAACGATAAACTTCTTGAACTTCGTCTACGAGATACTTAGCAAGCGCTCTGTCTCCCATGACTTTCAAGATATCGTGCGGATTAGCAGCACCATCCATCAAAGCTTCACCACTTCTGACATGATCGCCTTCACGGACAGCGATATGTTTACCTTTTGGAATTAGGTATTCCATTGGTTCGCCGTGTTCAGGTGTCACGATAAGCTTACGTTTACCTTTGCTGTCTTTACCGAAGGAAACCTGACCATCGATTTCGGTGATGATCGCGACTTCTTTTGGCTTACGAGCTTCGAAGAGTTCAGCCACACGAG
>CAYNEF010000040.1:0-35910 GCA_964396165.1 uncultured Pseudobdellovibrionaceae bacterium
GAGCAGCCTGGTAGCTCGTCGGGCTCATAACCCGAAGGTCGTAGGTTCAAATCCTACCCCCGCAACCAAATTCAAGTTCCAAGAATTTCGCTGGGTTAGGGCAAATTGCTCTAACCCAGTTTTTTTTGGAAATTGCCTCCGATGACACACAAGTGACACACCAGAGATTTTCGATGACACACATGAGACTGAAACAGACCGAACTTAACCGAGACTATTTTGAGAAGATTTGGGAACTAACTGCAGTTTTGCTAGCGGTTTGATTGAGAACGTTCCTGATACCTGTTTAATCTTTCCCCCAATAAGGTGCACATACCTCATGGTAGTCGAGATATCTTCATGGCCCAGGATCTCCTTTACCGTTTTAACGTCAATGCCCTGAGAGAGCATTAGGGTAGCGGCGGAATGCCTCAAATCATGAAAGCGAATACGCTTTCCTCCCCAATTCCTGATGTCACGATCAAATCGGTCACTAAACGAATCATGATCTACCGGCCGCCCAAATACGCTTTGGAAGACTGGCTCGTCACTTCGAATACTATTTTTCTTCACGAATGATTCAAGTTCCCTACGAAGTTCCTTTGAACAAGGAACATGTCGGCTCTTATCTCGATCTGATACCAGTTCACCCTTTAATGCGGCGAAATCTTTCTTAACTCGATCGAATTGCCTTCGCACAAAAAGGGTAGATCCATCATCATTAAAGCAGAAGTCCTGAGGTTTCAGACCCCAGATCTCTCCTGCGCGTAAGCCCGTATTAAGAGCTAACAAATAAACGATGTAGTTCTTTCGAGACTTAAGGCGATCAAGACTACTCAAGTTTGAGTACTTTGAAGATGCCCAGAACAGAAACGAAGTTGCCTCCGCTTCAGACCAGAACCCCGTTTCTCTAGAATTCCTAGGAAGTTTCTTGAACCTAGCAACTGGATTATAGGGAATCCGTCTTTGCACTGCCGAGTAATTCAGCACTGCACAAATAGCTTCGGTGTAACGGTTCACTGAAGCGTTGGATAGTAGCGTTCCAGATTTCTTACCTGGTCGGCGCCTTAAAGTGCGTTGGAGATCAGATAGAAACTCCAACGTAACTTTATTTGGCTCAAGATTCCCAAAGTTCTTATTGAAGTCCTCGATAATTGCCTTAGACCTCAAAAAATGACTGGGAGATGATCTGAGCTGCAAATCATCCAACCAACGTTCAGATTCATTTCGGAATGAGGTTTCAAGAAAACTGCCGACTTTTACGTATCCGTTTTGGCGTTCTCTTTTATCTTTCTCCAGTGAATGAGCGAAATTGTCTGCATCCTGTGCAGTACGAAATCTTCTCTTAATTGCACTAGAGCCTCTTCCGGCATGCCGTTCACGAATTTCCCATACAATCGTACCATCCTTAAGAACGACCCTTTTTGGTTTAACCATGCACTTACCCTCCTTCTCACGCCCTTAAAGAGCGTGTAAAAAGGGAAGAAGGTTTTTCAAAACATCCTCTCTTACGAACAGTTTGCCTCGGAATTTTACGATTAAATTTTCCGGAACCTTGTTCTTCTTTGGTCGATACTTCCAATCATAGATTGTTTTCATGGAGTATCCGAACCTAGAACAAAATTCGGATGCCTTTATTAAGCTAACCAGGTTGTCAAAGACCGGTTCAGGTTTAACGGGTTGCATGTTACTTACCTCCCGATTGAAACGCAAACTGGTGCTCAGTCGTCGCTGTTTTCTCCGCGCGCTTAATCATGTTTTTTTCAGGTTTCTCCGTCGATAACTCATTAAGCAAACCGCTTTGACTCATTGCATTATACGATGGCGATGCGGTTGTGTTTGGGACGGGCCCAATCAAATCAGCCAAACTTAATTTCTGACCGCGTTTCTCGGCTGACTTGAGTTCCTTAACTAGCCATTTAGCCAGATCGACTTCACTGATGTTCTTATTCATATAGGCCTGGATTTCGTTAGAATCGAATTCCAGCCCCCTATTCATCAATACGAACTCAATTACATCCCCTGGCTTAATCTTAAGAGACTGTCGTTGCCCCTTAATCTGGTCCATCCAGTGGTTGACCCGTCCAAACGCTTCTACGGAAAGTGCAAAACGATTGGCTTTGGGTTTCTTTTGCGTTGTTTTTGTTTCTAAAGAATTCATAGTTCGTTCTCCTTTCAATTGGGTTAATACTAGCGAGTCCAAACCGCCTGCTTTTCGATTTCACACGAGATATGCGGCCCGACGTATTTGTCTCCCTCAATGGACGCACCTATTCGAGTGCAACTTGCTTCAGGAGCGCGGAGTACCGGAAACTCCTCCTTTCCAATACTTTTCTTGGAGAGCGCCTTAAGCATATTTTGTTTGTCTACTTTGTCCTGATAAGACAGATAGCCAAAAGCAGCGCCAGTTAGCAGACCAATGCCCGCTCCTAACAACGTGCCACCTGTACTGCCATCACTTGCAGCAATGCCGATACCCGTTCCAACTGCTCCAGCAACGCCAGCTCCTAAAAGGATACTGTCTTGCATTGAGGCGCAGCCTGATACGAGAACCATTCCAATTAGAATTGTTATTAGATTTTTACTCATTGTTATTTTTCCTCCTTTAAACGGGGTTTTCCTTGAGCTTGGGAGTACATAGGAGAGTGTTCTGGAGATGTGATCGTAGAAGATGAAACTTGGGAATCAGTATATGGCTGTAAGGCCATACGGTCAGAAAAAGCGGGGGCGCTTTGGGGCGCAGAACCAACTGAATTAGCGGGGTATTTTAAACAATTAAGGAGTTGATCGGCGATTGGAACCGACTGACTATTGAATATTTGATTAATTAAATCTCTCTGACCTCCACAGATAGAGTACGCAATCGGATGCTCCTTATCTTCTCCTAAAAAAACTTTTGCTCCCCAACCCGATTTTTTGAAATCTTCTTCCAAAATAAAAACATGAGTGTTTGCGGCCTGTCCGATTTCTTCTTTAAAGCATTTGTATATTCTTTTACCTAGACTTTCGTTCTCAACCATCCAAACGACTCGATTTATACTTGCACAATCTCGATATTGCTTTGCCAATATTTTATAGCGAGACGAAGACTTGGGAGATATTTCCACCTCTAGCGCAGCTAGTATAAATTCATTCTTATAAGGCACTAGCCAATATCCATCGGGAAAGTGTTCTGGATAAAATGTTGGCACCCAATCTGGCAAAGTGGACTTTTCACGTCTCTTAATTTCCTGCTCTGACACCAGTTCCACTCCCTCAGGCCTATTTACCAACCACGGGCCTAAGTGCATTGCCATCACGTTAAGATCATGTCTTTCCGAATCGGGCACATAACCAACGCGAACAAGTTCCCCCAACTCCTCTTGAATGGAATGAAATCCAAAGCTGGTAAGCGTCCATACTGAGTCGCGGGAATTTCTCTCCACGGCGCAGTACTGAATCACTCCACCCCTTCTAAGAATTTGAAGTCGATTGTAAGCAGAAGTAATCTTCCAACCAGGAAAGAATTTTGCCGCCAACGCTCGTGTCGTACCAAGTTTCCATTTCCACAAAAAAAGCAAAAGATTCTTGTCTCTTTCCGTTAAAATAAATTTCCTGTTCGGGTCTCCTCTCATAGGCCCCCCCCGGAGTTTTTAGAAATGGTGACCATCGAGCCACTAGTACTGACAACCTTGTGCGGCTTTTCCTCCGCCAGTGTGTGAGGGACATCTGCAGAGGCTTTGTACGACTTTAGGAGTTCTTCGGTCTCCTTTTCAGTGAGAAAGGGTGTCTGCACCTCTTGCATCTCCATTCCAACTTTCCAAATGGCGCGACCTGGAATTGGAGGCAAATCCGTAGCTCTTCCATTGCCCAGAACCAAAATACTGGAAGAATCATTCACCATTTGAAAACAAAGCACTCCAGCGAGATTGGCTTTGATCTGTGTATCCAAGGCCCTGGCGTCTGGTCGCTGGGTTGCAATAATAAGATGAATTCCAATGGCCCGTCCCTGACGAGCAATTTTGCTTAGAATTTGTTTCGCGGATTGAATATTGCTAGAAGTTCGGCCTTCTCCAGTCAAAAACATTTCGGCAGCTTCATCAATCACTACGATATGCCGACACATTTCTTTACTAATCCGATTATCTCCTGCGACTTCAATTCTCTTTTCTCGTTCAAGAGCGAAATACTGTGAGATATCCTTACAGTGATTCGCCTTTAGGAGTTTGAGTCGGTAATCGAGTGTCATCGACAAGGTGTGAAGTTCATATATGGTGTCCTCCATCGTCTGAGGCACTTCTATACGTGGCAAATCTTCAAAAAACTGAGATTCAACTGAGCCTTTTAGATCTACTATGGTAAATCGCGCCCTTGGATCATTCAGATAAAGAGTTGTTATCAACTGTCTGGTAAAGGTTGATTTTCCTCCCCCAGATTGTCCCGCAATGAGCAAGTGTGGCGTATCAATGAGGCTAGAACGCACTACTTTTGATCTAGTAGTACCCACAATGAAAAATGGTGGAGGTACATCTCTGTAATTAGAGCACTTAAATGTCTTTTGCATTTCCTTATCCGAATAGATCACATCAATAGTTCCCTCGATTCGGTTTTCACGGAACTCATCGATGAAAATATGCATCGCACCTTCAATTGCACCCTTGCTTTTTACAAATGTGTCGGCGGGTACGGCAGATCGGGTAAGTCGCAGTTTTCTGGTTGAATCATCTAATGGAACATCGAAGACAAATTGCGGTATTTTGCCCAGATTATTTTTGAGTCCAATGCTATCTAGTGTGCCTTCCAAGGCTTTGGTGAGTTTGTCTCTTTTGATAGCCTCTTCCAATCCCCAAAGCCAGAAAGGTAGACCAATGAACAAGAAATAATAGGCGTGATAAAACCAAAAGCTCCTTGGATATAAAAATAAAAGGCCCAGTCTTGCAGCGAGATAAACGTCTAAACGTAAGAAGAGTATCAATTCCAAGCATAGGCAGATGCCCAAACACCTATTCCACGGAATAGTTCCATGTTTTGCTCCTCGAATCAGTTCGGCAAATGGCTTTGAGAGGTTCCTAAACAGAATTTCGAGACGTACAAACCAATCAACTCTCTTTATTTGGTCAGAATAATTGTTCATTAACCGCCCCCGCTTACCATCACACAAATAGGGGTTCCCTGAGGCACTTCAATGATCGGTTGCCTGTTCTTGAGATCCTGCATCATATTTTTGGATTCCTCTAGGGCTGTAGTGGCGGTTCCGTTTAGGAGCGCATTTTTTAGTGAGGGTTCGCTCACTACTGCCCCCTGCTGGCCTTTAGTATCTTGTAAAGCAGTTGAGAAGCCACCGAGGAACCCGAGGCCAAGACTTCCTGTTAGTTGAAGCGCTTTATTTCCGACTTTGGAACCTTTAAGCCCGACTATCTTATCCGACTGATCACAGGCCTCGGCATTTAGATTCCCGAATGTTCCGTCTTTGAATACGACCTGAGAGAATCTAACGAAGAGTCGGTCTTCACTAGAGCTTCCGCTTCCAACAAGGAAGGCCCCTTGAGGAATGACGATATCCCCATTAACAGAAAGGGCTCTTGTCACTTCGGCCCGTACCAGTCCGTTGGAGGCACCGCTCATGAGTTTGGCTTCCATAAAGGAGCCAGGGGGAATTTGCGCCAAATTTCTAGGTCGAGAAATAACTTGAAGACCGGCAAGTCGAACGGCTACACCACCATTAGAACGGCGACCAACGAAACCGTTTATCTCCGATATAGTTGCTTCCGGAATGTTCTCAAAGTTATTCTCTAATACTGTATCGGGCGACGAGATACTACCTCTGGAAGGCACGTCGACATTTGTATCGAGAACGATCTGAGAAGTTGCAACGAACACGACAGTTCCAGCGAGCCACCAGAACATCTTTTTCGAATGGATGGTAAGCTTTCTGCCGGTTCGTTCTACAGGTAGATAATTGATCCACCACTTGTTGTGTTTTTCGTTCCCATCCTGAATTTTCACTTCTGGATTACTCATCTCTAATCCTCACTTTCAATCTCGGACCCTTCTCCTGAGTATCGCGAACAATTACGATTTCATCCCCAGTATCAGCTCCGCCAATAAGATCGAAACCGAAACGACGCCCCTCAAGATAGACAAACAAATTGCTTCGAGCAGTATGACTTAAAGCTGTAACCGCCAGATCGTTCTCGATATACTCAACTGAGAAAGTTCCCTTATTTCCCAAAACCACCTTGCTAGGTTTTGTAGGAAAATTTAAGATCGTACTATGACCAGTCCCGATCCTGACAGTTTGCGTTTGTTTATCATCGAGATAAATTCTCCTGGCTACTTTCGGAAAAGCGAGCTGGCCGAAGAGCACTAATGAACAAATAATAAGTGTTTTCATTTTACGTCCCCCTGCTGCGTCACTTGAGAAACACGTCTTAGAATTAGCCCATAGGGATTGCTAACTGACCTTCCCACGGACGCCAGCTGAACTTTAACGATTAGAGGCAAAGCCGACCGAATTTTCCCAGCAGAAAGAACTCTATCGGTGTCTACTACATAGGAATCGCCGTCAGCTTTAATCGAATTAACCAGTACTCGTTGTGTGATAGATTTTTTCTTAAGTTCATCCTGCTCTTTAATTCGAAAACCTGTTTCATCATCGGATAAAAGCGTCTTGTAATCTGCGGCATCAGTATCAAATCGCAAGGGAACTGCCGTTTTAATAAAGAACTCAATCTCACGATTATTATGCTTCTGATCAACGGGGCTTACATACCTGGTGCCGCATTCCCGCTCCAGAAGTAGAGGTTGGCGTACTGCAAGCCTTGCAAGAGCAACGCTAAACACGACTGAAACGACGCCCAAAATGGCCACCGTGGTTTTGAGAAGGTTATTTTCCGAAAGAACATTAGCCCATGCGACACTAAATTTCATGACTTTTTACCTCCATCATTTGGTTTCTTCGTGATGAAAACGGGCGGGCGATCTGGAACGTTGAATCTCGGGATCTGCTTAACTACTTGATTCACTTTGGTGTGGTTCCGAGTTGCAATTTCAGCTCCCGTTAGGCCAGCATTTGCAACTCTTCCTACCGTGTTCCATCCAGAGGACACTGTTTTTAAAGGTGTAACCGATCCCACACCTGGAACGGCGATTGTACTAACGTTCTGGGCCATTGATGAAAGCCCCGCTCCAGCAAGTGCATGCACGACCATAGGGGTGGCCAATAGTGATCCGGCCGCAATTAAACAGAAACATACTGCAGACAGAAAGCTAACCCCTGAACCTTCCGCCTGAATCTCACTAATACCTGTGCTCCATACTAGCGTCGCAATAATGCACCAGACCGGCTTCCACATACTTACTTCTATTAAGGATCGATAAAGGCCCGAAGTAGCGGCTGCGGTTTGTGGCAAAACGAATAGTGCAATCAAAATTGGAGAGCAAATATACAACAGCACGGAACTATAGAGATGAATCGCCTGTGCGACGTGAACTGAGAAATATAGGAGAAAAAACGCGAGGTACGACAATCCAACAATCACGCTTTGCCTGACAGATGTCCAAGACCACGAAAGTTGGTCAACTTTTTGCCCCATTTTGTCTAGAGCCACCCGAAAACCCGCAAGGTCCCCTAACTTTTCAGATAGCGCCGTCGTCACGTTCCGTAACATGTTCGCCACTTCTGGATAGGTATAGAGAAGAATTGCGGCTATCAGCACTCTACCAACAAGTGGACCAAAGGACGGGGTACCTCCAATTGGGAGTTTAAAATATTCCACTATGACTCCGACCAGTAAAAAGACCGTTACCAACAAGAAGAAAATGGTCTGAAACCAATCGTGAATTTTGTGCGCCTCTTGGGCTATCCAACCAATATCACTCATTTGTACTCCGGTAGCTCAAAGCTAATTTTTTGGTTTTGCATTGCACTCTTTAAGGAACCAGTTGCGTCTAAAAATAGTTTGGTGTCAGATTTCTCTTTACGATTTTGAACGGCCAACTCTTGAGCGTGTAGCTTTAGACCGGTGGCCTGAGCTCGCAAATTCTGGTTGAGTACTTGAATGATCAGACCCAGTGCTTCTGCGGTAAGTTTGGACGCCCCTCCAGGAGACACTGAATGACTTGCAGACTTAATTTCTTCTCCAAGCTCATCGAGGGCTGCGGTATATTTGTAGTAATTATTATTGAATGTAATCGCTTCAGCCACACCGCGATCAAGGTCTTTCTGCACGTTTTCTTCAGGAGAAGCGATGGGAATGCCATAGATGTTCTGGAGCTCACGAAGGGCTTCATTCTTATCCAACCATTCCTTATAAATTCCGGGATCGATGTTCGGATCAATAGTCCTAATTAGATTGAGTGAATCATTGATCCCCTTGTTAATATCCTTCACAAGATCCAACGATTCGTTTGCGTTGTTCATCAGCTCTTTCAGCTTTGCCAATTGGAGGATAGCCTGTGCGAGAATTTGCATTAAAACTGCTACGTCCCCACCGAATAGGTCAGCACGCGCCGTTTGTGGAAACCCAGTGAAGAAGAGAAAGGCTGCCATAACCGCAAAGATTTTTTTCTTCATTTTCCCTCCTTGGAGGCGACGATTCCTTTTGGATATTCATTGGAAAGGCTTCTTAGTAGATCAATCGAAGTTACTTCGGGAGATTCTTTAGTTTTCTGATCGATCACTGCCAAATCCCTAGGATCTGTCGTAGCAATCCAATATTCAAAAGGGGTGGGTTCAATGGCTACAACTGAGTGTTTTTCCTCCGCCATCAAAAACGCCTGAGAGTAAGAACCCCTCATTTGATGTAGGGAAGCGATGAGTGCCATCTCGTTTTCATTCAGCTGAAGAACCTCGCGTAGTCGTGCCTGATCGGCTCCCTTTTGCATTAGAATCCACTTCAATGAGGTATTAGGCAGAATCGCACTAGCAACCTTGCTTTTCGCAAAGTCATCAATGTTCTGGGAAATTGCGATTGCGGACGCGTAGTATTTCCGAAAGGTACGAAAAACCTCCCCGATAAATGCTGACCCTGCGTCGCTTTCAAGAAGTTTCCAACACTCATCAAATACGAGAAACTTCATACTGGATTTGTCTTTCTGAATCTCTCTCCAGACAAAATCCGTAATTATGTAGAGACAGACTGATTGCAGGTCAGGATAAGTTTCTAATCCCTTCAAATCAAAGGACACGATAGTCTTTTGAAGAGAAATATTGGTTGTTGCGTCGATCATTCGACCGAAAGGGGTTTGGCCACACCAGGGGCTTAAGATCTTTCCGAATCTTTTGATGATATCGTCGTTGTGATTCAGAAGTTTGGCTCTTAGGTCGCTGAGCCGTGGGTTCGGACTGGACTTATAGACTTGGTCGATAGCGTCCTCAATCTCCGCTCTCTCCAACCGACCAATTCTCGACTCGCCTTCTTCCTTGGTCATCATCTCTACTAGGCCAACAAGGAATTTAATCTTTTGTGGCGACGGGGAACTTTCGCCCGGAAGCAAGTCGAACGGATTTAAAGTCAGAACTGAGTCCAAATGAAACGGAATGTACTGACCAGTTAGATTGTCGCACAATTTTTTGTAGGACCCTCCAATGTCTACAATGAAGACCTTCGGGTTCTCTTTGAGCATTTGTAATAAAAGAACATTCGTTAAGAAGCTTTTCCCGCTTCCACTACCTCCAGTGACGATTTGGTTGTAGTTAGATAGCTCCTTTGAAAAAGGATCGACCGAGACTAACGTTCCTTGCGGGGACTTAAGGAGGATTCGTGGAGTATCGTGGCCCACCCACGGACCGTATAGCGGAAGTAAGTCTGCAGCATTCGAAGTCTTGATTCTTTTCGACCGCTCTTTTGCCGAGGCGTTCGGGTAAGAAAACTCACTAAATATATCAAAAGCAGCAAGGGACTCCTCCATACCTTCGGCCCCTGAGAGTTCCCGGATTGTCAAAAGGGTCTGCGATACCTGCTCATCCAGAACACCCTCATCCTCATGGGCAAGGAGCACATTTAGGCTTAAATGAAAAACTTTCTCCCCCTGTGCGACTAATTGGCTAATTAGATCTTCCAGGTCCTGTAACTTTGCTTCGCTTTCAACGTCGGAAACGCCACTCTTCTTTCCTCTCGCCATTGAAAAGGCTAAACGTCGCTGGGATTGTAAGTTATCCAATTCTTTCGTTTGATCGGGAATAGTAAGAGATAGGAACAGCTTTGAGTTAAACGGCAAAGCTCTTAATACTCTGGCCATCGACGCGTAAGTTTGGTCGGGAAAAAGCTTTAGTGACACTACTCTATGGTGAATGTTTCCTAAGGAAAAGCCTCGCTCATAGATTTGTGCGTCGGAAAATAGCAATGAAGAGCGCACGTCCTCGGGATCAAAGTTTTCAAGCTTTACCTTCCTTGAGGGATTCCATTGTGAGTAAATCAAGTCCGCAATTTCCCTAGCACCCACAACTGTTGTTTGAATTCCCAGCGAAATAAAGGAACGAATCAATTCCTGTCGCAGTTGTTCGGTAGCATTTAACTCCTTAACAAACGTCTCTTCAGCTACCTCCTGGAATAAATGGGTCTTAGAAAAGAACTTAGGTTTTTGAAGGAGTGGGGAACTTGGTTTTCGCCGTATAAAGCAACGAAGTCTGTGGGTGGGGATACACCCGCTACTGTCCTGAGTTCGCAAATAGTTAGCTCTGGAGTCAACCAAACCCGCGCGGGTTTCATCTAGTTGCCCGGCACGCAACGTTTCAAAGGAGCGGATAAGCCTTCCATTTCCACCGGTGATTTCTTGTGCAAACTGAATATCTGTTCCAGGTTGCAAACCATTTAGGAAAGAACAAATTCTATTAGCAAAGTTATCGATCCTGTTATCGTCCCAACAGGACACGTCAACGGGAGTTAGCTCAAGCCCACAACCGTAGGATCCGTCGGAAAACACGACAAACTCATCTTGAAAGCCCCAAATTTGTAGATTGTCTGCAAGAATTGGCGTCATGAGCGCACTCCTTTAAGTCTTGGAGGAGGTAAATCGATGGTTGGTTCAGAGAATGCAGAAAGAGTTCCGGGCTTAGTTTGAAAACGTAGCCAATGTACTAGGTATTTGTCTGGCTTTCCTCGCTTCCCGTATCGCAGCACGGCCGCGAGAGTTGCAGAGGGAAGCCAGACAAAAAGAATCTTCAGAGAACTGCTTCCGAAGATGAAGTTCAGAATGGATAAGGTTAGGAAAACGGCCAGGATGTCCATGACCTCGAATCCAAACATGATGAGCTTCTTATCTAAGCATTTGCTTACCGGAATAGTTCTCATGACCTCGATCACCTCCCTTCTATTGAACAAGCCCACGAATGAACGCAATAATGCTAGGTGCGCCGAAGCCAACGATCGCTCCAATAATTGCTAAGACAAGGTGGCCACGAGCATTTTGAGAGCCGGCAGCAAAAGAAAGACCTGCGAATACCAAGCCCAAAATCGCAACCAGCGGAAGAATGGTAGTAATGAGCTTGCCCTGAATTGCAGAGAGGGTTGACTCCACAGAGCAATAGCCAACTGTTGGAAACACCAATGCCGAAATAACAAACAGCATCGCAAAAATTTGGAAATTTCGGTTCTTGAGTACCTTTAGCGTTCCAGAGCCGGTACGAAGAAGTAAGTTTTGTAAGTTCATACTAGTATCTCCTTGGATAATCATGGTTTTCCACTTTCGTGGAATCCGTCGCAGTCTTTTCATGAGCACATCCGTTAGTAAGTAGTAAGCCCAAGGCCGCCACAAACACCGCACAAAGATACGTTTGCGAATCTTTTAGAGGATTCCACGTCTTTAGTTCTCCAAAGTTCCATTCGATTTGGTCGATTTGATTGTTGATATCGTCTATAGGATTAACGAACATAGTTTTCCCCTTTGCTTGCGTTAGAGTTCACATCTTCCGTCTGATTCCCGTAAGGAGGGAGAAGGCCCATTCTGTCGACTGAATGGGCCTTCAGTTGGTGAGCAGCGGGGGAGTCCTTAGTTGCAAAATAAAGTCCGATGTAAACAGCGATCCATGCAACCAATACGAAAACTTTTTCTGCCGTTTTGATAAATTTCCGATAATTGAAGTCTTTTTTAAAAGCGAATGCCTGCATAACTTTTAGTTTCCTTTCTAGTAGAGTCCCTTCACACCTATCTGTGCATAGGGGGATTTTGAAAATGCTTTAGGGGTTTGGGGATTCAAATTCAAAGTGATGAGTTTTGAAATTTGGCGACCCAAGAATCGCATGCAATTCTTGAAAACATTGGCTAAGTTTTTGAACGACTCTTCCGGTAAACGCGGAATTGAGTTTGGTTCGAAATAAATGCTCTCCGAATGTCGCAACAATAGGTAATCGACTGTAGTACTCACGCAGCACCTCCTACGAGTGTTTGAAGTTGTTTTTGAATTAGTTTTTTGGAAAACTTTTCGATTTTTTTATAGACCCAGTCAGGAATGGGGAGTTCCTGAATATCGTCCACAAAATCGGGACTGTAATTACAACTGCAACAGTATGAATGGCTTCGGAGCACTTCATAGCATCGGTAGTTACAGCGGGGGCACGTTTGCATTTCTTTCATTGGACTTTTCCTTTCCGGGACCAAATTTTTTTTAGTCCTCTCACCCTTTTAAATTGCAAGCAGATGCCAAGAACCGAACCTTGGTGGATGGCGGAAAGTGAAGCTCGAACAAGATTCTGAAATGACTTCGATTACGGAAAAATCTTCTTCAAATTTGGAAAAGTTTTTCTGAATCTCTAATTGGTCCGTTTTCCGTTTTCGGACCAAATTAAATCCGAAAATGGACCAAACCTCTTACTGAGCTTCCTTGGAATTGGTCGCTTTTGAGCCGAAAATGGAACATTTTACTTGTGGAATTTAACGCAACGTATTATAAGTACCGTCCAGCTTTGGCTCACCCATCTTGAGTTATTTAAACCCCAGGAGTTAGATTGGAAGTAATTGAAAATACATATGATTTGGCTCCATCCGACAAAGATGATGCCCTTACGATTCTGATTGTCGATGATGAAGAATTAGGAAGATTGAGGCTAGAATCGGCTTGTAGCGCACTCGGAAGTGCTTATCAGATTGTTCTCGCCGCCTCTCTGCCAGAGGCCTTAAAGATTCTCGCTGCAAAACGAGTCCATGTGGTTCTTTTGGACAAGAACGTAGGGCCAGAAGAGTCATGTACCGCACAAAACGGAATTGAAGCAATTCCGGAAATGCTCACCCTTCAACCCCACCTGCAAATTTTGATGATCACAGGAAGCAAGGATTTGCAGGACGCTGTTCTTGCTACTCGTTATGGGGCCTTTGGATATGTAACCAAAGATACGCCGGAAGCTTTACTGATTGCCAACATTCAGAAGGCCGTACAAATGGCTTCTCTGATCATCGAAAAGGAGAGACTGAGCCGCTCGACCGTATCCACCGGTGAGCAAGTGAATTTGGTAGGAACGTCCTCTGCGATTCGCAGACTAAAAGCCCAAGTCACTGACATTGCTCGAAGCGAACGCCCAATTCTTTTACTTGGCGAAACGGGAACTGGCAAAACTACCGTCGCAAAGATCATTCATGAAGCTCGGAAACAGTATCTTAAACAAAAGGATAGGCCATTCGTTGCAATCAATATTGCGGCACTTTCTCCAAACCTCGTTGAAGGAGAGTTATTTGGAAGCGAACGAGGCGCATACACCGGTTCAGTCGCCTCAAAGCAAGGTCTCTTTGAAATAGCAAATTCAGGAACTCTATTCCTTGATGAAATCGGAGAAATCTCTCCTGATATCCAAAAGAAATTATTAACCGTTCTAGAGACTGGGCTTTTCCGCAGAGTTGGAGGAACCAAAGAGCTAAAGTCCAATTTTCGTCTCATTTGCGCTACCAACCGGAACTTGGAAGAAATGGTCCAAGCAGGCACGTTTAGAGAAGATCTCTATCTTCGCTTGTCGACCTTTCCAATCATTGTCCCCTCATTGAAGGATCGTCCAGAAGACATTCCAGAGCTTGTGCGTTCCCTTCTCCCCCGTTCCAGTAGAGAAAATAGGGTTTCAGTCACGTTCGAAGAAATTCCAAGCGACTATATTGAGTATCTAAAGAAAAATATTCCTAATGGAAACATACGAGGTCTCGAACAACAAATTTCAAGACTTCTAGTCCATGTTCCAAAAGACCGAAATGGTCGACCACTATTAAAGAAGTGGAGAGCCGTAGCGAAACCTTTACCCGCTCAATCTTACGCTCCCGAGACGGTTTCGATTGAGCATCTATTATCAAAACAGATTGACTTCGTTTCCGCTGATTTCCCAGGGCTCACTGAGTTTCTTGAAAAAATAGAGAATCGTATTTTGTCAGAAGTCTCCAAGAAGTTTCAGAAAAAAGGAGATATAGCCAAATTCCTCAAACTCCCCAAAACCACTACACGTACAAAGCTTCTAAAGGCGGGGGTAATAATCAAGGAGGTTGGCACCAATGTCTAATCCACTTCAACTTGATAAAGCTCTCATAGAAAAGATCCGACATCCTCTGGTTAACGCGGTCGGGGGTATGAATGCAGCTATTGAAAACCTTCAGGTCAATCCTACATTAGCGGAAAGGCTCCTAAAACTATCCCTGGAAAAATTCCAGACGGTTTTAGAAGTCTTGGACAAGGAGGCGAATGCTAAATAACAGGTCAGAAACTCGTCTTCTTTTTGCGAATCTAAAGCAAAATGCCACAAGCAGTGAGATTAGAGCACTCCATTCACGCAGCATTGCCAGAAGTGTGTTGGCGTTCGCTAAAGATTGGGGAGCCATTGCAATTTCGGTTGCGCTAGCGACTAAATCTATACTGTTTGTTCCTTTAGCTTTGATCATTATTGGTTCTCGTCAAAGAGCATTATCCAATCTTGTGCATGATGCTTCTCACGGTAATCTTTCGGATTCGAGGAACATCAACGATAAACTAGCAAACTTACTGGGCGCATACCCAATGCTCGACACCGTGCAAGCGTATCGAAAAGAGCATATGAAGCACCATCGGTTCTTGGCCGACAGAGACTTAGACCCAGACTCGAAGGCGCACCTAAGATACGGCTATGACGACCGGGCAGTTGGTCAATCGTCTCCAGAGAAATTTATTCAAATATTGTTTAACTTCAATTCCTGGTCTGATTCATTTTCTGGTGGTTACTTCAATCTTTCAGGGACTGAAAAATTAAAAGTGGCTGCCTGGTGGGCGATTGTATCGTTAATCTTGTGGATTACTCTAGGTCCCACAGTAACCTCACTGGTTGTAGCGCTATGGATTGTTTCACGAGGCACCGCCTATCACGTAATTAGGCTCTGTGCCGAGTTCCTCGATCACACTGGTTTAGAGGCCAAAAATACAATTACATTTACCCGGAATCTCCCTCACAGCACCATTTTGTCAAAAATTCTCCACCCTCACGAAGATACCTATCACCTCATACACCACATCTTCATGGGGATTCCCCACTTTCGATTGAAAAAAGCTCACCTAGTTCTTTCAAAGTCACCGGTTTATCGAGCGGCTCATCACTGCGACTCTTATTTGTTAGGAAATCACCCCGCACTATCGTGCTGGCTAGGAAACTGCGACGGAGGTGGTAAGTGATAGCTGTCTTAGCTTCCGCTATATTATTTGGTCTGGTACATCCAGGCTCGAAACTGATCATGAGTCAGGGTATAAGTCTACTCCCGTTTTGCTTTCTTTATGTCACCGTACGACTGATCGCACAACTCCCATTAGTACTTACTAAGAAAGCTTGGAAAATTGTGTCCCGTGAGCAATTTTCACTCCTACTTTCGTTGGGAGTAGTAGGAGCATTACTTCAATTGTCAGAATTTTGTGGGATTAACAACGGATTGCCCGTTGGAGTAGTTAGCTTCCTGGTCTACACCCATCCGGTTTGGACGGTTTTATTAAGTCGAATCATCAACAAGGAAGAAATCTCTAAAACTACGGTTTTGAAATTAGGGGTAGCGATAGCGGGAGTTGTATCCATTACTGGATTTTCTGGAGGGGTTCCTTCGCTGCTGTTTCTGGGGCCTCTTGCCGCTGGACTATTTATTGCGTTGTGGATCAGCCTTTCCAATAGAGCAAGTAAGACTGGTTGTTCCGCGATCACAATTTCATTTTATTATGACGCTTTTGCGTTTCTCATTCTGGGCTCCTTATTGCTAAGTGGCCCTCAATCGAATATCCAGTCTGCTTTACATTTTGTCTCCGATTTAAATACTCTTTCGCTAATAGTCGCGTATTCGATATTCATTGGATATCTACCGAATTTCCTTTTCTATTGGGGTTCAAAATCCACATCGGCTCAATTAGCCGGTTTCACACTATTGCTTGAACCAGTTATATCCACCTTAGTATCCCACGTGACTTGGAACGAACCTATGTCAGGCTCGTTTTTTCTAGGTGCTGTAATGATCCTAAGTACCAACTTACCTCTTGAGCGCCTCGGAAAGCTCCTTTTCGAATTGTCCAGACGAGGACGTCCAGCGCTAGCTCCGTATTTAGGTTTGATTTTACTTTTAATGCCTTCGCCTCTCCTAAGTACTGTTCATGTAGTTGAAATTGTTCCGTCCGAGTCTTCCGATTACACGGTCATCAAAGAGCTCACACAGTTAAAGACCGCGGCTGCCATGGCGGAAATGGACTTCAAAAAGGAATATCCAAAATGCACTAGTCGTCTGAAACTGACTGCTCATCGCGGTACGGAAGCAGAGCTCTATTCAACTTTAAAGGGAATTGGCAATGAAAGTTCCTCTATCGTCGTCGGTCTGTCGAGAACAAATTTCGCAAGACTAGCAGCCAAGGCGTTAGAAAACAGTAAGGTAAAGGGCTTATCCGTCGGGGCTGCTTTCGCGAATTTGACCGATATTAACTCAAATTTTGGAACTATCGTCTCCCCTTGGCAACGCCAATGGGAGGTCATTTTTTCTAGGATGAAGCGGCAAGGGTGTGGCAGCTCGAATTCCATCGGAATTTTTGATGCAAAAAATGTTCTGTCTCAAAGTTTTCAAGAAAAATATATGGATGCAATCCAGGGGAAGTCTCACCCAATTTCTGAATTGCTTCCGGAGAACCTTCCAACTCTCCTTCAAGGAATTAAGTGTGCATTTATCGCTGTTAACTTTTCTGATGCAAATCCTTACCTAACCAGTCTTATTAAAGCGAAGTGGGTAGGATCAGTGGTGGGTATCGGCGACTGGAACTATTATTCATCGGAGCTCAATCAGATCGTTAAACAAGCAAGCTACAGCGGGCTAGCCATGTACATGCCCACTGGTTGGATCCCAGAGGCGTCCGCACGGTCTAAAAAGTTCGCATCTCGAATTTTGAAGGCTACTCGTGAGACTCCGAGTCCTTTAAGCGCATATGCCTATGACGCAACTTGGATGGCGTTTGAATATGTATGCAATAACAAAAATCCCTTAAGGCCAGAAGCAAGAGAGCTATCGAGACTACCGCTACTAAGAGAATATGAGGGAGTCTCGGACAAAGGGAATTATCTAGCTAAAATGTTTGAGATTACGAAAAGGAGCAAAAAATGAGAGACGACCGTTTTAAACACCTTAAGTTGAAAGTACTTCCTAGAGATTACAAGTATGTTCTGTTTGATAATGAAGAAGCTTTCTGGTTGGCCGCCCAGGGGGTTAAAGCCCTACCTAAAGAAGAGTTGTCATTCCTGTTCCGTTGCGCCGATGAATCTTCGATGGTTGTCCCCGGTTCATTTAAGGTTTCTTGCTCAAAAGAAGAACCGGAATGGAAAGCAATTCGAATCGTTGGGGAAATGCCTTTCGGAACGGTTCAAGGATTAATCGCGAGTATTTCCACATCGCTTCAGAAAGCCAACATAGGAATATGCGCGATATCGACTTACCTAACGGATGTTTTCTTTATAAAGACAAAGAACCTAGAAGCGGCTGGCGTCGCACTTAAGAATGAAGGATGGGAATTCGTCTAATGTCAGTAACCTCGCAAAAATTTAATCTGCGAGCACTCCTATGGAGGATGACCTACAGAGTACGACTGGTTGGTGGGCTTATGTTCATGAGTCTAATCCTCCTGAACACCGCACTCTTCCTTAGAGGATCTCACTCTGCTATTTGCGCCGTCTTTGAAAATAAGGCGAAATCAATTTCCGGACCCCTTGGACGAGAACTTTTGCTTGGCGACAGAAAAACGAGTCTCGCTCTTTTTAAGGAATTCAAGCAAGGTTTTGTTCAATTGCACGCCTCGGAAAATTTAGATCTTGTTATTTCTAAGAGCGAAGTGACGGCTGAAAAATGCGAGCCTCATATATTTAGTGCAAGAGTAAATTATCCGGTGAAATTCGGTACCGAAGAATTTGGTTTGATCACAGGCGACATTTCCTATCTTTCATTTCTCACTGTGGCTCTGATGCTTGTTTTAGGCGGTTTAGTTGTGTTCATCGGTGTACGGTTACTCACTGCTAGACTCTCAAAGGAACTCGAGGAATCAGTTGTCAAACCCATGCGGCAACTTTCGCAAGGCGAGCAGTTAGATCAGGCAGGTAATGTGCCTAGTGAAATCCTCGAGATTGAGGGTAACTTGCACAACCTCAAGAATGACATTCTTCAAAAAGAGCGTATTACCCAAGATCTTATCCGTTCGAAAGAGCTTGGAGAGCAAGCGGAACGACTCGCGCACGACATTATTTCACCACTCAACGCACTCAACTCAGTGATAGAGGAATTGCAGGACGTTGACGTTAATCGAAAGAAGACACTTCGGATAGCTGCAACCCGCATTGAAGACATTGCCCGAAGGCTTCACAAGAAAAGCCAAGATAGCAGATCGGAAAACTGTTACGTGCAAGTGGCTAACCTGGTGCATGAATTGTTATCGGAAAAACGTACCGAGTACAAAACCAATGAACGGATTAGTTTTGAAATTAAGAACTTTCTATCGAGTGACAATGTCATACCAGCGGAAAATTCAGTCGAACTAAAAAGAATTCTTTCCAACTTAATTAATAACTCAGTCGAGGCAATTGCCTCTTCGGGGCTAATAACCGTTTTGTGTAGCGGCAATGATCAAGGGTTTGCAATTAGTGTTGAAGACAATGGGAAGGGAATACCTTCAGAAGTATTGCCAGAACTTAGCCAGAAAGGAAAAACATTCAAAAAGGGTGGTTCTGGTCTTGGGCTATATTACGCAAAGCAAGTCGTGGAAACATGGGGCGGATCACTCAAAATTTCCTCTAGGTTAGGAGTCGGGACACAAGTCCAGCTCACAATCCCAACGACCACAAAACCTTCTCTCATAGCCAAAGCGGCAAGTTGTGTTCTCATCGATAACGATGAATTGACTCGTCTAGTTTGGGAGGATGCCGCAGTAAAGGACGGTGTTTCACTGCGAACATACGCCAATCCTAATGATTTTTTTCATGACGAACGCACTTTGGATAGAAATGTTGTTGTCTATATAGATTCCGATCTCGGTCTCGAACAACGTGGTGAACACATTGCGAAAGATATAAAGGGGCTCGGATTTAATCAAATCTACCTGACAACCGGTTTTCCGAAAGACAATTTCAAGGATTACCCATGGCTCAACGCGATTCTTTCTAAAACTCCGGGTTGGAGAAATAAGGAGGCTCGAAATGCAGCATCTTGAAGATATCAAGGCTCTATTAAATGCTCTCCAACAAAGTGACACATTCCACGCTCTGGTAATCGAAAGTCCCCCTGGATGGGCCAAAAGTTCCACGATCGAGCGAATTCTTACCGAGACTAATACCTCATTTGTTTCTCTCGGAAGCTATAGCACGCCATTAGGTCTCTATAACTCGATTTGCAAGAGTCCTAATGGACTCTTAGTGCTCGATGACTGTGCAGGACTTTTTGGAGAGCCAACAGCCATGTCCGTCCTAAAATCTGCGACGTGGGCCAGTGCGGGGACAGCTGGAGGCAGAAAACTCAGCTGGTCTAGTAGTTCAGAGAAAGTATTTCAACCCTCTGTTGTTTTTGGCGGGAAATTAATACTATTAACGAATTCGGTTCCAGCCGGTAAGGAAGTACAGGCATTTTTATCTCGCACGCTATATCTCAAACTCTCTTTCGATGTTGACGAGGTCGAAAAGATGTTACTAGAAGCAACTTGTTCGCGTGAACACTATCCCGATCAGAATTTAGCAACTTCAGTTGTCCAATTTATCTTGGCCAATGCGCAAAAGTACGATTTGAAAAAACTCAACTTACGAACCCTAAAAATGGGATACGAAATTGCCAAAAGTAATCCTGAAGCCTGGCAATCACTTCTTGATCGCTTACTACCTCAGGTTTCACCGCAAGACATTCTGCGTTCCTTGGCGGATAGCGAACTAAGTACAGAAGAACAATCCAGGGAGTTTGCACGCACAACAGGCTTATCTAGACGAACATTTTACTATTACAAACAAGGTAAAGCACCCAACCGAAATGAACCGAACTCGCCCGAAGTTTACCGAACTCAACCGAGTGCAAGTTGCACTGACGCTAAGACTGTGACGTCCGTAACCCCTCCTATTGGCGCACGCGATACTTCGGCATTACAAGATGGTTGTTCACCATTATAGGATTTGCTTTCAGCACTTCTGGAATACTTTGTAATGCTTTCTTGGGGTTCGGTGCAAACTCCATAAGGGCGATCAAGAACATCAATCCGCCTAACCATTCAAAGATTCTTGGCATAACGACCTCCAATGTGAGTACTAGTATTTCGTTTTTGTTAGAATGTCAAACGACTCCATTCAAATCTCAGCATTCAATTAAAGTATAACTAATTGAAATAACTAATAATAATTAAGTAAATGGCAGGGCCAAAATGTGGTAAAATAGTGGTAAATACATGGACAAAAGTTACCGATTAGGTTAGAGAGTAATTGCATTAGTTTGAAGAGGTATCAATGAGCCCAGTACAATCATCCGCACTTTTCAATTCGGTACCAGAAGATAGGTTTCACTTTTTTAATAGAGGAGAACCTGACGGAAAAAAAGTGGTGAGTTTTTTTAACTTTAAAAAGGAAGACGTATCTGTTGCCGCAAATGTTCCTATGACTTCCGTTCGCTATGACAACAAAATGCCCGACGAGTTACGAGAGCGACTTATAGAATGGGCTACTGCCATTAATTTAGTGGGGGTCTATTTTAACGACACAGACAGGACCATGCTTTGGTTTCAAGTACCCAATCCACTTTTGGGAGGAATGTCCCCACGCGATATGATTCGGGTGGGCAGGTTTAAGAAGTTATTAAAATTCATACAGACCGCGCTTAACGAGAATCAAAGATAGTCCTAGATGAAAAAACGTCGTCACAGATCTAAATTTGGTTTTAACCCCAAACGCAAAAGGCAGATTCCCCCAAAACCTTCAGTCCAGTATCTATTAGAGCAAGGAACACTGCAGGATATGAGAGCGGCTAAAGAGCGTACTGCTGCCT
The DNA here is from genome assembly GCA_964396165.1 of uncultured Pseudobdellovibrionaceae bacterium. GTDB lineage: Bacteria > Bdellovibrionota > FAC87 > UBA2466 > UBA2466 > CALCZU01. The sequence goes on from CAYNEF010000040.1 coordinate 21,409, forward strand.
TGCTCAAGTACCACTGGGACTACTATTCCGAGCTAGCTCGACAAAGAAATGGGATTCAGGAAATTCTCAATAAAGCCCTCGTCCAGGCCTGTATCTCCAATTATCGCATCGAGAAATGGCAACGCGCTGTTAAATATAAGTATGGTCTTCATCCTTTTTCCACTGCCGGCAGTCTCACCTATATCGGAGGCCGTTTTAACACAGGGAGAGATGTTAACTCTGAAGTACCAAGTTTTCCGGCCTTATATCTAGCCTCTAATAAAGACACTGCGCTCCAAGAGACACTCGGTCAGATAAAACCTAAAGATTCCCCTTTGAACGCCAGAGAGCTAGCTTTAATAAATCCTCAATCAGAAGTTATAGTGTCCGTAAGTGGCGAACTAGAAAAAGTATTCGATTTAACAGTCCCAAAAAACTTAGCAGGTTTCGTTGAGCTAATTAAAGATTTCAAATTAGGAAAAGCAATAGAGGAATCTGCTAAGTTTCTTGGTTTAGCTCCGCCTGACATAATAAAGCGTCCCGAGCAACTCTTGGAAACGCTTTTGAACGATGAATGGCAAAGACCACCCTCCCAATTTGATGTTCCTGCCAACCCGCAAATTTTTGGACATTTAATTTATCAAGCAGGAATAGAAGCAATTCTGTACCCCTCAAAACTCACCAAAGAAAACTGTCTTGCAGTTTTTCCACATAATTTTGCCGTTAGCTCCTCATATTTAATATTAGATGACGATATTCCGCATCCCTCGGTTCCACAAAAAGTTGACTCTACTAACTGGCGCATCTGCGATCTCATGCCAAGTGAATTGAATACTAAAGAACCCAACGCGGCCAGTTCCGCAGATTGATTTAACATTAGAAAGTTATCCGGCCTTTTGTAAGCAAGCGTAAATCCATCGATAGAGTCTAATTTGAGAAACAAGATGTCTGTCCATTGGGATCGCAGACCTCATTCCATCCCAAATAACTTGGAATTTGGGGGTTGGGACAGACTTGAGATGCCATATTTAATTGTGCAACTTTCAAGTAGCAATTTGTGAGTGTGCTAAAAAAGAAATTTTAAAAAAAATTGACCCAGGTTGGAATTGTATAGTTCTAGGTAAAAAACATCTAACTTACACGATACGGGTTACGAATCGAGCTACTAAAATTCATTTTCTTCAAAAAAAGAAGGCGCTGAACCAGCATCGAGGTAGCAAAAAGTACTAAAGCTTCCCCCCAATGCCCAATTAATACATGCATTTTTAAAGCTCCCATACAGTGAAAACTCAAGCCAGTAACTGCAAAGAGCGAACACGTCGCAGATAATCCAACTTGCCATATACGATTAGGAAGAGGCAAAAACTTCCAAACGACAAAATTTATTACTGAAATACCCACAACCCCAATACCAAGCCCTAAGAAAAAACAATAGCGTGTTTCGGGCCAAAAACGCAAAACAGTTTCAAATTTTGCCAGTGAAACTTCCGTCTGAGGCTGCATAAAAGAAAATAGAAAGCTTAAAACAAAAAGTACTCCCAAGAAATACAATCTCGTTCTTAATTGGATTCTAACTTCAGAATAGACAAACAAAAAAAACAATACGGGCAACATAACAACAAAACCCGGTACAAGATTAGACATTACAAATGCCTCGCCCCAATCTTTTCGAAGCCCCAAGCCCAACCCGACTGGGAGCGCCCCCAAAATTAAAGATTGCCTAAGTAAAAACTGAATGTCCCGTTTGCTAGAAAGATCTTTTTTTATAAACTGTATTGCCTTCATAAAAGCACCTCTAACCGTTTCACAAAAACAAGAAGAAAGGGTGCGACTCGCATAATTGTCTCTCGCATTTTGGCATAACTGCGATGCGCTCGAATCTTCACTGCATTTTCAGTTAACTTTAACGCCTTCGCAATCTCTGCCATCGTCATTTCCTCAACCACATAGAGGTATACGATTGACTGGTCTATTGGTTTCAACTTATCTAGGGCTAGCCCCAAATCCTTTGAATATTCAAACTTTATGTCCTCTCTATAGGAGCCCTCGTAACGATCGATATCTAACTCTTCTGTTTGTTTATATCCACGCCAGTGATCTATTAATGAACGATTAGCGATAGTAAATACCCACGTTTTTAGTGAGCGTTTTCGGTCATACCGATCGCGCGCAAAATGTAATTTTAGAAGCGTCACCTGAATGAGTTCTTCTCTGTCTGACTCATTGCTCATGCGTACGCGAAAAAAACCTTCGAGGATTTTTGATAAAGCCCCAAAAAGCAGATTCGTATTTTCCAAATCACCGGCAAGGTACCCCGGAAAAAGACCTTCTAAAGATTTCCAATCAGCTGCCACGCATTTAATACTATCCCATTTTATTATGAAACCAAACACACCCTCGGTACGTATTCCCTTTTGTAACCGGCCTTCCAATTACGGAAATGGTCAATTGAAAGGAAATACAAAATGTATAAGTCAAGCACATTACTCTTAGTCGCTTTTACACTCACTCAACTAGCAGTCACTGCGAAAGCAGAGTACTGCCACTCGCCAAGTTGCACTCCCGGTGCTCCTGGTTATATTCCACCCTCTCTACCAACTATGCAAACTCCCGTATGTCACTCGGCTACTTGTGCCCCAAAAACAATGTATGCTCCGACCAAACCTGATGATTCTCGTATCCGCCACATTGTTTGCTTCAAGTATAAGGATGAAGTGAGTTCTGAAGAGATTTCAGAAGTAGCGGAGCGTTTTAGAAACTTGAAAAAGCAGATCCCCTATATTCTGTCTTTGGTCTCGGGCACAAATAATAGTCCCGAAAATCAGTCTCATGGCTATTCAGCTTGTTTCATCGTCGGGTTTAAGAGTGCCGAAGACCGAGATTACTATGTGTACAAAGATAGCATTCACAAGGTTTTTAAAGATTTTGTCGGCCCCTTACTAGACCAGGTTTTTGTCTTCGATTTTGCTGATGGGAAATAATTTACTGTGTCGGGAGAAGGAATATAACCTGCTCCCGATTCCTTTATTCCAACACGCAAACCGACAGCCCGCCGCCTACCTATAAGTAGATAGCCGTCACGACTGAACAGATACGAATATTTAATTCCCATGGCTAAAGAATGCCGCAGGAAGTGGGACAAAAACGAAATCAAAAACACGTTCACACTCCTATGGGAATCCATCTTCCCTTTCAGAATCGGCGAATACCGTAACTACAAAATCATGCATTAACGCATTGGTAAAGCATACGACATCAGGGGTGTCGTCTTTGGTCACCGCCTTCTTCATTCAGCCTCGCACACTCCATGAATACAAGGAATAAAAAATGCATTGTAACGATGGGACTCTGGTCAAATCTTTGACCTAGTTTTGAACAAACATGGAGAAATACCATTCGTTTCCTTATCACCATATCGATAGCGCTGCTAACAAGCCGTGGCTTACTCGCCGAGCAAACCCACCTCTCACCCACCTCCGTCCACTCCCGCAACGAGGGTTTAATCAACCTATGTTACACTTCAAAAACGATAGGCTCTTCTGAAGACGAACTCCGTCCTGAGAATTATGATTTTACAAAATTCTCAGCAGCTCCGGTTATGGACTTTGCGAAGTTATCAGAAATAATCGAGCATAACTCTATCCGTTCAGTGGATGAGCTTATCAAAAAACTCCCAGAGGAGTACCTCAAGTATTATACTTTTCTCTACGATAGCCATAGTCTTCAGCCTGCAAGCCCCAGTTTCCCCCGTACTGTTGTTTATGGGCCCGACGCCCGGTTCATGATGAGTTTTTCAGGTGATCCTAACCATTCGGCCTACCAAACTATTGAGACGATCGAACTGGATGAAAAAGACTATAAATTTCATTTTCGCCATGTTGAGTTTGATCCTACGGGAAAGACTAAACCTAAAATTGTTAATTCACCTCCAATTTGTAATTCATGCCATGGGAAAGATCCTCAACCTATTTGGGATGCTTATCCCATGTGGCGAGGCGCATACGGCAGCCGAAGTGCCAATAAATTTGATCGCATTGCCCAAGGGACACCTGAAAGCAAGTTTTATGAATCCTTCTTAAAAAATCAACGCTGCCATGGCCGATACAGGCTTTTCCCCTTGATGGAGGAGACAGCTAGACTGAAGAAAAAAAGAAAACAAAAAGAAGGGGTGGTTACTATCACGAAAAATGGTGCAGTCTCTGATCCAACAGCTTTTCTTTCTGAGCAACTTGGGGAAATCATGCTAAGAAGGGCTGCCAAAGAGATTAAAGCTCATCCGAACTTTGAGAAAATAAAGCCAGCATTAGTATTCGCAGCCCTTTGTGAACGACATATTCCAATGTTTGAAAAAGTGGGCACAGCTGATGCGAATGGTAAGAATATTACCGTCATACAAGATAACTCCTATGGGTACATTTCATCGTTGGATTATCTTCCTAGAGAACACGCCGAAAAGATGTCCCAATTTTTGGAAGAGTATAAAAGATTTGTAAAAGAAGAAGGTGACTACCGTATAAAGGAGTTATCTTTCTACAACAAGCAATCGGATAAGAAACAGCAAGACGGATATGAGATCGATGAGGCTGATGGAGATAGAAACTTTCCCTTAAGTTATCCGGAATATAAAGCTACTTGGATTTATCTATATGGTTTAATGGGTTTGGATCCGAGAAAATGGACAATGAGTTTTGATCACGGCGCTCTTACCCTGGAAGAAGGCGGGCCCCCTGCCTATTCTCGTCTTGGCTATCTGCTTTTTCATGATGATCCTTCTGTTCAGGCTCTTTACGGGGATACTAATCAATTTAGCGGTCCGGGTAACTCTTTTCGATTTTCTTCAAAAGAGACTTGTGAACTTCTAAAGGAACAATCGAAGGCTGCTTTAAATAATTTTACGGCGACTGGTAATCCCTTTGCTATTCTTAAACCTAAAGAGAGATCACGCGCTGAAGGTGTTTTGCCACCTAGTGTACCCAAAGCTATTTTCCGGTGTTTGGAATGTCACGGCCTTGACGGAATCGCACCCGCTATCCCTTTAGAAAAGCCCGAACAGCTTTCTTTATTGCTAAATTCTCCCCTACACTCAGGGAAGCCCACTTTGGGCAAAGATCTCATATTCCAAATTGAATCAGGTAATATGCCTCGCGGCTCCAAGCTCACCCTAAGTGAAAAACAGGCTATCCTGGAGTATCTAAGAAAATTACAAGATAGATAAAACCGTTGATAGGAAGACTGAGCGCTGGACGAACGCCTATTCTCAGCGCTAATTAACTTAGACTGATGTACAATCCGCGTCAGTGATAGGTTTTCACATAAGTCGCTTCGAATTTGGGCGATTCACTGTGCGTTGTTTCAGAGTGAACGGATAAAAATAAACTTCCGATCGCTGCCATCAGCGGGAGGGTTTTCAATTGGTTCCACTCTCACCTCAACGGTCTGCCTTTGGCCGGGCGTAAAGGTAAATCCTTCAATTGAACTGTAGAATAATCCCTCGCTCACCTCTTTTTGATTTGAAGACTTTTCTACGACTAAACATTTCATTTGATAACTTCCCGTGCAGTCCGTTAGGTTGGGTCCTAAAGTGAGAACAACATTTGTCATGTCATCGGTGGCACTGCAAGAAGACACACACACAACTAAAAACAAAAAAGCAAATGATTGATATTTCATTTCCATCTCCTTAGGGAACATTTTCTCAAGCCCATAAACAATGTAAAGTTATATTTCTGGCGAGACTGATGATAGAGGAGAACAGCTATGGATACTCAACTTTCAGCCTGAAAAGCGATTTTCTTTGAAAGAACCTTAAATACAAAATTGGCACATTTTATGAGATACTGGCCAACCAATCGTTACGGCCGAACATCTCCTGTGCCTTTTAGAACTTAGCGATATACGGTCAGAAACAACAGCGCTGACAGAAAGCCGGTCAAGTAGTGCAGTAGTTGAATCTCGATTCAGAGATTTTCACAAAACTTCGGCCTAGCAGCAAATAAATTAAAAAATTGCATTAATGCTCGTCTTCGTTAGTGTCTTTAGGCTTATGATCCAATAGTGGAGGAAGACTTGTAAGCCGGGAATTCTGCTCATTAGTATATTTGCCGCAAATATTTTCGCACTCTTCGATATTTGCTTTCATTTTTGCCTTCTGAGACCACCACCAATCATTTTTGTGATAAATCGCTACGTTAGCGTTGCATGATTCCTTGCAGAGCTTGCCTTCATTTTCAATAAAGGCTTTTAGTTTTGTCGTACTTTTAATCGCCTCCGCGCAATTCTCCTGATTATATTTGAGCAGTACATCGTCTATATCCTGATAGTACCTGGTAAAAGCGTACTGTAACGCAGGCGCTTTTCGTAGAAAGGTGGAATAAAAAGAGGTTCCTTTAAAGGAAGTTTGCAAAGGTTTGCACAGATAGTCATATCTAATACTAGGCTTTGCGGCTTCACTAGCTTCTGCGTATGCAAGAGGAGCATATTGCATAGTTGCGCATAAAATTACGGAAATTACTAAAGGAATAGGTCGAAAGTGAATAGGCATAGTGTACTCCCTTAATACAGGTGCAAAAGTGCTCTATTTATTCGTCATAGCTCTAAAGACAGGATGATTCTCCTGCACCTCGATATTTTTTAATTCTTTTTTATAGATTTCTTTTAGAGAAACCAACTTATCATGAACTGCAACTTTCACCTTATCTGCGAGATTCGGATCGACTTCAGATTTTATTTTTTGTTCCTTAGAAGGCAAAAGAATTTCAGGAAGTGTTACATTTACTTTTGAAATTTTTAATTTGTCTGTCAGCGCATCGATGGAAGTATCTGTGACAGAAAGATATGGGCGAAGTTTTACTATCCCGACACCTGGTACACTGCACGCTGTACCAATCGCCTGTGGCTCTAAGGAAATAAAAATCTTCGGTGTCACAGAACTTATCCCTTCTAACTTTAAAATGGATTGAATGGTAGGGTCAGCGTCTGGGCCATAAAACAATTTTACAAATTCTCTCATCGCATCATCGACGCATTTGGATTTATCTATCAAATCTGCAAGCCATTTTTTATCTTCATCCTTCCAGATTCTCTCAGGGCGTTGCCTAAAGCTTTTTTGCAGATTGACCCACATAGGTTCGAATGTCTTTGAAGTTTCCTGCTGAACATATACTTTTCTGTGGTACTCATCTCCGTAGCTGAAATGAGACTCTGCCACTGCGATTTGGGTAGATAGGAGTGCAACGATTAATGATAATTTTTTAAACGAATATAACTTCATGTCTAGCTCCTGATATTATTTCCTCGCTGGGACCGATTACTACAACAGCATCACCCTATTTCATCGGTTGTTTTGATTTCGTAACGCCTTGAACTCTTTTAGAACGGAACCGTCTATACCTTCTCCGGTAAACAGGAGATTTTCAACGTCGGTGACCGATAAGTGATAATGGTATTTGGTTCCCAAGACATTTAGTCGGTTGGGACTACCATATATCGTTCGAGCCCGAAGACTTTTTCGTAAAAGTTCATTGTATTTTTCGCATAGCTGTATCCATTTTGCTCTGCCCTGAGGGTCTTGCAACAATCTCTCAGTTTCCTTTAAAACCTTATGAGTATTTTCGATTTGTTCGAGGATTTGCTCGCGTTCATTTTTTAAGTCAAATTCGAAAACCGTCGCTCTCACTGTATTATTCAATTTCTCTTCCAATTGTTCAACGGATCGTGAGGCTTTCCATACCTGTACGGCATGGTAGTCCAATGAGGTAGCAGTGCGATCTTTCGTTCCTACTTGACCGCTAATATTGTGCCTGTTTTCTGCGAACACCCCTGAACAGAATAAGAAAAGACCAAGTATAAGATATATTTTTTTCACTTTTACCTCTCCCAATTTAGTAGTCGGAAAGTGACTTGCAATTTAACCTCCAGGGAAATAGGCACGCGTATTCTTTTTGGCATCGTCGATTTTTCCTTACTGTTTGCAAAAAAGCTGACACATTCAAGTATCGAATGCGAGTTATGCTACTCGTACAAGCCCGAATTGCCCTATTTTTCAGAGCAAATTTAAATTGAACTAATAAAAAATGAATAGAATTCCTCTCAGATCGTAAATTGGCTTGACGTATTCTCATTGAATTCACGTGCGCATTCAAAGGCCCGTAATTTGCAGCATTCCCGTTCATTCAGTTGGGGGGAGAAAATGTACAAAATTCTTTTGCTTTGTAGCCTTATTTCTTTAGATTTGCATGCGGGTCGATTTTTTCGAAGGTATACCACTTACACGCGTCAAAGTAGCTATAGAAGTACTAGCAGCACAACAAATCAGGCCGTCTGTCCCCGGTGTGGACGAGTGCATGGGATATCGAATACCAGAGGCAACTCACAGTATAGCCTACCATCAACACCACTACCTGATGCAATCAATTCTTCCCATAGCAGCTTGACTCAAACGGCAACCGAGCGACCTATAGCCACCGAAGCAATCGTGCCGCCTTTTAACACAAAAAGCTTTTCAGAGCTTACCGAGTGCCAAGGCTTCCCCTCTCAGACAGGACATTTTTATAATGGTGGAGCATATACTTATACCTGCCCAAAGTGGTTTGGCGCGACCTTAAAAATACACGGTGAGATTACGTTAGGTAATGTAGTGCGAACACCATCCTTCAGTTCAAGTTCGGTCGCAAAAGATGAGAAAAGCTGGGAACTTACCTTTGAAAACGGAAAGTCGATGACTCTCAACCCATCTGAGTATCTTCCAGGAGCACGCATTGGATCCTTTCATATTGACGTACTAGGAAAGCCCAATTTTATCTCTCAAAAAGACGAGAGCGGGCTTCAAAAGGTTAAGCTTGTCGAATTTGATGTAACCGGTGAATTAGGCAATGAACTTCTCATCCCAAATACTACTAAAGAGAAGATTCATAACCGCTATACTTCCAGATTCTTTATCAAGGTGGGCGATACTCCAGATGAAACCTGTATCATCGATGCGATTGGAATGCATGCTCCAGAAACCGCATCTCTTGGTCGCGGCTATCATTACTGTGAATATGTAAATAATTCGAGTCCCCGCAAGCGAGCATCGCATTTTAGAGCGTCACGAGAAGGAAACGAACGTGCTAATAAGATCCGAGAGAATCTTTTAGCAAATCCGCCAAGTTGCAAATCGGTATCAAAGGAAAATTTAAAAGCCCAGGCATTGAATTTCATGGATTGGCCAGCACCAACAGAACAACTACGAGGAGATGGTTATTGGTTCACTGAATATTGTGATAGGTCCGGCAATCCGAGTAACCGATTCCGCTTCTAAAAGTAGGGATTTACTCAAACTATTTAGAGTCTAAGCTTCTCTATTTTATTCCCTACAATCTTAATTTCAGTTATGGATTGGCTTTAAGTTTTTTAGTCGTACCCACCCTCTTGCAACGCTTTCATTCGCCAGCCGAACCGATACCCAATCCTGATTTACGCTTACTGCGGTTAGTTTAGTTCCGCTTTCAAGATGTCCAACGATTGCATTGCCAACATGCAAGTCAGTCGGTGCTGTAGTTTCAACCGCGTCATTTGCATGCAGCAGAATAAAATAGCGGTATAAATAAGGTACTGCTATTTGTACTGAGCAATTCCCCCAAATAATTAGCTGAGAAACAATTATATCAAAACCGCTTATTGCCTTTACATTTTTTCGGTAAGAAAATTTGTGCATGCACCCATAGTTATTAAAAAGATTTTGCAATTCAGTACCTGCTGAAGTCGCTTTTAGATAGGAAATCCTTCCCGTTCTAATGTTTGCCTTCGTTTCCTCAAGAAAGGGATTTACCGGACCTGGATTTCCCCCCACACTATATTTTATTACCCCCAGCGCTGGATCATTAATTGCTATAGTGACAAGCAATCCATCGATAAGAGAAGAAGGGGCATTCCAAAGATAGTATGGAGAAGAAAAGAAACTTTCAGATGGGAAATCCTCTAATGTTGGAGTTTCGCCTTTCTCATAAAATGCTGCAATCTCCTGATAAGATTTCGGAGCATCTGGAAACGTACTTGCTCCATAACTCTGTGATACAAAAATTAGTAAGCAAAGACAGGCCACTGCCTTAAGTTTAGGCATATTAACTTTCATTTAATTATCCTTGGTTTTAGTGGTTATTTATTTCGTCAATTCAGTACAGGTCACATCGACTGTACGAACCACATTGTTGTCACGGCAGTCTGGATCACACACGCCAGTATCAGCCATAAAGCGGACCTCTCGCTGTTCTTTCGTGACAAAAGTTGAGGCACTCGAAACGACGCTCTTTCCATCAACAGATGCAGAAAAACTTGCTCTTACAAAATATCTCTTTGAGTTAGGACAGTCGGTATTTTGGCAGATGGGGGTTACCTCAACCTTAACAGGCGCTTCACCGAGTAAAAGATGTTTTTCATCAAAGTTGAGATCCAAGTAGCTATCTTTCTCACTTTTGTTATTCGTTTGATAAACAACTGAACAATGCATTTTAAAAGGGAGTATGGTTGTTGCTCCATGCCCACCACCTGTTGCACCTGCTCCGGCATGTGTAATCATAGTTAGAGAAGATAGGGTAATTAAAGTGAGTTTTTCTATCGTTTTCATTTACTAGATCCTTGCGGCGTCAACGACGCGCTTCTTGTGTGAGGTGGTTTTAGCGAATCCAACATAATGACGCAACATATTAAATATAATATTTAATCATTTTATGATATAAATTATAATCATATGAGTCTAAGTATATATAATTACATAAGTTATAAAGAGTACCTTCGTGAAGTTATTAAAGCAGAAAAGAGAGGGGGAATAGCTCGACTGGCAAGACATGCTACCTGTCAACCTTCCTATCTCTCGCAGGTATTAAGTCGTAAAATGCAACTTTCTGACGATCAGCTCTTTGGTATTTCGCAATACCTTTCTCTCAACTCGTTAGAAAGCGAGTATCTTCTTGAACTGCTTCATCTGGAAAAAGCATCCTCTGCAGGCTTACGAGAACGAATACGTGCAAAATTGAAAAAAATAAAGGAAGAGGGACAAGGAATAGGAAAAAGAATTAACCGAGAAGAAAGTTTGAGGGAGGAAGATCAGCAGTATTATTATTCAAGCTGGATTCCTGCTGCAGTGCACGTTTGCACTGACATTCCCAATTTGCAATTCACGGATGCAATGGCAGGTTATCTACAGCTCCCAAAGTCTATCGTAGAGAAAACGCTTGCACGGCTTGAAAAAATGGAGATGGTTACAAAAAAGGATAACCGCTGGCTACATTCGGGTAAGTCTTCTCACATTGATAGAAGATCCCCTTCTTTTTTAGCTCACCATCAAAATTGGAGAAACTATTCCCTCACTGCAGCATCAAAAACAGAAAACAACGGTATTTACTTTTCGGGAGTTTATGCAATTTCTGAATCAGACTTCGAAAAATTAAAAGAAAAAATCCTGACTTATGTAGCGGATATAAACTCAATGGTTTCTAAATCCCCGTCTGAGAAAGTAGTTTGCTTTAATTGCGATTGGTTTTCTATTAATCTACCGATTTAAAATCATCTTCGTCGCCTGTCTTTCTAAACGGGTAAAACAATCTCCTGCGGCATCCATAAATTCATCCTTTACGGAAACACCATAACCTTCATTTTTCGGGACTAAACGAGCAACCTCTTCTAGATTCGAGAACCCCGGAATTTTGCAGGTAGCTGCAAACTCGTGGTATCTGCCAGACTCTTTCGAAGTAATAATTCCAGTATATTTTGGTCCGGGGAGTTCAACTTTTGTTTCTTCGGGACCATTCGTAATTTTCTCGATCAAGGTGATCTCTAAAGAGCAAGACTGTTCTATTTCAGAACATTTCACTTCTCTAAAGCGGTAGTCAAAATCACCTTCACACCAGGTGTCTCCACACTCATTGTCAAAAACATCTAAAATCAGTTGTTCTAGCGTCCTTCTCGACATATCTGCAAACGTGGCAAACCAGTCTTTGGATATTTCATAGTGGTAATCGCCGGTACGCATGACTCCCAGGTACTCGTGCAATACGAGCATCATTTTTCTTTTTATATCGTTTTCGTACTGTCCCCATCTTTTTCTATTGAGTTCAATTTTGTTTTCATCGTGGTAGTTCACTGCATCGACTTCTGCTCCTTCAAAAACAGTCTTGTCGACGGTCACGACTTGAGTGATTTCCACATGATTATTAAACCGTTCCGGCTCTACATTGGGCAAAACCAAGCGTTTCGACAATAGGGATTTTGCGATCACTCTTCCTAGACTCACAAATTCTTGCGCGTAACCATCTCCACCGTGAGATTCTTTTCCTGCTATTGCAAATTGCGCTGAAAAGATTGCGCACGCTATCAGTAATAAATGAGTATGTTTCATATGTTCTCCTAAACTTCTTTGTTTGTTACCGGATAGAAAGAGACTCCCAATTGGTATACTTCATCCCGGTATTTACTCTTCTGCAATAAACTACAAAGTTCTCTTCGAAAACGTTTGATCTTCTTTTTGGCCTCGGGCAAAAGTCTCGAATCGATTGCCATAGTCATTGCAGATTGATCACGCAATTCCAGAGGCACTTCTTCCATCGCTTTTAAGGCCCCTTGTAAGATCTGAGCCTGCAATTTGCGAAAGGCGATAGCAGTAAACTCATTGCCCACGGTTGTAAGATCGCCTGAACGATCTATCCATTCACCTTTCGGACCTATTTCCAAATATCCCAAACGCTGCAAACGCTCTACAGCCGCATTTACTTCCATTACGCTTACCCCAAGCTTTCTTGCGATCCAGCGATTGTCCCCTTGAAAATGCTGAGTGGAAGTCAATTCTAAAATCGCAAAGTGGTACCAGTCCGCTATGACTTGAAAATGGTCTAATGTCAGTTGCTGAAACTCATGCTGAACTACTTCTTGTTTTTTCTTACCTCGTTTTTCCACAATCTGGCTTTTAAAAGGAGCCACTTCTAAAGGGCTTAATCCGAGATTTTGGGAAAGTTTAAGCAACATACTGGGAGAAACCGAGCGTCTGCCACTTAAGATTTTGGAAAGTGCCGAGGACTCCATTCTCAAACTTTTCGCAAAGGCGCGTAAGGAATAACGAGGGTTGGCTTTACAACGACGGACAAGCTCGTTCTGTAAGAAAAGGCGAAAATCCTGCGCTTCTTTCTGTATGTGTGTGTCGGGTTTCATAGGGGAAATGGGATATACCAGAAAATAACGATAGGAGCTAGCCAAAAGAGACGCACTACGCGTCTCTTTTGGCCACATGAGGGGTTACTTACAATACACGGTGCCGTCTTTGCCATAAGCAAGTACGTGGGTAGTGCCAGCCTTAAAAATCACGCTATAGGGGTTTTCTCCTGGAAAATACATGACTTCCGTAAGACGTTTGTTTCCCACTCTTACGCTCGAAATGGTGAGTTCACCCGAACTAACCAAATACTCAACCGCATCACGGGTGTTATTGATCGCTTCTTCGTTACTGTTTTCAGCAGCAAAGTGCTTTGCAGTGATTATGAGCTGCTGCTTTGTCAAAGTCGAAAGTCTTTTAATTTTAGGATCCGAAGAGCTCACAAAACTTAAGCTGCCAGGCGCCACTATCCAATCTTTACTCTCATTCGTGTCAATTAGACCGCACTGTGAGCCAAATTTATTTTCAGCACTTGCTACAAGTGAAAAAGTTAACAACATTGATAATAGATACTTCATGTTTATTCCTTTGTTTAAAAAGCTAAATGCTTTTATTTTTTCGTTGGCGGATACTTACCGTAAAAGGAGCTGGGAAAACAATCCCCCAGAGACACATACTGCGGCTAATTACAAAAAAAGACGCACTTGCTCGTTAGAAGAAAGGCTAACTATTTTTTGATAGATAGGTCTAGAGTATGAGAAGGTAAGATTAAGTTTCCGTAAGCTTATCATGCCGCAACCTGCGCATTTAATTCCCGGACAGAAAATAAAAGACTACCCTACCCTCGTGGAACTTGTGAAAAAAGAAATGCTAGACTATTTATTTTCAATACACGGCACTTCATTTAACAACTATTCCCGCTCCCAAATAGGTGGAATCATCTAAGATCTTCGTTCTCCGTACGAGAGTAACTGAAAGTCACATATCACCCTAACGGGTGAGGACACTTTAGTTGGCCGCACTTTGTGGCCAAGAAGGATTGTCAAATTAAAACTTCTCTCCTAATGTCGATTGCATGGAACAAACTATACATGCAAACAAAGATTTTAGAGTGTTTTTACAAGAGGAATTAATACGAAGATGTAAAGCGAACCCTCGCTATTCGCTTAGAGCCTTTGCACGCACTCTTCACGCAGATTCTTCTTTCCTTTCAAAGTTATTAAGAAAGAAACGACCAGTCACTAGAGAAACCATTCAAAGATTTAGTGACCGATTGGGTATTTCTCCCGAAACAATCAAAAACTTTCACACCAACGTAGTCGATGACGAGAATAGCAAGTTTAATCAGGTCTTAATGGATCAATTTCAAATGATAGTAGATTGGTACCACTATGCAATTTTAG
>CAYNEF010000041.1:0-35358 GCA_964396165.1 uncultured Pseudobdellovibrionaceae bacterium
CCTCCTCGACCTGGTTCGCTTTGTATATTGATCTTCGCGTCGGTTTTTTCTTTTATATGGACATAAATTTTTGCAGAACTACCACCATTGCCCGCATCTCCACCGTCCCCACCGGAAGATCCATTTTCTCCTGAAGCACCACTAGTTGGTAACGTGGCACATACATATCGATCCATCCCACCAAGCTTATAATGCCACTCCGGATCGGTATAAGGCGGTTTAAAATGTTCCATATGTGCTTTAAATGAATCGATAAAATTTGCCAAAAGATACTTATAGAGCTCAGGATTCATTCCCCATTGACCTGGCTGACCGTTTTGACCGTTATTTCCATTTCTCCCTGTAGTGCCATCGATCCCATCTCCTGCATTTTCGCCAATGCCAAGAATGCTTAGATTTCCGCTAAGCTTGTTAGCAACGATACTAATCTCCCCACCACTACGACCACTGACACCAGGAAAACTTTTACTGGAGGACGGAAATGTTTCTATTACCCCATCATCAGATATAATCTCATTTATTCTAAATTGGATACCAGCTCCGGAAGTTAACAATTTTCCCCCTTTGAAAAAGAATATACGATTAAATTGAGAAAGTTTTACTTCGGTAGAAACATCACGAATTTCGAGATCTTTTGGCACGCTAACCCGTACTTCGCCAGCCAGACCTTCCAAGTTATTAACTTTTTGATGGAGAAAATACCGATAGTTTTCACCCGCCACCACTTCTGTATCCAAAAAAGCCACAGCCCTCTCAGTAATTTCACCTATCTTTTTAATTTCTTCGCTTCCTCTTTGACGTAAAAGAAAACTATTCTTGTTATCACCAGACATATTCCATTTGAGAGCAACACTATATTTATTGGGTTCTGGCAAAGTTTGAAGAGCTGCTGAAAAATCAAGTGCTACCTTTGGAGGCTCTACTATGGGTTGCGTGACTTCTGGCTCTTTAGGTTTTGGCATCTCAGGCTTGGGCGTTTGATTTTCAATTTTAGGTTGATTGACTGCCGTATTAGTCTTTTTCCTTCCACAACTACTCAAAAAAACCATGCTTAGTAAGGCAAAAACTAAAATGAGGTAAAACCATGCAAAGCCTATAACAGTTTCATTGGATGCGTTTCTTTTATTCTTCTTATACTTATTCATACTAACCTCCAAATCAGTTAATTTCTTAGCGGCCCCAGACAGCAGGTTTCTCTATTTCACATGAGATATGTGGGCCAATGTACCTATTGCCTTGGATTGCCGCATCGATACGCGCACAACTTGCTTCTGGGGCACGTAATGATGGGAAATCTTCTTTATCCAACTGCTTAGTAGAAAAAGCTCGTATGAAGGATTCTTTTTCCTGTTTATCTTCATAAACCAAGTAACTAACCGCCGCACCTGCTAGCATTCCTACAGCCGCACCAATAAGTGCGCCTCCGTATCCATCTTGATCTACATTGAGCCCGATTCCGGTTCCCACAGCACCTGTAAGAGTAGCTCCAAGTAAAAGGCTTTTTTCTAGGGATGCACATCCTGAAGTAAGACCCGTAACTATTACGATCATTGTCATGTATTTATTCATTGATATTTTCCTCCTTTTGGAAAGTATTTGAGTTGTCATTGGAGTCAGTGTTGTGGGGCTGAGATGTCGGTTCTTGAAGTAAATTAGTATGAGAGTCGGAGTATGGCGGTGAGGCCATACTGTTGGAAAAGTCGGAGGTCTTAAAATCGTTGGATGATGTTGAATCAAAAGCACATTTGCTTGTGTCGAGTAGTAAAGGGGCCTGAAATGTTTCAGGAGGATTTACCGACCATTTCATGAGGTATTCACGAGCATTACATAGGCAGTATTTAAGGGTCTCATTTTGCTCTAATCCAAAGAGTATCGGGGCTTGCCAGCCGACTTTTTTAAAATCGGTAGCATCTACAATGTTGTGCATTTTGCAGCTTTCAGGCTCTAATTCTTCAAACTTATTAGCCAGCCACATTGCATCCTTTTTATTTTTTACAAGCCAGATCGCTCTAGAAATCGAGTCACAAGCAGCATATGCTTTTGTTATAGGGCCATATTTTTTAATATCTTTGATGGAAAACTCAACTTCGAAAGCGAAAATACTATTAGATTTTTTTCCAGGAACAAGGAGATACCCGTCCGGAATGCGCCCTATCAACTTTGGCACCCATGATGGAAAATGAGATTTATATGATCTTCTTATTTGCTGTTCTGAAAAATACTCGACGCCTGCTGGTGCCCCAAGAAACCAATCGCCCAAATGAAGTGCCATTACATATAAATCGTGATTTAAGTAATCAGGTGCAAAACCCTCTTCTTCAAGTTCTTGCATCGAGCTAAGAATCCTATAAAATCCCTTCTGTGTAAGGGTCCAAACAAAACCATCTTGTTCTTCTTTCAATCCAACATGTTTAATGAAGCCTTCTTGCTTTAATGAGCGCAGGCGATTGTAAGCAGCCCTTCCAGAGCCAGAAAAATATAGTTCTGCCAGACCACGCGTCGTGCATAGTTTCCACTTCCATAAAAAATTAAGTACTTCCCAATCGCGTTTGGTAAATTGAATAGTCTCTTTGGTATTACTAAGCATCTTTTTCTCCAAATTTATGTCTGCCATTGGATAGTTGATTGGTAGGTTTGGCAGAACTCGACTCATCGATTTTCAACTTTTTTACGCTTTTGGCTTTTCTCAACAAATCTAAGGTAACTTCTTGAGTTAAAAGTGGGGTTTGAACTTCATGCATTTCCATACCCATTTTCCAAATCGCACGCCCAGGAATAGAAGGGAGATCAGTAGCCCTGCCATTACCAAGCACTAAAATACTGGAGGAATCATTTGCCATCTGAAAGCACAACACACCGGTTAAGTTGGCTTTTATTTGTGAATCCAAGGCGCGTGCATCCGGTCGTTGTGTGGCAATGACGAGATGAATGCCAATTGCACGCCCCTGCCGTGCAATTTTACTCAAAATACTTTTTGCATTCTGAATATTTAAAGTGGTTCTACCTTCTCCTGCAAGAAACATTTCAGCGGCTTCATCCACCACAATGACATGACGAGACATTTCATTTGAAGAGAGTGAATTGCCAACAGACACAGAAATTCTTTTTTCATATGGGACATTAAAATATTCTAAAATATCCTTACAACCATTCGCTTTAAGAAGTTTTAGTCTGTATTCAATGGAAGTCGAAACGCATTGAAGTTGATAAATCGCATCTTCCATTGTTTGTGGAACATTGACCCTATCTAACTCTTCAAAAAACTGGGATTCCACTGAACCTTTAAGGTCAATAATAGTAAATTGAGCAGCTTTATCGTTTAGATAAAGTGTCGTAATTAACTGTCGAGTAAAAGTGGACTTGCCACCTCCAGACTGCCCCGCAATCAATAGATGCGGGTGTTCAATCAGGCTAGAACGAATCACTTTTGAACGACTCATGCCTACAATAAAAGAAGGAGCAGTTACATTGGTATAATCTGGATATTTAAACGGAACTTTCATTTCAGAACTAGAGTAAATGATATCTATAGTTCCTCCGGTACGATCTTCACGAAATTCGTCAATAAAAATATGCATTGAACCTTCTAAATCCCCTTTATGTTGCTCAAACGCACGTGCAGAAATTGAGGAACGAGTTAGTCTTAGTTTTCGCATGCACTTATCAATTGGTTTATCAAATACGTACTTTGGTGTTTTTCCCAAGTTATTCTTTAATCCAATCTCCTCAAGTGCTAGATCTAGAGACTTCATTAGACGTTCTCTTCTTAAAGCCTCTTCGAGTCCCCAAAATAGAAAGGGAGATATAATTACTAAGAAATAGTAAAAGTAATAGGTAAAAAATCCGCATGGGTAGAGAAATAGGAATCTAGTTTTCGACAGAAGCCAAAAGTCGATTCTACAAAGAAGAAGCAATTCAAAGCAAAGACAGATGCTTAAACATCTGCTCCACGGAATTGTGCCATGTAACATTCCCCTGCCCATTTCAATAAATGGCTTTGAGAGATTCTTTACTAACGTCATACAACGTTCAAACCACTCCATTTGATTTACTTTTTCAGAATATCCTTTATTCATTAACTACCTCCACTTGCGATGATACAAATCGTTGTTCCTTGTGGAACTTCTATAATAGGAATTCTACTTTTGAGATCAGACATCATATTCCTAGATTCTTCGAGTGCTGTTGTTGCAGTTCCATTCAGAAGCGCATTTTTAATAGATGGCCTTGTAACAACCGCGCCATTTTGGCCATCAGCATCTTGCAAAGCTGTAGAAAAACCGCCCAGAAAACCCAAACCTAAACTTCCAGTTAGTTGGAGTGCCTTATTTCCAACCTTCGACCCTTTTAGCCCTACAATTTTATCTGTTTTGTCACATGCCTCTGCATTGATGGATCCAAACTCTCCATCTTTAAAAACTACTTGGGTAAACCGAACAAAGAGACGATCTTCAGTGGAACTACCGCTGCCTACAAGGTAAGCCCCCTCGGGGATAAGAATATCTCCATTTACATAGAGAGACTTTGACACCTCAGCGCGCACTAGCCCATTAGAAGCTCCACTTACAAGCTTTGCCTCTAGCATCGAGCCCGGAGGTATTGCGCTCAAGTTTCTAGGCCTTGAGATAACTTGCATTCCTGAAATTTTTATCGGGTTGGGATTTGTCGATTTTTGCTTATTTACAAGTCCTTGGATCTCGCTCAGCGAAGCAGCAGGAATATTTTGCAATGTCGTTTGAGACAAACTATCAGGAGTAACGAAAGTGCTTTTTGCAGACAACCCCGCATCTTTGTTATCGATAACTAGCTGCACGATTACAACAAAAAACACTCCCACTGCTAACCAAATGACTAGCCTTCTCTGATGGATGCTTAACTTTCGTCCGCTCTTCACAACAGGAAGAAAACGCACCCACCAACCTTGAGAATTACTATCTTCTCCTTGTATTTTTATTTCAGGTTGTTCACTCATCTTTTATCCTCATTCTGACTTTTACCTTTTTCTCATTTGCATCTCTCACAATAACAATTTCATCGCCAATTTCAGGAGACGCCAGAAGGTCAAAGCCAAAACGCCTTCCTTCCAAGTACACAAATAGATTAGACCTTCCTTGAGAATTAAGAGCAGTAATAGCCAAATCGTTTTCGATATACTCGATGCCAAAAAGACCCTTATTTCCAAGAACTACTTTAGTTGGTCTTGTGGGGAAATTAAGGATTGTACTGTGACCAGTGCCAACCTTGATTACTTCAGTTTTTTTGTCGTTTAAGTAAACATTCCTAGCCGTCTTACTAAAACTGTTTTGTTGTAGTCCCAATAAACATATTAGAAGTGACACACATAACCTCATTTATTCTCTCCTTGTTCAACCACCTGTGAAACTCTTCTGATAATTAATCCGTAGGGGTTACTTACTGTCCTCGCGACGGATGCAAGTTCCACCCGAATAATAAACTGTAGTGCAGACCGGATTTTACCTGTTGATAAGAGCCGATCAGCATCAACCACATAATCATTTGCTTCCTGTTTAATTGAATTCACAAGCACTCTCTGAATTAAGCTCTTCTTTTTCAACTCCTCCTGTTCCTTAATACGAAATGCGGTTTCATCATCAGAAAGAAGCTCCTTAAAATCTGCAGCGTTTGAATCAAAGCGCATCGAGATACCGGACCTGATAAAAGATTCTATTTCCTTATTCGTATGTTTAAGGTCAGCCGGAGAAACGTAACGACTTGTGCATTCTCGTTCGATTAATATCGGCTCTCGCACGGAAAGTCTGGCCAATGCAACGCTAAAAACAAGGCATATGATCGTAAGTACAGCTACGATGGTTTTCAGTAAGTTATTCTCAGTGAGCACTCCCGCCCAAGCTACTGTAAATTTCATTTTTCAGGCCCTCCCTTTTTTTTCTCTTGAGTTACAAATAAAGGTGGCTTTTCTGGGACATTAAATCGCGGGATTTTTTTCACAACATGGTTAACTTTAGATATATTTCTTGTTGCGATTTCAGCACCTGTAATACCTGCATTAGTTATTCTCCCAGTGGTATTCCAAGCTGAAGTGATTGTTTTAAGAGGAGTAACTGCTCCTACGCCTGGAACTGCAATTGAGCTTACATTTTGAGCCATTGAGGAGAGACCTGCGCCAGCCAATGCATGCACTACCATTGGAGTCGCAACAAGTGATCCTGCAGCGATTAGACAGAAACAAACAGCAGACAAGAAGCTCACATTAGATGACGTCCCTTGTATTTCACTTATTCCGGTGCTCCATACAAGAGTAGCTATAATGCACCACACCGGTTTCCACATACTCACTTCAATCAAAGAACGGTAAAGCCCCGAAGTGGCAGCTGCAGTTTGAGGTAGTACAAATAAGGCAATCAGAATGGGGGAGCAAATATAAAGTAGCACTGAAGTGTAGAGGTAAATCGCTTGCGCCAAATGAACAGAAAAGTATAAAAGAAAAAATGATAGACAAGAAATAGCAACAATGACGCTTTGGCGGACAGACGTCCACGACCATGATAATTGCTCAACTTTTGTACCCATTTTATCCAGCGCGATACGAAATGAGGCCAAATCTCCGAGTTTTTGAGAGAGGGCGGCCGTTACATTTCTGAGCATGTTTGCTATTTCTGGATAGGTATACAAAAGAATGGCTGCAATTAGTACTCGACCTACAAGAGGCCCAAAGGACGGGGTAATTCCTAAAGGAAGCTTAAAATATTCCACAAGGACTCCCAAAAGCAGAAACACGGTCACGAGAACAAAAAATATGCCCTGAAAAAAATCATGAATCTTATGTGCCTCAGCCGCTATCCAACCAATATCGTTCATTTGTACTCCGGTAATTCAAATTTTATTTTTTCGTTATGCATAGCCTGTTTTAATGAGCCTGTTGCATCTAAGAAAAACTTGGTGTCTGCTTTTTCCTTGTGGTTCTGAACAGCAAGTTCTTGGGCATGTAGTTTTAATCCCGTGGCTTGAGCGCGAAGATTTTGGTTTAATACCTGAATGACTAAACCTAGCGCTTCCGCTGTGAGTTTTGTCGCTCCCCCTGGGGAAACAGAATGACTTGCCGACTTAATTTGCTCACTCATTTCATCAAGGGTCTTAGAATAAGCGTAATATGAATTATTGAAATTTACTGCCTCGACAATTCCTCGGTCTAAGTCTCTCTGGACTTTTTCCTCTGCAGATGGCGTTGGAGCTCCGTAAATACTCTCAAGTTGTCTTGTGGAATCGTTTAGATCAGTCCAATCCTTATATATTCCAGAATCAATGTTAGGATCGATAGTACGAATAAGATCAAGAGAATCATTTATACCTCTGTTAATATCACGAACGAGATCGAGTGATTCATTAGCGCTACTCAGTAACTCTTTAAGCTTTGCTAATTGCGATACGGCCTGAGCCAAAATTTGCACTAGTACGGCCACGTCACCGCCGAAAAGATCCGCTCGTGCAGGTGGCACATGGCCGACAAACAAAAAGAACGTGAGTATTATAAGAATCTTGCTTTTCTTCATTTTTCCTCCGCTAAAATCGTTGCTCCAAATGGGAATTCTTTTGCTAATTCTTGGATGATTTTAAGAGAATTCATCTCTGGTTTTTGCGTCACTCTTTGTTCAAAAAGTGAAAGATCTCTGGGATCAGTGGTTGCAATCCAATACTCAAATGCAGTAGGCTCAATTGCGACTACTGAATGCTTATCCTCTGCCATCAAAAAAGCCTGAGAGTAAGTTCCATGCAGCTGATGAAGAGAAGAAATCAGTGCCATTTCATTTTCATTTAACTGCAGTACTTCACGTAAACGTGCTTGATCCGCTCCTTTTTGCATTAACACCCATTTAAGAGAAGTATTTGGAAGTATTGCAGTGGCTACTTTGCTATTTGCAAAGTCATCAATATTCTGCGAAATAGCAATTGCGGAAGCAAAATATTTGCGGAAAGTTCTAAACACATCTCCTATGAAAGCAGCCCCTGCGTCACTTTCTAATAGCTTCCAGCACTCATCAAAAACTAAAAATTTCATACTGGCCGGATTCCTTTGAATTTCCCGCCACACAAAATCCGTAATAATGTATAAACATACTGACTGAAGGTCTGGGTAGCTTCCAAGTGCCTTTAA
The DNA here is from genome assembly GCA_964396165.1 of uncultured Pseudobdellovibrionaceae bacterium. Taxonomy (GTDB): domain Bacteria; phylum Bdellovibrionota; class FAC87; order UBA2466; family UBA2466; genus CALCZU01. The sequence continues at coordinate 8,135 of CAYNEF010000041.1, forward strand.
ATCGAAAGAAACGATCGATTTATCAAGTGAGATATTTGTTGGTGCATCGATAATTCTTCCAAATGGAGTGCTGCCACACCAAGGAGTCAAAATTTTACCAAAACGTTTTATCAGCTCATCGTTATGCGCTAATAAAATGTTTCGTAAATCCTTTAATTGAGGATTAGGGTGAAGTTTATAAACTTGAACTATCGATTCCTCAATTTCAGCTCTCTCCAAACGACCTATTCGAAGTTCACCATCTTCTTTTGTCATCATCTCTATCAATCCAACTAAAAACTTAATTTTTTGAGGAGAAGGCACACTTTCGTCCGGTAGAAGATCGAATGGATTTAGAGATAATGCGCAATCCAGATTAAAAGGAATATATTGACCTGATAAATTATCGCATAGTTTTTTATATGACCCCCCAATATCAACTATAAAAATCAAAGGATTTTCTTTCAGCATTTGTAGCAAGAGCATATTAGTGAGAAAGCTTTTGCCACTACCGCTTCCACCTGTAACAATTTGATTGTAGTTTGCTAACTCACTTGAAAATGGATCAATAGACACTAAAGAACCATAGGGAGACTTAAGAATTATGCGTGGGACTTCATGGCCCTTCCATGGTCCATAGACAGGAAGAAGGTCAGCAGCATTTGAAGTTTTAATACGCTTAGAGCGCTCTTTACCGCTAGCATTTGGGTATGAAAGCTCCGTAAATATATCAAACGCAGCCAATGACTCTTCCATTCCCTCAGCACCTGACAACTCACGAATACAAAGTAAAGTTTGAGAAACCTGCTCTACTAGTTCTTCTTCACTTTCACTGCTTAGTAGAACATTCAGGCTTAAGTGAAATACCTTCTCACCTTGAGCTACAAGTTGACTGATAAGATCCTCAATATCTAGAAGCTTTGCCTCACTCTCTACGTCACTAACACCAGAGCGTTTTCCCCGTGCCATTGAAAACGCTAAACGTCGTTGAGATTGGAGATTTTGAAATTCTTTTTGCTGATCAGGTACATTAATTGACAAAAATAACTTTGAATTTAATGGAAGAGCTCTTAGAACTCGTGCCATAGAGGCATAGGTCTGGTCAGGAAACATTTTAAGCGTAACCAGGCGATGATGCATATTGCCAATTGAGAAGCCACGCGCATAGATGGCTACATCAGAAAATAATAACGAGGAACGTATATCATCGGGATCATAGTTTGAGAGCTCTACCTTCCTAGAGGGATTCCATAATGCATAGATGTGCTCTGCTACTTCTTTTGCTTGAATAACTTCAGCATTGATGCCAAGTGATGAATATGATCGAATAAGTTCATCTCGCAACTGACTAATATTATTTAATTCTTTGACTAACTGATCTTCTGAAAGCTCCCGATACAGTTTGGTTTTAGAAAATAATTTCGGTTTATTTATTAGAGCACAAGCTGGTTTTCTTCTGACAAAACATCTTAGAATATGTTTAGGGATGTATCCCAGCGAATCTTGTTCATTTAAGTGAGCAATGCGGGAACTATGAAGTACAGACCGCGTTTCATCGAGTTCTAAGGACTTAAGGGCAGCACTCTTTAAAATTACCTCCCGATTATCACCTACTATCTCTTGAACTAATTGAATTTCTATTCCAGGCTGTAGCCCGTTTAAAAAGCCACTTATCCTCTTTGCAAAGCTATCTATCCGATCATCATCCCAGCAGGAGACATCAATCGGGCTAAGATTAAGTGCAAAGCCATAGGAGTTATCAGAAAAAATAATAAACTCATTTTGAAATCCCCAGATTTGCAGGCAATCTGCTAGCTTTGCATTCACAAATTTACTCCGTTCCTAATTTTCGGTGGCGACACAACGACTGTTGGTTCTTCAAAAGCCGAAAAACCACCGGATTTAAGCTGGTATTTGATCCAATGAACGAGATACTTATCTGGCTTACCCCTTTTTCCGTAGTAAAGAATAAGCGCTAAAATTGCCGTAGGAATCCAAGCGAAAAAAAGCTTGTATGAACTTCCTCCAAAAATGAAATTCAAGATAGAAAGGCAAAGAAATATCGCAAGGATATCCATAACCTCAAAACCAAACATTACAAGTTTCCTATCGAGACATTTACTTACTGAAATTGTTCTCATCACTGATCTCTACTTTCTATTGCACCAAACCCCGAATAAAAGCGATAATACTTGGAGCGCCAAACCCGACTACCGCCCCTACAATTGCCAGAACAAGATGACCGCGAGCATTTTGTGATCCAGCAGCAAAGGACAAACCAGCAAAAAGCAATCCGAGAATTGCAACAAGAGGTAAAATAGTTGTAATCAATTTTGATTGAATACCGGAAAGCGTGGACTCCACAGAGCAGTATCCAACAGAGGGAAAAATCACTGTAGAGAATATAAGTATCAGGACAAACAATCTAAAGTTTGGATTCTGAAGTGACTTGATTATAGATGTTAAATATTTCTTTACTACAAAACTTATACTCGTTCTTTCCAACCCAGAAAAATTAAATTCTATTTTATCAATTTGGGAGTTAATATCTTCTATGGCATTAATGTACATTTTTGCCTCCTTTAAATTTTTGTGGGTTAATTGCTTCAATCCTAGTTTCCGTAGAGGGGAGAAGGCCCATTCTATCGATTGAATGGGCCTTCATTTGATGGGCTACAGGAGAACTTTTTGTTATAAAATATAAGCCAACATAAATTGCGATCCATACAATCAATACTATAAATTTTTCTAGACTTTTACGTTGGAACCTTTTCTTTATTCTCATCCAGACTTTTGCTCCCTGTTTTCTTATGAGTTCAAGCAGACTTACTTTTGGTGTTGAACTTAACTTTGGTACAAAATAAATACTTTCTGCGTGTCGAAGAAGAAGGTAATCAATCATTGTGCTCATATAACACCCCCAAGCAAATTCCGACGTCTGGCTCTTTTTTCTCTTGCTAGAAACCCAGGGAATCTTTCATAAATCCATTTTGGGATAGTAAGTTCTGCATATTCACTTAAAAATTCCGGACTAAAATCACACCCCGAACAAAAAGAATGATTTTTTAGAACTTCATAAGCCTCTAAATTACATCTAGGGCAAATTGAGCAACGTCTCATGGGATCTCCTTTTAATTTAGGGAAGTGAATTTCTTTTCAATTCCTCTCAGCCCTATAAATTGCAAATTTGGTACACGAGGTTCCATTTTTATTTAAAAAAATAAGGGAGCTAAAAATATTTTTACTTTACATATGCTTGCAAGATTTCTTTGAGTAAGTTGCAATGTCAGATAAAAAGAAAATTCTTAGTTTTTTTCCTATATGCTTTGCAAAAATGAAAAATTCTTGTTTTTGCAAAGATTGCGTTCGACACTCAAATGCTATTTTTTTGGTCTTGACGCAATACGTGGTATGATTCTTGTATTAGTTTGACCTTGAGGTGAAAATGAATCTCTTAGTTCTTGATGACGACAAGATTTTTCGAGAGGCTACCAAGACATGGCTAGGGGCTGACTTTACAATTATTCAAGCTTCAAACTTTACTGAGGCAGTAGCTATTTTGGATGCCCAGGAAATAGACTTTGCCATTGTGGATATAGACTTAAAAGATCCCAGACATGATGGGACTGATTTTTTAGCCGTTTTCAAGAAAAGATATCCTGACAGACCTGCAATTATACAATCGGGTCACAAGGAAATTCCAACAGTTGTTAAGTGTATAAAATTAGGCGCAGACGATTATCTTGAAAAGCCTGTAAATCGAGATGATTTACGCATTCGAGTCATGAAAGCATTAGCGTCAAGCCGCAAAACACGCGTTTTGAGTCGAGCCTTTGAGAAGTCTAGTTTAAATCACGAAATTATAGGAAATCACCCTTACATTCTTGACGCTAAAAAGCTGGTCGAACGAGCAGCTGGCTCACGTATTTTTTTTCACGGTGAAACAGGTGTAGGAAAGACGCCCTTTGCTTGGTTTTCAAACCAAGTCGTAAACTCGCTGACAAGCCAGATAAGACCCTTCGAACAACTCAACTGTGCTTCGATTAACCATGATCACTTTCAAGATTTACTGTTTGGACACAAAAAAGGAGCATTCACAGGCGCGGTTTCAGATAAAAAAGGTCTCGTAGAAATTGCTACTGGAGGAGACTTATTTCTTGATGAAATTGGAGAATTAAGACCGGAAACACAAGCTTTATTTCTCACTTTTATGGACACAATGGAGTACTACCGCTTAGGAGACGATCAAAAGCGAAAAGCAGATGTAAGAATACTTTGCGCTAGCAACAGAGATCTTGCAAAAATGGTAGGAGAAGGAAAATTCAGGAAAGACCTTTATTCTAGAATTTCTCAAGTGATTGTTAATATTCCTCCGTTAAGAGAACGCATTGCTGACGTTCCCATTCTCTTTGCTCACTTTGTAAAAACATTTACTGGATTTGAAAAAACTTTTGACCCTGCAATCACTGAGCTGTTCAAAAACTTCCGTTGGGAAGAAGGCAATGTTCGCGAATTGAGAGATGCAGTTGAATTTCTTTGTATTAGTTCAAGAAACGAAGAAAAAATTTCACTGGATCACTTAAGCGATCGTTACCGTCCAAAAACACCAAAATCCACTACGACACAATCCAACTTTACCGTAGAGAAATCCGAAATTGAAAAATTATACGCGTCAGGCCTTGATGCGTACTTAGAAAGTTATGAAAGAACTCTATTAACAGTATTAGTGAAGCAAATACGGGAACAAGGAACTGACAGTTTAGAGCTCGCCTCTGGAAGACTTGGCATATCAGCAGCAACATTGTATCGAAGACTTAAAAAATACGATATCCCACTTGATTAAGAAGTCTGTAGTAAGTGCAATTTGCACTACTCTCCCTTTCGCTTGTATTTGCAGAAGTGAGAATTTTCAGTTTTGATTTGCAGTTTTGCAAAAACAACCACTTTATTCCAAGCCACTAACTTTTCGAATACCCTTTAAGTTTTAAGTCTCTGATTTTGCCTGTAAAAACCCACAACCGATATTAATGCGCAGTGACATACCGTCTGCATACAGTCCTGTAACGACACTTTTAGCGTGTCTTAAATTTTAAGAACAAGCACTAAGCGGAGCCTGAACATTGAGCAAAGTTAAAGAAATTCAAATAGATAATGAAGAGTTGCAGACATCTTCAAAACTGATAATCCAGCCTAAAAAGGCAAAAATTGTCATTGTAGGCGCAGGTATTAACGGTCTTGCTCTAGCTATACTTTTAGCAAAAAAAAACTACGAGGTAGTGGTCTTTGAAAAACGTAATGCCTTAGAGGAATTTCAGCCAAGCTTCGGGCGCGCAATGAACCTTACTCTCTGTGAACGAGGCCTTAGGACTTTTGATGAAATTCAACTTCGTCATACGATATTAGAAAAATCCGTATGCTTAATTGGTCGAGAGGTTCACAAGGAAATTGAAACGGAATTTCAACCTTATGGCATTAAATCAAATGAAACTCTATACGGAATACGTCGTTACGACTTGAGCGCAATTCTCTTCGATATGGCCAGTCAGTTTTCAAATATTTCAATTAAGCTTGGAAAAACTTGTCTCTCAATAAACAAAGAGAAAAAAACTGCACTGCTTGAAGATTCTGTCTCGGAAAATCTGACTGAGGAATCTTATGATTTACTTGTTGGTGCAGACGGAATATTTTCGGAAGTAAGAAAGTTAATGCAAAGAAACGAGCCTTCACAAAACACTGAACAAGTCAGCGCCTGGGGTTACAAAGAGCTAACAATACCGCACAATAATAATTTTTCCTTGGATAAGCTTCATGTCTGGCCACGTAAAAATGCACTTATAGTGGGAATTCCAAACTTAGATAAAAGTATTACCTGTAGTCTTTTCTACTCAACAGAAAAAACTACCGCTGGCATCAATGAGATCCAGTTTAGAACCCTCTTTTCAACATTAATTCGTTCGGTGCCTGAACTCATCACACAATTTAATTCTAATCCAGTAAATTCGCTTCATACTATCGAAACTTCGCCTTGGGTTTTTAAAGATTCCATCGTTCTTGTTGGTGACTCCTGTCACGGAACGCTTCCCTTTCTAGGCCAGGGGTTAAACTCTGGGCTTGAAGACTGTCTTGCACTTGTGAAAGCAATTGAAAGGTCGAAAGACGATTGGACTACGAGTTTACACAAATATAACTTTGACAGAAAAAAGAACGCCGATGCACTTGTCCTGCTAATAGATCGACATTTGACCTTTTTAAAAACAGGTCACAAAAGCCTAAAGGAACGGTTGTCAGAAAAGCTTTTTTGTCTTTTTTCAAAGGCAATTCCTGGGTTGGGCCAGCCGATTTACTCTCTCATCTCTCATACAACAGTTTCATACGACAATATTTTGAGATGTGCAAAATTACGTGACAAGTATTCTATCGTTATCCCAACTGTTTTTTTTATACTTTGCGCATTTGTTTATTTTTCACTTACTAGTGCAGGAGCGTATTGATGTTACATCATGTCGAATTGCTCAGCTCCATAGCAATCATGGGTCTTGCTGCAGGGTTTTCTCCTGGCCCGACATCAACACTTGTGATTACACAGACTGCACAGTATGGTCTCAAAGACGGTATAAAAGTAGCCATTGCACCATTACTCACCGATCTACCAATTATCGCTATCATTCTTGGCGTGTTTAGCTATTTTGCATTAAGTTCAGTATTTTTGGGGTCAGTATCATTACTCGGCGGAATTTTTCTTGTCTATCTTAGTTGCGATTTACTATTTGCACCAAAAACCGTTTTGGTTACTCGTTCTTCCTCTCGATCTATTACAAAGGGAATATTAACAAACTTGCTGAATCCTGGGCCATACTTATTTTGGGGCACGATAGGCGCCCCGATGCTTATGAGCACCTTTAAAACGAGCACCTCAGTTGGAATATGTTCAGTCGCATTATTTTTAATCTCTATTACGGCCGCAAAGTTTTCGATCGCTCTCATCTCAAATTACTCAATGAAATTTATCAAAGGAAATCATTACCACATATTTGTTCGCAGTTTAGGGATCATTATGGCGATCTTTGCTATTGTTTATTTTAAGGAAGGGATTGTTCAAGTGGGTTTATGGTAGTCAAGTATACATTTTTACTTTTCATAAGCATTTTTTCTACCAATTGTTTTTCGAAAGAAAAAGTAGTTATTGGAATCGCTGCTAACTTTTCCGCCTTAAATGACACTATGTGGAACGTGCATGCCAATCATTTTAGAAATGGAATTAACCTCGCTATTGAAGATGCAAAAGATACATTTAAAAACCTTCCATACGAAATAGCTTTGCAAGAATTTGATTATGGGAATGAGAAATTAGGAGCCATAAAAGTAGCAACAGATGCTGTTAAATCCAAAGCTGTTGCTGTGGTTGGGTTTCCTTATTCTTCTGAAGTACTTTTGGCTGGTGCGACATTTAATGAAAATAAGTTACTTCTTTTATCTCCTTCTGCTACGGCAGATCGTATAGGAGAACTGGGGAAATACGTTAGAACTTGCGTCTTCAGCGACAGTCAGCAAGGTAAAATCATCTCTAATGTCGCTCAAAAATTTGGTCTAAAGCGTGTTGCTATACTCTCGGTATCCGATTGTGCCTATTGTCAAAGTTTACATCACGCCTTTAAGAAAGATTTTGAATTCAATAACGGAATAGTAGTTGCTGATGAAACATTGCTAGAAGATCAAGTGGAACAGTCCACGGTCATTTCTGCCTTAGTCAAACGTCTAAAAGGAAAGAAGTTAGATGCAGTTTTTCTTCCCAATTATGAAAGAGTATCTGCCACACTCATTGCTTCTCTTTATGATCACGGAATACGTCCTAAGATATGGATTGGTGGAGATGGTTGGGGAGGCGTTAGCGATCTATTTTCTACTATATTGGCAAAAAGACCTATCACGGCACTCACAATAGCACATTGGCACCCAGAATTAACGAATGTAAAAAGTAGGTTATTCCAGAAATCTTATGTTAAAAAATTTGGAAAAGAGCCAAATGATATTGCTGCTGTTACCTATGACGCTATGACGATGTTGTTAAAAGCAATTGCTCAAACAAAGTCTGTAGAGAGGAAGACTGTCCTCGAATCCCTTGAATCAATCAAGCAGATTGATGGCCTTATTGGTTCAATTCGCTATGAAGATGGAAAGAGAACTCCTATTAAAGCGGCGGTGCTCCTAAAACTAAGCAATGGAATCGTTACTTATTTAAACGAGGTTGAATGACATCTCTTAGGCAAAAAACCTATCGTATTATCGGTATTTCTTTTATTGTTGCTGCTATAACTGGAATATCAAGCATTGTAGCCGGTACGTACTTTGAACAACGCCACACATTGACTTTGATAGGTGAAAGCCTGGTTCAATCTTCTCAAAACCAACTGCAATTTCTAATACCTGGGCTTCTCGTTCAAGAGGAGTTTGGATCTGTGAAACAACGCCTTAAAGAAATAGCTGAAAAGGAAAAGCTTAAGAATGCGGATATTTTTAAAGAAACAGAAGCCGTTCAATTTAAACAATCTGTTTTTTGCAACTTAGGGCCAAACAATTCCGAAATTTGCATTGATTTAACAAAACGCACCGTCAAAACATTTGTCCCTATAATTCTCTCCGGAAAGGAATTAGGCATACTTTTTAAAGAGAGACAACTTTCAAAAGAAGAACTCCCCCTTCAATATTTTCTACCAATAACTGTTTTAGTAATTGGATTTTTATTCGCGTTTACTCTTGTTGCACTTTGGATGAGTTTCTTCTTACAGCGTGATGTGAGACAACCATTAATGAGTTTGACAGATACTTTAACTCCAATATTAGAAAATAAAAAAGAGGGTAAACTCCCTCACTTTGAACTATTAGAAATTCAAACACTTGCTACGCAAGTTGGTACTTTAATAAAAAACTTCGAACAGAGACAAGTAAACGCAGCAATTTCAGAAACTGCTCAAATGTTAGCTCATGATGTAAAACGTCCATTTGTTGTACTGAAAACAGGATTAAATGCAATTCAAGATGAAACTGATCCGATGCGTATTAAAGAACTAGTTTCCACTCTAATCCCAGACGTTGAGAAATCTTTAATAAATGTAGAAGCACTTATCTCTGATATTCAAGAAATAAGTTCAAAAGCAAAGCCCACAATACAACCCATTGATATTGAGCAACTCATTGCTAACGCACTAGAACAGGTTTTTAAAGCCAATCCGCCCATGAATATAGATTTATCTTATGCGTGGAATCATTCAAATAAGCTTTTGGCCGACATTATACGAGCACCTAGAATATTCACTAATATAATATCTAACGCAGTAGAAGCCATGAGAGGCGACGGTGAAATTTCTTTTAAAACCATTCCGTGTAAGATTAATAATATAACCTTTATAGAAATCGTTATCAGTAATAGTAACTCCGAAATTTCCGAGGAAGATCTTCCCCGAGTTTTTGATAAGTTTTTCACAAGAGGAAAACGCTGCGGAACAGGTTTGGGACTTGCTATAGTAGACAAACTGGTATCTGAACATGGAGGTAAGGTTTGGTGTACTTCCACACCGGGACAACGAGTTGAGTTTCACTTGATGTTGCCATCCTCAGCGGAGAAAGCAACTGATCAATTGCCTCCACTTCCTAAAACCAGTGCATTTTACAAAGGAAAAAAAAATGAAAACAAATAAAGCATCAAATAAGACTGTATTTATTACCGGAGGTTCAAGCGGAATTGGAGAATCTCTGGTAAATCAATTTGCACAGGCAGGCTATCAAGTTTTCTTTAGTTATAATCATGGCGAGACGCAATCAAAAAGGCTGGTGAAGCTCCTATCGAAGTATTCAGTTCAGGCTATTCAGATGGATCAGGGAGATATAAAAAGTATTGATAAAGCGATATCTTTACTGCCAAAAAATCTAGATATACTTATTCTTAATGCAGCTGTTGGAACAAAGACTGTAGAAAATTACGAAAACAAATTCGAGGATCAAGATATTGCTCTAATGAAAATTAATGCTTTAGGTCCCTTGTGGTTAACAACAAGATTACTTCCACGTTTAAAGACTCAAAAACCATCAAAAATCATTTTTATTAGTTCAGTAGATGGAGGAATAAATTACTTTCCTGGCGCAAGATACGCAGATGGGATGTCTAAAGCCGCCTTAACTCAGTTCGCTAGACAATTGGCCTCTGAGCACACTCATGACCCTGTAGACGTGTTTACTGTCTGTCCGGGCGCAACAGAAACGCCCATGTTACAGGCCAGTCAATTGAACTCGCTCTCTAAAGATGAGAGGAAACTCTTTTGCGACGCCCTACCGGCAAAAAGACTGATTAGTACGACTGAAGTCGCGGAGTTGGTACTTTTCATATGCAGCCCTGCGGGTCAAATTTTAAGAGGCACCGTGATAGATGCCTCCTTGGGGCTAGGGAATAACCCGTCTGTTATTAAAAGAACTAAAAGCAAGGGGAAGAAATGAGACATTTGGAAGATATAAAATTACTTATAAAAACATTACAAGCAAGCAATGGCTTTCATGCATTGGTCATCGAAAGCCCACCTGGATGGGCTAAAAGTTCAACGGTGGAGAGTATCTTAAAACAATCTGAGACAGAGTTCATTTCCCTTGGAAACTACAGCACCCCACTTTTTCTATATAACTCATTATGTAAAACACCCGACAAGTTACTTGTTCTTGATGATTGTGCGGGTTTGTTTGGAGAAGCAAATGCAATGGCTGTTTTAAAAGCAGCTACATGGTCCAGTGCGGGCAGTTCAGGAGAAAGAGTTGTCAGTTGGTTCAGTAACTCTGATAAAGTTAGTCAGCCCTCAATAAAGTTTTCCGGCAAACTTATCTTATTAACCAATACACTACCTACTGGAAGGGATATTGAGGCATTTTTATCGAGAACTCTTTACTTAAGAATCGCTTTTGACGTTGAGGAAGTCGAAAATATGCTAGCAGAAGCGGCCCGTTCTAAGGATCATTATGAAGATACCGAGCTAGCATTGTCAGTTGTTCACTACTTATTATCAAATTTACAACGATACGATTTAAGAAAACTTAACTTGCGCACTTTAAAAATGGGGTATGAAATTGCCAAGAGCAATCCTACACAGTGGCAGACTCTATTAGATCGGTTACTGCCTCAAACCTCCCCAAAAGTACTGGCAAATGCGCTTTCCGATAGCGATATGAGCGTTGAGGATCAGTCTAAGGAATTCTCGCGTGCCACGGGACTATCGCGGAGAACATTCTATTACTATCGAAATAAAGAAGTGCCACCGCAGACTCAAGCAGAACCGAACAGTATTCCAAATGCATCAGAAAGTGCAAATTGCACTACCGTGCAACCTGGTGCCTTTTTGGCATAACTAAGTGATTATTTATCATAATCGGATTAGCATTCAGTACTTCAGGAATGCTCTGAAGTGCTTTTTTTGGATTGGGTAAAAACTCCATTAATGCAATCAGAAACATTAACCCACCTAACCATTCAAATATTCTTGGCATATACGCCTCCAATGAAATGATTTGTATTACTGAGCAATATGTGTGTCAACTTATAAGTAATATGCATTTACTTATACGTTATATTTAGTTATAAATGAAACTACTTGTATATGAAAAAACATGCACAAACATTAAGAGAAATTGTAAGCCACAACATAAGAACCGCACGGATAGAAGCAGGACTTACGCAACAGGCATTGGCAGATAAGGCTGGCTTTAAGGTATCCTATGTAGCTAGGCTTGAGACAGATCCTCAGAATATTTCGCTGGAAGTACTGGAAAAGATTGCCCGTTCGCTTGAAAAACCTGCTTATGAACTTCTGCTCATCGGAAATCAACGAGAACTGAAGAACAAAGACCATCAGCTTTTTCAAAAAGGAATGCAGTTTCTTAAGGCATATGACTCTACCATCACGGGAGACTAAAGAATTGCGTATAGTCACGGTTGTGTCTCTATCGTCATGGATAAATCTTCATGTTAAGTTTCGAGGAGGCACTGGAGTAAGTTGCTTCGAATATTAAAAATAAAACTTATTCTGGAAGTCCGGCATTTATCCAAGCCAGAATGCATTTCGCCTCCTCTGGCAAAAGCGGATCACCGTTAGCTGGTGGCATTTTATTTTTTTCCAATCCTTTAATTCGCAAAGCTACTTCATCCATTAACTCTTTGGGCGTTTGATAGACATCAGAAAAAAAAGGATAATCAGAAAAATCTAAAAACGGTCCACGGTGGCAGGTAGCGCATTTGCTCTTAAAAATAGGAATTACCTGAGCAGCAGTCACTTCACCCGCATGTAACTTCCCTAGGTAAAAAATAACTACAGCGCACAGTAAAAACACTTTCATTTAAATTAAATAACACGACGCTGAGTAATTTTAAAAGTTTAATTCTTTCTTTTAATTAAAAAACCCTACTGAATGACTACTGTAACAAATAGGAAATTACTTGCTTTGCTGAAAACGAATTTGTTCCTAAGGGAACATAGTTCTTTAATGAAGAGAGATCATCACCCGCGGTAAGAAGAGGCAATTCATCATATCCGTCTTGTTGGATCTGGCCTAAACCAACATTTGCTAAGAGCGCGTTGCAAAGACACTTGCGTCCTATGCAATCCTGCTCCTCGCCGCCTTTTTTTACATAATTGGCTGCCGGTTCCGCAGGACAGATATAGTTTGTTTCCTCGTTCTCTGTCACAAATACCTGCCGCAAATAACCAACATCACAACGCCTCTTGCGATTTTCGTATATTTCCTTTTCAGAAATAGAACCTTCGAGTGGAACTACTTTAAATGGAAATCCTGTGGGCGAGGCATTAGGATCTGTAAATACATGCTGCTCTTTTTCCGTAGTCCAGCGCGAAATGACAGATCTTTTAATCTCTTCAGTAAGACCCGATTCATCGCAAAAAGCAAAAGGTGTTCCCACTTGTATTCCAACAGCACCTTTACTCTTTGCCTCGCGCAGTTTTTCAGGGCTACCAAAACCTCCTGCTAACCAATAAAGAATTTTCATCTGGTTCAATTGTTCAAAATTGACTCCGTCTTTGGGGCCGTAGATCGGCTCACCAATTTCGTTTAAGTGTAACGGACCTCTGGGAGGGGCATTGTGCCCGCCGGCTGTCGGTCCCTCTATAATAAATCCGTCAACCTGCCCTGTTGCTTTGCTCAGTAAATGCTGAGCCAAAACTGCGGATGAGACTATAGCTAAAAATCGAGGGCGCTTAAGACGAATATTGAGTTCAAACGGAAATACTACGCTCGGATCAAATTCAACTCGTAAATTTGCCTCCTTGCTATGCGGCGCAAGTACCACTTTGATACTTGCCGGTTTTTGCTCGGCGAAAAGATCCAACACTCCCGGAATTTCACGAGGAATACCGGCACCCATTAATAAATAATCAACTTCTGCTAGCATGGCACCGTAAATCACCGCCAAATTGGAGAGTTGAATTTTTTCTAATAGATTTATTCCTACCAAACCCGAATGCCCCTCTTTAGCCAAAAACACCTCTACAAAAGAGGCAAGTGCCGTCAACCTAAGCAGCTCAAAATCCGGTTTGAGGGTATATAGTGGGCTCAGAGCAAATGGCTTGTCTTTCGTTTTCCCACTGTCGATAAAATAGCGATCAAGCACGCTCTTAGAAGTCGTTTGGAAGGGAAAAAAACTGAGTGCGCGTCTAACTGTGCCATCCGGATCTCCTAGTTGCAGCCGTCTGATGAGTATAGTAGAAACCGCAGTACCGGAGACAACACCCAACTGACCTGTCTTCGAGACTTCTTTTGCCAAACGCCAACTGGAAACCCCAATTCCCATTCCTCCCTGAATAATAACTGGCTGATCCATCTATAAAAAGTATGCCTGTACTAATTTATTCGCAAGCTATGAATGTTTGATAATTGACAATGATTTATCGTTTACAGCTCAATGTTTTATTGAGAATGCCAGGCAAGAATGCCTCCTGAAAGGCTAAAAACCTCTGTATATCCCTTTTGCAACAGTCTCTGTGCGGCCCTTTGACTTCTCTGACCACTTTTACAAAACAAAACAAGTGGCTTTTCCTTCGGCAATTGATAATCCCCCTCTAATATCCGACTTAAAGCAATTGAATGCGCATGAGCTATTGTACCACTCTCAAACTCTTTCGATTCGCGCACATCGACAAGAGAAAACTCACTTTGATTACACAAGAGTTTCGTAAGCTCATTTACTGTTATTTCCGGTGCAAGTGTACACTTTGAAATAACGTCGGAAAGGCTCGTTATCCTTGCCCTTACCCCACATAGTGGGCAATCAGGATTAGGGGACACAGTCATCTTACGAAGCTGCAGGGTAGACAAATCAAATAGCGCGAGAGTTCCCTTTAGCGGTTCATCGATATTCAAAATTAGTTTGATTGTCTCAAGTGCTTGTAAAGTTCCCAAAACACCTGGTACCGCACCCAAAATCCCCTCAGCCGCACAATTAAGAATCTGATCTTCGGGAGGAGCGGGAAAGAGACACCGATAACAGGGCCCATTCTCTGTGCAGAAAACAGAAAGTCTTCCCTCAAATTTTGTTACCGAAGCAAAGATATTGGGCTTTTTAAGAAAATAACAGGCATCATTTACCAAATAGCGTGCTGAAAAATTATCTGTGGCATCCAGTACGAAATCGTAATTTTGAATTAGTTCAAGTGCATTAGAGGCATCTAGCAGAAAAGTATACGCTTGCACTTTGATATTCGGGTTTAGAGCGCGAATCTCCTCGGCCGCCACTTCTGCCTTTGGCTTTCCCACATCCTCTGTTCTATAAAGAACTTGTCGTTGTAAGTTAGAAGCATCCACTCTATCGGGATCAATAATCCCTAAAGTACCAACACCTGCCCCCGCCAGATACAACAAGGAGGGACACCCTAGACCGCCTGCGCCCACAATCAATACACGCGCATTTTTAAGAAGCAGTTGCCCCTCTTCACCCACTTCAGAAAGGGTGAAGTGCCTGGCATAGCGCCTTTTTTCTTCAATACTTAAAGACATCCTCGAATGATTAGCTCTACTCCCCCCAAAATTCAACTCTGCTTATTTTTCGCCTGGAAATAGAGCCTCTTCTATCCTCGCCGCCCTTGAGATTACGATACGAACGCCCTGAAGCATATCGGCAAGAACGGGGCTTGGATTCACCCAACAATTATTATTACTCTCTAAATCTGACTTCAGATTTCTTACCATTCTTGCTGTGCCATCCTCACTCGAAGCATTCTTATAATGTTTCGCCATGGATCTAGCGTAGCTATTCATTGCAGACCAACGTGAACAAACTTCCACCTTATCCCTTTCTGATAATGTAGCTCGCTTTCGCGTATCTAAGAAATCTTTCAAATCGGTGGCCTCTTCTTGCAAACTTTGATTTAACTCACTCACAACACCGGTATTGCAAACTTCTCGAGACACCGGATCACCAAACACGGCAAGCGATCCCAAAAATCCCATTCCAATAAACACCATACTAAGTTTATGTTTAATCATAAGTACCTCTTGCACTATTTTTTTTATTTTATTTCACCACTCAAATATAAATTAGTGCAAACACGAGGCCAAAAATAAAATGTCTCCTTTTTCATATTTGCCAAACAATTGACAGCCTGACCCTTCATAATCTTGGAGTAGTTTGTCTTATTAACACAATGAATACAGTAGGTTAACGCGTTACATTTCCCCGCAGCTTTCATTCCAATCGTAGGGATTTGTGTCAGTTTTTTTGAAACGTCTTGGGATCCAATCCAAGTTTTTCAATTTGTCGATAAATCTCAGTACGATGACGACCTGAGAGGCGGGCGACTTCAGAAACATTGCCTTCGGTTTGTTGCAGGAGACGCACCAAGTAACTTTTCTCACAGCAGTTCTTTATTTCTTCAAATTTTGCAGGCGTACTATTTGCCGAATTGAGCGGACAAAACTGCGGAAACGTAAGTCCCTCACCTTTAGATTCTGGGAGTACATCTTCAATGCGCAAAATGCCATCCGGAGAAAGTGCGACCCCACGTTCGATGGTATTTTTAAGCTCACGAATATTTCCGGGCCAATGGTACGCTAGAAGCTTACTCCAAACCTCATAAGACAGTGGGGGTGTCGGGCGAGAAAAACGTTCTCCAAAATATTCGCGGTAGTGATTAATGAGTAACGGAATATCCTCCTGCCGATCGCGAAGCGAAGGTAGCCGCATACTTACTACTGCCAGACGAAAATAAAGGTCTCGCCTGAATTTCCCCTCGTTGATTAAAGTCTCTAAGTCCCTATTTGTAGAAGCCAGCACGCGCACGTTTACCTTAACGGGAATATTAGAGCCTACAGGTGTAATTTTGCGCTCTTCCAAAACACGTAAAAGTTTTACCTGCAACAGAAGCGGCATATCACCCACTTCGTCCAAAAGTAGCGTTCCGCCATCGCACGCTTCGAAAATTCCCTTGTGATCCAATTTTGCATCTGTAAAGGCACCCTTTACGTGGCCGAAAAGTTCCGACTCCAAAAGATTCTCTGAAATGGCTCCGCAGTTAAGCGCCATAAAAGGCCCTTTTTTAAAGGGGGAGTTTTCATGAAGAGCACGTGCAATGATTTCTTTTCCCGTGCCCGACTCACCCGTAATGAGAACTGTGGAATCTACTGTCTGCAATCTCTCGATGAGATCTTGAATATGACGAAATGCCTTGCTGCTGCCAACTAGAGCAGTACCATTATCTAATTTTATCTTACTTTCGGAATGATTAGGAAGAGTCTCACCCTGTATTTCCTTAATAAGATTAAGGGAAGATACCCCGTCAGAAAAAACAGCTGCAACACCCAGCTTCATCGCAAGCACTACTTTAGGGATCTCTGGAGACGGCAAAACAAGAAAAAATCTCGCTGTGAATGAAGACTGAAGAAAGCGCGTAAAATCCACTTCCCAAGAAGTACCGTTTTCTTCCGAAAAATATATTACGGCATGAACTTTTTGATTCGCCATCAGATCAAAAAGTGCATCGCTTGTTTTGACTTGATCCACCCAAAACCCTGCCTGCTCTAAAGCGGTTTTGAGATCCTGACGAAATTCCCCCTTCGGAAGGTACACGACTACCCTTCGGCTTGGAAAAACAAGAGCCTTTAAAACAGGTACTTCCGCCTCTTTTTTTTGGGCATTTCCCAACCTTCCACCCCTTAATGTCCTTTTCGGTTTGATTATGAAAGAGATAAAGACTAAATACGATAAGTATTTCAAACGGTTAAAGTGCTTGGTGAGTTCGCTATATTCTTGATTTTTATCAAGGTTTGTAGAGACAGAGATCAAATTGAAATAATGAGGAGATCTGAAAAGATGATCCTACGTTCTTCCCCGAGTAAATCACGGCTAAACGTGCTTATTGCGCATGCCGGGTTTACCGCAGTGAGTCTCGCTGCCAGGGTTCTGATGGAAACAACAGTGCCTCCCCAAACTTAGGAAAGGAAGAGGAACTTGTTAACAGACTCTTACAACCGCAGTTTTTCTTATCTTCGCCTTTCTCTACTTCCTATCTGTAATTTCAAATGTGTGTATTGCTTACCTAACGGTAATCCGATGGAAGCACTTCACCAAAAACACTTAACCCATATAGAAATTAAAAGACTTATCAATGCACTGGCAAAGCTTGGAATAAAAAAAGTGCGCTTAACAGGAGGAGAGCCCACCTTACGCACGGATCTTATCGAAATTGCAAAAAGTATTTCCGAAATACAAGGAATCGAAAAAATTGCACTCACCACAAACGGCTATCGTTTGAACGAAATAGCAGGGGATCTAAAAGCCTCCGGTGTTACAGCACTCAATGTCAGTGTAGACAGCCTTATTACTGAACGCTTCTTTGAGATCACAGGACAAAACCGACTACAAGAAGTTTTAAAGGGAATTGAAAAAGCTAAGAGCGTTGGCATCCCCCAAGTAAAAATAAATGCAGTCGCGATGAAGGGCTTAAACGACGATGAATTTGAAAACTACATCGAATGGTCACAAAAAGAAGATCTTCATGTCCGTTTTATTGAACTGATGACAACACGGGATAACGCCGCTTTTTATTCCACACATCACTTGGATCTTGCTTTTTTAGAACCGCTTCTCGTTGACAAAGGTTACTTTTCTTTAAAAAGAGAGGCAGACGGAGGGCCGGCTGACCTGTGGAAGAAACCGGGACGCGAAGGAACCATCGGACTGATTCGGCCCTACAAGAAAAATTTTTGCGATTCTTGCAATAGGTTACGAGTCACGAGCGAAGGCGCATTACAACTCTGCCTCTTTGGCAATGGGACTCTGCCCTTAAGACACTTTTTACAGGATGACGGACAAGAAGAACGTATCCAATCAACTGTAATGTCTGCTTTGACCGGCAAAGAAATATCACATTACTTACACGAGGGAAATTATGGATCAACGCGAAACCTTGCCACGATGGGAGGGTAAACCCGTGGAACATTTTCACATGGTCGATGTAACAAGGAAGTCACCCACTCTAAGACGAGCCGAAGCCAGAGGAACAATACGCATGTCCCCTCACGCCTTTGCATTAGTCAGAGACCGAAAACTCCCAAAGGGAGACGCGCTCACCCTTTGTGAAGTCTCTGGAATTCTCGCCGCAAAACAAACGGCAAACCTATTACCCCTTTGCCACCCCCTACCCATTGAAGAAGTAAAAGTACATTGTCTGCTTGAGGAAAAAACTTGTTCAGTTCATGTGTCGTGCCAGGTTTCTACCACCGCAAAAACAGGAGTGGAAATGGAAGCTTTGATGGGGACCAATGCTGCCCTACTATGCCTTTATGATTTAATCAAAATGGTAGATCCCGCACTGCTCTTGGAAAACATCAGACTGAATTACAAAGAGGGCGGAAAATCAGGATTTTGGAAACATCCTCTCGCCACAGAAGAACAACTTCCCCCCAAACAAGTCATTACCGATTATTTTTCCGGACTAAAATGTGCAGTACTAACTGCAAGCGATCGCGTCTCCAAAAATCTAGCTGACGATTTTTCTGGCCCCGCAGCTAAAACATGGTTGAAAGAGCGCGGCGCGAACGTCGTTGAACTACGAGTTGTGCCTGATGAAAAAATTGAAATTCAAGATATTTTGCGCTCCTTTACCCGAATGCAGATTCCACTTGTGATCCTTACGGGAGGCACCGGCATGGGGCCGCGCGATGTGACTATTTCCGCAATCACGGAAATGGGTGCAAAAGAAATGAAGGGCTTTGGCGAACTCTGTCGCCAAGAGGGAGCAAAAGTAAAAAAATCGGCTTGGCTCAGTAACTCGGGAGGGTTTATCTTTGAGAACACGCTTTTTATTGCCCTTCCCGGAAGCCCCAAAGCTGTTGAAGAGGGACTCTCGACATTAAAAGAACTTTTGCCACACGCCCTTCACATTCTAACGGGGGGCAACCATGGGTAAAAGAGTTGGAAATATATTGGGCGCATTTTCTGATGGCGCCATTTTATTTCCATTGATTGCCACTCTTTCAATGGGGTCCGGTTACTGTTCCAGCACCCTTTTTGTTTCGACTGGTTTAATTTACCTTTTTTCAGGTCTGTATTTTCGTATCCCTATGCCGGTACAACCCCTAAAGGCAATTGCAATAGCAGCTGTTGTTTCAGGAGCAAGTTTTCAAGAAGTCCGCATGGCAGGAGCGTTAGTCGGAGTATTGTGTGTCCTCTTGGCTCTTTTGCCCACAGATAGATTCGCAAATCGAATTCCCCCCTATTTTGTTCACGCCATTCAGTTAAGTTTGGGACTAATGCTTCTAAGACGTGCAGTGGAAATTCTCATCCCTCTTTTTCCCCACTTTTTTACTTTTGAAAATCTAGTCCTATCCAGCATTGTGACACTATGTTGGGCGTTAAGCAGGTTTTCAGGTCTTTCTCCTTTGGGTTTTCTCGCAGCAGCAGGAGCTATTATTGGAATAACGCATACTAAAGAAGCAATTGCTTTACCTCTGCATACTGTAGGGTCTTTTCGCTGGGAAATCGTATTGGCACTAACGCTTCCGCAAATTTTATTAACAAGCGCCAACTCGGTCATCGCCACTCGAGACGTTGCCAACCGCTATTTTGGAAAAAAAGCGGATCGGGTGACGATTAGCCGCTTATTAACTTCCATCGGACTTGGAAATATTTTGATGGCCTTTTTTGGTGGACTCCCCTTCTGTCATGGCTCAGGTGGTATGACGGCCCATGTGCGGGGTGGAAGTAATCACTGGAGCAGTAATTTTGTAATCGGATTTTTCTTACTCTTCCTCGCTTTTTTACAACTGTTTTTAGGAAATATGGCATTAAACTACCCGCCCCTTTTGCTTTCTCTCCTACTTGGCTTGGTGGGTTATTATCATATCGGACTTGCCCTTCCTTCTTGGAGAGTTTCAAATAATCGACCCACACTTCTGGCAGTGGGTGCCACGACTTTCGTAACGCAAAACCTGATATATGGACTAATGGTAGGCATGGCGTTTCTTGCCTTTTTTCGTCTATATTCTCATAGAAGGGCTATTGCATGATAACCTACCAAGAAGCCATAGAAATACTCGGTTCAGTGGCAACTACCTTATCCAGTGAAACATTACCCATTGGTAATACAATCTCAAGAATTCTTTCAAAAGATATTTTAAGTCCCGAAATGCTTCCTCCTTTTAACAATAGTGCAATGGATGGATTTACCTTTCGACAAGAAGACTTGGATTCGCTTTCCTCTACCCCCCGACTAAAAGTACTGGGAACCATTGCTGCCGGAGATCAAATTAAACAATCTGTACTCACAGGGTATTTAGAGGCGTGGGAAATAATGACCGGTGCCCCAGTGCCAGAAGACTGCAATACTGTGATTCGGATTGAAGACACCAAAAGAGACGGCCACTATGTCGAGTTTTTGAAACCCTGCAAAAAGAACCAAAACCTACGCTTAAGCGGAGAGGATTTTAAAACAGGCGATTGGGTGGCAAAATCTGGCACGCGTCTTTACCCTGAGCACGTAATGGCATTTGCTGCCTTGGGAATTGATTCCGTTCCTGTTTTTCGAAAACCGAGTGTAAAAGTTTTATCTACAGGGGCAGAACTCTCAAGTCACACTGATTCGAACATTGGAAATATTAGAAACTCGACAGGTCCCTATTTGACTTCAGAACTTACCTGTTTAAATACAAATGCTTCTTTCTTAGGGGCAATTAAAGATGAACCCAAGCACTTCATGGATCTCATTAGAGCTCAGGTGGAAGAAGGGGTGGACGTTATTATCTCAACCGGTGCTGTTTCGATGGGTAAGTACGACTTTGTGGCTAGTGCTCTTCACGATCTGGGAGCAAAAATTCATTTTCACAAAGTGGCTATTCGTCCCGGTAAGCCCCTTCTTTTTGCGACGTTAGGAAAAACAGCATTTTTTGGAGTCCCAGGAAATCCGGTTTCCTCTGTCGTGACTTTGCGTTTTTTTATAGAGCCCTACCTTCGACGGCTTCAGAACCTACCGCCCGAAAAAAGCATTAAAACAATATTGGAAAATGAAATTCAAAAACCCGATGGACTTCGCTGCTTTTTTAAGGCCAAAACAAATTTTGCCATGAACCCTATGACTTGCGAAGTCTCAAAGGGACAAGAATCTTTTAAAACTGCCTCTCTACTGGATGCAAATAGTTGGGCAATATTACCCGAAGCGGGAAGTGTTTTCTCTAAAGGAACTGAGATCGAAGTTTTTCCAATGCATAGCTGGTCACAAAAGGAGGTGCTCATATGATCCAAAGTCGTATTTTACTCTACGGGAAATTAAAAGCTTTCGCTCCAAAGGGTGAAATCTTAGTCACCACTGTCGAAACTATGACGCCTGATATTTTAAGAGAGGAAGTAGCAAGAACCCTAAAAGAACTCAGCCCTAACTTTGGCGGGATCTCAGAATTGAAATCCTCTGCAATTGCAAATGATTCTAGAATTCTTTCTGAGAAAGAGCCGATTGGAGAGGGAAAAGAATTTTCTTTTCTGCCTCCTGTCTGCGGGGGATAAAACTGTGGGACATAAGTCAACAATTGAAATAGTCGCGGGTTCTGTCGATCCCAAACAAATTACCGAACAATTAAACAATCCCAAGCACGGTGCTCAGTCTTATTTTTTTGGGGTGGTTCGAAATTTAAACCATGGCAGAACCGTAAAAGCAGTTAGCTATGAATGTCATAGGAAAATAGCGGAAACAACTATCGAAGAAATAATATCTGAGGCACGTGCCAGATATTGTGAGGAATTAGACGCAATCGTCTTTCACGGCACTAATAGACTTCTCGTCGGTGAAATGAGTGTCGGCATTGGAGTCAGCACCCCGCATCGGGATGAAGCTTTCGAAGCGTGTCGTTACATTATCGAAGAACTTAAAGTGCGAGTTCCCATTTGGAAACAAGAGCACTATCTCGATGGCGATAGTGAATGGCTAAAGGGACATGAGTTGTGTCAACACGCAAAAAAGCAGACGGAAGTGTCATGCGAGTAGTGGGGGCTATTTTAGTCGGTGGCAAGAGCCTCAGAATGGGGACCTCAAAAGCCCTTTTAGAAATTGATGGGAAATCTTTAGTGGATAGAACTCACTTTATTCTTTCCGAACTCAAACCGTACATTGAGGAAATTGTATTCAGTGGAATGCTGGAAGGTAAAACAACCATCCAAGATGAAAATCCATTTTCTGGACCTATTGAAGGCATTAGAACAATAGCTAATGCCTTCTCGGGCAAAATGGATGCTCTATTCGTTGTACCAGTCGATTTGCCGCTTCTCAATTCAAAATCCCTTCTTCCGCTTTTTATAGAATTTGAAAAACAAAAGGCTACGGCAACCTACTTTGAAAACAATCCACTTCCAGCTTTATTCGGCCTCGATCAGAATTTGATTAAGAAAAGCTTGAAAAACAAATCTGTACGCGGCCTTTTGATGGCTCTACAAGGAACAGCAATAGCAGTAAACGATACCAAATTCTTAACTAATACGAATACGCCCGAAGAATGGGCCCAAATACTAGGAGAAAACAAATGAACGTGCGCTTTAGTGAAAATGAAATACGTTTTCGAATTTCAAAAGCAGAGTTTGATAAACTGGCAAGCGGAGAATATCTGCAACTAGAAACCATTCCCATGGTATTTATCGCTCAAGTCGCTAAAAAAACCCTCGAACAAGCAATGGTGTTAGATCTATCTTGTGGGCAAGTGCATCTAATCATTTCACCGGAGGAAATAACGGCACTGGGCTCGCGCCTGCCCAGCCGAGTAGGAATTGAAAAGACACTAGCATTAGGTTTAGGAAAATCTGTAGATACTATATTTGAAGTCGATATAAAATAAGTCCCGTTAAAGCTTATCTATAAAATGCTTTGCGCCGGCCTCATCGATAAGAACATATTTTTGTGATTCTGTATCAAAACCATAAACATCCGCATTGGCGATATCGAACCACCATCCGTGTACTCTTAGGTTTCCGTTTTTAATACCTTCAATAACCCTTGGATAGGTTTTTAAATGCTCTATCTGTGTCAAAACGTTGATCTGGCTGAGTCGGTTATGAGGTGTCATTTGTGGAGCGAACGTGGGGGATGTCTGAAGACGCTGAGTAGCGTCTTCCCCATAATTTAACCACGATTTAAGTGATGCTTCTTTGATATTATTTATTCCGCCGTCCAGCGCTATCATAGCCCCACACTCCGAATGGCCACAGATCACTATGTCAGATACTTGAAAACGAGAAAGTGCAAATTCAATCGCGGCAGCTTCTGAAACCTCACCTGTCGGCGCGCACGCCCCATGGTGTTTTGGGATAAAGTTTCCGACATTGCGCACCAAAAATATTTCACCTGGCTCCGTCGAGGCAATCATCGTAGTAATCACTCGACTGTCCGCACAGGCGAAAAAGAGATAACGAGGGGATTGCCCCGCTGCTAATTCCTGAAAGCGCTCTCGGTACAGAGGTACCTTATTTTTTCGAAACTCAACAATTCCCTCTAATAATTGCTTCATCTTGCCCTTAAGAGTACTACGTCAAAGAGAGGAAAAACTTGATAATTATCAAGGTCTAAACCCTCAAACATCAAAGCTTAAAACAGCCTTATTAGCTATTCTATTAGTAAGACAAGGAATTAACTATGTTTGAGGATAAAAAAGCGGTTTCCGTTTTAATAACAAGTACTCTTGCCTTTACCATTTGCTTTGCCGCATGGATGTTAAATGGCGTGCTTGTAACCTACTTGGTGGAAGCAAAAATTTTTGAATGGAGTAATGCTGAAGTAGGTTGGCTAATAGGGATTCCCGTTTTAACCGGCTCCGTTCTTCGTTTACCCGTCGGACTGTTAACAGACCGCTATGGCGGAAGACCTGTATTCGTGGTTCTTTTACTTCTCTCCGCATTTTTTATGTGGACCTTAAGCCTTGCGACAACTTATTCACAATTTTTACTTGCGTCTTTAGGTTTTGGGCTCTCGGGCGCCGCCTTTGCCGTCGGGATTGCCTACACTTCTGTATGGTTTAAAAAGGAACATCAGGGGACGGCCTTGGGTATTTTCGGAGCAGGAAATGCGGGATCTGCCATCACAAGTCTTGGAGCTCCTTCTTTGCTTTTATTCTTAACCGAACAGGGGACAAACCCAGAGGGGTGGAGAAAGCTTCCCTCTATTTATGCCTTGATATTAGTAGCGACAGCAGTTCTCTTTTTTCTTTTCAGTTATCCCAAAAAAGTAGAAAGCAGTGGAAAAACATTGGTACAACAACTTGCGCCACTTGCCCATCTTCGTGTCTGGCGATTTAGCCTATATTATTTTTATGTGTTTGGCGGTTTTGTGGCACTCGCTCAGTGGCTGATTCCCTACTACGTAAATGTTTACTCAATGTCACTGGTTACGGCAGGGCTGCTCGCCTCTATTTTTAGTCTCCCCTCTGGCATGATTAGGGCGCTAGGGGGCTGGATGAGTGATCACTACGGGGCAAGAAGTGTTATGTACTGGATTTTTGGAATATGTCTTGTTTGCAGTGCACTTCTTATTTTTCCCAGAATGGATATTTATACTCCCGGTCCCGGTGTGCAAGCAAAGTTCAGCGGAAAGGTTACTGCTGTTTCTTCCTCCGAAGTCGTTGTGGATGGGCAACGTCACTACGCCTTTCAAGGCGAAAAAGAACCTTTAAAAGATGAAAATGAGACCATGATTTTGCCCGCATCTCGTTCTTGGCAAGAGCCTCTTGTCAAAGAAGGGGATTCAATTAAGAAAAAACAACTTCTTGTAAAAGGGGTAACACATATTTACTTTCAAGCAAATGTTTGGATTTTCACAATTTTGGTTTTTATTGTCGGTATTTCTATGGGAATTGGAAAGGCGGCTGTCTACAAACATATCCCGACCTATTTTCCGAATGACGTTGGTGTAGTAGGTGGAATAGTGGGCGTAGTCGGAGGCCTTGGGGGCTTTCTTTGCCCTATCTTGTTCGGCTATTTGCTTGAAGGGACAGGACTGTGGACAACCTGTTGGGTATTTTTTGCTGTTGTCATCACTTTATGCTTAGTTTGGATGCACTTTGTAATTCGAAAAATGATGATCGAGTCGCAACCAATCCTCATGACACAAATTGAGAAAAATCCGGAGACAAAATGAGTACTACAACATGGCTCGAACAATGGACACCAGAAGACGCGGAGTTTTGGGAAACAAAGGGTAAGCAAAGAGCATGGAAGTCCTTGTGGACCACCACTGCAGCTCTAACCTTTTCTTTTGCTACATGGTTCATGATCAGCGCCATCGTTGTAAAGCTTCCCGGCATTGGATTCAAATTTACTAACTCTCATCTCTTCTGGTTAGCCGCGATGCCAGGACTTGCGGGCGGAACATTTCGTATTATTCATACCTTTCTTTTACCCATCTATGGCAGTCGACATGTCATTACCATTGCAACTTTACTAAAACTTATTCCCTGCATAGGTCTTGGCCTTGCCGTGATGGATCTCAATACTCCCTATTGGGTTTTTATGGTACTCGCCCTTTCTGCAGGCTTTGGGGGCGGGGATTTTTCTTCCTTTATGCCTTCTACAAGTTTATTTTTCCCAAAACGCCTTCAGGGAACTGCGCTTGGTATTCAAGCAGGCATTGGAAACTTTGGAGTCAGTCTTGCGCAATTCATGACGCCGATAGTTATTGCATTAGCTACTTTTGGCGAAGCCAAAACTTTCACCATAAAAAATAAAACGGGCGAAATTACTGCCACAAAAGAAATTTTTCTACAAAGCGCTGCTTTTTGGTACGTCCCATTTTTACTTATTCTAGCTTTTATTTCGTGGAAGTTATTAAGAAGTATTCCCGTTCGAGCGACTTTCAAAGAACAGCTGCAAATATTTCATGATAAACACACTTGGTTTTGTACAATAATTTATGTAATGACTTTCGGATCTTTTGCAGGACTCTCCGCTAGTTTTCCACTAATGATTAAAAGTCTCTATGGGGGTTTTTCCGATGCACCTGATCCGCTGAAGTATGCATTCTATGGCCCATTAATTGGCTCGGCCAGTCGCGTAGTTTTTGGTTTCGTATCAGATAGAACAGGCGGTGCTATTTTAACGACTCTAACGGGAATTGGACTGGCACTTGTTACGCTCTGTATGTTTTATTTGGGAGTATTTGCACCAACAAGTATGGACGTTTTTCCTGCCTTTGTAGCATGCATGTTGGTTTTATTTTTTCTGACAGGCATTGGCAATGCAGCAACGTTCAGACAATACTCCATGATCTTCTCTCACAATCCAATCCAGAGAGCAGGTGTGATGGGTTGGACATCGGCAATTGCGGCCTACGGCCCTTTTGTTTTTGCATCACTCATTGGAGCTGTGATTGCATCAAGCGGGAATGCCAACGGATTTTTTATAGGCTATGTAATTTTTGTGGCCTTCGCGACTATCTTAAACTGGTGGTTTTACAATCGCACAGGCTGTGAAAGACCTAGCTAAAAAGGGACATTATGAATGATCTTATTCGATGGGAGCTTATTCGAAATTCTGGGACTGAGTTAAGTCAGGTTATTCATTCTTCAAGCGATAGTCTGAATGAACAAAATTCCAGAATAACTCAAATCTTGAAAAGTTTTGAGCCCTTAGAGTCCGCGGTTGAATCCATACGCCTAAACATAATAAACGTGAGCGATGCGGTTTCTAAAAACTCTACTAAAACAACCGAATGTGCCAAGCAAGTCTCTGCTGCGACAAA
>CAYNEF010000042.1:0-15153 GCA_964396165.1 uncultured Pseudobdellovibrionaceae bacterium
AGGCAGAAGTCTGCAAAACTTCTATTCCTCGGTTCGATTCCGAGTGGCGCCTAGTCTTTTACAACCGGTGCACTGCTTACAGCCAGCCCAGATCCCGAAAAATGTACCTTTTGTTCCGTAGCATTCCAAGTGGGGAGCGTGTCTCCTAAGGGGCCTTTTGTATAAATAATAAAGTACTGGCCGAAAACTGAGTCGCTTCCTGTGATGTAACCGTAGGTGTTGTTAGTCGTGTCTGTTTTAAACGGGTCGGGAAGGACGCGTGTGATCACAGCTGGGCTTGCACTCACAAGCATCGTATGGATGTTTGTTGGGTAAACAAACTCATGGTTTTTCCAGTAGGAAATCACGGCAGATTTTACCGTGTTCAGTTCCCCTTCTACTTGGGTCAATTGTCCGTTTTGTTGCATGCCGCGAAAATTGGGAATCGCCACACTTAATATCAAGGCGATCACGGCCATTACAATGACTAATTCGACTAGAGTAAATGCCTTGTGTGACTTCATCTATGTACTTTACATGAAATAAATAAAAATTGGAAAAAGGTAAAAAAGGCGGTGCTTTACTTTTACAACAAGAGCTCACTGCTATACTGATTGAATAAATGTACGGAAATTTACTTTTAATCTCATCAGCTGCCTTGCATGCGCTTTGGAACGCCTTGATCAAAAAAAATGGAGCGCCCAGAGCAAATGTCGTCGTAGTTTTGGCTGTTGCTTTAGTTTTTACCGGAATCATTCTGCCATTTACTGCACGTCCCTACTTTGCGAACACAGAAAGCATCTGGTGGGCTGTGGCGGCGGGATTATTTGAAGGGGGTTATCTTACTTGTCTAGCCCTTGCGCTTGAAGTTTCCTCACTGGGTACGACGTATGTAATCAGCCGAGGCGGCGCAATGCTTGTCGTGTGGCTATTTTCTACGTCTCTTTTAAATGAGCAAATTACTCTTTTCACAGTAAGTGGATCGGTGTTGGTTCTTATCGGAATTATGCTGACGCATTCAAAAGGCGAAGCAAAAAAACAAATTAAGAATCGATATGCGTGGGCCTATCTATGTGCGTTTTTCATCGCGGGTTACCATTTATTTTACGGACAGGCTTTGAAAGCAGGAGCTTCTCCGATTCCACTTTTTATTTTGTCATTGGGTATTGGATTTCCGATTTATTTATTTTCCTGCGACAAAGAAATATTAAGAAAAGCAAAAGGTGTAACGAGAAACCATGCACTGCTTTTAATTTTTGGCGGTATATTTTGTGCGCTTTCCTTTTTGCTCTTTCTAAAAGGGTTGTCTTATTCAGGTGCAGGCGTTGCCATCACATTGAGAAATACGTCCGTAATTTTTGCGCAGGTTTTTTCCTTCTGGATTGGGGAAAAACACCACCGGGCTCAATGGTTCGGTGCGGTGCTTGTTGCGCTCGGCGCTGTACTGATTAGCTTATAGAAGATTGTTTAAAGCTATCACAGCCATTTAGGATTCGATTTGCAAACAGCAATTCAAAGGAATAAAAATAAAGAGCACTGGAGGTGCGCATGCTAAAGGCCATCAAGTTAAGTCTTGTTTTTTCGTTTCTCTTTCTCTCAATCAATGCACAAGCAAAAATCGTTGCTGAAACGATGGAGTACAAAGCGGCTAATGAGAGTTTTGAAGGTTTTATTTCTTATGACGATACGAAAAAGGGTAAATTACCTGCAGTATTGATTGTGCATGATTGGATGGGCGTAGGCGATTATGTAAAATCAAGAGCCAAGCAATTGGCAGCAATGGGTTATGTTGCTTTTGCCGCCGATATTTATGGTAAAGGTGTCAGGCCGAAAGATTCAAACGAAGCTTCCAAATTAGCGGGAAAGTACAAAGCAGATCGTAAGGTCATGCGACAGCGCGCGCAGGCAGCACTTGCGATTTTAAAAGCTTCTCCCAACGTCAATGTACAAAAAATTGCGGCCATTGGTTACTGCTTCGGCGGTACAACAGTACTGGAGTTAGCAAGAGACGGGGCGCCTCTTGTGGGAGTCGCGAGTTTTCATGGAGGTTTGGATACGCCGAACCCCGACGATGCGAAAAATATTAAGGGCAAAGTTTTAGTCTTGCACGGTGGGGACGATGATTTTGTACCGGATACGCAGGTTATTGCTTTTAAAAACGAAATGCGAAAAGCAAAACTGGATTGGCAGCTTGTGATGTACGGCGGTGCCGTACACGCGTTTACAGTACCTACCGCCGGTAATGATCCGACCACAGGTGCTGCGTACAACGAAAAAGCAGACAAGCGATCTTTCGACGAGCTAAAACGCTTTTTCGCAGAAATATTCTAGAGGGTAAGGTAAAAGGTACGGCATTCCTTTCATGAACTCTGCACGTAAATACATCGAAATCATCAAGAAAATATATTCTGGATTAAATCGAAATGATATCGACTCTGTAATGGAGCTTTTAGATTCTAACGTAGTTCGCAACGAGTTCGAAGGTTCACCCAATTCTGGCACCTACCGAGGACTTACTGATTTAAGACAACACATACAAAGCGGAAGAAGCACCTGGGCAGAGGGAGCATGTGAACCCATAGAATTTTTTCCCGAAGGAAACAAAGTCGTAGTCATTGTTCATGTGAAGGTTCGACTTAAAAATGAATCAAAATGGATTGATTCACAAGTCGCAGATGGATTTACACTTAAAGATGGGCGAGTACTTGAGTTTCACTCCTTTACGACAAAGCAAAAGGCATTTGTATGGGCCGGTCTCTCCGGTAGTCAGGCTTTTTAAGCAGCTTGTAGCCTCTGCCAGTGTTATTGGATGGCAAATGCTAACCATTTAATATCTCAACTAAATTAACCACGGCAAAGAGTTTTCCATCTTTCCAGCAACTGTTATCTACGGTCCACAACGAGCATTTTCTGGGGGGTATGCCGGGTTTGACCCATAGAATCGATTCTTGGATTTACAGGATAGTGCATGATAAGAAACTAGTACGAATTAGGATTTAAATGAACACGGAAACACAGGTATTTTCAGAAGTTTTATCCAAGCTTGAAACATTGGGAGTTGAATATTTTGTAACGGGTTCTATTGCAAAAGTTTACTATTCCCTTCCTCGAATGACTCGCGATATGGATGTGGTTGTTCAGTTGCCACAGAAGGACATCTCCCGTTTCTTATCTGCTTTCGGTGGTGAATACCATGCTGACAGAGAAATGATTGAGACTGCGGTAGCAGAAAATTCGCAGTTCAATATTATTCATAATACTAAACTCGTGAAGGTGGACTTTATAGCGTACAAAGACTCAGAGTTTGAAAGAAGCAAGTTCGAGAGGAAAAAAAGAGGGACGATGTTTGGTCAATCAGTCTGGATTCTCTCAGTCGAGGATTTGATTCTGTCAAAACTTGATTGGGCCAAAGAAAGTTCTTCAGACTTTCAATTAAGGGATGTAGCGGATTTAATAAAATATAACGCCACCATTGATACCGCTTATTTGCAAGGTTGGATTAAAAAACTTGGATTGGATTCTATTTACGAGAAAGCAAAAGAGATGGTATCGCTATGAAATCTGATACACATCCAGAAATTGATAAACTTTTAGTTGAACGTTTCAAGCAGTTATCAGGCGAAGAACGTGTTGAAATGGCGACCTCTATGTTTGATACCGCTAGATTGATCGTGATTTCCTCTATTAAGGATAAAAACCCCGATATTTCAGATTTAGAAATGGATCGCGAATTGCTTTTCCGATTTTATGGAAGTGAGCTTTCTTCAGATCGAATTGAAAAAATTTTTAACACTCTAAAATGAAAAACAGTAACGAGTTGAATGAGGTTCAAGATCCTGTGACCCGGATTTTTCTCACTTACAGGCGACCTGGCTGCCTTGAGTAAGTGGAACATCTGCTGATCCGCTTAGCACTCGTCCATCCTTATACGTGATTCGAAAATTAAAAGCGAGGCGGTCACTGGACGCTACAGTGAACAATATTGCAGTAGAGACTTTAGGATCTGCATAATTAAGGGTTAAAGTAGGGTCGTTATAGCTAAAAGTGTTTATTGAAGGCCTCTGAGAGGGAGCAGAGTTAATATTAGATTGATCAAGAGTGTACCAATAATTCAGCTTGGGCATCAATTGACTATAGACAGTAAGGGATGAGTTGTTCGTTCCTTCAAATCTGACATTATACAAAATGCTCCCCGCGCAATCTTTATATCTTGCATCGACCGAGACCGGTGAGAACGGTGCCGTGGAATTTTGATTAATCGTGATGAGCTGGCGCGGGGAAGTCTCGTTTGCAATGTTGGATGTAGAGCTAGAATTTTTATTCTCAAGATCAGATCCAGCTAACGGAGTTCTCATATTATTAGAGTCCACAGATTGCTGGCCACAGGCGGAAAGAAAAAGGGAGAATATTAAAATCTGATAAAACGTTCTCATTGTGTCGTACTCCAAAGTGTATCTTAGAACAGTATGTGGGATATAAGTGCAATGCGTATACCAGCAGAATTCAGTGCTCACAGGCTGCGAAATCTCAAATGCATGGAAAGCGGATTGTCTAACTTTTCGACAGCTGTCTATTTGATTAAATGGCGCACCCGGATGGATTCGAACCAACGACCCTCAGATTCGTAGTCTGATGCTCTATCCAACTGAGCTACGGGTGCGCATTTGAAGTTGGCCACTCTAATACAAATCCTTGAATTTTCAAGGGTTTTTAGGCGTGACACGTAAGCCCGCTAAGCGCTGAGAATTTAAAGAAAAATAAGAACTTTGCAACTTCAAGACTGGATTACAATTGAGGGGGGCGAGCAGAGAAAGAGGCTACTTAAAGATCAATCAACTTTCCGGGGTTTAAAATATTGTCCGGATCAAATGCGCGCTTGATAGATTTGAAAAAGGCGAGTTCTTGTGGAGTTCGGCTATAAGTCACCCAACTCTTTTTTAAAAGCCCAACACCATGTTCAGCAGAAGCGCTACCATTGTACTTTTTGATAAGTGGATAAAGCGAAGCTTCTACTCTTTTGCATTCAGATTCGTAAAACTCAAGCGTCGTGTCTTTTTGTTGTAAGATATTTAAGTGCGGGCTTCCGTCACCAAAATGGCCGAAGATATATAAATCCACTTTGAAATTTTCTTTTTTAAAAAGTATTTCGGCTTCATTTAGAAAAGCCGCCATGTTTTTTACTGGCACTGCCACATCGTACTTTTTCACCGGTGCAGTTTTCGAAAGACTTTCCGTAATGCCTTCTCTTAATCCCCAAATCTGACTTTCCTCTTCGCTGCTGCCCGCAATCATTCCATCTTTCACAATATCGCTGGAAAGTATTTTCTCTAGCCACTCATCTACTCGGATTTGCGCGTCCCCTCCGTAAGGGATTTCGATTTCCATCAGCAAGTGATAATGAGACGTGTGCTGCAACTTAGTTTTTCTGCCTAATTGTTTTTCTACAGCGTCCGAACATTTTTTAGAGAAAAATTCAAACGCGACAATTTCAAACGGGCCCTTACGGCTTTCGATGAGAAGCGCATTTATTTTTTCAAACGATTCGAGAGAGAAAAGCATTACCGATTTTTTTTCAGGCAACCGGCAAAGTTTTAAAGTTGCTTCGGTAATAACAGCAAGTGTTCCTTCCGCACCGATCATAAGCTGAATCAAATCATAGCCCGTATTATTTTTCTCAAGCCCCTGATTGAGCTCTATGATTTCGCCTTTGGTCGTTACAATTTGCAAAGCCGATACCCATTTGCGAGTCATCCCATAACGAATCACGCGCACTCCGCCTGCATTCGTCGAAAGATTCCCGCCGATTTCGCTTGTGCCTTTTGCTGCTAAATCTATCGGCCAGGTAAGTCCCTCTTTAGCTGCGTGCTCATGAACAGACTGAGTAGTAGCTCCAGCCTGAACTCTTAAGGTTCGTCCCGTATGATCGATTTCTGATAACTTATTCATGCGAGAAAGACTTAAGACTAACTCTCCATTCAGAGCGACAGCCCCGGCTGCTAGTCCCGTACGCCCGCCTGAGGCAATAACCGGCTGTTTGAATTGAGAACACAAATGTAAAACAGCGGCGACTTCTTTAGTAGTACGAGGTAATACAACTAAAGAGGCTTTGCCCGCCACTTTTGTCCAATCCATTCCATAGGCAATGAGATCACTCTCATCAGACAAGAGAGAATCTTTTGGCAGTATTTTTTCTAATTCGGATTTGATAGATGTCATAGTGTCTCAAAATCAGACCACACCACTTCGAAGTTGATATGACCGAACTTAAGCTCTGCAGAATTGCCAGGTTTTACTTCTCCGACTCCTTTAGGAGTTCCTGTGTATATTAAATCTCCCGGTGTTAAGGGAAAAAAGTGACTGATATAAGAAAGTGCTTCATGAGGAGGCATCATCATTTGCGAACCTTTGCCTGCTTGTTTAAGTTGCCCGTCCAACTTAAAACTGAAATCAGTATCCAGATAATCTTCAAATTTGTGCAACGAAACCCAGGGGCCAGCGACGGCAGAATTCAAAAAAACTTTGCTCACCGTCCAAGGATGGCTGTTTTTTTTAAGGATGGCCTGTTTGTCTCTCAAAGTCATGTCCAAGCCGAGTGTGACTTCACCGATAATCGACTTTGCCTGCTCTGGTGTTAATCGATACCCGCCTGCTTTTAATTTTAGAACTATCTCGCATTCGTGGTGAACAGAGCCACTGTCGGGCGGAATGGCAAGTTTGATAGTGGAATTGTTTTCTTTGACTTGGCGTAACACACTTGGAGGCTTGATAAAGATAACCGGTTTTTCAGGAACGGCGTCTCCCAATTCTTTTGCGTGTTCTAAATAGTTTTTTCCCAGGCAAACAATCTTGTCCATTCGTGAAAGATAACATATGGTAGAGGCATGAAAAAGCTTCTTTCTCTTCTAATGTTAATTATCACAGGGATCACCATGGCAACCGAAAACAAGATTACTCCCCTTCCCTTACCGAAAAAGATAAGAGTCGAATCGACAACCCCGCGTAAAAAAGTCTGGGAAACACTGACACCCAAGCAAAAATTATTTGCCTACCACTTGATACAGGCGGGGCGTGAGGGCAGGGATTTGCTTGCCTATCAGATTCACCGACACGGTCTTGTGATGAAGTCGCTTCTACTCAGCTCACTCAGTGAAGAAAACATCAAATCTACTAAAACACTTTTGGGTAAAGAAGCATTTGAAGAGTATTTGACGTACACGGCAAAATTCATGGATGCAGGAGGCTTTTACGCAGGCTCGAACCGCAAATACACTCTTACCAAAGCCAAGAAAAAAGATTTAACTACGTTAATCGAAAAGCATCTTTCTGATGTTTCTGCGACTACCAAAAAAGAATTGCTCGCCTTGATGGTAGATCCAAGTTTTGAAACAAGACTTTTCCCAGAAGATCCAAAAGGGGAAGGCTTGGAAACTGTCGGTGGCAATGCGTATGAAAAAGGAATTACCGGCAAAGAAGTTCTTGCGCAATTAGATAAAACGTTAAAGACGACACTTAATTCTCGCGTAGTAAAAGGCAAAGAAGGTCTTGCTGTGGAAATGCAGACAGTTGCCACACCTGGAATTGTCGGGGAGAAATTAAAGAAGATCATTTCTCATCTGGAAGAAGCAAAACCTCTTTCCGAATCTAAAGAGCAAAAAAAGCAGATTGAAACAACGATTGCCTATTTTAAAGACGGTGATTTGGAAGATTTTAGACAAGCTAATATCCATTGGGTGAAAGATCGCTCAAACTCAGTCGTCGATTTTATGATCGGTTGGGTGGAAGTATATGAAGACTGGCTTGCACGCATCGGCACATGGGAATCTTATGTACAGATTGTGGATCCGGAAGTCAGCAAAGTGGCTGAAAAACTTGCGACTCATGCACAGTATTTTGAAGACAACATGCCCTATGGAGAATTCAAAAAGAAATTTCCCAAAGACTACTCTCCTCCAGCCATGATGGTTTATTATTTTCAAGAACGGGCAAATTACAGATCTGGTGGGTATAACTTGCCTAACTTTGATGATATTCGCCGGGATGTCGGTGCAAAGAATGTAATTCGTCTTCCCTTACCAGGAGAAACAGAAGATCCACAGTTTAAAAAAATGTGGACCGAAAATCTTTCTGCATTCATGCCTAAGGCAAAAATTAAGGCAAGTTTGGAGCGCCGGGAAAAAGCGTGGCGCGTCCTTGTACTCTTGCATGAAATTATCGGACACGGATCGGGCACTTACGATGAATCCAAATTCGATAAAGGACAAGATCCGATATCTGGCCTGGGAAGTTTAGGAAGCGCTTTGGAAGAACAGCGTGCTGATTTAACGGCTCTCGTATTCGGCGGAGATTCAAAGTTGATTGAAACCGGTATTTATAAGGATGAGCAGGAAGCAAAAGATACGTTGCATTCTATGTACGATCTTTATCTGGCAGATTTTTTAAGACGTACTTCCGGTCAGCGCACATTTACCGAAGCGCACCAACGCGGACACTGGTTGTATATCAATAAGCTTCTGGAAGCAGGGGCCATACAGTGGGTAGGTAAAGATGGAAAAAAGAAAACTACCTTAAAAGAACAGGTCTTGGCGGTCGTCGATTACGATCTCTTTCATAAGGTATCCAGAGATTTGCTCAGTGAATTGCAAATGATCAAAGCAAAACGTCAGGAAAAAGAGTTGACCGCCATCTTTGATAAGTATGCACCTTTAGATGACATCCACAAACCGTGGGCACAAGCGATCATCAAACGGGGTGAAAACCTGCTTATCAATGCAGGGTATGTAGAACAGCCCTGGCGTGTAACCAAAGAAGGAGCCCTTGAGAGTTTTGGGGGTACCACTCTTGAGTCCATAGCACCTTTTTGGTCAAAAGCAGACTAGGGGTCTTGTTTTTGGATCTTGCCGGGGGTTTCCCCCGATCTTGTGGGTGCTGTTTTTGGTATGGCTTTGCCCCCAACTTTACAATCAGGAAGATTGTAAAGTCCGATTGGGACATATTTCGCTGAGTAGTCTCGACTACCCACACACTGACTAGTCAAATTTTCGCACGAAATAGTTGTGCAAGTGTCTTCGTAATTTGTATTTATTTTCATATTCGCGCCTTCACTAGATCTGCATTTTTTGCTCATTCTCCCGACACACTTCACCGATAAGCTTCTATATAAGGGGTACGATTATGAAACGAACGATTCTGTACAATTTTTTTACATCTCTCGCAATCTTGATGTGTGTATCTTGCGCGCACCAAGGCAGTAAGAGAGCAGCCATGGATTCCATGGACTCCGCTAGTGATGATCTAGCGCAAGAATCTTCTGGTGCTCCAGAAGTAGCAAAACAAGAAAAAGATTTAACATCACTAGAAGCAACTAAAGAAGAAGCAAAAGTTGCAGCAAAAGAAGAAGCACCTGCTGCTGAAGTTGCTCTTGATGTACTTGGAACAGAATTAGCTTCTAACGATGTTGCTAAGAAAGAAGAAGCACCAGTAGCAGAAGTAGCAAGTGCTGAAAGCAAAGTTGATGAAAGAGCTGCTGAAGAAGCAGTTGCTTCTATGCTCCAACTTGGCAGCGATGAAAAATCCCTCGCTTTGGAAGAAATTAAAAAAGTAGATGTAGTCCCTTCTGTAGAAACGAAGCCTGTAATGGTTGTCGCATCTGAAGATAAGGTAAATGCTGACTTGGAACCAGCTCCAGCTGAAGCTGTATCCGGTGACACATCTAATAATGAAACATTGCCTGCCCCTGGCCATGAACGCGAATTGTCAAATGACTCAAAGTCCAATGCTGAACCTAGCATTGAAACCGAGCCAGTACCTGCACCAGCAAAAAAATCCCCTAAAAAACAAGGTTCCGAAAATAGAACAAAGAAGAACCGTGTAGAAACAGTTGCTGTGCCGATGAGTACTCAAAAAGTCGTGGCTAACCTGGATAAGCAAGCTTTGCCTTTAGTCCCAGCAAAGTCAGATGCAAAGCCTGTAAAGAAACAGGATGCCAAATTGGCAAGTGCTGAGATTTCAGAATTCATTACAGAACACTACTTGTCAGTTGGCTTGTTAGTGCTTTTGTCAGTATTACTTGCTTACAGACTAACGCGCCGTAACGGCAAACAAGACGAGAATTTTCCACTTTAAGCTTACTGACTCCTACTTCGGTAGGGGTTAAGTAAGTCTCCGGTTTATTGTATGGAGGCGCCCTTTCGAGAGTCATTCGAGGAAGGGCGCTCTCTTCGGGAAAAAGATTTTCTGTTCGGACGATACCCCTTCTTCTTACCATCCAACGAAGCTTGAATATCATGTACAAATTGGCCTCTTCCTAACTTGGCCGCTTGCTCACGTCTGTACTTAATAGCGAGCGGTGGTGGAGTCGCAGGAATCAAAGCATCACATCCATCGCCTATCAAATCGTATCTTCCGACTTCTTCGAGCGCTTTTCTTACAGTGAAATAATTTTCAGGTTTAAAAAACTGTAATAGCGCTCTTTGAATTTTTCTATCGCCCAGATACTTCGCCACTTTCACAGGTTTTTTGGTAAACGGTTCGATGCCCGTATAGTACATGCAGGTAGCCACATCAAACGGGGCTGGAATAAAATCTTGAACCTGATCTGGTTTGTATCCGTTTCGTTTTAAAAAGATCGCAAGATCAATCATCGCGTTGATGTCAGATCCCGGGTGGCTCGAAATAAAATACGGAACTAAAAACTGTTTTGGTTTACCTACCCGCTTGGTAGCTTCTTTGAATTTCTCTGCAAACCCGGCAAAGTTATCGATTCCAGGTTTTTTCATGAGCTTTAAAACTTCGGGATCCGTATGCTCAGGTGCCACTTTTAACAAACCACCTACATGGTGTTTCGCAAGTTCTTCCAGATAGGAGTCAGACAATTGCGCGAGATCCATGCGTACGCCACTTGCGACAAAAACTTTTTTAATGCCTTCAACTTCTCTTGATTTTTTCATTAGCTCAACAAGAGGTCCATGATCCGTTCCCAATAG
The DNA here is from genome assembly GCA_964396165.1 of uncultured Pseudobdellovibrionaceae bacterium. Taxonomy (GTDB): domain Bacteria; phylum Bdellovibrionota; class FAC87; order UBA2466; family UBA2466; genus CALCZU01. The sequence continues at coordinate 10,962 of CAYNEF010000042.1, forward strand.
TTTACAGACAGTAGGATGGACGCAAGATTGTCTTCTGCATTTTTTTTCTATATCGGGGCGCGTGCAACGCATCTGATACATGTTTGCGGTGGGGCCGCCGATGTCACTGACAACTCCAGAAAAGGAAGTGTCTTTTCCCATTTTGGAAAGTTCGTTTAATACACTTTTTTGCGAGCGGGACTGGATGATTCTTCCCTGGTGTGCAGTGATGGAACAAAAAGTACAACCACCAAAACAACCGCGCATGATGGTGACAGAGTCTTTGATCATCTCAAATGCAGGTACTGTCTCGGTGTAGGAAGGATGTTGTTTTCTTGAGTAAGGCAAATCGTAAATACCATCCATTTCTTTTTCAGAAATAGGAAACGTAGGAGGAGTCACAACTACAGTTTGTTTATCGTGTTTTTGTAAAAGCGCTTTCGCATTGAAAGGATTAGTATGGGTATGGATGAGGCGAGTTGCTTCTACAAAGGCCATCTTATCTGTCGCAACTTCTTCGAAAGAAGGAATAGATAGTACGGGATTACCTTCGAATTCAGTAGGAGGCGTTTCACTTGCGCCCAAGACATAAGCCATGCCCCGCATATTTCTTAAGTCTTTTACTGTTTCGCCATTTGCCAATCGTTTTGCAATTTCTACAATCGGCGCTTCGCCCATTCCATATGCGACTAAGTCTGCTTTAGAATCGAGAAGAATGGATTTTTTTACTGTGTCACTCCAGTAATCAAAATGTGCAAGCCGTCTAAGAGAGGCTTCGACACCACCTGCTATCACGGGAACGCCAGGGTACGCTTCTCGCGCACGGTGGCAGTAAGAAAGTGTTGCTCTGTCAGGGCGTAAACCGATTTTTCCACCCGGCGAATACGCATCATCGTTTCGTACTTTTTTATTCGCAGTGTAGTGGTTGATCATCGAATCCATGTTGCCGGCGCTGATTCCAAAAAACAGGCGGGGCTTTCCAAAAGTTTTCCACGCATCAACACTCTTCCAATTTGGCTGGCTTAAAATTCCCACGCGAAATCCGTTTTTTTCTAAGACTCTTCCTAAAATGGACATCGCAAACGAAGGATGGTCGATGTACGCATCACCTGTAACAATCACCACATCGACGTAATCCCAACCGCGCGCACGCATTTCAGAATGGGAAGTGGGCAAAAATACAGAGGTTTCAGTCATAGTTTGCATAGGAAAAACGAAGCCTTATCTAACATTTTCGCCTGTCTTTATCCACAAATTAGAACAAAATCCAATAAAAACAAATACATGTATCATCGTGCAAAACGAGATAAACCTCTGATAGAATAGTGAAAATGTTCTATAACCGACCCCATATTGTAGTGATTGATCCGGCAGTAGTGAGACCGGAACTCGAAGCTTTTAATCAAATTTCTACTTTATCCAGCCACCCTCTTACGTACCATCTGCCCGCTATGCATGGGATGCACAGCTTGGAACGCGCGGAAAAAAATATCAAAGGCATTATCGTTTTTGGAAGTAATAGCAGCGTGAATGAGCGGACAGACTGGCAAAAAGATCTTGAAAGCTGGCTCATGCCGAAGTTGCTGCAAAAAATTCCGACTTTGGGAATTTGTTATGGCCACCAGATGATTGCGCACATGTTTGGCGGCAAAGTGGATTACCATTCTCCCGATCAGAAAAAAAATACGGGCTTTCGTTCTGTAGAACTTTTGCCTTCAAAACTTTGGGATAACAAAACGTTAAAAGGCGAATTATTTGTAAACCACAATGAAATTGTAGTTCAAGTACCCGACTGCATGAAAACAGTCATCAAAAGCAACGAATACGAAAACGACGGGTTAGAACATAAAGAACTTCCGATTTTTACTTTTCAACCGCATCCGGAAACAACTTGTTTGAGATTTAAATGCGCAGAAGAAAAAATTGCGCATACACCGAGACTTAAGTTCGGCCATGAACTTATCAAATGCTTTATTGATTTTTGCTCAAGGGAAAAGGATTAACTAATCATGTACTCCCACACCCTTTATAACGAAGCGGTATTAAGGGATCAAATTAACCGACAAAAAAAGCACGCCTGGGATCTGGAAAAAAATATTGATTGGGAATTGGGAGTTGAGACGGATAAATACCTGCTTCCCATTGATAAGGACGCAATTGCTTTTCCGGGAGCAAGTGAAGAGCAAAAACTTGCGCTCTCTCAACTTCTTGGGCTTATCATCAATGCCACTATTTCCGAAATGGAAGATGTCATTACAAAGCTACGCGACAGTGCGTGGATACAGGTTTTAAAAAGTTATCCGGTAAACCCCGAGATGTGGGAACTGGGCGAATTGTTTTTTGAAGAAGAGCGAAAACATTCTTACGCGTTTGCAAGATATAATTTATTTTTCTCTGAAACGATGGGAATTGATCCGGAGAAACTGGATTTGATTATTCCAAAAGCGTACGGCTCTTTATTTCTAAAGGCCGTGACAGCAAATGCAAAGTCTGGTGGAAATGCGTTTTGGTGGGTCGTGGCTTCTGTCGAAGAAGTTTCGATAGAACTCTATAAGCATTTGCATGTACACCGGGATAAGATTGATCCCCTCTTTCATGAAGTACACTTAAGGCATATGGAAGAAGAATCCAGACACCACAACTATGCTTTTTTGATGCTTGAAGTGATTAACCAGCGCCAGTCGACAATCATGCAAAAACTGCACAAGAAATTCGATTTGGTCTTTGCTCAGGTCTTTCAAACGGGTTGGGTACTGGGAGAATTGCACAAAGTTTTAAACGCCGCAAAATTTAAAAAAGATCACCCATTTTTTGAAGTGATAGCGAGTTGCAAACCACTATTTGAAAAGCTTTCTACGATTGAGCTCGCTGAAAAATTATTTATAAGCGCGCCGTACATCAGCTTGGTACTAAACAACCGATTTCATAAAAAAACGGCATTAACAGCAAGACAACAGCAAGCTTTTATTATTCCCTTTCCCAAGCCTAATCTTGTACCGACAGCATCTTCAAACGATGATAAGTTTATTTTGCCCAAGAAAACATTGTTATGAACGGCACGATAAAAAAAAGAGAATTCAGAAATCTAAAAACGTCGTGGTTTGAAGCCGGTGACAGCTCTTTACCCATTCTTCTTTTACTCCACGGATACCCTGACAGTCCGGATGCTTGGAGCTTTCAGGTGGATTTTTTTTCTGACAGGTACCAAGTCATCTGTCCCTTTGTCAGAGGCGCATTGCCGTCGGCAAGAGGCGAAGATATTTCTCGCTATTCTCCAGATTCTATCGCGTTAGATTTTTTACAGATTTTAGAAACGATTGATCCTGAACATAAAAGAAAAATTATTTGTATCGGCCATGATTTTGGTGCAGCTCATGCCTGGAGTCTGGCACAGTTACTGGGAAAAAGACTCGATAAACTTGTCATCATCAACGGATTAAGCCTTCCTCAGATGTTAAGACGCTGGAAGAGACCGAAGCAGTTTTTAAAAAGCTGGTACATCTATCCAATGATGCTTCCTTACTTGCCGGAGTTTATCAGTTCCAACTTTTCAAAACCCTTATTGGAACTTGCGTATGATTTGGGTGGACTTCCTGAAGAGTTGCGACCAGACCCGCTTAACCCAGAGCGACATATAGTAGAGCCTATCAATCAATACCGCTCGTTTGTGTATGAAGCAGTAAAAGGGTGCGGACGAGAAATTAAAAAAATAAATTGTCCAACGCTTGTTATCTGGGGCAAAAAAGATGCCTTTTTACTTCCTCCTACAATCGATGAGCTCGAGCCATTTACTTCCGACCTAACTGTGCGCATACTGGATGGAAATCATTGGATTCACCGCGAACAATCTCGCGAGGTGAACCACTTAATAGAAAAGTTTATCGAAAATGCTGCCAACCCAAGTTAAACGGCTTTATTCTTCACTTTCAAAGTTACCAGCACTCCCTCTTCTTTCAAAAATTTCTCCACCGGTAAATCATGAACCGACTATAGAAGAGTTGGAAGGCCATTTACGCACACAAAGACTTGCCGAAAGGGCAGCCAAAGAAGTTTCCGTGATGATGCAAGAAGGCTGGACGGAAAAACAAGCGGCAAAACTTCTCGACACATATTTAAAAGATTGTGGAGTAAAATCTTTTTTCCACAAGTCGTTTGCCTGGTTTGGAGAGCGTGCGGCTTTTACCGGACTCAAACATTACAATGATGCTTTGCC
>CAYNEF010000042.1:15253-34418 GCA_964396165.1 uncultured Pseudobdellovibrionaceae bacterium
CATCGTAAATACCCTTTCAGTGTACTAGGCCACCGTGTGCACCAGGTAGCAGAAGTACATATGGGACTTACCGTGATCAATTTCGAGTGGCAGTCTTATTGGTCCTTATTGTCACGCGGCCTTTTTGGGCAATTGTACAACGAGAATTTCGAAGGGGATTTTACGGGGCTCTGGGCAATCGAACCTCATCTGGGAGCAAATACTTTTGGAGCAAAGTTTGAAGAGATTTTGGTTGTCACAAAAGAAAAAGCATATTGGCTTGAACAACACCGAGAAGACAAAGTATGAGTTTTTTTTCAAATAAGGTTGTGGTTATTACTGGTGCTGCTGGAGGTATAGGCGCCTGTCTAGTAAGGCAATTTTTAGATCAGGGAGCGACAGTTTGGGGACTCGATTTGAATAAAGAGGAACTCGACAAACTTTCTGAAAGTCACAAAAAAAGAGGAAAACAATTTTTTCCGCTAGTGACAGATGTGACAAATGAAATTGACTTAAAATCGAGCCGTGAGGGAATACTTGCACAAAGCAAAGATATTCACATCTGGGTAAATAACGCAGGCATCTCGGGACTTGGCGACTTTCAAAGCTCTACCCAAAGTTCTTTTGAGAGAGTAATTCAAATCAATTTCAATGCACTCGTATCAGGTACTAGGCTCGCTCTAGAAAGAATGGAACATGTCGGGTTTGGGACGATTGTAAACATAGCTTCAGTTGCAGGTCATGTGGCTGCTCCTTATTTAAGTGCATATTGCGCTTCGAAACATGCGGTAGTCGGATTCACGCGATCTCTCACTGCAGAGTTGGGACTAAAACAATCTCCCGTAAAAATGCTTCTCGTTTCTCCGGGCTTTGTGGACACAAACATCATCGAAAAAGGCAAAGACTATGGGTATCCGGAGTGGCTTAGCTTTATGCTTGCTACCCCCGAAAAAGTTGCAAAAGAAATTATTGCAGCAATTGAAAAAGGAAAACAAGAAGTCATCCCCACGATAAATGGAAAACTTATCTTCGGTGCCAGTCGTTTGCTACCGAATCTCACGCTCCATAGCTCTAAAATATTACTCTCCAAAAGCCTTACTGATTTAGTGATGTTTCGAAAAAACCCACCAGGTTCCGCCAAAGTAGACAAATAATCTATTCAATAGCGTACTCACTCTGTATTCACTTAGTCATTTTGATTACTTATTAGTCATTTGAGAGACAAGTTTTGTTTGTAAACAAACCTCTCGAATACTTCCGTTCCTCTTTCTCAAAGTTTTCAGCTAGGAAACGCGCCGTATACTCCCGCTCATTGCTCTGAAGACAAAGTGGCACAGGGCCTGCAAAACTAAGTTATTGAGAAGGATGTTGAAGATGAAAAAGCTGTACGTTCTATTTTTAGTAGTTGGATTTGTCACTTTTGCAGAAACTGCAAACCATGATTCCTCAAAGACCGATACAAACACGCGGTCTGAGACGGAAAAAGTGGCAGATAAAACAAAAAGACTTTTTGAGTTGATCAGTGCTTGCTCACCTGGTGCTCAGGGTGTCGGCCAAGCTATTACGCCTCCTCCTACGACTCAACCTCCAACAGGTTCTGCCGACGGACAAGCAGCTTATCAGTCTAAATGTTTAAGCTGCCACTCTTCTAATGGTCATCCTTTAGAAGGAAAATCTGGCGCAGATCTTTTAAGCCACTTGAATTCTGACATGCCAAAAGCAGGCAGTGAACAGGCTAAGACCATTACACAAGCTGAAAAAGATGCTTTAAAAGTATTTTTTCAGTCTAAATAATAATTTTTATTTCCAAGGTGGAGAGTCGCCGAGTTCCTTATTGGGATCGCGTTTGAGATCTTCTAAGTTTTTCCACTCGGATGGCAAGTAATGCAGTTGATCGTTTAAAGCTTCTGCTTCTGTTTTGCTATTAGAATACTCACAGGAATCCATCGGTCCATAAGTATAAGTATTACAAATTGCTATTTTCATTTTTGAGATATCGCCCATCTTTGTGAGCCATTCTGCAAGAGTAATGTAGGTGCCTGCCTCAATTGAGGGATCAATCACTATAGGTCTGTCGTTTTCATCTTTTACTAATGGCACCACGTGGTACCACCAAGTGACTACACCCTCTTTTGCATTGGGAGTTTTGACAGCCAAATCGCCGAATACAAATATTTTATTTGGACGTTTAAAACCCCATTCAAAACTTCTTTGGGCTGATAGTGCGGCTCTTGCCCAGCAGCCGTCATGCGGGTAAAGCCAGCTACTGCGTCTGGGAAAAGTCGGGCTTTGTGTCTGGCGGATAAAGCGTTCATCCCGGATACGGCTAAACGCATAGACTAAGTCTTCTTTTGACCACTTGGTTACGCTTGAGAAATTGAGCTGTTCGAAAGTAACAGCGCTATTGTAAGCAGATCCTGTGGTACGAAGCTTTCGAAATTTTCTTCCGCGTTTAAAAACAGTCGTTTCAAAGTCTTCATTCTTGGGTCTGTAAGCTGAGAATTTCTTCCAGGAGCTGCAATACAACTGTGCTGAAAAAAACATAATCAGGAATGTACAAAGATACTTCAAATGCGAACCTCAAAAAGTTATCGGCTCACTCGTCAAATCCATTAAGAATTGATATGGTATTTACGTGCCACGCATACCACTTTACTTACAGACTCTGATTGGGATGATTTTAGGTGTTTTTGCAGGACTATACTTGGGAAAGTCCGCTGAGAATCTGGGGCTAGTGAGCAAGTTTCTCATCGAAGTCATCAAAACCACAGCGATGCCCCTTTTGTTCTTTGCGATTTTAGATGCCATGCTGAATTCAGAACTTAAAGGAAAAAGTTTTGTCTCGATGTGCTTTGTCTATTCGCTCAACGCTGTTCTCGCTGTTACGATTGCTCTTTTTATTTCAAATTATTTTGAGCCAGGTAAATACCTATCCTTAAAACTGGATCCTGCGGCTCTATTGAAATTTACGCAGCACCATAATGTCGCTATCAACGAGCTTGTCGACAACATGCAAAACCCCATGCTCTTAAGTAAGGGCGGAAAAACAGCTTCACTCTTTGGGGGAACAACTGCTGCCATCGCTTTGTCTATTTTTAGTGGAATAGTTTTGTTACTGATTCAAAAGTTTAATCTGCCCTTTCAGTTGCAAACCATAACTGGTGTTAAAAAAACCAATGCCATAGTCCTTAAGTGGCTCTTCAGACTGATTGAGTGGCTGACTTATCTAATTCCGATTGCGGTCTTTTGTGCTGTTTCAAAAACAGTCGGGATGACGGGCTTTAATTTTGTCTCTGGGCTTGTCGCCTATTTTATTTCCTGCGCATCTGGAATGATCATTCATGTTTTTTTCGTTTATCAATTCTGGATTTTATTGTCTGGAAGGAATTTGATTCAATTTTGGAAAGAATCCAAAGAAGCAGTGGTACATTCCTTTGGCATTAACAGCAGTCTTGCTACCTTGCCGATGACATTAACGACTTTAAAACGTCTGAAAGTAAGTGATGGCTCTGCCCGTATGGCAGCGTGTGTGGGTACCAATTTTAATAATGATGGAATTCTTTTGTACGAAGTCGTGGCTGCACTATTCATGATACAGGCATATGGTCTTTCTCTTCCTTTGTCTGAACAACTTTGGTTGTCGGTAATTTGCATCATCGCCACAATTGGTGTCGCAGGAATTCCGGAAGCAGGCATGATATCGCTTGCGATTGTATTGTCAGCGATTGGTCTGCCGACTCAAGACTTACCAGTATTGCTGACAGTAGATTGGTTTTTGGGAAGAATGAGATCAGCTACGAATGTTACAGGTGATCTTGCTGGCGCCATCAGTCTTGATTTACTCAAGAAAAAACTGGAATAAAAAATAAGAAACAACAGAAGACTGGGCACAAGCTCACCTAAGATAAGCCACTTCCAAAATTCAATTCCGAAAATAGTAAGAGGCATTTTTAAATCAAGAGTTACAAAAAGTTTTACTGGGAAGGTAAAACGGTAATCCGACAACGGCCAAAATAGCGGGATGTGTGGTCTGAAGCCTGTGCTACTGAAATGCCCCAGAGAATCTAAAAAGATATGGCTTAACACGAGAAGAAGGGATAGTAGCCAACCTTGTCTACCCTGATAGTTTTCTTTTGATACAAATTTTTCAAGTAGATATTTTCCAATCACAACAAGTGCTGCGAGACTGAATATATTGTGGCCCCAATTTCTGTGTATCTGAATAAAGTTTTCGCTGTTTAAAACAGCCGGCACAAAATCCCAGTCAGGAGAATTTGCGATCAGGATACTGACAACCGCAAAACGCACTTTTTGTTTTGTATTCAGCACGCAGCTTGATTGCGTTAAATAGGCGCAGGATGTCGGCAACCAACTATGTATGACTGGGCTAGGCACAACACTCTCATATGTCCAATAGATGCCTATGTAAAATATATTTTTAAGCCCTTGTTTTAAGGACTATAATAACAAAATGAGTCTGAAACTATTCGCTTTTTTAGTGTTGTTTACGGGGCTGGTCTGTCATGGCAAAGATACAAGTCTTGTGCTTGTGGGAGGCGGAACGACTCCTGAAGCTGCAATAGAGTACATGGTGAAAGCAGGTGGAGCGAATAAAGCAAATGTACTTGTCGTTACTTGGGCTTCAAATCCTCTTTTGGAAGAAGATAAACCAGATACGGCTGCTGGCCCAACTGCTTTTGAGCGGATGAAATCTCGTTTTACAAAATACCCTGTGTCTTCGGTTGTGGAAGCACCTCGCAGAGCTGAACTTATTGAGGGGCAGAATGTAGACAAACTCATTCAACAGATTAAAAACTCAAGCGTAATCTTTTTTTCTGGCGGAGATCAAGATTACATCATGGGTGTACTCAACAAACACCCAGAAGTGGCACAGTTGCTAAAAAAGAAATTCAAAGAAGGAACCGTAATGGGGGGAACGAGCGCAGGAACGGCTATCATGTCTGACATCATGATTACAAGCGAGGAAGAAAAAAACAAATTACAAAATTTTAAATTTGTACAAGGCCTCGGTCTTGTACCGGAAAATTGGGTGGTTGATCAGCATTTCGATAAAAAGCCTGGGCGCGATCTACGGATGAAAAGTGTGTTGTCACAAGATCCAGCACATTTGCCAGCATGGGATAAAGATCTCTTAAAAAAGTACAAAGATAAAAAATATTTTGGTCTTGGAGTCTATGAAGATTGTGCATTTTTAATTTTAAATGGAGAAAGAGCGTCTGCCTTAGGGCCCATAAGTTATGCCGATTTATACAGGCCCGGCCCTCCCATAACTTCTGAGAAAATCGGCCCGGCAATGGAAGTTGATTTACTATCGGGTGTCGTTACCAATCTCAACGCGCATCAGCAAAACTCACAACACAAATAAGATTTCCGTGCTTGCAAGACTCATGACTCATCTAGCAATTTGAAGATATATCCTTAATTCAGCGCTTCAATAACTCGCAAGGTCATCCCGAAAAGAATAGCGAGGAAGTGCAATTATGGTTAAAAAAATAACAGCCTTTGTTGTGGGTGTCGCAAGATCTCAGTATAAGGAATTTTTCAAAGTTCTTTTATGCTCTTACTTGCTCGTGATGGTGGCCGTAAGATTTTTAAGCATACCTCACAAGGCAGAAGTAAGAATGGTGACAAACATTCCTTCTGCGCAAGCTACAAGTAATCAATCAACAGGGGCAGAGAATTTTACCGCTGGTGGTCCTTTCTCACTTGATCGTCAGACATTTTTAGCAAGCCAAGAAGTACTTCTTTATTCCTTTCCTCTTTATGAAGCCGTACAGAAAAAAGCTGAAGCAGATGTATCTGAAGTGATGAGTTCGGATAAGCATGTTTCTGACTACTGGTTTGAAGCCAAACGTCTTTTTCAGACAGTACTATTCGGTAGTCAGTACACCGAAAATTTGGGGCTTTGGAAAAACCCGGCATATACAAGATTTGTAAATAGATTGAGTTTTACGCCAGTTCCGCAAGAAGGAACTTTTATCGTGGGTTATACAGATTCTGATCCGTTAACAGCAATGCGCATTGCAGGTTATGTGACAGAAGCTTTGATCGAATTAAACGTAAAGCTTGCAAAAGAAGAATCAAACAATGTGGCAGAGTCATTGAAACAACGATTAGAAATTGCAAAAGTATCTGCAGAAGAAGCTTCTCAAAACCTTTCCACATTTTTAAAAGAAACAAATCTTCCTTCTGATCCGGGAAGTTTGAGAGATAGATATAACCTGTACGTTTCAGCACTTCGTGAAGACGATAATTCCACAAGATCCAAAATGCGTTCACAGGCAAGATTGCAAGAAACAGAACGATTCATCAAATCTTTGGAAGATTCAGTGAATAGAGCAGTCCTTACAGGAAACGACATAAAAGTGGGCCATCTTTTAGGTGAATTAAAACGAGTGCAGACGGCTCCGGCTCCGGCACCGGCACCGGCACCGAAAGAAAGTACGGCAACTCCAGATCGCGCTGTCGCTTCTGATAATGCTACCGATCAAACTGAACCCATCAGACAAAAACTGGCGAATGAAATTGCCAGATATGGTACCTATGCTCCTTTAAAAGACTTGCTCGAACTTCTATCAAAAAGCAGACTGGATTTAGCACGGCAGAAACAAGCACTTGCAGAAGACAGCAAGTATGATGAATTCACCCGCGAAATGTTGGGTAAATACGAAGCGGAAATCAAACGTTACCCTGAGTTTCAAACAAGATTGAATGTTTTACTTTCTGAATCCAATCAAAAAAACAGCCTCGTAAACCAAATCAACCAGGAGTACTTGAAGTATTCAGTAAAAAGCGAATCGGGTGTGAGCCGCGTATTTCCGATTCAAAAACCGATGATTGTTTCTGGTTTTATCAACTCAGGTAAAACAGCAGCCCTGTTTAGTCTTTTACTACTCACAAGTTTACTTGTCCCGTTGGCCATTGGCGGATTCCATTATTTTAGAAAAACTATTTTCAACCGCCTGCAATTAAGCAAAAGATCAGATTCTATTTTTGCAGGTGTATTTCCCCATCTCCCCTCTGTCGAAAAAGATCAAATTGCTTCTTCTTGCATGACGAATGAATCTATTTTTAGATTCGCACTGGAAACTTCGAATAGCTTAAAACGTTTGAATAAATTCAACGGCAAAGTTTTGGCTATGGTGGGTGCAGTATCTGGTAGCGGCACAAGTGTTTGCAGCTATGGATTATCCACTGGATTAAACAGGCTGAAACATTCAGTTCTGGTAGTAGACTGTGATTTTTTAAGTGCTGCCGATGAAAGTGGAAGAAGACGGCCTGGGGTCGCGCGACTGGTAAACCGCTTGAGCGTAGTTGGCGAACCTGAATCTGATATGGAAACGCTACTTGCAAGACTAGAAATGTCGTCCATCCCGAATGAAAAAGGCGGCCTTACTTTTGTGAAACTTCTTTCTGGAAACGTAGATCAGAAAATTTACATTGAAATGCTGAAAGAAAACTTTGAAGCAAACTTACAAAAACTAAAAAAATACTTCGATGTCATTCTACTCGACGGACCGGCTTTGTCGGTTGCAGAAGGACTTATGCTGATAGAGCAAGCAGACGGTGTTATGCTTTGCTGCCCTGAAGGAAAAGTCACTGAAGCAGAAGTGGGTCATTCCCTTGCAGTGGTTAACCAATACAGAAAACAAAACAGCCTTCTTTTCACGGTACTTTCCGATTCAAAAGTTCCGTCAAATGCAAAAGTGGTGGAAAGTATTGCTTCTGTTACGTTGCGCGCTGTGGGTTGATCTATAAAACTGCCAAGTAATCTCTAATCGCGTCTTCTAATGTCCATTTGGATTTAAAACCCATGTCTCGTTCTGCTTTTGCAACGTCTGCTACCGTATTGTTTTGGTAGGTTTTTGGATCATAGGGCATATCGAAAAATTCAGGTTCCAGCTGAGTCGCAAGAACTTTATTCAGTACTTTTACTAAATCACTGAAGCTTGTTCCGATTCCAGTGCCGACATTGTAGACGCCGGACTTTCCCGTAAGTGCCGCGAGATTTGCACGTACTACATCTTTCACATAAATGTGATCGCGTACTTGTTCTCCCCACTTGAAGATGCGCGGGTTTTTTCCAGCGCGCATTTGCATCGCGAGGTGGTAAATCATGGAGGCTGGTCTTCCTTTAGTTGCTTCTCTTGGACCAAAGACGTTGAAATACCGAAGCCCAACAATATGCATCGAAGAAAAAAGTTTTTCCGCCATCTCATCCATTTTTAATTTGGACTCAGCGTAAGCAGATAAACATTGCTTCGGCTGATCTTCTTTCATGGGAATCGGGCCATTGCCATATAACCCTGCTGTCGAGGCGTACACTAATTTTGCGTTGTGTTTTTTTGCAAGTTCGATGATGCAATCAAAACCATTTACGTTTTTTTCGTAAACTTCTTTATCGTTTGGGTACCTGGGATCTGTGATTGCTGCTTGATGAAAAATGGCATCGAGTTTTTTCTCGATGGTGAGGGTGGTGCTTAAATCGTGGACAATGCACTCGCCTTTAAAGCCGTCTAAGTTTTGTTTTTTTGAGGAGCTGAAGTTGTCGAGAGCAATAACCTCATGTCCTTGAGATTCTAGTTCCAACGCCAAATTGGAGCCGATAAAACCTGAACCACCTGTAACTAATGCTCTCATAGTAATACTCATATAATATGAAAGTTCTTTTCAGAGCAAATACATACGAACATAAATTCACGACTCAACATGTTAGTCTAAGTCGTTTGTCCATCTTTGGTGGGGACTAGTGAAGGGGCTTCTCCGTCTAGTTCCTGCCAAAGATGGGCAAATGGCGCATTCTATTCTTTTTTACTATTTGGTGAGGGGTTTCCAGGGGAAGGTTGGGTCTGCGATGGCGATGAAGGGATTTACTTTTAAGGATTCTGAGCTGTACGAAATTTCTTTTCCAGTGTGATCAATGGCTTTACCACCTGCTGCTAGGAGAACTGCATGCCCTGCAGCTGTATCCCACTCACTAATTCCTTGATGGCGAAAATAAACGTCCGCTACGCCTTCAGCAATTTTTAAAAATTTCAATGAGCTTCCTACTTGCATCAGGGTTGCGCTGGGAAAATGCTTTTTAATCGTTTCGGATTCTCCGGCCCCGTGAGTTCGGCTAATGACAAAGGTTGGAGTTTTTATATTGGATTTTCTTACAGCTATTTTTTTTCTTGTCCCTGCTTTGTCTTCTTTAAATGCTCCTTTTCCCACTGCCCCGATAAATACTTCTCCAGTTACCGGAATTCCAACAAGTCCTAAGATGGGAGTATGGTTTTCTATGAGCGCAATATTGACGGTAAAATCTGGACTTCCAGAAACAAATTCTTTTGTGCCATCCAAGGGGTCCACAAGCCAGAAGGGGTTCCAGTTTTTTCTAGTTTGATAGGGAGTGCTCGCACCCTCTTCTGAAATTACGGGAAACAAAGGAAACTGAGTTTTCAAATATTCACAGATCATTTTATCGGCTACACGATCTGCTTCTGTGACAGGTGAGAAATCAGCTTTTAATTCTGTTTTCTGATTTGATTGCTGAAAATAACGCAATGTTGCGTTACCTACATCTCTTACCAGTGTCGTTAGACCTTTTATCTGCGTGTCATTGAACATGAGGTATCATGTATTATATAATGAATCAGAGCGAATACTCTCGTTCCAAATTTTTTTGGAGATCAAATGACACAAATCAGCAAGATTACTTATAGTTCAAAAACCCCGCTTCTACTAACAAGAGCATTTTTGGTTTTTGTAATTTCCTCCATGTTGACGGTAGCGCCAGTGATTGCTGCGGAATCTACGGAAGTGAAAAAAGAATCTGCGGATACTGACAAAAAAGAAGCAGTGGAATTGAAAGTTCCGAAAAGAAAAGGCGTTAGTTTGAGTACGGAATTCACGCAAATTCAGCCACAAAACCTTTCTGCAAAAGCCAGTTCTGAATACTATTCGACTATTCCGGATGCTAAGTTGCTTGTGCCAGTACACGTTTGGGGTGAAATTAGAGAGCCAGGGTTACACTTTGTTCCGATGGGCAGCAGTATTTCGGAAGCGATTAGCGCTTGTGGTGGACCACTTCCCACAGCTTCAACACCAGATGTGGAATTACACCGCAAAAATGAAAAAATACGAGATGTGGATATATTTAGAGCGGGATTTGGTGAAAAAGTTTCTGCAAATGACACTATCGTTGTGGAAAGATCGATCAAAGCAGATTTGCCGCTTATCTTTAGCGCAACCTCGATACTAGTGTCGTTAGCGACGTTGATTGTGCTACTTAGCAGACCAAAGTAATAATCAAATATTTTGTATTATCTTGTCAGTTGAAAAGCGGATCTTTTTCGCTTTCGCATACTTGTCTTCGTTACTTCTATATCCCACCGCACACGCAACTGCTGTTAAATAATCTGTTCCTTTTAATCCCAATATATCGTCATATTTTGCCGGATCAATTCCTTCCATCGGACATGTGTCGATTCCAATAAGTGCAGCACAAGTCATCAAATTCCCCAGCGCGATATAAACCTGTCTTGTCGCCCATTCATGAATGATTTTGCTTCTGGGGCCCTGGAGAAGATCACCCATCATCATTTTTTTGTATCCGTCTAAAATTGCAGGAGCCATTCCTCGTTGAGTCGCAGTTTCATGGATGAAATTTGTAATGTACTGTTCATCGAGTTTTACTTTGGAAGCAAATACGACAAAGTGAGAACAATCTTCCACTTGTGTTTGGTTCCAGGACGCAGGTGTCAGTTTTTTTCTAACCTCTGGGTTTTGAACAATCAAAAATTTCCATGGTTGAAGCCCGTAGGAAGAAGGAGTCAAAACCAGCGAGTCTTCGAGCGCTTTCCAGTCGGCAGCCGCAATTTTTTTGCTCGAATCAAATTTCTTCACAGCATAGCGCCAGTTCAAAGCTTCAATTAGATTGGAATTTGTAATTTTATTCATAGAGACCGATTCTATTGTGTCTAAATTCATCGAGCAAGAAATCAAACGGGCTGCGGCTTAACGCGCTAAGCCACGCATTGCTGTTTTTTCATATTCCGGGTTGGAGCGCTTGCCCTCCCGCTAGAAGTGGGCACAGCTATATGATACAAGTTAACTCTATGGCCTTTCGAATGCCCGAGCCAGACAATGTGCTGGATAAATTAATTTTTGAATTAAAAAAACTGCCCGGGATCGGGGAGAAGACAGCGACTCGTCTTGCACATTTTATTTTAAGACAGCCAGAAGTTTTTGCGACCGATCTCGCACACGCGGTACTCGATGCCCGACAAAAATTGCACAGCTGCGAGATGTGCTGCACGTTCAGTGAAAATCCCATTTGCGATATTTGTGCAAACACAGATCGCACAGAAGAAATTGTTTGTGTCGTGGAAGAGCCTTCAGACATCACGGCCTTTGAAAAAGCGCGCGGTTTTAATGGCAAGTACCATGTCTTGCACGGAGCCCTTTCTCCACTGGATGGAATTGATGAAAGCCGCTTAAAAATCCGCCAGCTTCAAGATAGAATTTCCAAAGGGGTGATCAAAGAAGTGATTTTAGCGACTAATCCGACGGTTGAAGGAGATACCACCGCACTTTACATAGCGCGTCTAATCAAATCCAACGCGATTAAAGTCTCTAGAATTGCTCACGGAATTCCGGTGGGAGCACAAATTGAGTATTTAGATGGTGCAACTCTTGGGAAAGCGCTCCAGAACCGCGTTTCATTATGATATAAATTATACCAATGTCTTTCATTAACTACGCCGCCAAAGAACTGAATTGTAAGATTGTCTTCTACGGCCCTGGCTTGGGTGGAAAGACCACGAATTTACAATACATCTACAATACGACTAACCCCGACTCGAAGGGAAAGATGGTTTCTCTGACGGGCGAAACAGAGCGTACTTTATTTTTTGATTTTCTTCCCTTAAGTATCGGAGAAATCAGGGGCTTTAAAACCCGATTTCACCTCTATACCGTGCCCGGACAGCATTATTATGATGCCTCCAGAAAGCTTGTTTTAAAGGGAGTGGACGGGATTGTTTTTGTGGCCGACTCTCAAGTCGAGCGCATGGAAGAAAACCTGGAAAGCATGAAGAGCCTGGATGCGAATTTAAGGGAGCAAGGCTATGACTTGCACACCCTCCCCCTTGTTTTTCAGTTTAATAAAAGAGATGTGGAAAACCCAGTACCCACCAAAGTATTGCACGAGCAGTTAAATCCGTATGGTGCCCCTGAAATTGAGGCTGTCGCCTTCAAAGGGGACGGCGTTTTTGATACTTTAAAGGAAATTTCCAAGCTAATTTTGAAATCTTTAAGATCTTAATTTTCACGTCTGCAGATACACACTTTACAACCTTAGAACGCTTTGTCATTATAGCCCCTATTCCCGGGTAGCTCAGTTGGTAGAGCAGGTGGCTGTAACTTGGGCAGGAGAGAAACTCATGCTCGCATGCAGCTTTCCGCCGAAAGGCGGATTGAAAAATCGGGTGAATTCAGGGAAGCCCCAAGCATCAATTGATGACGGGTAATCCTGAGCGAAGTCTGGTAAAGCGTATTTTTAGTAACCAGAAACGTGCAGAGACTAGGGGATGAGTAACGCATCAATAAGCCCCATTAGCGCCCGACACCCTAACGCCTATTTAAATATTGGCGAGGGTGATGAGATAGTCCAGTCCTTGTGGATAACACGAGGGAATCCTGTAACCACCCTGTCGGCGGTTCGACTCCGTCCCCGGGAGCCATTTATTTGAAGATGACGATAATCAAAATTTTTTGTGAAGGATTTATCCTCCCCTTCTGATCTTAGTAAGACCCACAGATTCTTAATTCACTACATTCGTCTAGAAAATATGAATCGCAACCGCTTCTGGTTTTGTATCGGCCAAAGATCCAAGTCCATGTCACTTCCCTACCCTTCACTTTTTTGTAATGATCGGCACCAGAAACACAAACGTACCTTTCGTTTTTTGTAATTTTCTGCCAATTTTTTTTGTAGAGCCGACACGACCAAAGAGGAATAGGACGGCGACTAATAAACTCGTGCAACTCTCCGTTACGAGTAGCGGAAACAACTAACATAGACATCACAACCTTTTCAGAGGATTCATATTTTCCACGTTCGCAGACCATTTTAGAACTCTTAGATTCAAAACATTGCCAATAAGGGTAAGGAGAGATCGTGTCTTGCTCAGAAAAAGGAGAGGGTTCAGCAATGCACGTATTGGTTTTCAGATCTTGTTTATTCAGAACTCCGAAATCATCAGTTAACAGTCCGTAAGGGAATTCTTTCTTTAATTCTTGTAGATGTATGTGCTGCATTCCCGCCAACGAAAGGTTGCAGCTTAATAAGTACAATATTAAGGTTTTCCACATTTTTTAAGTACCTCTAGATACCTGTTGTACGTTTCCATTAATTCTGTAGCTCTAGTTTTTGTCGCTGTTCTGGTGCCTTTGAACTCCGCAATAGCCTCTTCCCAGGTCGCCGTTCTTTTAAGTAGACTTGATGCAATATCGCGTTTGCGAAATAACCAGCGAATCCCGGCGCAAATGTTATTAGAGGGATTGTTGAGATCCTCTCTTGTTAAAGTCAAATAATGATCTTTCAGCTCGCCCTTTTCATCACCAAGAATTTTTCTGGTTTTATTGGTGATTTGCAGCAAACCGCGTGCGCTGTTTCCATTTTTCCTGTCAGCCAATCTTTTCGGATTAAACCCAGACTCGCTAGCGATTAGTGCTTTAACTACGTTTGGGTCAAGCGGAAATTCGGGTTCCAAGACTTCGTTCCAATATTTAGTCCAACCTGCAATGAGGTCGTCATATTGGCTCCCTTTATATTTTTTTGTAAATCCTAAATCGATAGGACAAGGCTTTTCTTTTACCTTTGGAAAGTTTCGTTCTGTCATTTCCTGAATTTCGTCAGGATAAAGCTGATCTTTGCCAGTGGGATTTCGGGCGCAATGTTCACGGCGAGTTGTCAAACCACCTGCTGGGTTTTTCTTACTTGGTGGCGTTCTTAAAGGATGCTTTCGCACCCAATGTTCTCCTGAAGGGCACAAGCGCCAAGAATGTGTTTTTTGAATTGAGTTCTTCTTACGAGTGCTTTTTTTCATCTTTTGCTTCTAAGGTTCAATACTACGCCACTTTCGATTTTTCCAATCCTTCCATAATAAACTTTCGCATCAATGTTTGATAGGAAACTTCCATCTTAAGAGCGAGTACTTTAGCTCGGTAATCCTCTCCTCTCGAATTCAACATTACCGCTTTGGCCACCGAACAAAAGCAGACGACATTAAGAATAGTGAAGACTGCCATAGATACGTTTTGCGGGTTCGTTTAATGTAAGAAGTGCTGTCCAGCCCACGCTCTATCCAACCCCTTGTAAATATAGCAAATAGTCAATTTCATTGACTGCCCCTTCTATCCTCGATACTCAAAGAAGTTATGGAAATTGCAGGCAAAAAAATAGGGGACGGATATCCCGCTTTTTTAATAGCTGAGGTCGCGCAGGCACACGAAGGGTCTGTGGGCGCGGCAAAAGCATTTATCGATGTTGCAGCTGATCTTGGTTTTGATGCCATCAAATTCCAAATGCATTTTGCAGAAGAAGAATCAACTTTGGATGAGCCCTTCCGCATTGCGATGAGCGTGCAAGACAAAACGCGCTACGATTACTGGAAGCGCATGGAATTCTCTGAAGAAGAATGGAAATGGCTTTTTGATCACGCAACAAAACGCGGGCTCGTATTTCTCTGCTCTCCTTTTTCCTTAAAAGCAGCACGCATTTTAAATGAAATGGGAGTCGCTGCGTGGAAACTTTCTTCCGGCGAGTTTCAAAATAAACAGCTTTTACAATTTATCTTAAGTACAAAAAAACCGGTACTCGCAAGTACTGGCATGTGCAAACTGAGCGAAGTAGCAAGTCTCGTAGATTCCATTGCATTCGCACACAAAAACTACGCGCTTTTTCAATGCACAAGCCTTTACCCGACACCACTTAATAAAGTCGGCATCAATGCAATTCCAGAGTTCAAACAGAAATTTCATTGTCCAGTCGGGCTATCTGATCATAGCGGTTCGCCCTACCCTTCGATGATGGCAATTGCGATGGGAGCCAATCTCATCGAAGTGCATATTGCGCTTTATGAAAAAGCGTACGGTCCCGATACCACTTCTTCCCTTGTGCCTTCCCAACTCAAGCAAGTGGTGGAAGCGCGCAATGCTATGTTCACAATGGCGCAAAACCCGGTGGATAAAGATGAAATGGCAAAAGATGTAGAACATCTTCGCAAGTTGTTCACAAAAAGCATCGGCATCACGCGCGATTTACCTGCCGGCACAGTACTTACTGCCGAACACCTGACGTTAAAAAAACCGGGTACGGGAATTTCAGAAGCGGAATGGGAAAATATTATTGGCAGCAGGTTGGTTCACGACGTGAAACCCGATCGCCTACTTAAGCCAAGCGATTTACAGAAATGAGTTCTTTTTTACCAAAACCTAAAGTCGTTATTCTGGCTGCCGGTTTGGGTTCACGCCTGGGAGAATTAACGGCGGAAAAACCAAAATGCCTTATCGAAGTGGGCGGAAAACCCCTTATCGAATACACGCTACGCTCCTTAAAGCTTGCGGGCATTGATCAAGTGCTCATTGTCACAGGATATCTTGAAAGCACATTGAAAAATGCGCTTTTAAAATACCAAGAAGAATTTGAAATTACTTTTAAGCACAATGCTGACTTTGCCACTACAGGAAGTGCGCTATCCTTATTTTTAGCAAAAGAATACGTGCAGGAAAGCAGTTGCCTGATTTTAGAATCAGACTTGCTGTACCACCCGGCATTTATTCAAAAAGCTCTAGAAGAGAGCGAGCGCAGTAAAATTCTCGCAGCTGATTTAAGCGGATCAGGCGATGAAGTGTATGTGGGCGTAAATGAAAAAAACAATTTAAGTTTCTTAGGAAAAAATATTTCGAAAGAAATGCGCAGTAAAAGTGTGGGCGAATTCGCCGGTATAACTCTACTCGCACCCGATTTTTTTAAAACCTACTGCAAGCGCGCAGAAGTTTTAAAATCCCAAGGTAAGGCTACTGGCCATTACGAAGAATTAATTTTTGAGATTACTCAGACAGAAAACTTAAAGGTAGAAGTCGTAAAATGCTCAGGTCTTGCCTGGACAGAAGTAGATAATGCGTCTGATTTAAAGCGCGCAGAACAAAGCGTATATCCCAAAATTCAAAATGCCTTTAAAAAAACAGATGTAGCATTTGTGATTTCTGATTTGGGTTCTGGCGGGGCACAACGTGTCCTTTCGCAGATGGCAAACCATTGGGCAAATAGCGGGCTTAATGTGGCGGTACTTACGTTCCCTTCCAAAGCCAACGATTTTTATAAACTTCATCCTGCTATCCGAAGAGTAACTGTGGAAACTCCTGAAGTCGGGGCAAGTCTTTATGCGAAACTTCGCTATAACGTCAGTAAAATAATGAATTTAAGAAAAAGCATTCGAAGCTTATCTCCGCGCGTAGTGATGAGTTTAATTTTTGAAACAAATATCACGACTCTTGTTGCGTGTTCGGGGCTTTCTTACCCGCTTGTGATTTCCGAGAGAAATGATCCAAAAACGCAGTCTAAAGGGTTTGTGTGGGACATGCTTCGCCGCACTTGTTACAAGTTTGCGGGAAAAGTTACGGCTAATTCTCACCATGCTTTAAAAACACTGGCATCCTATGTACCAGAAGAAAAACTCGTGTTTTTGCCCAATCCCATTACATTACCAGCGAATATTTCTAAAGACACGGAATCGAATATTGTTCTTGCTGTGGGCAGACTGCATCCCCAAAAAGGGTACGATACTTTGTTAAAAGCTTTTCAACTATTCGCTCGCACAGCTCCAAATTGGCGTTTAGAAATCGCTGGAGAAGGCGCATTATCAGAAGAACTTAAAAGTCTGGCAGAAACGTTAGGCATATCTTCTCAAGTTTCTTTTTTGGGTGCCGTAGAAAATATTTCTACCTGTTATGAACGCGCCAGTATTTTTGTACTTTCTTCTCGCTATGAGGGATTACCCAATGCACTTTTAGAAGCGATGTCGTACGCTTTGCCTGTAATTGCGACAGAGTGCTCTTCAGTCAGTACCGATCTTATTCATGATGCGAAAAATGGCTTTTTGGTCAAGATAGATTCACCCGAAGTCATTGCGGAAAAACTAAACGCACTATCAAAAGACAGAAGCTTGCGCCAAAAATTGGGTAACGAGGCTCGCGCTTCTATTCAAAAGTTTGAAATGGAAGAAGTGTCTACCGTTTGGAAAACAACTCTTGGACTGGGACAACCCGCTTTATGTTAAAAATAGAAAATTGCCCACTGTTAGCAGAAGAAAATAACAAAAATCCACTAAATATGATTGATGTGGGTGCCGCAGGCGGCGTCGATGATCCCTGGGGTCGTCTTACCAAAAAGGTGAATTTAAACTGCTACGGTTTCGAAGCTTTTCCCAAAAACTTTCACAAATTAAAATCTACAAAGCGCATTCATTATTTCCCGTATGCAATTTCCGATAAGATGGGCACGCTAGAGTTTTTCGGCTGCAAAACAGTGGGTTCCTTGTCCGCAAGACCCGACCGCGAAGAACGCCACAATGAAACCTATGAACGCATTGAAGTATTATCTAAAACACTGGAAAGCTTTCGTACCAGTGGAGAAATCTCTTCGCTCGATATTATCAAAACTGATACGGAAGGCCACGAGCTGGATGTTTTTAACGGAGCCGGTGAATATCTCGCAAAAGAAACTCTCTATGTGAAAACGGAATTTACTTTCAAACCCACTGACACATGCTCGCTAGCAAATCAGCAGCAATACCTTTTTCAGCAAGGTTTTACCTTGCATGCGCTAAATTACAATTACTCACTCGCAGGTGGTTTGGGTGGGGGCGACGCTTTATTTCTAAAAGATATCGGTTGGCTTCTCAGTCAAAATTATTCACCAGAATCGTTGAAAGCAAAAGTACTTAAGTTAATCACCGTATCTATTTTGATTAACCATTTAAGATACGCGGTGACAGTCAGTGATATGGCGTTTAGAGCAGGCATACTTTCATATGCTGAAAGCGAAGAGGTTAAGTCTTTTGTAGAATCGGTAACGTACTTGCCGGATTTGATTCCCCGAAATTTAAGTTCTGTTTGGTTTTCAAAACTTGCGTTTTATCTGTCACAGATTTTTGCGGGTTCAGTGCACCACAAACAGGGAGTCGCCAAAGAAAACGTTGAACATTTGGGTTCAAGACTTTGGGTGCCGACGAGATTTCTGCCGGGTTGGTTAAAGAAGCGTGCTCAGGCGGCATGGAAAGATGCTATTCAAACGGCACAGTATCAATACAAATTCACTGGAGTAGAAGGATGAAGTCTAAAATACTTCTTACTCCTGGCCCCTTGACTACATCAGCACTTACAAAAAATGCGATGCAGACAGATTTTGGCTCAAGAAGCCAGCAGTTTACGGATGTCACCTCCGGCGTTTTAGAAAAATTGCGGTTATTAAGTGGCTGTGCTTCAGATCAATGTTTTGTACCCATTCAAGGTTCGGGCACCTATGCGGTGGAAGCGATGCTAGGAACTTTGCTTCCCAAAGAGAGCCCACTTTTAGTTTTAGTAAATGGAGCGTACGGAAAACGCATTGGCAAAATAGCAGCACGCTTCGGACATAAAGTGCACACCTTAAACTTTCGCGAAAACGAACAAATAAGTGTGGAACAATGTAAGTCTTTTTTAGAATTGCACAAAGAAGTTCAGCATATCGCGGTTGTACATGTCGAAACTACCGCGGGGATTATTAATCCGATTGCTGAATTATTAAAAATGGCTTCTGAAAAGAAAGTGCAAGTTCTTGTAGATGCGGTAAGTGCATTTGGATCAGTGCCTATCTCGTATTGGAATGAACCTTCTTTGTGTGGGTTGGCTTTGTCAGCGAATAAAGGCTTGGAAAGTGTACCCGGCATAGCGCTAGTGAATGTCAGAAAAAGTTATCTCGAACAATGTGAAGGCCGCTCCCCCAGCCTTTCTCTAGATTTGTACGATCAATGGAAGCAACTGATGCAAAACGGCCAGTGGAGATTTACTCCTCCCACGCATGTAGTTGCGGCCCTATTGTCTGCGTTAACTCAATTGGAAGAAGAAGGCGGAATTG
>CAYNEF010000043.1:0-34284 GCA_964396165.1 uncultured Pseudobdellovibrionaceae bacterium
CCAAAAACTACTTTCTTCGCTCAAGTTTCTCGTGCTGGTCGCACTGAGAGTGCCTCTGTTATTGGTGCTCTACCCGAAATGGAACGGTCAGTTGTTATTTCTAGTCAAAAGCAACTTGTAAGTTCTTATCCTATTTATGCATTAGTAAAAGAAAGTCTTTTAAAAGAGGAAGAAGAAAGCAATAAAAAAACAGATCTTGCAGGAAGTACTACGTACAGTTTTTTTGATCGATTGATTTATGGTGATGAATACTTAAGTGGTAGAGAAAAATGGAGAGACAGTAATTACCTATCGTTTAAGAGAAAAGTTTATTTCGAACAAGATCAGAATGCTAGTACATTTTCAATTGGTTATTCTGACAGAGATCCTGATAAAGCTTTGCTTGTTACTAAAATTATCAGTAAATCCTTAATGGCATTAAATAATAGTATTATTGATCAGAAAAGAAAATCGCTTGTTGAAAATCTGGAAGCACAAATTAAAGTTACTTCAGGGCTTCTTTTAGAAGCACAAAAAGCTGTAACTGAATTTGAAGTTGCTAATAGCTTTCCTTCGACAGTGGATATGTCTGCATCAACTTACAGAGATTTAGTTGCAGCAAAGAATGATTATTTAAAATCAGAAATGGAACAAAGATCGGCTGAAGCTGCATTAGCTGCACTCGAAGAAGTGGAAGCTGAAATTGGTAATTATATAAAGTCACAATTAAAAATGGGCAGTGAAGCAGAAGTGACGCATCTGATGCAAGATATCGAGGAAAGGTTAAAAGTAGAAGAAGGCGAAGACTCAAGTGTTATCGCACTTAAGACAAAGTTAGAGAAATTACTAATCTCTAATATTCCTTTTAGTTCATCGGAGACAGAAAAAGTCATTGCGGAACTAAAGAAAAGCCAGAGTACAATGAAAGCTAATCTGGCAAATCTGAATAAGCGGAATCAACTAGCTAGACAAAATTTTGAAAGTTTGCAGAAGAAAATGAGTGAAATTCCAAAGCTTACTTCTGAAATGACAAAGCTTAAGTTTACTCAAGATCAGAGAGAAAAATTATTAACCTCTCTAAATCAAAGATATTTAGCTGCTTCCGTACAGGAATCTGGCGCAGATATGAACCAATTTGTGCAGATAGAAGAACCTATGATTACAGACGCTTCGGTACAATCTAATAAGGGTAAGTCTATTTCATACGGCATAGTTTTCTGCCTAGCAATTGTACTCTTTGCAAGTGTTGGTATGCACTTTATCAAAGGCACTATTTTCACCCGACATGATCTTGTTAAATTAGGCATTCCTAATCATCGATGTGTAGGTGCTGTTCCTTTTTTCCAAAAACTTAGATTAAACAATGTTTTACGTACTTTTGCGAGCAGCGAAGTTATTAATCGCTCCGCACTTAATATCAAAGCCAATTTGTTCCCTCAGGGAGCCGGTTCGACTTCCAAAGTGATCCTATTTACCAGTGCAGCTGACAAGGGTGGAAAATCCATGTCAACCCTTGCGATGAGCATGGGACTAAAAAGAGCCGGTCTTTCTGTTATCGCTATTGATTGTGATTATCGTGCCAACCATTCAAACCTAATCGAATACACAACTTTATCCAAAGAAGCACCTGAAGAAATCACTACCTGGACTCAGATGTCGGAGCTTATACAAGCGATTGGAACAAAGTCAAAATCAGACTTCAACAAAAGTCTGAATATGGTACGACCTCTTCCTTCAGACATTGAAGAAAAAAACGCGGTAATTTATCTATCGCAACAATTAAAGTCTGAAATTGTAGAATTAAAGAAAGTATTTGATGTCATAATTCTAGACGGACCACCAGCGTTTTTTACTGATAGCACTGTGCTGGGCGAACATGCTAATGCTCTAGCAATCTGCTGCCCAGAGGGGCATACCACACGCTCTGAAGTCGAACATATCGCTAACGAAGTTGGTGGTAGCATTATAAATCCTGATTTCTACGTGTTCACAATCATAACTCAAGCCCGCTTGGCGGAAAATACTTCCGCTCAGAATCAAGCCAATATTTATCAATACCGCAATCGCAAGGATCGCCTGGCCGCGTAGTCATTTCCTTCCGCTTACCAAACATGATAATATAAAAAACATATGAAACCTTTGCATCCGTTAACAATCGTAGTGGATTTTGACGAGACATTGATTTCATATAACGAAGAGACTGGTTTTTATCCCTTGCCTGGGGCAGCAGAGGCTATGCGCGATATCAGGTTGATGGGACACAAGATTGTCATTTACACGTGTCGTTTTGCTCTAGCGAAAAAAGAAGGCAAGCTAAGAGAAGAAATAAGGTTTGTTACCCAAATACTAATGAACTTCGGTATAGAATTCGATGAATTACATTTGGAAGACAAACCGATAGCTGACTACTATATTGATGATAGAGCTATAGCTTTTTCTGGAGATTGGGAAGAAGCTAAAAGTAAGATCTTACGTAATAAATAAAAAATCAACTGGTTGCAAGTGTCAAAACTTCAGTTTGCTTCATTTCATTAATCTCATATTGTGTTATCGGTTTGTAAAATTGACTGGTAAGTGCACCGAATCCAAGTAAAAAATAGGGAGATGGCATATTGTTCAGAAGATTATCGATGGAGTAAGCAGCAGCTATGAACATAAAAGTAACAATCGCGCTATTTTCACTATAATGCCAGGTGTTAGGTGGGTAACGTTTTAGTGAAATATAAAATGGTATTAAAGTAGCAAGCATAATAGCCGCTAAACCGACATAACCATTTGCACCCAGCGCTGCAAGCCAAAGACCGTCAACTACTGTAAGTTTCTCAGTCCCAGGAATAATTACATTTGCTCTGCCCCATCCCCCCCAACCAAGTATATTTCTTTGCATGACGTGATCAATAATTAAATTTTCATTCATCAATCTGAATGCTAGTGATTCAGCTCTGTCTTCTCCAAATATTCTGCTGTTAAGTTCAACCATGTTTGCACCATCCCAAGAACCTGAACTTCTTACTACAATATAGGTGAGAGGTATAAAGAGCATTAATTTAATAACCAAAGTTGTTTTGAATTTAAGTCCAGTATACATTCCAATTACACACAAAAAGAAAAGTAACCAAGAACCAGCGGACTTACATAAGAAAAATGTAGCGATCAACGTTATTGCCCAAAATTTAAAAGATAGTGGTGTTTTTTTACTTTTACTATCAATTGCTAGATGGAAGAAAGCGCAAACTGCACTTGCCATCATCCACAATGCTACAGCTAAGCCATGATATAAAAATACAGTGGGACGAAATCCTCCCATTCGAAAGGTTTGCGCAAAACTATGTTGCTGAAACCCATAGACCATATTGTGCAATTGAGGACTCATTTTTATTTCGTATAGGCACAAGGGAACGTAAATTAGTCCCCCAATAAACAAATATTTTTCTACTTCACTAAATTTTTCTGAATTATCAAATGCGAGCCTGCCAATAAAATAGGGTACTCCCCATTCCATAGAGCGAATAAAAAAAGCACTTACTCCGTCAAATACCCCAAGTCCGTTTGAGATAGAAGATGCAATCGGGACTAGGCACCAGATCAGCATGGGTAAATCTGCTTTTCTAAGTTTAAAATTTAATATTTCAAAGGGAAATTTCCAGGGGATAAACAGGCAAACGGAAAAACCTATCAAAGTTAGTTTTGTTACCTTTGGTATCCCTTCTATAATTTTGTATTCAGCTTGCGGCAAAAATAAATAACCAATTAATATGGATAATATTAATGCTGTGTGTCGTTCTTTAAATAAGAATAAACACCCTACAACGGGTATCCAAATTAACATTACAAATGAATCCATTCAGGTATTTTATCTAATTCTGCTACGAAAGTCTTATTAAGCTTAATAACAGCGATTTGCGCTTAACTTTTTTAATCATTCTATCGAACAGATAAGTGTGCCAACCTATCCTAAAATAACGCTACTTATAATTTTGAGTCAGCACGTTATGTTCGCAAACTCGACTGTTCTAAGAGCTGATGCAACTAGGTACGTTACCATTTCACAAAATTATAGCGAACCGTGGCAAAAGGATGATGAAGTTTGCATTACGAGAAGTGAAAAAGACATAGCTTGCGGGTTTATAAAATTTACTGAACCAGAATCAGCCATAGTGAAAATAAGTTCTTATACGTCAAAAGTTGAGAAAACCGAAAATAAAACAAAAGAAAATACTTTGATAGAACTAAGTTTAGATCTTAACCGACCATTGGAAAATGATGGAGTTAGGTTAGTGACTAAAAATCCGAAAACAGGAATTAATAAAATTTTAAATGCCATCGCCACTTCAAATCCCTTTAACTCTAGGAAAATTTCATTTTCACAAGTGGATGAGGACAATAACCAAATAGCCAAATTGGAGGAATTGCGGAAATTAAAGAAAAAAATATATTGGGATGATAATCAAAATGTGGTGAGTGCAGTTAGTATCGGTCTGGATTACGCATGGCCATATATTGAGTACACGCAGTCTATTAGTTCAAATATTGCGATGACTTTGCGGGCAATCAAATTGAATTATCCAGTAGCAGACGGAATCTTGGATGGACTAGGCGGCTATCTAACATACAATTATTATCCATTTCGTCCATTGCGTGGTCTTTGGTTTCAATCCGGCCTGGGCGTATACTCAATGAAAGCTATAAAAGATCGTCTAGTTGGTTCAACTTGGACTCCAGGACTAATTAACACTATAGGTTATAAAGTAGTCTGGAGAGATACTTTAAGTTTCGGATTTGCAGGGGGCCTTGAATACTTACCAACTGTAAATATGGGTAATGTGAAACTAGATTTTACCGGGATTTTGCCCTCCTTTCTTTTAAGTGCGGGGTACTTTTTTTAATATGTCTTCAACATCTATTATCATAACAAATTGGAACCGGTGGGAAGAGGTGGAAATAATTTTAAGTCTGCTCCACAAAAAACCGGAACAATATCTGGAAATAATTATTGTGGATAATTGTTCTAATCAAATGCCAAAATTTGATTGGAAAAGCATGGAAAAAACAAAATTTATATTTTTGAAAGAAAATTATGGTCCATGCGTTGCGAGAAATAAAGGTGCAGATCTAGCAGGGGGAAAGTATTTATTTTTTCTGGACAGCGATGCGATATGTTCCCGTCGTTGTATCAAACTTATAGAAGATAGATTTGAAAGAGAAAATGACTTAGCGGTAATCGGATGTCGTGTTGAGTATAAGTTTAATAGAACACTAGATCAGTGGATTTACTCTCAAAAGAAAACAAGACAAAAGCAAAAATTTGATACCTATTCTTTCTCTGCTTGCGGTGCTGCCATACGAAGTTCAGTTTATCGTTCGATCGGCGGGTTTAATGAAAAACTATTCATGTATAACGAAGAAGTAGACTTATCTTATCGTGTTATACAATCAGGTTTTCGTGTGGCCTATGATTCAGATGCTGTCGTTTACCATTTTCCCTCTAATAAAGGTCGTATGAAGTCCTCTGATTTCTGGCGAGGCATGATCCGGCATTGGATTTGGATTTTCTTTAGTTACTATCCAACTTTTGAAGCATACAAGCGGTCGTTGTTTTACAGCGCAATTTACTTGCTTAAAGGAATTCGTCTCGGGTTACTACCGGCTATCATTGCTGGCATATACGAGGGATTTAAAGATGCTCGTAAAGTATCAGGTGAAAGTGAAAAACTAACTTTTGAAAAAATCAAATACCTAGATACCTTGAATAGACGAACTAAAATAAATTGGCAGAGATTATAGGTATGCTTTATTAGAATATGTGAGGACACACTATGAATGCATTGCAATTCAAAACTCCGAGCTTTTTAAACGAGGTTCCAAAAATAGATTTAGTAATTTTCTCCAGCCCTATATCAGTTACAGCGATTAATTTAGAGGAAACGGCAAATTATCTGATCGATTGTCAAACCAAAGGCGTCCCAAACTGGGTTATCACTTTGAATTGGGAGATGGTTTCACGGGCTTTTATCAGTGAGGAGTACAGAAATTCTTTGACTAAAGCAACGCTATTTACACCTGACGGAGCAGGTGTTCTGTTTTGGATGATGTGGAAAAACTTGCAGAAGAATCATAATTTGCGACCTGTGCGTGTAGCAGGAGTTGATTTGGTCTATTTAATAATGAATAGAATAATTGGTAAGGATGCAAAAATAGCAATTATCGGCGGTCGTGAGCATGTAAATACATTGCAGCGACTGAATTTTCCCAAACAACAAACTACTCTCCTGTGGGAGGGTCCAGTTTATGAAAATAGTATGAGCCAAGCTATTAGTTTTGCGAAAAGTATAAATGAGAATAAGACTGATTTTATATTTTTAGCTATCCCTTCAACGAAACAAAATTGGCTTGGCCCAGAACTTCTGAAGCTTTGTCCTCATACTACTATCATTGGAGTTGGTGGTACTTTTGACTATCTTAGTCAAAGGAAACGCAGGGCACCAATGGTGATTCAACATATGCATTTAGAGTGGCTTTGGAGGTTATGCACAGAGCCACGCACTGCAAGCAGATATTTAGTCATATACCCACTTGGATTATTCCTGTTTTTCACTAGTAAGTTAGCTCAACTGTGTAAGAAGTGAGTTTGTTGCTCTTTGTTATTTGTGAGCCTCTTCACATAAAGTCTTATTTTTTTTGATAAAAATACCGATTAGTAGACTGATGGAATCACAGTCTAAACATCGAGACCAACCGATTGGTAGGTTTTTTAAAAATGTCTGGTTTGTAAAACGCAATCAGTGTTTGGCCGGAATCACTGTGTGCGTCTTATTGGTGACCTATATTTTACGATCCCAAGCAGCATCCTACCAAGCATCTGTCCGTATGTTTGCACAAATGAGTCGGAAAGGACAAAGTAACTCCAGTGCCGTCGTAAGCATTCCAGAGATGGAAAGAATAACATTCATAGCTAATCAAGAAGAACTATTAACATCTTATCCGCTCTATCTCAAAGTGAGACGTAGTTACGATGAACCCGACTGGCCCTCCGCTATAAAAACAGAGCAAAGTGCAAACTCAGTGGAAAGATTTAAAAATCTAAAATCTGTATTGAATAAAATTATTTTTGGTAAGGATTATAGTGATGATTCTCTAGCATGGAACGACTCTGAGTATACAGAATTTGTAAAACGCCTTTCTTTTGAACAGAAACCCTCATCTGGAACATTTATAATTACCTATTCTGACCCTGATCCCAGACGAGCGGTAAAAATTACGAAACTGATATCCGACTGTTTGGTAGATTTGAACTACGATATTGTGAACAAGAAGAAGAAGAACTTAGTGCAATATTTGGAAAGTAAAAAACAAGAAGCACAAACGCTGGTAAATGAAAGTAGAGATAAAATTGCAAGTTTTCTAGTGGTAAATAATTTTTCAGATAATCAGTCAGTAATTGATGCCAAAATTAAACAGTATATTGGGATACTGGATACTTATAACCAGGATTTGTTAGATAAGGAAACTGAGAGCTTGCAAACGGAATTGTCTAGGCATTATGTGGAAAACACGACTAAAGCTATTCGAGGTGAAATGGTTCAAGGCTCAGATCAAAAACTACAAAGTATCTTATCAGAGCTTGGGAATTTACAAACTAACAAAATTCGCAGAGAGGCAAGTTATGGTGCCGAAAGCAATTATTATGATAAGCAAATTGACTCACTTCGTACTCAATTAAATAAAATTCTTAACATGGGTGTGCCAGTGGGATTTGAAGCGAAAAGTGCGTTGATAAATCAATTGCAGCAATTGCAAACACAAAGAGAAATTAACTTAGCAGGTAAAATAAAGAAGTTAAGCGCTACGAAAGAATTGCGAGATAAGTACGAAAAAGAAATAAATAAATTTCCAGAGTTACAAGCTAAACTTTCAAATTTGCTATTTGATCACCAACAATATTTAAAAATGCTGCAAGTAGTATCCGAAAGTCTTTTGTCGACAAATCTTCAAGGTGATTCTGAGCTGACTCAGTTGTTTAGCATTCAAGAGCCGATGATAAACAATCCAGCGCTAAAAAAGGGTTTAAAATTAATCATTGGAATTATTGCATTGTCGATTTTATATCTGGTAACCTTTGGAATATTTCATTTTTTACGAGGTACAATTTTCTCAAAGTATGATTTGATGATCCCTAATTTGCCAAAGCATTATTTCATGGGATCTATTCCTAGACAGTCAAAATATACATCTGGAAGACTCTCAAGGTATTTTGGGGGGAGCGATGCTATCTTGAAGGATGCACAATCTTTAAAGCATCACTTAGCATTAAAGGAAGAAACAAAAGGTACTGTAATTCAGTTTTGGAGTGAAAAAGATGCCTCTGGAAAATCTGTTACTACTTTCGCAATGGCATTAGCATTAAAAGATTTGGGGCATTCTGTACTTGTACTCGACTGTGATTTTAGGCCGGAAGGCACAGGGTTGTTAAAATACGCTGCGAGAGAAAAAAATAGAAGACATATTTCCGTGCAAAACAATCTTCAAGGAATCATAAGTTATCTCGAGGATAGTAGCGAAAGCGAAGAATTTGTGAATTCTAAAGTTGTCATCTCGAGTCCGATTGCAAATGGTACTAATAAAAAAGAAGCATATGTGTATTTTGATACCTATTTTGAAAAAGAACTTACTTTATTGAAAAATCATTTCGATT
This sequence comes from uncultured Pseudobdellovibrionaceae bacterium, assembly GCA_964396165.1. Lineage (GTDB taxonomy): Bacteria > Bdellovibrionota > FAC87 > UBA2466 > UBA2466 > CALCZU01. Next base: position 8,672 of record CAYNEF010000043.1, read on the forward strand.
TCATTTTATTAGATGCACCACCACTTTCCATTGGACAGGGATTATTAACAAGCCCATTAGCAGATGCAATTGTGTTGTGCTGTCCTGAGGGCAAGATCACACAAGGTGGATACGCTGAAATGTTACATTACATCGATAGTTACTGCGGACATAATACTAAAATATTATCTTTAATTACGATGAGTCTATTAAAAATAAATCGTGAAGCGATGGAAATTGGAAATAGAGACAGAACCTTGTCACGCAGATTGCGGGTAGCAGCATGACTAATATTCATAAAAATATAAAAAAAATATTTGATTTTCTTGGGAGGGAAATTGTAATTAAGTTTTGTTTTTGCGTCTTGGTTGGTGTCGGGCTTTTTTTTGTGGAACTAGTTCTCCCATTTGGTATCAGAATGTTTTTGTCTGCATTGGGCTTGGCTGAGTCTGATAGATTGCGTTTTTGGGATGCCTTAAATAATTTGACTCTAAATCAGGTTGTTTTACTTCTGATAGTCGTTTCAGCTTTTCGCGGACTAATGCAGTGGTTGCAATATTTTCTAGGGGCTTCAATATCTGAAAGCTTTAAATTTAGAATCAGAACCAAGTTACTAAATGTAGTTTACAATGATTTCTCAGCAAATTCTGCTGATTGTTTGTCCATTTTTGGTGAAGTATCAAACAATTCAGCTCTTTTTTTGAATATGGCGAGCCAAGCCTTAGTTTTTGGTCTTATACTCTTATTTACCGGGGTTGCTCTTCTGCATATAGATCAGACGATCACCGCATTTATATTTGGAGGCGGACTTGTTTTAGGTGGTTTTTTCGCTTTGTTATCTAAAAGTATTAGAAAAAAAGGAAGGGCAAATAACCATTATTGGAATAAATTTAGCCGCCGGATGGGAATGTCTATACGTAATCTTCCGCTTATCAAGACCTATGGATTGGAAAAGAATCAAACTAGAGTGGGCAGACTTCACCTTAAAATACTGAAAGTAAATATATTAGAAGTTAGCGCGATTAATTTCTTCACTCAGGTAGTTCCTCCTGTATTGGGTCTGATACTGATTTTAAGTGTCATCGTGCTTGGAGACTTTGCCAAGAAAATTCAACCAGGCACTCTGGTTGCATATTTATTTCTAACATTTAGGTTTTTCGCATATGCTGCGTACTTTACCCAAAGCGTTAGCCAAGCTTTAGTAAATCTTCCGATTATCAGAGATCTTTATAAATGGTGGTTCGAAAAAGCGGAATTGCCAATCCATCATACAAGCCGAAAAGATAATCCAAGTTCTGAAAAATTAAAAAAACAAATGTCTGAGAGTAAAGCTGCTTTTGGTTGGGAAGTTAAAAATTTAACCTTTGATTATATAAACGGAAAAAAAACAGCTTTGAGTAATGTCAATTTCAAAATCGATCCGGGTAGTGTTTTTGCCGTAACGGGTGAGTCTGGAACTGGTAAGACTTCTCTTTTATACTTATTACTAGGTCTACTAAAGCCGAATCAAGGGGAAGTAAATTTATCACTTCAAGAAGATAAATATTCCATACTAGATTTAAATAAAAGTTTTTTAAGAAGAATTGGATATGTGGGGCCTGAAAGCTTTCTTATTCAAGGTACGGTTTTGGAGAATTTAATTTTTGGTACATATTCGCTTACAAATTTGAAACAGGTAAAAAATGCAATTGAGTTAGCAGATTGTCAGTTTATTTATGATTTTAAAGAAGGTTTGGAACACAAAATTACAGAGCAGGGTATGGGGCTCTCAGCTGGCCAAAAGCAGAGACTTGCTTTGGCTAGAGCACTTATACGAGAGCCTCGAGCTTTAATTCTGGACGAAGCTACTGCGAATGTAGATGCAGAGACTGAAGAAAGATTAATTGAGTCTTTTGAAAAATTAAAAGGTAAAATGACAATTATTGCAGTTACGCACAAAGGAAAAATTCTGAAAATATGCGACCAAGTGATGAATTTGGAGATAAACAACAGTAGTGATTATAAAAAAACAGGATAACACTCCGGATGACATTATACTCTTCCAATGTAACGGTTGTATTGGCGATTTTTTCCTATATCGTTTTTGTACTTTTTTCTTTTACAAGTCCAAGACGTGCTATAGGAACAATATTTGTTTTAGGTGTACTTTTTCTTCCTGTATTTGAATATAAGCTTCCTCACATACCCGCATTGAATAAAAGTAACGTAATCGGTCTATTGGTAGTGATATTTACGTTCTTATACGACCGCAATTCTTGGCGACAATTTAAATTTAGATGGTTCGATATACCAGTACTACTTTCTTGCTGTAGTCCTATTTTTTCTTCATTGTCGAATGAATTGGGTTTAAAAGATGGTGTATTTATTTCAGCAAGCGAATTTATGTTATGGGGTGTTCCTTATCTAGTAGGAAGAGCCTACTTTTCTAGTAGTAGGCAAAGTCGTAACCTGTCACTGGGAATCTTTGTTGGCGGTCTGTTATACATACCTTTTTGTTTGTATGAAATTCGAATGAGCCCAATATTACATAAAATAATTTATGGATATTCCCAGCACAGTTTTGCGCAAACAATTAGATTTGATGGTTTTCGTCCTATGGTTTTTATGAATCATGGTCTGATGGTTGCAATGTGGATGAGTATCGCTTGCTTAAACGGTTTTTGGCTTTGGAAGCTGAAATTGTTTAGAGGCGGCGAGGCTATGCTTGCCAAGTTTTGTCTTGTTTTACTATTTGTAACTACAGTACTTTTGAAGTCTTCCGGTGCACTGATTTTATTGTTCGTTGGCGTCTGTATTTTGGCAGTCACAAAAAAAAGTATACTAAAGTACTTTATACTGGTTTTTCTTGCTGTTCCATTTGTTTATATTTTAGCAAGTACAAGCGGTTATTGGACAGGCAAAACAGCAGTGGATTTAGCTGCTAATTATTTGGGGCCTGATAGAGCGCAGTCGTTGGCTTTTCGTCTGAGTAATGAAGAAATGCTGATACGTAAAACGATGGAGAGACCTCTTTTTGGGTGGGGAGGTTGGGGTAGAGGGAAAGTCTATGATGAAGAAGGCAAAGATATAACCATTACCGATAGTTTGTGGATAATCACATTTAATAATTACGGTTTTTGGGGAACATTTTGGCTGTATTTTGCCCTTGTATTACCTTCCTTTTTATTTTTACACAGGAAAATTCAGGAGCAGGGATTTGTCTCATCTGCTCCTATTGCAGTCTTGTGTATCGGAAGCTTGTTATATGTTTTAGACACATTATTAAATAATATGCCGAACCCAATTTATATGATTATGGCAGGTGCGGTAAATGGTATGCAAAGAGAGCAAGAAATGAATTTGAGTGAAAATAAATCTCAAAGAGTGACTATCGTACAGCCTGAATTAAATTTGAGTAGGTAGTTCACTTTACTTGTGTTCTATAAGTAAAGCTTTATCGTTTTTGATGATTTCATTGTAGATAAATTTACATTGCCCTATAAACTCATAAAATTTCCCAAGCGATGTAAAAACTGAAAATTTAATTGCAATCGACCGTGTGTTTGTTCGCATTTTAATAGATAAATATATACGTCTCATCAGATTTAGTTCTATCAATATAAATAGTGATAAAGCCAATGCTAAATAACCTGTACAAGAAAGAACAAAAAGTATTAGCGGTATAAAAAAACCATAAGTAGCTATGCTTAAATTATTCTTCAAGTAGTATTTGCCATCTTTTTTCTTGTTTAGCCAGTAACCACTTGCGTATGCATATCCAGATCTTATTGTTCGTTTTGCCCATTGTTTCCAGTGAAGCATGTTGGCATCATGCACTGCCATTTGATTTTCTAATTGAAGTATTTTCCAACCGTCTCTTCTGATTCTAAAGCAAAGATCAGGTTCTTCGCCTGCGATTAGATTGGGATTAAAACCTTTTTGCATTTTGAATGCATTTACTCTGTATATTGCTATGCCTCCGCAGCTATCTGTAAAACCATATGGCTTTTTCCATTCAATGTCACAAAATTGATTGTAAATTGATTTGTGCGGGTATTTTTCTGTTAGTTGACCGCATATTACCGCGCAATCTTGATGCTTCGAAAATTCCATTAATGCATCTTGTATCCAAACGGATTTCAATTCACAGTCTCCATCTAAAAATTGTACATATTCAATAGTTGGCCACAAGCTAATTGCTTTAGAAAAACCTTCATTTCTTGCACGTGCTGCGGTGAAAGGAATTTTATCATCGAGCTCTACAACTGTGGCTTTTATTTCTTTTGCGTATTTGACACTGTTGTCTTTAGAGCCTGAATCTACATAAATGATAAAGGGCAAATGGTGTTCAATGCTTTTAAAGCATTTTACTAGTCGATTTCCTTCATTTCTACCAATTACGACAATTGCGTATGTATTATTTGCTTCACTCATAATAGAAAAATAGATTTACTTTCTTTTCCAGGTCGTAAAGCGGTTTTCACCTTGGAAAACAACGAGAAAAGTTCGCATTAACAAAAACATATCTAAACTAAAGGTTCTTTTCTTAACATAAATAGTATCAAGTAATAACTTCCTGTCACCTACCGCATCATTGGAGATTGTTGCTTGCCAGAGTCCTGTCATGCCAGGCCGTATTGAAAATCGTGGGTAGTATTTTTCGTGTACTACACTTGTATCATTCATTGACAGTGGTCTAGGACCAACAAGGCTCATGTCACCAATAAGGCAATTCCAAAGTTGCGGCAGTTCATCCAGCTTGTGGTCGCGCAAGAACTTGCCAACTTTAGTAGTTAGATTAGGGATAGTGGGTTTTTCTAATGGTTTTAAGTAATGTACATTTTTAGGAAGATTTATAGGCATTGTTCTAAACTTTAAAATCCAAAATGGTTGACCGAATTTCCCAGACCTTAATTGTCTAAAAAAAACTGGTCCTTTTGATTCAAACTTGATAGCAATAGCACAAAGAATGAGCACGGGACTTACTAAAAAAATTAGTATCAAGGAGCCACAAATATCAAATAATCTTTTGAATCTCTCGTAGTGTCGCTTTCTATCGTACTCGGCCTTCCAAATTGTCATCTCCGTAAGAACGGTAAGTAATTCCTCATTCACATATCCTTCTTCAAAGTTATGTATAGCCCGTTCTACCCAATCATTATTGGGTGCTTTTAAATGCATTAACCGTTTTTTGAACACTGAGGGAGCGCTCTTAATTTTTCTCGATGCATTCATAATCTATGATACTCATCGTCACTTTCAATGCAGTGCTTTATATTTTACTTTCTAAACTATAGAATATGTAGAAATCTTCTTAATTACCCCACCGTATAGGCTCCTATTTCACGATCTGCTGCTAGTTGGTTTTCTTCGCCAACTATAGGTATCATTAAGCATGGTGCTAAATACTATAAAGATATTATGCTTGTTCGTTCCCCTATATTCCTTCGCAGCTAAGCCTCCGATAGGCGTAAATCTTGAGGGGCTAAACGACTGGTCGCAAAGCCAAATGTTTATAGATGCGGCAAAATCAGGAAGAAAATTTGGTAGCCCAGAAAAACCCTGGCTTGGTGAGATAAAAGTAGATGCGAATGGTTGGCCTACTGAAGATTTTGGATTTATTGTTTTTACGGGTCAAAAGAATGTGGCCGGGCTATATGAGCTCTACTTTAAAGGTCATGCTGATATTAAACTCGTTGCAACTAAAGGGAAAATTGTAAAACTAAATTTTGATAAGAAAACTAATGAAACTATCGCCACTATTGAGCTCGGTTTAAATGCTGATCAGATGATGCTGAGTTTTACAAAAACAAATGGGGGAGTGAAAAATATTAGGATCATTCGACCTGGCTATAGTCTTTCATCAAAGGAGATATTTAATAAGAACTTTTTAAAATTAATTGAGCCATTTACTGTGCTTCGTTTCATGGATCTTACTAAAACAAATAATAATGTAACAAAAAGTTGGAGTGATCGAACAAAGAAGGAACAATTGCTTCAAAGCAATGAAAACGGGATGGCATGGGAATACGTTGTTGAACTGGCTAATATAACACATAAGGATATCTGGATTAATATTCCCTATCTTGCGGATAATGAATACGTGAAAAATTTGGCATTGCTTTTAAAAAGCCAACTAAATCCGGAATTAAAAATCTATTTTGAACTAAGCAATGAAATTTGGAATACAATATTCAAAGCAAATTCACAAAATATGGATTCTGCACTGAAGGAAGGTAAACTACCAGGCTCACAATTGCAGATTGCAGATGAAAGCCACACGTTGAAACATGAAGAGTGGTTCATGGTAGTTAAGAGATTAATTGAAGTGATTCAAGTTTTTGATTCTGTGTATGGCAAAAATAAAGATTTTTCAAAGATAAGACCAGTATTGGCTTCGCAAGTGGCATATCCTGAGATTATTTCGAGGCAACTTGATTTTATAGCGAAGAAATATAGTGAGCCAAAAAACTTAATTTATGCGATTGCAGGAGCGCCATATATAAGTTTACCCAGCTCCGCAAAAAAACTGCCTGTAGCATCTAAAGAAGATATTTATCAAATGCTAAAAATAAGCCTTGGCCAAGTGAAAATGAAAATTTTTAAGAGTATTGACAACTGGGATGGCAAATCATTGCCAATAAACTATCAAACACTAGCAAAGTACTATGAACTTAAATTTATTGCTTATGAAGGTGGACCAGATACATCAGGTGAATGGGAATTAGAGACAAAAATAGAACTGCATCGTGATAAATTAATGCGTGAATTGCTGTTAGATTATTTAAACAGTTGGTTTGCGTGTGGTGGTGACTTGTTTATGTACTACAACCTACTTGGCTCGCAAACTAAGCATGGCTCTTGGGGTATCTATGAAAAACTAAATGAGCCTTCAGTAAAGTCAGAGGCAGTATTGCAAGTTGCAAATTCTAAATGGGAAGAACTTAAAAAGTTACCTTGCAACTAGGGTAATTTAATATGAATAGGCTCAAAAGTATGTCTAATAAAATCCCAATAAAAAAATGGAGGATCATTATCTGTTTTCCTTTCCACTAGTTTTCGAAGTTTCCAAATTCCATAACCAAATATCCAAACCAGATTTGCAGTTAGTGCATAAGCGCGACCATAGTTTTTACAGAAAAAATAATTTCTAGAGCGAAACCAGTAGTCACTCCTTCTTTTTGGAATAGAATTTTTTTTATTAACTTCAGTAGATTGTCCTTCTAAATGTACTATCCTGCTGTTTGGAACATGCCAAATCTGCCAGCCTGCTCGTTTTACAGATATACAGAAATCAACTTCTTCATAGTAGAGGAAATAATTTTCATCCATTAATCCGCATCTTTTAAAAAGTTCGGTCCTCGCCATCAAAGAGCAACCACTCACCCAATCACAGGCATGCGGTAAGTTTTTTGGGGGGATAGCAACTATTTTATTTTTTAGTAAATTAGATAGCAGTCCAAGTCGAACGACTCCGTCAAGTTCACTTAAAATTGAATGTGATCTGAACGCTGTTGCTTGGACAGAATGATCTAAGTTCTCGCTTCTACCGCCGACTATTCCTACGTCTGCGTGGGTATCCAGAAAATTCGCAAGTTCAGTGATAGCTCCTTTGAAACATGTGGTGTCTGGGTTCAAAAGATAGATATAATCTGGAGGGCTCGTACTATCTAAAATTTTACGAATTGCGACATTATTTCCTCCAGCGAATCCTAGGTTTTTTTCAGATTTGATTAGGTTTAACCATGAAGCAGAGTCGTTTTCTCTTAAAAATGTTTCAATTTCTTGTATCGAATTATCTGTAGAAGCATTGTCTAGTACGGTTACATAATAATTAGCGTTACAATCGATTTCAATTTTTAACGATCTTAGACAATTTAAAAGCAGAGATGCAGTATTATAATTTACAATAATGACGTGAACTTTTGACATGTGAAAATTGTAGCAAAAAATTGTATATATTGCTGTGTTAATCGATAACTATAATTTCAGAAAATTGTTCTATGTGACGCCCTACTTCATTAAAATGCCTGGATATAGTTTTCTCAAAATAAAATATACTTGTTATCAATACCGTTTTGTTTTTTTTGATTAGAGAGCTCTTTTAAAATATATTGTCTAGCGGAAGCTTTAACTATTACGTTTAGGGGAATGCATTCACTCAATTTTGAAATAAAAGAGCTGACCCTGTTTCTATTTGGTTGTACAGCATAAATATAACTTGAAATAAACCTGGCAAGCATTTTTGAATAGTTTCTAAAAATGAAGTTGGAAAATCTGTTCCAGCTGCCAAGTTCGAGGTCAATTTTTACAAGTCTACCATCTTTTGTAACTGCCAAGTTGACTAAACTATGATCACTATCGATATAACCGATTGATACAAGTTTTTGAGTTAAATATATCAATTTATTTTCAAATGCTAGAATTTCTTCAGGTTCTTCTATGTTTTTTAGGAAATCTATCGCAGTTGTTAAGTTTCCCAAGTCTTCCATGAAAAGCAGTTCACAAATGCCAAATTGTTTATTGGAAGTAATTCGTATTAAAGAAAAACATGAGGGGACTTCGATGTTTGCTGCTTTTAGTTTTACAAGGTTTTTGTGTTCGCGTATTGCTGAAGAAATTCCAGCCTTATGTTTTATAGTCTTCCATATTGAATCTTCATGCCAAATTTTACATATAACGCTTTTAAGCAAATCTCCTGGCAAACTTATTCTGATTACGGTCTTATCTTTATTTGAAGATAAGACTTGATACTTTCCAAAACTAGCTACAACTTCCGTTGCCAATTTTTCCCAACTCAATGGTTTTGGTTCAGGCGCTACCTCTGATTGAAGTGAAAGCTCTGTTTTATTTAAGATGTGCATTACTCAAACGTTCCTTCCAGCAATTTTATTACAGTAGAAAATGTGCTGCCGATATTTTGGTCAGTATTCAATTTGATATAGTTAATATTTTTAATGCTGTTGATTAAGCCATTCATGCGGTTGTAATAATCTTGTATTTCTTGAGTTGTTAATTCGTTTTTGCGTTGGTTTATCTTTTCTGGATTACCCCACATAATTAGACCTAAATTTGGTTTTGGAATTAAGGGTGCAAGATAATTCTCTGCAAAATTAAACCTTGGCATCTGCCATTTTGTAAATAAGTCGTACGGCGAAGTTTCGATCATCACTGTATATCCAAAAAGTCTATACAAGTTCACTCTCATGTACCCAGGAACTATATCTACGAGTGCCAAAAGCAAGAACAATTTTTTTTTGAACTTCCATAGCTTTGAACCATCGTCTCTATCTTTATGGCCTGCAAGATTAGTTTTGTAGTGTCTAAAAGAAATGCCAGTCAACTCACGTAATATAAACCTTTGTATGTTCCATTTTAAAAATAATACTGATACACGCAGTAACTGATTTAATGTGTAAAATGTTTTCAAATGTATTTTGTTTGCACGACAAAAACTGACTATATAATTTGCAACAGTAGTCTTTCCGCTGCCGTCTGGTCCTGAGAGATAGATAAGTGCTCTAGGTCTTAAAGCAAAGTTTCTAATGCTGGTTTTAAGCGCTAAACTTTGACTTCGAGTGAGGTTAGTAATCGTATTTTTTCCAAAACGTAGAATGAACAATCTTAAAATATATTGTTCGTAACTTTTTTTATCACCCGAGTTTAGATTTTTCTTAATGGAGTCTGTGGATAGATTTGCCTCGAATTCTAACCATTTACGAACTCCTTCCTCGTTTAGTAATTCTTCGATATTCTTGCGATACGCTTCACTTTGTTTTCTTTGCCATTGTTTCAGCATTAATACGAGTTCATCAACTTCATTTAGTACAGTGAACTTTAATCCTTCTTTAATTATTTTTTTTGTTTTTAAATTTTTTAAGGCGACTCTGTTTTTTAGAAACACACCTGGATAATTTTGATAGTGTCGTACATCAAACTTCAAGACCCGAGGTTCATCATTGGAATTTTTATTTTCTAGGTTCTCAATAAAATAAACTGAGATCATGTTTACTTTTGCTGGCACGACGAAACAAAAGCATTGTAATTGTTTAGCAGCTTTTCTGGATAACGAAATAAATTTGTTTGTTTGAGTATCGTTTAACAGCAAACTGATATCTGGCTTGGGAATAAAGTGTGGAAACCCGCTATAATTCCTTAATACAGCATAAGAAATTCCGCTATTTTCCATTTCCGATAAAAAGTGAATTAGAACTGTACGGTAGAACGAGATACTTTCGTCTACAGTGTTTTTGATTTTTATGTTAGTCATTTGCATAATTATGTCTAATTGCAGGGCTTTATTACTTATCGTCTATTCTGGCATCAATCTGTAGAGAGGATGTTTTGCGAATTAACTACTGAATATACCAGCACAAGAGAAACATATTTATGTAGAAATCCGAAACTTTTTTTGTTGCGATGCAATATTTCAATAACGCGACATGCTACTTGATGCATCTTTTTTAAGATGCATTTGCTAATGAATCAAATACAAGTGAGGCTTTGCTGAATAGTGGCAATTCAGATAATTTATAGATATGAATTATAAAATCATTAGTATCTTAATTATACTCCGCAACTTAAGTTTTGCTTCACCCTATGTCATCGATGGGCATAACGATTTACCCTGGGCACTCAGGCAATCCGGTGATCAAAATCTGACTAAACATGATTTGAATATATTTCAAGATGAGTTTAACACGGATATCCCGCGCTTGAGAAAAGGCAATGTTGGAGCTCAGTTCTGGTCTGTGTATGTACCTTCTCAGTTGATGATTACCGGTGGTGCAAAAAAAGTTACTATTCAGCAAATAGATTTAGTTAAAAAAATGATATCCAAATATTCGGATACTTTTGAACAAGCCTTTTCATCTTCTGATATCAGACGCATCACTGCGAATGGAAAAATTGCATCGATGATCGGAATGGAGGGTGGGCATTCTATAGAAGACTCCCTCGTTAATCTAAATGAGCTTTACAATGCAGGCGCAAGATACATGACGCTTTCGCATGATAAAAATTTAAGCTGGGTTGAGTCCTGTACGGATAAGGAAATGCCAGATCCGCTTACGGCTTTTGGTGAATCAGTTGTTAAAGAAATGAATCGATTAGGAATGCTTGTTGATATATCGCATATATCAGCACGTGCTATGAGAAAAGTTTTAAAAGTGACGAACGCGCCAGTAATTGCATCTCACTCATCCGCATATGCCATTAACAATCATGTAAGAAATATACCGGATGATGTTTTACAGATGGTAAAACTGAATGGCGGTGTCGTAATGGTAAATTTTTATTCTAAATTCATTACGCAAAATGGTAGTGGAAGTGTATCTACAGTAGCTGATCACATAGATCATATTGTAAAAATTGCAGGTATTGACCATGTTGGTATTGGTTCTGATTTCGATGGCGTTCCGCAACTACCCACAGGTCTTGAAGATGTATCGAAATATCCGAATCTAGAAAAAGAATTAAAGGCAAGAGGGTATTCGGATGGAGATATCATAAAGATATTTCATGATAACCTTTTGAGAGTTTTTGAGCGTATTGAGGGCGTTAGAAATAAACGGGTTTGACTGAATTTCTAAATTTAGCTCCCATTAACACTTCTATTTCTGTGTTGCTAAGCTGCTTTATGTACATCGTGAAATGGTGGCCTAGGTCTGTTGAATAAAGGTAAGTATTTTGATCGTAGTATTAGGAACGGTTTTTCAATGATTGCCCACAAAAAAGAAGTTAAAAAAAGTGATACGATAAGTACTGTTGTAAAAAGTAAAAGTACTTTCATCTCTGGAGAGTAGGAAGATTGATTTCTTAGTATATTGTCGTAGAGAAATTTGATCCAGTAGTTATAGGTAAGATAGATCCCGTACGACAAGCGTGAAAGCAAATGGAAAAATTTAAGTGATAGAATTCTTGAAAGTGCTGACTGCTTAAAAAGCAGAGTGTAAAATACTAAGCTTCCGAAAAAATACGACGCTACGCTAAGATTGAATATCTTAGGTGAAATCGAAGCTAATGGTGCAAATACAAGTACTACAGCAATTATGAGAAGCACTGCTTGTTTTTTCGTTGGAAGTTTTTTCTGATAAATGAAAATATGGGCAATCAGAAGTCCTATCACTAGTCCTTCATAGTGAGTATGTAGTGGATTATATATTAAAGAAATATATTCAGGTTGTTTTGTAGAGGTGAGGCCAGTTATTAAAACCGTTGCAAATCTAACTAATGGTGCGGCACAGAGTAGTCCGATTAAGAAGTACTTATTTTGTTTTGAATTTAATTTAAGTTTAGTTGAAAGTAGTAAGCAGAGTGGAACCAACAGATAGAATTGTTCCTCAGTAGCCAATGACCATCCTCCAGGAACAATTATTCCTGAATGAAAATAATTCATTAAGTAGAAAATCTCTGTCCAACGGAGTGTGGAGTGTCCATCGTTGATAAATCGATATCCTGCTATTGAAAACAGTACAACATAGAATAAAGGCCATAAGCGTAAGGAACGTTTAAAAAAAAATTTAGAAAAGTATACTGAATTAGTATTTTTTACTTCGATTAAAAGCTGAGTGCCAATCAAAAATCCACTAAGCACAAAAAATAAATCTACTCCAGCCCATAGTCTGTGCCCTATTGAAAAAAGTACGGAAGTTGATGCTGTTTCTCCAACTACGAATTCGGCGCAGTGGTTAAAGACAACGAATAGAATCGCGAGCGCTCTCCATCCATCTAAGCAAGCAATATTGTGCTCAGAGTCAGGATACCAAAGTGGACGAAAGTATGAAAAAAAATGTTTCAAAAGTTAGTAAGAGCTATGATTGAATAGGTCTTCAATTCCTCGCATATTGTTAAATGGCACACATTCTTTTCGGTGTATGTGGCGTAGATGTTTAATGCGACTTTTCAAAAGTGAAGCTAAAGAAGATCTTTTCATTTCGAGAGCTATCTTATTTCCGGAATCTTTATAAGACTAATTGTTTACTATCCTACTAAGTGTATACAAGTTCTACGGGTTTTCACATTTTGGCTATTATTATGCATTAAATAATATATATATTTCAAATACTTAAGTATGTGCCTAGCCCGTATTCTTTGGCCCGAAGAGTGCATTTCTAAGTCTCAAACAACTTGGGATTTACATATGAAGAACTATACAACACGAATTCTGACTTTATTTTTCATCCTTAGCATTGCAACTGTGAGCAAAGCTGGAGAGTTTAATCCATCCCCTTTTGGAAGAGCAGACCTCAATCCCGGTAGAGGAATTGGGGGACAGCCAGGAGCGTTTGGCGGTCCAGGTGGATTGGGTGGTGGAGGATTCGGCGGCGGTTTCGGTGGTGGTGGTGGATTTGGTGGAGGAGGATTCGGTGGCGGCGGCGGTTTTGGCGGTGGTGGTGGCGGTCAAGGTGGCGGCTCTGGAAAAGAAGCTGCAAAAAATATTGAATCATACGGCACGAAAACCAACGAAAGTATTTCAAAAGCAGGAGAGAACTTTTCTAAATCGATTTCAGATGCATCTAAAAATAATTTAGATTTTAATAAGTTAACTCCCGATCTCAATAGCCAGGTATCGGACAGCTTAAAATCGGTGAATGACGGAATTGCAAAAATCAATGAACAGTTTAAATCAGATGGCCCCCGTAAATCCATTGGCGAAGATACGGTAGATCAAAACATCGAAGCCATTAAAGCCAACACAAAAACTCAGATGGAAATTAACGCTGCCATTGCAAGCAAGTACACGGCTAACTCTGGCGTCACTCCGCAAGCAAGTGGTGTGAGTAATTTAAGTAGAATTACGGGAGTTGCAGGAAATAACAGAAATTCAGATCCGATAGCCGCTGCAATGGGGGCCCAGGCAAAACCTGCTTCCGATCCCAATCACGGTGAACCAAGAGGGTTCACACGGGGAGTTCCGTACAATTCTCCATTCGCAGGTTCCCACTAAGAGCCGACAGAAAGTTTTTTAAATCCCTTACGGATCTTTCACTCATCAATTGATTTCTTAATTTCTTATCTTTTTTTACAGGTACTTCCAAGGGCGGAAGCACACCAATATTGGAATTCATCGGCTGAAAATGTGTTCTTGTTTCATCTGAAATAGCGTGGGTTAACGCTCCCAACATCGTCGTCGGAGGCAATCTCCAGGGTTCACGTGCTTCATACAGCATCGCCGCATTAATTCCCGCAAGCATTCCCGTCGCGACTGATTCTAAATAGCCTTCTGTTCCTGTGAGCTGTCCCGCAATGAAAGTATTCGTTGATTGTTTTAATTGCAGCGTCGGCAAAAGGTATTTGGGAGAATTAATATAAGTATTTCGGTGCATGCTGCCTAAGCGCAAAAATTCTGCATTCTCAAGCCCTGGCAATTTTCTAAAGACGCGCTCTTGCTCTTTGTATTTCAATTTTGTCTGAAAACCGACAAGGTTATAAGCAGTCTTATGCTGATTCTCAGTACGCAATTGAATCACCGCATACGCTCGTTTTCCTGTCTGTGGATCATTTAAGCCAACAGGTTTCATCGGACCAAAAGCAAGCGTTTGTCTTCCGCGTGAAGCAATGGCTTCAATTGGCATACAGCCTTCGAAGTATTTTTCCTCTTCAAAATCGTGCGGCAAGACCACATCTCCTGTAAGTAAGTCATCTACAAGAGTGTCGTATTGTTCTTTAGTGAGCGGGATATTTAAAAAATCCGGAGTTTCTCCTTTGTCCCAGCGATTCGCAAAAAACATTTTCGAATAATCCAGACTCTCGCTGGAAACTATCGGTGAAATGGCATCATAAAAATACAAAGAATTTTCACCCAATAATGCACTTAAGCTTCTAGATAAGTCAGGGGAAGTAAGTGGCCCTGTTGCCATTATCACGATTCTGTTTTTGGGAATTTCCTTCAGCTCTTCGCGTCTGACTTCGATATACGGATGCGTAGAAATTATTTCTGTCACCATTTCAGAAAGTTTTTCTCTATCTACCGCAAGACTACTGCCCGCAGGAACCTGTGCCAAAAACGCCTGTTTTAAAACAAAAGAGCCCAGTGCTGTAATCTCCTCTTTTAAAATCTTTGACGCGCTATGATCGGATAAGGAACCAAAGCTATTGCTGCAAACTAGTTCTGCAAAGCCTTGTCCCGTATGCGCTTCTGTCATTCTTACCGGCCGCATTTCATACAAAATGACGGGGATTTTTCGGGCCGCAATTTGAAAGGCCGCTTCGCTTCCCGCTAGCCCTGCACCGATGACAATAATGGGTTCTTTTTTCAAAATTTTCACTTCCTTGACGCTAATGAGTGCTTCTCATACACTATCCTTTCAACTTAACGCAACCTCATATGATAATTGAAGCTTTTGCAGCAAATGGACCCACAGAAACCGTAACGAACTCGATAAGTTTTATCGATCTTTTGTTCAGTTCGAGCCCTATCGTTATGTTCGTTTTACTGCTTCTTGTGGCATTCTCTTTCTTTTCCTGGGCCATTATTTATTCCAAATGGAAGATGGTAAAAAAAAGCCGTTCCTCCACAGAACAGTTTTTAGAAATATTCTGGGGCGGAAAAAGCATGGATTTTATCTACTCCGAATCGAAAAAATTCCCCGATTCCCCTGTCTCAAGACTCTTTCAATCTGGATATAAAGAGCTCCAAAAAATTGTAGATAAAGAACGCCAGAAGCTGGAGAAAAAAGACGGATTAGTCATGGCACCTGCCTCTTCCATTGAAAATGTGGAACGCGCTCTCACCATGTCTCACCGTATGGAAAGTTTGAAACTTGAAAATTCCATGACTTTTTTAGCGACTGCCGCAAGCACCGCACCCTTTATCGGTTTGTTCGGCACGGTATGGGGAATTATGAATTCCTTTCAGAATATCGGCGCGCAAGGGGGCGCAAGTCTTGCGACGGTAGCACCGGGGATCGCAGAAGCACTGATTGCAACAGCAGTCGGGCTTGGCTGCGCAATTCCTGCGACAATGGGATACAACTATTTTAATCACAAGATTCGATCCATCCGCGCTGATATGGATGTCTTTGGATCAGACTTTCTCAATATTGTTAAACGCAATTTTCTTGCAAGCTAAACGAGTTTAATTATGGCTGGCTTTCGTCCCTCATCCGATGAAAATAGTCCGGTAAGTGATATCAATATCACGCCACTTGTGGACGTCATGCTTGTGCTTCTTGTGATCTTTATGGTCACAACCCCGCTTATGGAAAATGGAATTCCCATCAAACTTCCCAAAGCATCCGCTAAGGCGCTGCCTCAGGATGAAAAACCCACAACGATTACCATAACGAGCAACGCAAAGATCTATTTCGAAAAAGAAGAAGTGACTCTTGATACCCTGTATCCAAAACTCGTTAATTTCTACAAGACCAAGCAGAAAAAGGAAATTTTCGTGCGTGCCGATGACGCAGTTGCTTACGGCATTGTTGCTCGCGCAATGGCCTCGGCAAAATCTGCAGGAATTGATAAAATAGGGCTAGTCACCGAACCTCCAGAATCCAAGAAATAATATTAGTGGAACAGAATCCGACAATTTTCATAATTGTCGGATTTGGGGGCTGGCAATAGACAGAGTAATGATAAAATCTAACTTTGGGGGCAAGCCCCCAGCACGGAAGACCAAATGAGTCATAATACGTTAGACGATAAATTTATTGAGCTGCCTTCTTCCGCGCTCATGGTTTCGCTTATCATCCACGGATCCCTTCTATTCTGTATTGTGAGCGTAAAAGTTCTGGATAAATTAGGTATTGAGCTCTTTTCCAAAAAAAATGATGTTACAAAACAGATGTACCAAAGTTTTATTCAGGTAGATGTCGTAGGACTTCCACAAAAATTGATTAACGAGCAGACAGCACTCGATACAAGTCTTCCCATTACGGAAAAACCAAAAGTTACTCCTGAAGAAATTTCAAAAAATAAAGCTGTGGAAGAAGAAATGAAACTGGCGAAAGAGGCAGCAGAGCAAAAAGCCAAAGCCGATGAAGTTTCACTGAAAGAAAAAAAGAAAAAAGAGTTGGCTGAGAAAAAAATAAAAGAAGCCGAAGAAGCAGCTACTGCAAAAAAACAAAAACTGGAAAAAGAAAAAGCATTAAAGCAATTGGAACTCGAAGCAAAAAGAGAACAGGCTTTAAAGGGATTGCAGGCAAAAGCTGGTAAAGCGGGCAGGGGAAAAGTAGTAGGCAATATCTTATCGCAAGGGACATCCACTACAGGCGCTATCGGCACTGCTAAAGACAGATACCGTGGCATGGTAGGCGAAGAAATTAAGCAGCATTTTAATATTTATTTATGGCAGAAGAAAAAACAACTTGCGGCAGAAGTACACCTGGAGCTGCTACCTAGTGGAAAAGTAAAGAGCCGTAAAATTACCAAAGCTTCAAGCGATCCCTTGTATGACTCAGCAGTTCTTTATGCAATTGATCAATCCACTTTTCCAGCTCCCGATGAACCATCTATCTTAACTGATGGGATAGACATATACTTTACTCCTTAAAGAGGTTACGCATGAAAAATCTGATAATTATCTTTCTTACATTCTCAAACCTTTTCTTTGCAGAAAGTTACATCACTGTCAGTGGGGCCAATGTTAAAAAAGCAAAAGTAGCATTGGGACAAGTGCATCCTACGGGAGAAGGCCAAGACGCAAATCTCGCAAGAAATATTTTTGATCAGTTCCAAAGTGACTTAGACTTTGCCAATATTTTTGAGTTCCTTCCGTCCTCACTCTTTTCCAACTTCGATTTGCCAAAAGATGTAGATCAGGCAAATTACCAGGGTTTTTCCTCAACGGGTGCAGCCTTTGCTTTAAAGTTTGGTTACAAAGTAACGGGGGGAAAACTGTTTCTACAGGCAAGTCTCTACGATGTTCCTGGACAAAAAAGAATTCTCTATAAGAGTTACCAAAACCCGGCAAACCAATACGCTCGAATCGTACACGCAGTCGTAGAAGATATTTTAAAAGAACTGACAGGGGAAAGAGGCCTTTTCTTTAGCCGTATCGTAATGGTTTGTGCAGATTACAAAAAACGCATGCCTTCAAAAGAAATCTACGTATCTGATCCCGATGGCAGAAATTTGGTGCGTTTGACGAGCGATAATACGATATCTTCACGTCCCTCGTGGTTTTCTGACGGTAGAAATATTTCTTACACCCAACATGAGTGGGTAGTATTAAACGGCCAAAAGAAAAAGGGAACCGTATTAAAAAAACATAATTTAGAAACTGGGGGAAGAATTGTTCTCTCAGCGCGCGAAGGGATGAATAGCGGTGCCACCTGGTCTGGGAAAAATGCTAGAGGCGTTGCCACATTAAGTTTTACAGGCCGTCCTGAACTATATTACATCGGGCAAAATTCGATTACAGATCCAGAGGCAATCAGCCGCGAAGTGAGATGGAAGCGCATCAGCGGAGAAGGATTCCAACCCAATATGGAATCACAATTATTTGATGTAGAGCCAAGTTATAATCCTGACGGGAATAAGATTGTATTTTCGAGCGCGAGATCAGGGCATCCTATGATCTATGTACTTGATCTGCCGACTAAGGTTGCTACGCAACTTACTTTTGCAGGGCAATATAATTCCAGTCCCACATGGTCCCCAAAAGGCGATAAAATTCTCTTTGCTGCTCAGCAATCAGGGGCCGGAAATTTTGATATCTACATGATTGATCCTGATGGGAATAATCTTTCTAGAATTACTGCTGGGGATAAGGGAAAAAAATCTAACTTTGAAAACCCCTCCTTTGCACCTACAGGACGCCATTTTGCTTTCGCCAGTAATGAAAGTGGCCACTATGCAATTTACGTGATGACGATAGATGGCACGCAAAAGACAAGGATCTCCCCTTCAGATAAAGAGTGCCAGACTCCTTCTTGGGGACCAAATGACGGATGATTTAATTATTCGATCGTAAGCGACTTCAGCAGATCCAATTGATCGAGAACTTTTCCAGAACCGATCACAACACATTTAAGTGGATCTTCTGCATACATCACAGGAAGGCCTGTGCGTTCGCGGATTAAGATATCGAAGTTTGCGAGTAACGATCCGCCACCTGCAAGTACGATTCCCTTATCCACAATATCTGCTGCAAGTTCAGGTGGAGTGCGCTCGAGAGCTTGTTTCACGGCATCGACCACAATGTTTACCTGATCTACCAATGCTTCGCGAATTTCATCGGAGCTGACAGTCACTGTCTTTGGACTTCCGACGACAAGGTCGCGGCCCTTTACTTCGCAATACTTCACTTCATCAAAAGGAAATGCGTTACCGATTTCGATTTTGATTTGTTCGGCAGTTCTTTCACCGATGAGTAAATTGTATTGGCGCTTGATGTAGTTGACGATTGCATCGTCAAACTTATCGCCTGCCACGCGGACAGATTGGCTATACACAATTCCGCCGAGAGAAATCACGGCAACTTCTGTTGTACCGCCACCAATATCCACAATCATATTGCCCGAAGGTTCTGTGATAGGTAGACCAGCGCCGATTGCAGCTGCCATGGGTTCTTCAATCAAGAATACTTCACGAGCGCCTGCAGACTGTGCAGATTCTCTTACGGCACGTCTTTCCACTTGGGTAATACCGAAGGGAACGCAAATAATAATTCTTGGACGTACGAGCGTGATTTTTTCATGCGACTTCGCGATGAAATATTTCAACATGCTTTGTGTGACTTCGAAGTCTGCAATCACGCCGTCCTTCATCGGACGAATTGCGACGATGCTGCCAGGAGTTCTTCCAAGCATTTCTTTTGCTTCTCTTCCTACTGCAAGAACTCGGCTTGGACCACCACGAGGATTTTTGTGAACTGCTACGACAGAAGGTTCGTCGATAATCAGTCCTCTGTTTTTCGCGTAAACTAAAGTGTTTGCTGTGCCTAAGTCGATTGCCAAATCGCTAGAAAACATCCCCATCAAACGATTCATCGTTCTGCGGATGGGATTGATCGTTGTCATAAAGATTGCCCCCAATAAATTATTCTTAACACTGCTTGTCTAAATCCCTGTGAATATACTGCGGCGATCGTGAAGAGTCATCCTTATTTAGAGCTAAAAAGAGGTTTTTACGCACCTAATAATGCTGCTAGTCAACGATTGCGCTCTGTGACACGAATCTATTCGTAAGCATCCTCGATTAAAAAGCCGAAAACGTTAAAGGAGGACCACGGGAAAAGAGATGGAGTTTAAACCATTCAGACTTGGCGATTACTTGCTGCTTGAGCGTCTGGCAACGGGCGGAATGGCGGAAGTGTATCGTGGAAAATTGCGTGGAGCGGGTGGCTTTGAAAAGCAACTTGCGATCAAACGCATTCTTCCTCACTACAGTTCGAATGAGGAATTCGTGCGCATGTTTGAGTTTGAAGCGCGTCTGTCGAGCCAGCTGACTCATGCGAACATCGTACAAATTTTTAATTTTCAAAAAATCAGCGGCGCTTATTTGCTGACGATGGAATTTGTAAATGGAAAAAACCTGCGCCAGTTCGTCAATAAAGTAAAAAAGACAAATTATTCCCTCTCCGTTGCCTGTGCTGTGTATGTCATCAACGAAGTGTGCAAGGGCCTTGATTATGCGCACTCAAGACGGGATGAATCCGAAGGTAAACCGCTGAACATCATCCACCGCGACATGTCTCCGCAAAACGTGATGCTCTCTTACGAGGGCGCCGTAAAAATTGTGGATTTCGGAATTGCAAAAGCGCGTGATCGCGCAGATGAAACGCGCTCGGGAGTCATCAAAGGTAAATTCGGTTACATGTCTCCGGAACAGGCCAATGGCGAACCTGTCGACATGCGAACAGATATTTTTTCTACCGGAATCATGTTGTATGAACTCGTGACGGGAAAACGACTTTTTCAAACAGACAATGATCTTGCCACTCTCAAGCTGATTCAGGAATGTCTTATCCCGCTTCCTACAAAAGCGAATCCCAAAATTTCGCTCGAGTTAGAAAAAATTATTTTAAGATCACTTTCCAAAGATAGAAACGCCCGTTTTCAAACCGCTGGTCAAATGCACCGGGCATTGCAAGAGTTTTTAAATAAAAATTTCCCAAGCTTCACACAAAAAGAACTTGCCGATATCTTGCATGGCGTTTTTGTAAACGAAATGGAATCGGAGCAAAGAAGATCAGAAGAAATCAACAGACAATCCATCCCCTTTTCTCAAGGTGAAATGGCTGCAAAAAAAGAAGAGGTGAGATCCTCCTCTTCTGAAAATAGCAGCAGCATTCAAGATGAATCAGTTACTAAGTTTGAAAAAGAAGAAGACACCGGATTTACCTTTGGAGATGACAGCGGACTAAGCGATATTTTAAAAGACATCGAAGACCAGAGTAAAACGGGAAGAAGCGCTAATTCCGCTTCTGCCCCAGTTTCTACTGCAGTCTCTAAATCCTCTTCTACGACTCAACAATCAGAATCGACCGAAGCAAAAACATCGGTCGCTCAAAAACAACAGCAAGAGGCAGCAACACAAATAAAAACAGTCGTGAAAGAGAAAACGCCTGCACCAGTACAAGTACAAAAAAGAAATTTTTCGGAAATTACGAATGTAGATGAGGAACAAGGTACTTCTGTAGACACCTCTCACACTCAAAAAACTTCTGATGTCACAAAAATTGATAGTTCCGTCGGCGCTTCGATAAAAACGCAACAAGGTTCGTTCATCAAGCCGCAGCACACTCCTACTCCGACTCTTCCCAATATGAATGGGATGGCTCGCGATGCAGGCAATACAAAAAAATCTATTTCATTTCCAAATAAAGGCGAAACAAAGAGTGAAGTGCCTTCTTCTCCAGCAAGTGAATCCCTAAGCACCGATACTCAAGGCAATTACCGCATGCCGAAAGCGCAACCCAAAATTGAACTAGAAAACGAGTCGGGTTCCTGGCACGAGACCCCCAGCAGTGAGGATAGACAACTGAAGTCGGCAAAAAGTTCTTTCTCTTGGGTAAATATGGTTCTCGTTGCCGTTATTACTTTTTCTTTTATCCAAATCTATCAAAGAATGCAGGCACCAGTTCCTGTGGTAGTGGAAACTCTTCCTCCAGAGCGGCCTGTGGCAGAAGAAGAAGCAAAACCAGCGCAAGAAACTCCAGCACCGATTGTTCCGACGCCTGCAGCTCAGGTTGCGCAGGAAATGTGTACACTGAAAGCGGAAACAGATCCCCCGGGCGCTACTTGGACAATTAATGGCGAAGAAAAAGGAACTGTCGGCGCAGCCCTTGTTCCTTGCGATGAATGGGTAGAAGTCGTTGTAAAAAAACCGGGTTACGAAGAAATTACAAACCGTATCAAGTCTCAAAAACGCATGAAAGAGCCTTACCGTTTCACTTTGAAAGTGATTTCTGAAGGTTTACTCGAATTTAAATTAAATTACCGCGCAAAAGTGTTCGCAGATGGAAATGAATTAAGAACTTACGAAGCAGATCAAACTTACCAATTGGCACTTCCTTCCGGAAAAGGCGTGAAACTGCGTTTCTTAAACGAAACTCTCGGCATCGACACCCAGGCCACCGTAATCGTCCGAAAAGATGTAGTAGAGAGAAAAGAATTTAAAATCGACGAACTTCCCAAATACCGCTGAACAGGATACAAGAGACTATGAGTTCCAAACCTCATAGCCGTCCGCTTCCGCTTTTTTTAAAACCTTTAAACGAACCGCTTTTTCGCTCTCTTTGGATCGCAAATCTGATTTCCAATATCGGCACGTGGATGCAACAAATGGGCGCGGCATGGCTGATGGCTTCTCTTTCCGGCTCGGCGCTGATGGTTTCCCTAGTGCAGACGGCAAATACGCTTCCCATGTTTTTTATCGCGATACCTGCCGGTGTTTGGGGAGATATTTGGGATAAAAGAAAAGTACTCCTTTTTACGCAAGTGTTTATGGCTCTCTCGGCCCTGGCGCTTGGAATCATGGTTTGGTTTGGAAAAGTAGGGCCTTGGGGATTAATCTTTTTTGTGTTCTTAATGGCCGCCGGCAGTGCGATGAATATGCCTGCATGGCAATCTGCTTCTTCTGCATTAATGAAAGATCCAAGCGATCTTCCGCAAATGGCCAGTCTGAACAACATGAGTTTTAATCTGGGTAGATGTATCGGCCCTGCTGCTGCGGGTTTTCTATTTACATTGGTTGGAGCAAGCTGGCTTTTTTTACTGAATGCGTTTTCTTTTATCGGCGTTATTTGGGTGTTTTTTAAATGGAGCAGGGTAAAAGAAGAAATAGATGCGACAAAATCCAACTTTTGGGGCGCTTTTTTAGAAGGGTGGAATGCGTGCAAAACATCTATCGGCTTTAAAAATATTTTAATCCGATCATTCTGTTTTTTCTTTTTTGGGACGGCAATGTGGTCACTCTTACCGCTGATTGCAAAAAAAATACTGTTATTAGAAGCGAATGGCTTTGGATTTATGATGACAAGCCTGGGAGTAGGAGCCGTGACTGCAGCAATTCTCTTACCCTACATTCGAAAAACGCATAGCCCGACACAAGTCGTAGAAAGAGCCACTTTGCTTTATCTTTTTTCCTCCGGATTACTGGTAAAATCGGCGTACTTTCCTGTTGCGTGTTTACTTCTTGTCGCGTGTGGAATGGCTTGGGCGGCAATGGTGTCGCAACTTAATTCCGCAGCGCAAATGGTATTTCCAATCAAAATCCGCTCGCGTGCGCTATCTCTCTATTTTTTCGTTTTTTATTTCGCACTTGCAATAGGAAGTGTTGTGTTTGGAAAAATCGCAGAACTTCTGGGAATACCACTGGCGTTGTGGCTTGCAAGCCTCGGACTCTTTATCTCTCTGCCACTACTCAAAAAAGTAAAAATTTAAAAGGAAGGAATAAAAGGTACCAATCTACTTTTCGGCCGAAAAGGTAGCGGGTGCATGATTAACGTTTGCGGACTTGGAATTACAGATGCAGTTTGTAGTTCGCCATCAATTCTTTCAGCTTGATGATTTGCGATTCGGTGATTTGCCCGTTTGCAGGGATAGAAATCTTTTTGTAAGCAATCCAAAATTCTGGAGGAGCGTCCTGGCTTTTCGCCATTTCAGAGTAGCGCGCCCATTGTTGTACCCACAAAGTTTGTTCTGTAGCCATACACACATGGTATCGCATCCCTGTAAATTTGGCTAACTGTGCGCATTTTGTTCGTGAAGCGGATCGCCTTTTTTCGTGATGCTCAGTGTCCCGTCTGCTTCTAAAATCGCCGTTTCCACATCCAAAAGGCTGTGAACGCCTTGTTTACGCAGCAGTGCAACGAGCTCTGTCTTTCTCATGTATTCTTTCGCTAGGTTTTCTTTCACAAGTTTTCCCTTGTGCACGAGCAATGTGGGCGTTCCTTCAAAGAGCGCTTCCATCTTGCGGTTGCGGTACGTAAGTACCGCGATTCCCCAGCTCATCAAAATGAGGATAGAAGCGAGAATCAAACCTCCTAATAGAGAATTGTCGCCCCCATTCATGGAGTTTTGAACCGCGTTACTGATGAGAAGAACTGCGACAAATTCTGTAGGGCCCATCTGTCCCATTTGCCTTTTCCCCGATACGCGTAAAAGCAAAAGTACCGCGAGATAAACAACGACGGCGCGAATGATTAAATCAAGTGGGGAGAGGGAAAGATGATAAAGGTCAGGGCTAATTCCAAACATAGTTTGTATTTTGCATTATTAGTGTGCGTAATGGAAATCAATTGTGAGTTTGTACGCGTACTCTCAACCACCGTCTCATGGCGACGAAAAACCATACGACTTCGACAAGCCCGAACGGCCACGCGCCTTGTAGAAATCCATAGATGGATCCGAGTACGCAGCCAATAGCAAAACCTAAAATGTACCAGTGGCTTTTTTCTTCAAAGGCATAGCAGATGAGTGTGAAAGTGACAGAGAAAAGCCCGAATGCAGTGATTGTGTCCAAAAATACGCGGCTTTATTTTTTAAGCGTGTCACGGAAAGTGAACAAGGCGACTTCAGGTTTGTCTTTTTTCCAAGCGGTTACGTCGAATTGAGATCCGCGGTATTCAAACACAACGGCAAAGTTTCCTTTTGCATCTGGCAGTGTCGTATAGCTCAGTTGTCCATTTTGAAGTGTAATCGTAATGTCGGATAAGTTCTCAGCAGTCACAGTCCCTGCCACATTCGCAAATCCATTTTTAGCATTTTTGTATATGAGTTTGACGTCTACTTCAGTAGCCGATGCAAATGTTGAAAAAATAGATAGGAATAAGCCGAGAGTGAGTAGTGATTTCATTTTTTCTCCTGTACGGGAATTATAACCGGGAACTCTGCACGTGCAAGGTGCGGGGGGAATGACACCAAGGCGGCTACGCCGCTGAATATTAATATTAAGCTTAATATTAAATTTAAGTAGTGGCGGAGAGGGGGAGATTCGAACTCCCGGTACTCGTGAAAGTACAACGGTTTTCAAGACCGCCGCGTTCAACCGCTCTGCCACCTCTCCGAATTATCGAAATCCAGTAATAACACGGGGAGCAAACTATTGGAAAGTGAAGAGTGTCATCCTTGCAACTGATATGCTATTTTACCCGACGTGAATTTGCAGCAGCCCCAAAATTTCAACTACCCTTGGCCGATTTTAAAAGTCGTTCTCGAGGGAAGTTCCATACTTGATGTTCCGCGTCTAGAATTAAAGACGATGGA
>CAYNEF010000044.1:0-34223 GCA_964396165.1 uncultured Pseudobdellovibrionaceae bacterium
TTTGACTTGATGGCTAAGAACTTGGGCGGAACCAAGTGGGCAAAAGTAAATTTTCAATCCAATTACGACTATATAGTAAAGAACTTATATGTGCAGGGTGAAACGCCCGTATTTACGAAAAGCGAAGGAAGTGTAAATACACTTTCGGGTAGTTTTCCTGTTCCCAAGTACCACATGGCTGCAATGGGATACGGCAAAGCGCTTACTATTCAACTTGAAGGCAATTACGTCGATCCGGGTAACACCTTTGTCTTTCAAAGTTCGATTAAAATCGGACAGCTGACTTTATATAGTACAGACAGCGTTGCTTTGTTTGTCTCAAACGGTGGCTTTACATACGAAGTTTTAAAGATCAACTATTCGACGACAACTCCGGTTGTGCAAAGATTTAAAATTGTCGAAGCCGGTCAATACGGAAATCAATTTCGATGGAATATTACACAGCAGAACTACGAGACGATTGTAGAGTTTGCACCCAATAATAACTAAAAACAGGAGCAGTCAAAAATGAAGGCAAAAATAATTATCTTTATCGTGGCATACGCACTATGCCCAAAAGCGATGGCAGAAGGGGTAGCGCCAGAAGCCCAGGTACCAAACCAGGTGCAAAACCAAAAGCCTTACCGTACGTTTATCTCCATTCAACGTTACAACATGGAACACAACGGGGAAGAAAAAAATGCGCTTTCTGAAACCAAATTGGAAATCAGCATTCCCAATAACGGAGTAGTAAAACTTCCTGAAAACGGTGGATACTGGACGATTGGCAACGGTCAAACGCAAGAAATTAACCGTACATTTGAAATTCCTTATTCTCAAATCCAACAAGACGGCTTTAAATTTTCGATTCAACTTTACAGAAAAGGCAGCAAGATGATGCCTTGTAGTTTTGATGTGGCTAAGCTTTCCGAATACAACCGCGGTTATGTTTGTCACACCGATGTGAATTACCAGTCTGATAGAAAAGTTCCCCAAGATCGCATTGATCGCGAAGGGATCCAAATCAGAGTATTTACCGATTTAAATTCTGCGCCTAAAGATGTACCGCAAAATTCTTTAGCGTTGAAATAGTTTTTTAAGTATCACTTCACTTACGCATATACCGGGAAGCCGCTAGGTTTCCCGGTTTTTTTATGCTTAAAATTCTTTTCTTGCGGGTGTTTTTAAGAGGATTTCACCGTCGCTGGCGCGGACAAGAACTTCCTTTTCGGGTCCTTTGGCGCTTTTTATCGTTAGAGGGTAAGCAAGCTCCGGCTTATTCAACCCTGGAACTGGATATAAGACAGGATCGTGGATTTTATCAGCATCCGTAACTTCAAATTTGTCTTTTAATCTAGCTATTACTTCCGAAAAATCCACCCCTTGAATTTCTGCTCTTTCAAGTGGCTTGTAGTTGTTTTCAATTGATAAAATTTTTCCGCGTTTTGAGACGATAATCTGAATGCTTTGGCCCTGTAGGGGGAGATTGTCTTGAAAGAAGGAATACGTCACGCGTGTTCCAATTGGGGTACTTACTTCTTCTGCCCGCATTTCATGGTATGGCTGCAAATTCCATTCTGTTTTCTTATCGCTAATAAGTTCTCTAGCAATTTCAAGTGGACTGCGGTTGTCTGATGCCGGGAATTCAACTTGAGCCAGATTTCGGTCTATGCGTAATGCAGTTTTGTGTTTCTGGCTTATCGCAAATTGTTCTTCCAACATGTTTGAAAATGCAGTCATGTTGTTTTTTAGCTGCCATATATAAGCGGCAACTGCGATGACAAGAAAAAGAGAGAAGAGTTTTTTCATAAACCCAAATCTCCTGTTGTTACTGCGATGGGCCCATTTTCCATTTGAACTTTCAGTCGGTACTTGATGCGTGTTGCTTTGCTGGAAGTGGGAATCGTTGCATTTACTGAATATATAAACGAGCTGAGCCCGGCTTTATCACTTATGAGGATAGAACTTCCTCCAGCCAAATCGCCGTACCCTTGAACCGATGTAATGGGGATTAGGTTTTCATCCAGTGCTTCTAATGTCAGTCTGACATTTCTTGCTGTAGAAGAATTTGGATTAGTGATTTTCACATTAAAATACACGGAGTTTCCTGCAAGCGAAGTCGGTTTTACTAGCTCGTCGTTTTCAATTGCGTACACTGAGGCACTACTCGAAACTTGTAAGGGAGTTGCCAAAGTAGGAGCATCCGTAAAACCACGCGATTCAAAAGCCTTGTTGATAGATTTCGCGTGCAGTCCACAATACATTTCATTATCAGCAGTACTTAAAGCTTCTTTGAATTGTCTGACAGAAGTGTCTTTTTTCAGTAGTCCGACTGCGCTGAAAATCAATCGGTCGGATAAAAAAGCTCCTCGTTTCGATGTTTCATTTACAAACTGGCTTCGGATGTCCCACAGTACGCGCGTGCACCACTCAGCCATACGGTATCTGTCAAAATTTTTGCCCGAAGAATCAAAATTAGCGACACTTGCGAATGTATTTTTATCATCGTCGTTTTTAAGCGCGGTTCTTAAAGGATTTCCGGCTTTCACATTAGAAAAATTTCTACCGATCCATTTACCGATGTACCCTCTATCAGATAAGGATTCTGCAAGATAATCTGCAAGACATTCATGCAGTGCAGAGCCTTCTGTAAAAGCAGCACCGTTTTCTCCAGCTAAATCAATTCCGACGTCACCAGAAATGCTTTCATTGAATAAATGACCGAACTCATGCCAGTACACATCGCGATCCACACCCGGTGTGTGTGGAGTATCTCCGTAGAGAATCATTTTTCTGGGCTGAGAAGAATCACGTCTTGCGTGCAGGTAAAAAGCATTTACTTCGTCTTTGGGGGTATTTTCATCGTTTCCTCTTACCATTACGTAGAGAGGACGGTTTTGCAAAACCGGAAATCCAAGTTGTTCTACATAGCGTTTCATCCCGTTCAGTGCGTAATACGCCATGACTTCGGAGTAATGGACATCGTTCACGGAATAATCAAATCCGCCATCTTTAGTATTGGGAGAGGCGAGAGTGGATAATTCGTCTTTGATCGTTTTAATGCGAATTTTTAAAAAGGTATTTTCCAAACGAGAGGGAGAAAGAAGAGAAGACAACTGAAACGGGTCCATGATGGAATCCAGTCTGGAGTCAGTTGCTAATATCGAAACTTCTTTGGTGGCATCAATCGGATTGGGAACGACTAAAAAAGCTCGTGGGCCAGTTGTGTCGATTGTTTCGCGTAACGATTCGAGTTCGTCGACGTTCATTTCGGGGCCGTTACATTCGTTTAATTCTCTGGAACAGCCGGAAACAAGAGCGACGAAAAGAATTGCTCTAAGAAAAGTGTTTAAATTTTTTACACTGAAAAATACCATGGTTAACCCTTTAGGTTGCAAGCACAGGGCCTATTCATTTCGCTAAAAAGCCTTGAAATTTCAGCGCACACAATTCAAGGCAATGGTCGGTATGTTTACGCAATGCTTCATAATTCACCTAAAGTCTGAAATACCCCAATAATTCTAGAGGTTAGGCCAAGTGTTCGATCTGTATACTGTCTGTCCACACTGTGTACAGCACACTTACGTGATGGTATGTTATTTCGTTCGGAGGCAAGAGCCAGTGGAAATCAAAGCCGTACGCGGAATGCATGATCTTTTCGGTGAAGAACTTGCGGCGTGGAAAAAAGTAGAAACACAAATTTTTTCGATTTTGGAATCTTTTGGTTACAGCGAAATCCGCACACCTGTTTTAGAAAATCTTGAAGTCTTCAAAGGTACCGTCGGTGACGATACCGATATCGTGGAAAAACAAATGTACACGATTGAAAAAGAAAAAGAGACTCTTGTATTGCGTCCGGAAGGCACTGCAGCTTTTATGCGCGCGGTACTTGAGCACCAACTGCACCAGTCCGGAAATCCCGGGAGGTTTTTTTATTACTTGCCGATGTTCCGTCACGAGCGTCCGCAAAAAGGAAGATTGCGCCAGTTCCACCAGGTAGGAATTGAAATCATCAATGATCCCAGTCCCGAAGCAGATGCAGAAATCATTGCGGTTCTGGATCAAGTCTACAAAAATTTTAATATTTCAGAATATGAAATCCGCATCAACAGTGTTGGGTGCAGCGACTGCCGACCTGCGTATAAGGAAAGCTTAAAAAAATACTTTCAACCCAGGTTGGCTGAGTTGTGCGAACTTTGCCAAAAGCGCTTTGAGCGTTCTCCTTTGAGAATTCTGGATTGCAAAAAAGAAAGCTGCAAGGAAATAGCCAAGGGTGCGCCGCTTATCTCTGAATCTCTTTGCGCTGTTTGCAAAACGCACCATACGAAATTGAAATTGCGGCTGGATCAAATTTCATTGAAGTACATAGATGATCCGAGCATCGTGCGTGGTCTTGATTACTACTGCCGTACTGCTTTTGAATTTACTTCCGATCTTCTGGGCGCTCAAAGCGCATTAGGCGGGGGCGGCAGATACGATGGTTTGTCCGCGCGCTTTGGCAAAGCGAATTTCGCAAGCGTCGGTCTTGCGTTAGGAATGGAACGATTGATTATAGCGCTAGAAACAAAAGGGCTTCTGCCCAAAGACGATGCTCGACCCGTCTTTTTCTTCGCTGCATTGGGTGAGAAAGCCTTTCAAATCCTTTATCCGCTCAGCATGGAATTAAAACGCCGTGGAATAAGAACAGAAATGCTTTACGAAGAAAACCGCGGGCTAAAGAATTTATTGAAACACGCAAACCGTTTTAATGCGGAATATACTTTGATCTTGGGTGATACCGAAGTGGATCAAAAAGCCGCATTGCTAAAAGACATGAAAGCCGGAACTCAGGAAAATATATCCTTGGACGGGCTCTTGGAAGAATTAATAAGGAGAAAACGCTAGTGCTACTGAAACGTACCAATTATTGCGCTGAAGTAACCAAACAACACCTCGACAAAGAGGTGGTTTTATCAGGATGGGTACACCGCTGGAGAGATCATGGCGGTATAGTGTTTATCGATTTAAGAGATCGTTCAGGCATTGTGCAAATCGTATTTGATCCGGCTTTGTCCCCTGTGCAGGAAGCTGCAACGTTAAGACAAGAAGCAGTTATTTCGGTTAAGGGAAAAGTCCGTGCAAGACCAGAGGGCATGACAAATAAAAATCTGGCTAGTGGAGAAATCGAAGTTCTGATTACTCAGTTAGATGTTCTAAACCGCGCACAACAACTTCCCTTTTCTTTGCACGACGATCAACCTTCTGCAGGCGAAGTAGATGAAAGTCTGCGCATGACATACCGTTATTTGGAACTGCGTAAACCCAAATTGCAAAATAACTTGCGCATTCGCCATGAGTTTTTGAAATCTGCGCGTGAGTATTATTTCGCCAATAACTTTTGGGAAATCGAAACCCCTATTTTGTATAAAACAACTCCCGAAGGTGCCCGTGATTATCTGGTTCCCTCCCGCGTGCATCCCGGAATGTTTTATGCACTTCCGCAGTCACCGCAAACGCTTAAACAGTTGTGCATGATTGGGGGAATGGACAGGTATGTGCAAATTGCCCGCTGTTTCCGCGATGAAGATTTAAGAGCCGACAGACAGCCCGAGTTTACCCAGGTAGACGTGGAAATGTCTTTTGTCGACGAAACAGACATCCAGCAAATCCACGAAGGTTTGATGAAAAAAGTTTTCAAAGATGTGATGAAAACAGAGATCAAAACTCCTTTTCGAAAAATGCCTTACTATGAAGCAATGGCTCGCTTCGGCAGTGACAAGCCAGACTTAAGAAACAGTCTCGAGCTTGTGGATCTGACAGAAGAAGGAAAGAAAAGCTCCTTTCAGGTTTATCAAACAGCGCTTTCTTCTGGCAGCATCTTAAAGGCTTTGTGCTTTGAAGAAAAAGAACCCATGTCGAGAAGCGAACTCGATGCGCTTCCGAAAAAAGTGGCGCCTTATGGTGCAAAAGGAATTACCTGGATCCGCATCAAAGACGCAGGTGACTGGCAGTCTCCGCAGGCGAAGTTCTTCGATGACAATTTGAAAAAAGAAATTGAAGCGAAGTTGCCCTTTAAAAAACAGGCGATTGTACTGCTCGTATGCGCAAGTGAAACCATCGTCAATAACTCGCTCGGTGCCTTGCGAATCGAATACGGCAAAAAATTCGGTTATGTCGATGAATCGAAGTGGGAATTTTTATGGGTAACTGATTTCCCCCTATTCGAGTACAACGAAGACGACAAACGCTTTTATGCGGCTCACCACCCGTTTACCCGTCCGAACCCGGATGATTTAAAAACGTTCATGGAGAAAAATGACAAGGAGTCGATCGCAAAAATCCGTGCGTGTGCGTACGATCTTGTCTTAAACGGCTATGAAAT
Source organism: uncultured Pseudobdellovibrionaceae bacterium (assembly GCA_964396165.1). Lineage (GTDB taxonomy): Bacteria > Bdellovibrionota > FAC87 > UBA2466 > UBA2466 > CALCZU01. The sequence continues at coordinate 6,341 of CAYNEF010000044.1, forward strand.
TGGTGGCGGCTCTTTAAGAATCTACGATTCCAACGTTCAGGCCCGTATGTTTGAAATGCTCGGTATTTCTGAAGAAGAAGCTAAACGTAAATTCGGTTTCTTTATCAAAGCGCTCTCTTATGGAACTCCTCCGCATGGAGGAATTGCGCTAGGCGTGGATAGAATTGCAATGCTACTTGCTGGAACAGACGCAATTCGAGACGTCATCGCGTTTCCAAAAACTCAAAAAGCAGCTTGTATCATGAGTGAGGCGCCGTCGCCTGCAGACGCAAAACAACTCGAAGAGTTATTTATCCGTGTGGTTTCTCCACCGATAAAATCGTAGTTTTTAGGTAATTCTTAGTACTGAGGAGTGGATGTTCCGTCTCCAGGCTGATTATTTTCCCCGATTTGAGGAATATAACAGAAGTTAGCCTGTTGAGAACTCTGGAAAGCTACGCTGGTTGTGCCATCAAATGGAGTGATGGCAATAATGTCATAAAGGTTTACTTCTTGTGTGCTCAAAAGACCTACGTTGATTTCCTGATCTGCTCCATCAAGAACAATTTGAGGAACAAGTTGTTTGTAGCCGTTGGTCTGGCTTGAGAAAACTGTGATAGAAACAATGTCACCGCTATTTGCAGGTTGAATCACTGTTAAAAACAATTCGTACATGCCGGGACTGTTTGTGGACTTTTGTAAGTACACATCAAATTGCCCGATCCCTGGAGTTTGATTGTCTCCGATGTCCATGCTGTTATCGCATGTGCGGTATCCAAAGCTGGATTGAAGCACTTCTTTCTTCTTCTTGGAGCAAGAAGTAAGAGAGAGAGCTAAAGTAAATACGAGGGCTGTAACCCACCATTTTTTCATTATGTTCTTAACGCTTTTCATAAACACCACATCCGAAGTTAATCCAAAAACCTATGTCCCCTCTTACAGTGCAAAGAGAAAGCCAGTGTGCGCTCAATTACTTAAGTGTGTGAAAGAAGAGGAAATCGGTCTTTTGAACTTTTAGAATACGGGGGTAAATACAATTAAGTGTTTTTGCACGTGTAAAGACCGTAGAAGGGTGAGTAGGAAAAAGAGGAGTGTCTACTTGTTTGACGGTTCTTCAAAGGGCTCTTGGTTGCCCGGGCGAATAGATTGTTCTCCGGCTGCAGGGTTGGAGGGATCGCTTTTTCGCTTCACAAATTCTTCCGCTCTGTCGAAGTTGGTTTCTAAATCTTCGCGATCCAGGTAATGAAAGCCCAGATTGATTGAAATCGTATTGTTTTTGGCATCTACTGTTTCGAAGGAGCGAGTCAGTCCCATCGCGTATCTTCCTTCTAGATAAACAGTCCAGTGGTGTGAAATCAACGCTTCAAAACCTACTCCACCTATCATTCCCCCTTCGGTATTTTTCACTTCCGAGTCGCCATAATCATTCTCAACGCCTGCAGTGGAAATAAATGAGCGCGTTAATATCGATGCGACATAGGGCCCGAGAAGAAAATAGAGTCCCGTGGCATCCGTAGAGGATTTAAATTTGGGCGTGAAGGCGACTTCAAAGTAGTTGAGTCTTGTCGTTCCCGTGGAATTTTCCGCGCCTTTTTGAATGACGTATAGACTGGGAACTAAAAAGATGTGTTTGGAAATGGGAAATTCAAAGTCCAGCCCCAGATTCATTCCTTTTCGATAAGTAGATTCTTCAGCAGGGTTGTAGTTGATGTTTGCAAGCGACAACCCACCAAAAATACCAAAAGTTCTGTCCACATCCGTGGAAGAAAGGGCTGGAATACAAAACAGAATTAAAATGAGTGAGAATTTTTTCATTCAAATAAGCTTTTATGCAGTTTTAGAGACTTGAGGCAAATTTGCAAAGGCTTCGAACATGGCGCAGACTCTGTCGACTCGGTAGCGCATGCCCAAGAGATCCAGTCCTTTTAGCCACGGCAACTTATTGATGATTTTTAGCATCAACTTATTGTCCGGACGTTCTGCTTTTAAAATATCGCGTAATTCCATATAAGCCATTTGTTCTGCAAGAATAAACAAGTTCAGTCTCGAGCGTGCGTGGCTGGTAAGTTCTGAAAAAATAAAACCCATTCCGCATTCGATTTCGCATTTTTTTGTTTCTTGCACAATGTGTACGGCTTTTGCTTTCAGACAGAGTGAATCAGATTGTCCTGGCAACATGAAAAGAAGGTGTCCTTCTGATTCAATCGGGAAAGGATCAAGTGTAAGTAAGAACATGCCACCACGGCTGATATTTCCACAGCGCGCAGTGATCGTTTTTGTTCCATCCGTAAAGATGGCTTTTTCCATGAAGGGCAAGCGGTACTCGCGTCTTCTTTCGATGAATTTCGTATCTTTCATAGAAGAACCTCTATTGTAAAATTTTTCGAACCTGTTCGCGTTCTTTCTCGCTTAAGTGTTCCATGCTGACAGGAGATTTTTTTTCTTTCTTTGTTTCTACTTCAAATAACTTGTCGAGCCACTCCGGGTGATCCATTCCGGCCATCCACTTTGTGGTAAGTACCTGATTCCCTGACCAAACAAAGCTTCTTCCCATTCCATCGAGGAAGTGTTTTCCTATCGTTTTGCTTCCGATGGGAATTTGACCCAGCGCCAAAATTAAGGATACCCACAGCGTATTTTTTAGTACGGTCTTAAACATAGGCATGACTCTCTGCGACTAGATTGTTAATTGAGGGTTTGACTGATTATTTTATTTTAGCATATTTATTAGAAAGGAAAGCTTGGATATAATGAATATAAAGGAGCCTCTCATGTCACAGCACGTGTCAACGACGTGCGATGAGGGAACTTGGGTACCTCTGATTGAGTATTCCATCAAAAGCGGACTTTCGTTAAGTACCATCCGCAGAAAAATAAAGAGCAACAGTCTCCAGTATCGTTTAGACAAGGGTAAGTATCTTATTCTTTTCTCTGAGGATACCGGACAGAACGGGCGCACAACTACTACGCATGAAGTTGTCGAGAAGCGTGAACCGCTAGCAGCGAGACCAACTATTTCGCCACGCTATACGGATCGCAAGCTTACGCCGCAGGAATCAGAGGATAATTTTTCCAGAAACCCGGTCCCCTATCGCGCACCAAAGCAAGATGAAACATCGAGCCAGCTTGTAAGCAATGCTTTCGAACGTCTATTAGATGAAAAAGACGCCAGACTGCAAACCTTAGAAAAGCGCAACCAAGAGTTGGAAGCTCGTGTAAACGAACTTCAGCTCCTGATTAAGGTACTCGAAGAAAAATACGACGTTAGGTACTAACCTATACGACTAAACTCATGCTTCGATACTTCCCCCTTATTCTCGCTTGTCTGATTTTATTCACTTCTCCTCTCTTTGCGGATGAGGTGAGTTGGGAATCGGCAATTGATTCCTTAAAAAACAATCAGTACAGCGAAGCTTCTGAAAAATTATCGCAATGGATAAAACAGAAAGCAGGGGAGAAGGTGTACTCCTCAGAAGCTCACTATAATTTATTTCTTGCGCAAATCGCGCTTGAATCTTCTGGCACCGCCGTTGCGCATCTCTTAAGAAGCATTCAGATAGAAAAAAATCCGTTTAAAAATCTCGATTCGATAGGAACACTTTGCGATCTGCAAAGCCGGTACGGGATCAAAGACGGGCCTTGCCAGAGCAAATACTTCACATTGTCACTCCTCGCGGGGAAAAATTTTCTGCTCATTCTCACCTGTCTCTTTATCTGGGGACTTGTATTTTCCAGCCTCTATTTCTTTAAAAATAAAAAAGCACTGTATAAAAGCGTCGCTCTGGCAACGGTACTGATTGGTGGAGGAAATCTCCTCACCTACCTTGCCACCCGTTCTGATTATCCGACAATGGTACTGACAGGTAACAGCAAAAATATTTCCATCTATAAAACAGAAGAATCCAAAGAAGAAGAAAAACTTGTCGATTTAGCACAAGGGACACTTGTCGAAGTTTCCAATGAGAAAAAGAGTAGCAAACGCCAAATCACCCAACCTATCGTTGGTTGGGTTAATGAAGATCAATTAATTGCAGTGGATGAAAGTCTAAGCAACAACCCAGTCATTGTTTTACCCAACAAATAACCTGATTGCGATGCGAATTCGAATCTTTTCTGGTACTCAATCGCAGGATAGTTTACTCAAGAGTAATGACAAGTCTGCAGTTTTCAAACGATTCAGGAATGAATGTACCGGTGTTATATTTTCTTATCGTGTGTAGAACGATGTTGTGGCCGCCAGTTTCCGCATTTCTGTAGGTATTTAAAACTTCGTGTACGACTTCTTCAGTGGATTCTTTTTTTGAAATACTAAATTGCACTAAAAGGTCGGTGGAGTTTTTTTCGATCTGAAAAACTCTGGGGTGTTTATCGGTGGCTTTGTCTAAAGCCGGATCGGCTTGTACAACTTTATTTTCTTCAGTGGAAAAGAAAAATAGACTCATTTTTTGAAAGCGTTGTGAACATTCTGCTCCGTACACATCGACAACGGCAAACTGGGGCTTGGTATTTCCAATCTCATCATTGAATTCAATAACACCCGTGCTTTTCATTCCTTGAGATGAATAGAAAATAGAAATATTTTTGTGTGCAATTTCTTTTGGAGTGTTTTCGGTGTTCTCTGCTCGAGCGAATAAAGAATTTAATAAAGTAAAACTCAGTAATACAAGTAAGTGCCGCGCCATTTGATTCTCCCTTAATGAGAGCGGACTTATAACAGAACGCTAAAACGGGATCAATCTAGATCCCACGATATAATAGTGGATGCATTTGAGAGGAAGTACAAACTCACTGACAATTTTTGTCAGTTACATTCTGGATTCGTTGCCTGAAACAAGATTGGTTTTTAAGAATTGATCGAGTTGGATGCTGATCGGTTCTTTTGTATCTTGTTCTTTTTGCAAGATTTCGTAATGGCTATCAAGGGCAGAGCGAAACGCGCGCATAAAGTTTTGTTTGCGTTGTTCGGTTTCTTCAAGACGAGCAATCACTTCGGCAAGCCATTCTTCCGTTTTGATTTTAATGCCGTTCGCACGTTCTTCGACTTCTTTTAAAATTCTTTCGCCTTCTTTGCCTGCTTCATTTCGGATGGCATCGGCATCATTTTGAGCCATATCTCTAATCTGTCTGACTTCGTCTTCTTTTGCCTGGTATTCGGCAATCACGTATTCCAAATCATCAATTCTTTTGATGTATTCTTTTTCCTGCTTCTGTACCCGTTCCCAAATTTTGGAAACCTTATCGAGAAACTCCACAACCTGCTCAGGAGAATAACCCATCATGGTTTTTTTAAATTCTTTGTTCTTAATTTCATTCGGGGTGATTTCTGCAGACAATGCCTGTTCTGTTGCCATAACTTACTCCTTCAATGTAGGTAGAATTTCTTAAATCAGATATTAGGATGTCGGTCTTTTTCCCAAAAGACAAGTCCCCAAACGAATCATATTGCTTCCGGCTTTTACCGCGATTTCGTAGTCCTCGCTCGTCCCCATCGAAAGAAAATGATTCTTAGAGTCAAAACCTGATTGGCTAAAAAGATCGTGCATCGAATCAAAATATGGCCGACGTTTTTCTACTGGCTCTAAGTTAGGCGGCATTGCCATCAGTCCGCGCACTTTTACATATTCCAGCGCACGAATTTTAGTGAGGAGTTCAGGTAAGGCTTTAGGCGGTATACCGGACTTTTGCGCTTCTTCTCCGATATTGATCTCAATTAAGATTTCTTTTAAGCGTTTTGTAGGCTCAGCTCTTTTATTTAATTCTTCGATTAGTTCCCACCGGTCCATACTTTGTATAAGAGCATAATCTAAAAGCTGTTTTACTTTTCTGCTCTGGATATGACCGATAAAATGCCAGGTGATGTTCAACTCTTTTAAAGCTTCTCTTAGTTGCTCGCCTTCTTGCACATAGTTCATCCCAAAATGCGTAATGCCTGCACCAAACGCTTCTTTAATGGTCTCAACAGATTGAAACTTCGCTGCGGCAACTATTTTAACTTTAGTGGGATCACCACACTTTGAGATTGAGTCTTGAATCTTTTTTAGGTTTTCAAGGATACTCATGGAAGAAACCATTGATAGAGCGGAATTTTGGAATAGCCGGGTAGTTCTTTTAAGAAAAGCTCTAAAGGGAAACCCATTACATTAGTATACGAGCCCGTGATTTTATCAATAAAGACAGTGCCCATTCCCTGTACTGCGTAAGAACCTGCTTTGTCATAAGGTTCTTTTGTCTTTGCGTATTCGGCAATTTCGGAGTCACTGATTTTTCTAAAAGTAACCTGGGTCGTCGCATTCCATTCTGCCACACCGTATTTTTCAGATACCAACGCTAACCCACTTACTACCGTATGCGTTTTGCCAGACAATAATCTCAGTGTAGTAAAAACATCTTTTTCATTATTGGGTTTTCCGAGCACATCTTTGCCCAGAACAACCAGTGTGTCGCAACCAATGAGAATGTTCTCTTTCGGAAAATCAGACAATAAGCTTTCGGCTTTTTTAACGGCATTAAAACGTGTGATTTCATTCACGCGATCTGCTTCGGGATGTAGCTCATCTGTGTCTTTTGGATTTAGTGCTTTGAAAGAAAGATCTAAACTCTCCAGAATTTGTTTTCTTCTGGGAGATTGCGAGACAAGTACGAGAGTAGGTAGTTTCTGCATAGAGTTAGCGCCGGCCGAATCTAGTACGAAATTAAAGCCCAGGTCAAACAAAGAAATGCATTTATTTTTAGTATTGTAAGTTATTGATTATATTGTGTAATTTACATATGATATAACGCGTCCTGACAGATTTTAGTGCTATTTTGAGAAACTTATGATATAAGCTGCCATCTTTAATAAGTACTTGATGGGGGCACATAGAAGTATGATTCAATTTAAAGTTGGAGACAATGCAGTACACCTTTCGCATGGAGTAGGTGTGGTCCGTGGAATTGAAGAACGCGAATTTGGTCCCGGTAGAAAGCAAAGCTTTTACATTCTTGAGATCCATGACAATGGAGCCCCTAAAAAAGTTTTCGTTCCTATTGATAGTTCCAATGGACGTTTGCGTCCGATTATCAAGAAAAAGGAAGTAGACGAAGTCTACAAAATTTTGAAACGTCGCGAGCCATCCGCAATCGATCACCAAACATGGAACAGACGCTACCGTGAATATATGGAGAAGATCCACACCGGTAAAGTTTACGAAATTGCCGAAGTCTTGCGCGCTTTATTCCTTTTAAAGCATGATAAAGATCTCTCCTTTGGCGAAAGAAAGCTACTTGATCAAGCTAAGACATTGCTTGTGAAAGAACTTTCTCTTGCACAAAATATCCTCGAATCTGACATCGAAAAAGAACTAGAAACCATTTTCGGTACTTGATAGATGGTCAGTATTGACGCCATAGTACTCGGCGGTGGACAAGGGAGTCGTTTCTCCGGCAAAAAGACGACACTTCCAAAACAATTCCATATTCTCGAAGGTAAACCTGTTTTTGTGCACGCTCTGCTTAGGCTGGAAAGTCTGGGTTGCATCCGTAATTTTATTTTTACGGTGCCAGAGTCTTATATTGAGACAGCGCACGAATTGGCGGCAAAGCACCTTCCTGAAACCATTTTTAAGAGACTTAAAATTATTCCGGGTGGAAACAGGCGCCAGGACAGTTCCCGTCTAGCGCTACACACATTAGAAGGGGAGAATTCTCCTACTCGAGTGCTCATCCACGATGCGTGCCGACCTGTACTTTCTGAAACCATGCTGTCGACAATCCGCGAAAAGTTAGTCGACCGTTCTTATGGCGCGTGGATCCCAGTCGTCCCCGTTGTAGAAACCTTAAAAAAAATTGCTAATAGTGAAGTGGTAGAAACAGTGGATCGCAATATGGTCCACCGCGTTCAAACTCCCCAGATTTTTGAGTTCACGCTTTTGCAATCTTTGATGGATAGAGCAAAAGATCAGACGCAGCTTAACTTTACAGATGATGCTTCACTGTGCGAATACTATGGCATACCAGTCGGGAGTTTCCCGGGGGATGTGAGAAATATCAAGCTCACTTTCGATTTCGAGCTTGAGATCTTCCGACAGATATTGTCGGAGGAAAATAAGGAGAATGCATAATGCGAACAGGCCTCGGATACGACATTCACCGTTTAATCCCCACTATCAAACCTTCCACGATTGCACTCGGCGGGATTGAAATTCCCTGCTACTTTAAAGTTCAAGCGCACTCGGATGGAGATGTTCTCTTGCATGCGTTAGTCGATGCGATGCTGGGTGCACTAGCTCTCGGAGACATCGGACAACACTTTCCTGATACCAAGCCAGAAAACAAAGACAGAAAAAGTATCGAATTTTTGGAAGCGACAAAAGCAGAAGTCAAAAAGCTGGGTTACCGCGTATCTCAAATCGACTCTAACGTCTTTTTAGAAGAACCCAAACTTGCTCCGCATCTGGATAAGGTAAGAGAAATGCTTGCGCGCACTCTGGGGCTGGAATTGTCTTCAGTCAGTGTAAAAGCAAAAACGATGGAAGCCATGGGCCCAGTCGGCGAGCGCAAAGCTATAGCCGCTCAAGCAATTGTCATGTTAGAATCGCTCTAAGAAAAATGGCTATACAGCTCACAAACAGTCTCACCAAAAAAAAAGAAGTATTTGTCCCCATTGAACCTGGCAAAGTGAAAATGTATGTTTGCGGGCCTACGGTTTATAACTTAATCCATATCGGCAATGCACGTGTCAGTGTTTTCTATGATGTAGTCGCGCGCTTTTTTAAATATTCTGGTTTTGAAGTCACCCGCGTGATGAATTTTACCGATGTGGATGACAAAATCATCAACAAAGCGCGTGATGAAAAATCCACTTCTACTATAATCAGTGAGAAATACATAAAAGAGTTTCTACAAGATATGCAGGATTTGGGAGTGGCTCCTCCTACAATTGCTCCAAAAGTTTCAGATCACATTGCAGAGATAATTCAAATTATCCAAAAACTCATCGACAACAAATTTGCCTATGTCGCACCGGACGGTGAAGTCTTTTATTCCGTAAGAAAATTTACGGAGTATGGAAAATTGTCCGGTAAAAAAATCGACGATTTGCTTTCGGGCGCTCGCATCGCTCCGGATGAGAAAAAACAGGATCCTTTGGATTTTTCGTTATGGAAGCCGCAAAAGGTCACCGACGAAGTGGCATGGGAAAGCCCATGGGGTAAGGGACGTCCTGGGTGGCACATAGAATGCTCGGCGATGGCTACCCGATACCTGGGGGAGACTTTTGATTTGCATGGCGGTGGAATGGATTTAATCCACCCGCACCATGAAAATGAAATTGCCCAGTCTGAAGGAGCTTCTGGCAAGCTCTACGTGAAGTACTGGATGCATTCGAATATGCTGACATTTAACGCCGAAAAAATGTCGAAGAGCCTTGGCAATATCATGTTGCTACGGGATTTTATAAAAAAGTACTCGGCAGAGACATTAAGATTTTATTTACTCTCGGCACACTACCGTTCCACTCTGGATTATTCGGACAAACAAATTAAAGACACGCAAACGGCGTTACACCGTATTTATTCAGCACTTAAAAAATGCCAGCAATTTGAAAGTCTGGAACCCAGAAAACAAATTGCGGAGAGCCCAGAAGAAAAAGCGTTAAAAGACTACGGAGCCTCTTTTCAGAAAAACTGGAAAGAAGCGATGGAAGACGATTTTAATACGGCCAAAGTTTTCAGCTTTATCTTTGATTACGTCAGAATGCTAAATGCGTATTTGGATAAAAAAGGGTTTCAATCAACTCCACAGACAAAAAATATTGCGCATACATTTTTAACGGAAATGAAAACGTTGTCTTCCGTACTGAATATCTGTGGTGAGGAACCTGGTCCTTATCTGAATCTACTTAAGTCGCTCATCTTAAAAGAGCGCGGTTTAAACGAAGGCGATATTCTTGCGGCGATTACAAAAAGAACACAAGCACGCCAGAACAAAGATTTTCTTACCTCCGACAAAATCCGCGATGAACTACTAGCTCAGGGTATCGAGCTAAGAGATCTGGGAACGCATACTGACTGGGACGTCAGTTTTAGTAACTAAGCTTCTGACCTTTTTCCTTACGAATTTTCTATTTTGGATTTCCGACTCACGATAAATAGAATGACAAGTAAACCAGTGATTGTGGATGCCCACTTTCCCCAAGAGGGAATATCCATAAAAAAATACGGAATACAAAGCGAAGTAGCAATCGTAAGTACCGCCAATACTTTTTGTTTGGGGCGAATTACACGATGTGTTTCCCACTCAATGATTCCAGGCCCAAAGTACTTGTTGTTTATCAGCCAGTGACGAAAACGAGGCGAGCTTTTCGAAAAACAATATGCAGAGATCAATAAAAAAGGAGTAGTGGGTAAGAGGGGAATGGCTAGCGCAACAATGCCAACGATGAGGGAAAGTATTCCGATTACGTGTATCAGCCAAATAAATGCAGATTGAACCATCTAAAACATTTTAATCGTGTATGGCTTGAACTTGAAAGCTTTTATAAAGCAGTCCCAGTAAAAGAAGCATTCCCACTACGGGGATGCGTATCGCTTCCAGTTGGTGGTTGAGATCCCGACTTTGTAATGTCCATTCACTAATCAAATACATGGTCGAAAAACAAAGTGCTGTAGCCACTTTGAACAAGATTTCCTTTTTTTCGCTTTGTTGCCAGAATTGAACAAGTACGCAAAACGCAGGTAAGAAAAATACATAATAATCCACACGCGTAGAAGTATTAATGACCGTCATCAGAGCCAGTCCCGATGCAAAAAAGTACGGAGCAAGTTGTTTATTTTCTCTATGCTTCCACGCCACAGCGTAAAAAAGAACGGAAAGCGTAACGTTGATGATACGTGTGACAGTTTCAATTACGGGTGTGCTGAAGAATGGCTCTAACCAAGTAGCAAGGAGCGAGGGAAGAGAAAGAAAGAAAATCTGGCTACTCAGTGGATAAGTCGAGTGGTACAGGTGCAAACTTTCTGCAAGATCCTTATGCAAAGCAAACGCAGTCTCCCAGCCAAAGGTGAGAACAGGAAGCAGCACTGCTAGCAATGCCCCCATTACAGTCCCTAACCGCACACGGTTGTTTTTTGTCAGCCAGTAAAGAAGGATAAGAAATCCTGGGAAAAACTTTATTGCTGCAAGAAGAGAAACAATGATTCCTCCCCCAATCTGGTAAAGTTTATTTTCCTGCTCCGATAACCACTCCGCCAAAATAAATCCTGCGGCAAAAAACAGTTGGATGTTGTAACACTGAAAACTTGCGTGAATGGGCTTAATGGAAGCCGCCCAGACTAATAACCACATCCAGGATTTGGATTTAGAAGTTTGATTCTCTGGAAATAATTTAAAAAGAAAAGCCCAGAGCACGACATATGCAACGGTTTGCAGAAATAAAAAAATCCAGTGGCTCGCATTGAAGGAAAAATAAGCTAGCGGTTTGAATAATACGAGCGACAGTGGACCATAATAAAATCCGCCAATCTCTTTGCTGTCCCGATACAGGTTAAAAAGCCTGCCGCTATTTATCCATTCAGACACCTTATAATAGACATTAAAGTCTATGCCTGGACGCAGCGCGATGCCCCAACAAGGGATTAAAAGAACGAAGAGTAAGAACACTTTTTGTTTTTGACGCATTTTATTTGGATTAAGGTGTGGTAACCTTTAAGTCAAACCGGGCTTTTTTTAATAATTTTCACCGCTTAGTAACGTCCTGGTTGGCAGTCCTAATTATATGTAATAAAAAGATTTTATTGTATTTTACTAAGGAAATGGTCTAGTGTGTCATCAATGTCTGAGGCGTTAAATATTTCCGAAATGCGCGGAACCTTGAAGGGACTTTTCCGCATCAATCCGCGCATTGTCTGGGTAGATTTTTTATTCAATTTGATTATTGGCTATGCTTCTTTCTTTCTCTCGCAACAATACAGAGAAACTTCCACAGTTTATTTTGCACTATTTATCACCGTCAGTGCGTTCGCATTGTATCGCGCAGTTATTTTTATTCATGAAATTGCGCATGCACACAGACAGATGCCGGTATTTACTGTGGTGTGGAATTTAATTTGTGGCATCCCACTCGGCATGCCTTCTTTTCTTTATTATCAATCACACTATGCGCACCACCGTTCGCAATCTTATGGAACAAAACTGGATGGAGAATACATTGCCTTTCAGAGCCGTTGGGAACTGGTGAAGTATCTTCTCTTTTCTTTAGTCGCTCCGTTTTTAATGATTGGAAGATTTACGCTTCTGACTATCCCTTCTTATTTTATTCCTGCTCTGAGACTTTGGGTTATCCAGCATGGTTCTTCGCTCGTGATTGAAACTAAATTTGTGGGAGAACCTCCGGCAGAGAGCGAAAAATTCGAGTGGTATTGGCAGGAAGCTTTGACAGCGGTTTTTTGGGTGGGCGTACTTTTTTCTGTGTATAAAGGTTACATCCCGACTGAATCTTTTATTTGTTTCTTTACCTTGATGTGCACTGTACATGTCGTAAATGCGCTGAGAACTTTAGCGGCACACAGATTTATCAATCACGATCTGCTACCGATGAGTCTGGAAGATCAATATCTGGATTCTGTAAATCTCACGGGCACTGGGTTTAAAGCAGTGTTAAATACTTTGTTTGCGCCTGTTGGTTTACGCTTTCACGCGTTACACCATCTCTTCCCAGGTTTACCGTACCACGCGCTGCCTGAAGCGCACCGTAGGCTTTACAACACTCTGTCCAAAGAAAATAAATACCATCTCTCTAATGAGCCCACTTTGTTTTCTGCTCTTGGCACACTCTGGCGTTCTACCGCAGCTGCTAACGTAGCCACAACGCGAACAGCAAATGCTGAGCGTAAAGCTGTTAAGTAGTTACGGCACGCATAATCAAATCATATTATCGCTAAAAAAATAAACTTGTCTTATAATGTAAAGAGTAGATTTTTCACGCACATTTTTTATTACCCGGACAATTTAATCAATCAAAGCACCATGAAAAAACATTTTATTATTTCTCTGCTTGTTTTTACTACATCTGGGCTCTCCCATGCTGCGAAAGAAAACGTCATCGAGAAACAACTCGAAGACATCGGAAGAATTTCAAACGAAGAAGTAATGGTGGTGCAAAGAAAATATACTCGCAAAGGGGGAAGACATGAAATAACCCCTTTCGCCCTCGGTGGAATACCCTTCGGCACAGTAAGAAGAACACTTATTGGCGGTGCAAACTACACGTACCATTTGGCTGACTGGATAGGCATTGAAGCTTTCAATTTTGTTTACTCAAAAACTTTTTTCAGTTCATTCACAGATGATATTAACGGAAACAAAGAGCGAAGCACGCAGGCAGATATCAAGCCTGACTACCAAAAATTATTGTATTTTTTAACCGGTGGCGTTCAGTTCACTCCTATTTACGGAAAGCTCTCTACGCTTTCGCGCTGGATTCTTTATATAGAACCTTTTGTGAGCTTGGGCGCTGGAATTGCGAAAACCGAAACAGATTCTTATCTGGCTTACTATCCTGGCGTAGGTATTCGTGGCTTTTTTAAAGAGTGGTTTTCGATGCGCGTTGAATTTAGAGACTACATCTATAATGAAAAATTTGTTTCCAGAACATCTACAGCAGGCGATGAGACAGCGACGAGGCATAACTATGCGGTCAATCTCTCTTTGAGTTTCTGGCTGCCAAAAATGCCTTAAGACATTTTTTTTTTTAGCTAATTGAAAAGGTTATCCATATGAATAAGCGGGCAAAATTTTTATTGATGCTTCTGATTGCGGGCAATTTATATGCTGTGGATCGTGGCGGTTTGCTTGAGTCAGGTAAGAAACAATTTGAATCCGGAAATTATGACAGAGCCATTGCATTACTTTCTGACGTTGTCCGAAGTGCCAGTGACTCTGCTACCAGAAACCAGGGCTTTTATTATCTAGGCCTCTCGCTCTATGAAAACGAGATGTATTACTCAAGCTTAACCGCATTTCGAAATGTGATCAGCAGCGGCGAAGAAAAGAACCGCGAGCTCTATGAAAAATCGATTAAAAACGCAGTGATTATTGCTGACCGGTTGAACATGTTACCCAAAGTGGGTAAGTCGCTAGAAAAACTGCCCTCTGGATTTATTCCCGGATCCGTAGCGGGCCACAGTAACTACGCACTCGGCGTTTACTATATGGAATCTGGAAACATTGATTCTGCTATCAGCCACCTAAAGTCAGTGAACCCAGAAGATACTTTCTACAACAAATCGATGCTTTATCTGGGGATTTTGCAGACCAGAAAGAAAAACTACAAAGAATCTATCTTTTACTTTGAAAAAGTCATGCAACTTTCTAAAGGAAAGAAAGACCAGTTTGAAGTAGGGGATTTAGCCAGACTTAATCTTGCTCGCACAATGTACACGATGGGTGATATGGAGCGCAGCGTGGAATTGTACTCACAGTTTCTTGCAAGCTCATCCCACTGGTTGACGGTACTACTCGAAGCAAGTTGGCCGCTGATGAGAGCAAACGACACGACAGTGTCTTTGGGAAATTTACACACGATTACTTCTCCTTTTTACAGAGAAGATCTGGTGGGCGAGGGTTACATTTTAAGATCCACTATTTTATTCCAAATGTGCAAGTACGAAGAAATGAAACGAACGCTGGCGCAGTTCTTTAAACTATATGATCCCATTATTCGAAAAATGCAGGCAGCTCAAAGTAGTCTGGGCGGTGCCGAAAGTTTCTACCGTGCGTATAGAACAAACGACAAAGCTTTGCACCGCGCATTCGTAAACCACATCAAACGTGACCAAGGCATCCAAAAGTCTGACAAAGTGCGTGCACTTTTACTGGATGAAAAAGCAAACTTAGCAAAAATTGCCCGTACGGAATCTACCAAAGCTCTTCAAGTGGGCCTGGATGAAGCCATAAGACAGTTAGAAATTGAAACAGGCGATCAGTTGCAAAAAATCCACAAAAGAAAACTTGCAGAGCTTGTAGATCAGCGTGAGCAGGCAAACTATTTGAAAGTGGAAGTGGTCACTGGAGAAAAAGATTTAATCGAAGGACAAGGCGGCTTACCAGCAAAGCGAGTCGTGGATGTGGAAACCACGGTAGGTGCAAACTACCAATTTTGGCCATTTACCGGCGAGTACTGGGATGACGAGCTAGGCGCCTATATTTATACAACGGAGAGTGCGTGTGTTAACTAAACGAGCAAAACTTTTAGTCAGCGTATGTGTGCTGTCTCAGGTAGTTTTGGCAGCCTCCAAGGAATACGATAACTTTTCTTTGCCTCCAGAGCAGATGAAAGTTGTATTGCCTGAAAACAAGTACAGTTTCAAAAGTAACCGTGTAGAAATCAAAGCTGGCAAAGTAAAAGTGAGCGAACCTTCTATCGACAGCAAACTCTTTTTGCTCGCAAAACAAAATTTTCTTTCTGAAAAAAGAGAAGAAGTAATCAAGATCTTAAGACAGCAGTTGGATATGGGGCTTAAATCCAACAGAGATAACCTGCTATTAAAATTAGGTCAGAATTACGCTGAAAAATACATGGAAATGACCAATTTAGAAAATGAAGTCTTTTCCGCACAGCTCCAAGATTACGAGAGAAGAAAACTGACGGATAAAAACGCAAAAGTACCTAAATCAGACTCTTCTCGTTCACAGCGCTATTTAAAAGATGCCGTAAAACTTTTCTATTCCCTCGAAAAAGATTACCCCAAGCATCCCAGACTGGATGAAGTGATTTTCTTTATCGGATTCGTGGAATTGGAATCTGGAAACGACAAAAAAGGCCTTTCTTATTTAGAACGAGTTATCAAAAACTATCCCAATAGCCGCAAATATGATGAGGCTGTGGTTTTTGTGGGCGATTACTATTTTTCGAACCACAAGTTCAAAGATGCAGCCAACCGCTATAAATTACTTCTTTCTCATGACAGCGGTTTGCAAGATTTCGCACATTACAAACTTGCCTGGTGTGATTTGAATACAGGCGAACCGAAAAAAGCCCTTTCTACCATGAAGAGCGTTGTGGAAAGACTGAAAGGAAGCAATCAAGCTTCGAAATTCAATTTGCGCGATCAAGCTTTAAAAGACATGGTTGTCTTCTACGGGGAAGCGGAATTAGTGGATGATGCTGTTGTTTATTTCACACAGCAGCTCAGTAAAGACAAAGCTCTTGAAAATTTAAGACTACTAGCTGACATCTACCGCTCCAAAGGCCGTGATGAAGCAGCAGTAAAAGCCTACAAAAAACTCATTCAGGAATTTCCTGATGGTTTAGATACTCCTCGGTTGTATGTCGGTTTATATGATTCTCTTTCTCGTCTGGGTAAAAACCAGGAAGCTGTAAAAGACATGTTGATGGCTTTTGAGAAATACAATGAAAATTCAGATTGGGCAAAAAGCTTTGCTCCCGAAAAAGCAGCTGATGTGAAAGCTACTTTTGAAACACTTGCAGTTGAAGGTTCCAAAATTGCTTACTACTACCACCAGTCCGGTCAAAAAAGTGCCAATAAATCTGCTTATGACTCAGCAGTAAAAGTGTACAGTTCACTGCTTAAAAACTTCCCGCACCACCCAGAAAAAAAGAAACTCGCTTATTTTCAAGGGGAGGCACTCTATCAAATGGGTAAGTGGCTCGATGCTGCCAATAGCTACATGCTTTCGGCTCAGACGCCTCCTAAAGACAAGCTTGGGGATGAAGCAGTTTACAATGCACTTTTATCTTTAGACCATTTGACTATTAATAATTCCAAACTCACCAAGTATACGAAAAACGAACAAAAATCGATGGATCAAAAGCCGGAAGAAATTCCAGAGGGCGAAAGACGTTTCATCGAAGTGGGTGAGTACTATCTAAAAGAATACCCACAAGGCGATAAAGTAGTAGATGTGAAATTCCGTATCGGATCTATTTACTACGAAAAATACCATTTCGATGAAGCGCAAGGCGTTTTTAAAGACATCGCGCTTTCTCACCCAAAACACAGAACGGCTACTACGGCAGCTCATCTTGTACTCGATATTTATAACATCAGAAAAGACTACGATGGTCTTACAAGCACTGCAGTTCAATTTGCTCAAGTCAAAGAATTGGGAGACGCCCAATTTAGAGACGAATTAAAAACGATTGTAGGCGAAATCGATTTCAAACGAATCGAACCATTGGAAAAAGACAACCGTTGGGCAGAAGCAGGCGATACTTACTACGGGTATTACAAAAAGAACCCCAGTTCTGCTTTAGCTGAAAAATCGCTCTACAATGCGTATGTTAGTTTCCAAAAAAGTAAGGACGCGAAAAAATCCATGGAAGTGGGAAGGTTATTCTTGGTGAAATTCCCCTCCAGCACTTACTGCGAAGGCATCATGCTGGATATCGCAAAACTGGCTGAAAAAAATTACGACTTCGACCAGGCACAAAAAGTGTACTTGGATTTCCAGAAGAAATTTGCCAAATCCAAAGAAGCAAAAAAAGCTCTTTATAATGCTGCTGTATACGCAGAGTTGCTCGAGTACAACAAACTCGCTTTGCAATTGTATGATGAGTACCTAAAGACTGAAAAAGTAAGCAATGAAGAAAAGAAAGCAATCACTATCAGTCAGGCCAAGTTGTATCGCAAAGAAGGCAACTGGGACAAAGTAACGGCTATCTATAGAAAACTGGCTAAAGAAAGCTCCAGCGAATCGCAGCGTGTGGAATATCTCGCAGAACTGGGAAGACTCTATGAGCGCGCTGGAAAGAAAAAAGAAAAAGAATCTATTTTGAATGAATTCAGAGTGCTGTATGAAGGCAAAAAGATTGCCCAATCGGGTGGTGCTGCGGCTCCGTTTGTTGCGGAAGCTAAGTTCAAATCCATTGAAAAACAAAAGCAAACATTTGAATCCATTAAATTGAGATTCCCGCCAGAGGATCTGGTGTACTTACTCAAACGCAAAGAAAAGGCACTTTTAAAACTAGTAGATCAATACGATTCCGTAGTGTCTGTCGGCGTACCTGAGTGGGGTGTGGCAGCTCTTTACGAAAAGAGCCAAGCGTATGCAAACTTTGTAGTTGCTTTTAGAAGCTTGCAGATTCCAAAGAAATATAAAGACGCAGAAAGAGCCGAAGTAGAAGGCAGTCTGAAAGCTATTGATGCAAAACTAGTAGCGCCTCTCGATGGAAAGTCGCAAGAAGTATTGAAACTCTGTTTGGCACGTACGGCAGATTTCAATGTGGTAAGCGATTTTGCAAATCTCTGTTCCGCAAAAGTTGTAAAAGCAGATACAGATTTTGAACCTCGGGGAGTACTCCCAAAGCCTGTGTATTGGAGTACAAGGCCTTTAGCTAAAAGGTGAGATATGAAGAACTTAGTTAAATTATTAGCGGCAATTCCACTTTTAATGAGTTGCACGGTTAAATCGATTCCCTCAGATGCGGATTCTGCATATGTGGAAAGACCACCGCGCTATATTACATACTTAGAAAACAGCATTGAACAAAAAGCTGAACCAGACAGGCAACTAGCGCAATCTGAACTGGAGAAGGTGGAAGTTAATACCCCGACTCCTGACGAACGGGAAAACTACCTGGAATACTTGGTGCTGCTCGATGCTTCGGGAAAACAATCGGAAGCAGAAAAGAAGATCAAAGAATTTTTAGCGGATCACCCGGAAGAAAAAAGAGCGGAATTTATTCTTTCCGTACATTACTTAAGAAGAAATAAAAAAGAGCTCGCAACCTACTTCATGCGCCAGTTAGAGAAAGATAAAGAGTTCGTGTGGCAGTCACTCCTTCTCAATAACTTCGGTATGATGGCATTACAGGATAAAAACCGTGTAGCAGCAATTGATTATTTTGAACGTGCCACAAAGCAAAAACCCGAAGTGACGGCACCTTTTGCAAACTTGGGCGCAATGTACCTGCAGTCAAAAAGCTACGCAAAAGCCGAACCGATGTTTAGAAAAGCGTATGAGCTAGAAGCGGATTTTGAAGATGCAGCACTGGGATTAGGTGTGAGCCTTGAGGGACAGGGCAAATTCGAGGATGCACACAAAGTGTATGCCTCTTTTATGGAAAGAAACCCGAATGCGTTGAATATCGTTTATAACGACGCTCTTGTTTTAGGAAACCGCCTGAAAAAAACGAACGATGCAGCTGAGCAAATGTTGAGATACATCCAACGCGGCGGAAAAGAAACGGCAAAAGCGCACGACGCCATACAGGCCTGGAGATAGTCATGAGATTTACACTTTTAGTGGTATTCATCAGTCTGATTTTAAATGCAAGCGTGGAAGCAAAACCAAAAGCGTCTGCACCCGCTAAAAAATCCGTTACGGTATCTACCCCTCCGGGAAAACGTGAGGAAGGTGATTTCGTGATTGAAAAGCGTAACGACGGTTCGACCGTGAAGTACAAGAAGAAAACGAGTTACGACTTTGAAGGTTCCAGCATTGAAGGTATCTATAACAAACCATCGGGAGCATATATCTCGAATATTAAAGACGTAAGAGGCAAGAGCGTCTTGAAAATTCGCGAAAACTTCGACACGGAAGTTTCAGATTCATCCCGTTTAGTAAAATAGGTCAAAGAATATGGAAGCACAAAACACAAGTAACAAGTCCACTCCGATCCGTCTGGATATTCTCGACGATAAGGGGCAACTCACACAATCACACGAGTATGTGAAAGATAAGATAGTGCTCGGCCGCATCTTATCCGCTGATTTAAGAGTGGATGATCCAAGAGTCTCTCGAATACACGCACTTTTAGAAGTACGCGGTTCCAAAGTTCTCATTACAGATCTTGCCAGCTCCCATGGGACTTTTGTAAACGGTACCAAAGTGGTGGAAAAAGAACTCAAGTGGGGCGATACCATCAAGCTTGGTCAAATCAGCATTAAAGTGATGGAAGGTTCGGGTAACACCACTTCTCCCATTGCACCGGCTCCGGGCAAATCTTACGATGATGCGACTTTAGTAGATATCGATCGCAGCATGCTCGATAAGTTGAACCGCCGCGATGATGACAGAAGAAAAAAAGACGTACTTCCCGATGAAAAAAGATTAAACGACAGAAGACAGGGCGACAGACGCCTGGATCAAAGAAGCGGTACAGACAGAAGAAACGAACCGGGAGCTCCTAAATCCGACGAACGTCGTGTTTCCCAAGAAAGACGCGAACCCACCGCAGAAGAAAGACGTGTTGGAGAGCGTAGAAAAGGCGATCGCCGCGTATTTGACATCACCAGTCTTGAAAGAAGAATTTCCGACAGACGCTCTAGAAAAGGCGATGACGATATTCTACCGCAAGAATTGGAAAAATCTTTTGATCCACCACTGCATGCTCGAGAGCTTGAAGTTACTGCTATGTGGGGCGATCATATTCTGGATGTATCCAACTACTACGATGAATGCACATTGCATGTAGGTGAAGGCCCGAGAAATGAATACATCATTCCTTGCGTAGGGATTCCAGATGAATTTCCACTCGTAAATATCGAGCAGGACGGAAATGCGAGTCTATCTTTTACAGATAAAATGCGGGGAACAGTCCGCGTAAGAGATAAGATTTATTCTTTGAAAGATCTGGCTCAAGAGAAGATCGTAAAAGAATCAGGCGGCCATAGCGTAATCACACTAAAGCAAGATGACTTTGCCAAAATTGAAATCGGCAATATCAGTTTCTTTATCTTGTATGTGACGCCGGCTCCGAGAATCAAGCCTCCTCCATTTTTGGACAAAGATCCGCTCCTACTACGTACGTATATCGGATCAATGTTACTGTTCGCGCTTTTGATGGTCGGATTGCAGTTTGTACAACCTGCAAAACCAATGACTATCGAAGAGATGCCGGAACGTTACGCAAAAATTATTATTAAAAAACGTCCGAACATCAAAGCAGCTGATGGGCTGAAAATTCCAGGTGCGGATGACAAGCAAGGTGGATCAAAAGCGGGCGAAGGTGGCCCTGCCATTGGTGCGGAAGGTGAAGCTGGCAGAAAAGATCTCGCTAAAAAGGAAGAAAAGCCTCAAACACTTCTTCCTAAATCCAAACCCGATCCTAAAGGCAATGAACAAGCGGCAGCCAAGAAAACTGCCAAACCTGAAATTGCAAAACGTAAAGTGGTCGACGTGAAAAAAGCAAATAGCGTAGGCCTGTTAAAAGCGTTTAGCGACAAAGGTGTTCAAGGCGAAATCCAAAACTTGCTAGATGCCGGAGAAGGAAAACCGGGCAAAGGTGGTTTTGATGATTTCGGTAAAGCTGTCATTGGATTCCGTGGAAAAGGAATTGAAGAAGTGGGCGGCGCCGGTGGCAAAGGCTTAAAAGGGGTAGGTTCGGGCGGTGGAGGTAAAACCATCGGTATCGACGGACCATCTACTAAAGGACTTGGCCGCGGTTACCATGGAGATGGAATCGGGGAAGGCATTGATGGCCCGGGAAGATTCGGACAAAAAGGCGAAGCTGCAATCAGCATCGTGTCTGAAAACATCCAGGTTCTCTCTGGTCTTTCCAAAGACTTGATCGAAGCTACCGTGAACCGTTACCGTTCACAAATCCGCGGTTGCTACGAAGCTGCACTGACTCGTAACCCGAAGACAAAAGGTAAGGTTGTCATGGCCTTTACGATTTCTCCGGTCGGGGTAGTGAAGACTGCGAATGTAAAGGAAAGTACAGTGGCTGATGGGGGACTTGAGCAGTGTATTGCTTCCCGTATCAGAAGCTGGCAATTCCCGAAACCGGAAGCTCCAGTGGATACAGATGTAGCGGCTTATCCGTTTATCTTTAATCCTGCGAACTAAAATTATTTTGATAAAGAAAAGGGCTCTGTCTCAAAAGACAGAGCCCTTTTTATTTTTTGAAAGTTGTACTTTTAAGCGCGTTTAGCTTTGGCGACCGAGACGCCTACTAAATAAAGCACTACGCACATAAGGCCGAATAGAACCATTGGTAGTTCAAAGTTGTCTGCAATCCATGGAAACAGATGCCCGACATCTAATGATTCTGTTAGGCCGTCTTTAAACGCCATGAACGCAAGTGTAATCCCACCAATCGATCCCCCAGCAATCAGACCAGAAGAGAATAGAATGCCCGGACCAGATTCTTTTTCTTGTTCGCTTTGGACAACACCTTTACGCGAGCAGTATTTTTCAACAAGCCATCTGACTGCGCCCCCAAAGAAAATCGGAGTCGAGCTGGAAAGAGGAAGATACACACCCACAGCAAAGGGGAGGGCTGCAATTCCGCAAAGCTCAAGCACTAACGCTATCGCCACACCTAAAAGCACAAGGCCCCACGGAAGCTTTTGCGTTAAAATACCGTCGATAATCAAAGACATCAAAGTAGCTTTTGGCACTTTAAACTTGGTCACAGAAGAACCGTCGTCTCTGTGGGTAAGTCTTCCGTTGATTCCAGGATCGACTAGATACACAACCTGGCCAGAGTCATCGACCAGGTATTTACCAGGTTGCAGTTTTGCTAAAGAGCCCGTTGCAGGAGTCTCAGCCAATCTTAAAACATGGTAATTCACCGGAGGGTTACCGTAAGTCTGCATCTGAGTTAGGCTTGCTACATTTTCCACTCTTACTTCTGCAGGAACTTCTTTTTTAGAGTAAACAGTGAATGCACTGTTTAATTGTTCTAGCGTATACCCAATCACGACAGCAGATGTGAGTGCTCCAATTAAAATCGCAATCTGCTGGTATTTGGGAGTGGCACCGACAAGATAACCAGTTTTTAAATCCTGTGCTGTTGTTCCGCCGTTAGAAGCAGCAACGCAAACGATAGCGGCAACTGTGAGTGCTGTCAGACGGTATTCTGCTCCTACCCAACCAATCGCAAGAAAAATGAGACAAGTTAAAAGTAGCGTCGCTACTGTCATTCCAGAAATCGGGTTAGAAGAAGATCCAATTTCCCCAGTTAACCGCGAACTGACTGTCACAAATAAGAAACCAAATGCCACAATCATGATAGCGCCTAAAAGATTCATATGAAGAATCGGCGCAGCCCAGATGACTGCAATCAGCGCAAGGCTACCGAAGATAGTAACTGTAACAGGTAAATCCTGTTCGATACGGATGGCTTTTACAACCTTGCCGCCGGTTTCTTTCATGCTGGCAAAACCGCCCATCGCTCCTCTGACAATTGTCGGAAGACTTTGGACAAGGCTGATAATACCGCCCGCAGCCACAGCGCCAGCGCCGATATACAGAATATAGGTATGCCAAATATCTCCAAGACTCATTTCAGAAATTAATTTTGTTCCCGGATAAAGCGGTACAGTCAGTGGATCGCCAAAAAGTTTGATCATCGGTATCAAAACCCAACTGGACAACACACCACCTGCGACCATGATGCTCGCGATTTTGGGGCCGATGATATAACCCACGCCCAAAAGTTCTGGGGAAACTTCGACAGAAAAAGCTGCGCCTTTAAACCAGGTCATCATTTTTTCAGGAACGTCCGTCCAGAGTTTCAAGCCGACGTTACACATCTTGTAGAAAAAACCTAAGAAGAAGCCGCCGAATACGGTTTTTGCGGAAGTGCCGCCTTTTTCACCGACAATTAATACTTCTGCGCAAGCTGTTCCTTCAGGGAAGGCGAGTTTGCCGTGTTCTTTAACGACAAGGGCATTTCTTAAAGGAATCATCATTAAAACACCAAGCAAACCTCCGAGTACGGCGACAAGCATGATGCGTGTGAGTTCCATTTCATAACCCAAAATGAGAAGAGCGGGCATGGTAACGGCAATACCGAATGCTATCGATTCGCCGGCAGAACCAGTTGTCTGCACGATATTATTTTCCAAAATAGTAGCAGGTCGAATGCCGAGCAGTTTTGCAATTCCTCTAAATACCGTGATGGATAGTACGGCGACCGGGATAGAGGCACTGACTGTCATCCCCACTTTTAAACAAAGATAAAGGGAAGAACCTCCGAAGATAATTCCGAAGACGACTCCAGCAAGTATGGGAAAAAGAGTGAGTTCTGGAATGACTGTTTCACTCGGAATAAAAGGTTTGTGTTCTTGTGACATGCGGACCCCCTAAAAGGTATGGGTAGGCTCAGAACCCATGGAAAAGGCAAAGTAACAAGGTGATTTGGTATTGGCAAGAGGCTTTGGGAGTAGGTTTAGACGCCGAATAGGCTTAAAATTTTACCGAGTAATGATTGCGGCTCACTTGCAGGCTGATTGCCCGCATCTTGTGCGATCGAAGACAAAGGCGGCTGCGCTTGTTTTTGAGCAGCTTTTGCTTTTTGATTGGCTATTTTGTTGGAAGCAATAATTCGGTTATTTAAATCCTCTTTTTTAGGGCTAGATTCGAAAATATCATCGAAATTAGCGAGTGTTACTTTCCCTAAAGTGGAGTTTTCATTTTCTTTGCCCGCATCTGTTGTGTCGTTTACAACTTCTTCTACTAAAGCGTCTTTATTGATTAAACCCTTTAAGCCTTCTGCATTTTTGCGCTCGTCTTCTTTTACAGCATCTGCGACTTCTTCTCGCACAGTTTTCTTCGGTTCAGAATCAGTACCCGATGCAATCGGGCTGTAGGCAGATTCTACTGCTGCCTTTTTGGGTTCAAAATTATTTTTGTTAGCCGCTTTATCCGGTGTAGGGAGATCATTTTGACTGGTGAATAAGGAGTTACCCAATTTTTCAATTCCACCATAGCCAACGACGTTGCCATTACCATCTTCGGTACGGCGAAGACGGGTTACACCGGAACCAACAGATTGCTCCGCAGCATTCGCTTGTTGGTTATTGATTGCCGATGGATTATTTGCATTTTGCGAAGCGTTTTGCTGTTGCTGTGACTGGGTCTGCGGCATTCCATTTTGCGATTGCGATGAAGCCCAAGTTGTATTGACTTCATTAGTGGATGTGACATTCGAATTTTTCACTGATTGCGAATCGCTGGAATAAGAATTGTTTCTTCTTACGCCATTTGTATCTCGAGTCGGATAGCTTACTTCTGGTGAAGTACTTGTTTCTCTAGCAACTGGTCTCAAGTTCAAATTTTTTGCGGTATCCGCATCTCTTTGTGAATTTCGTTGCCCGACTGAGCCAGCTGTATTTGATATTGAAGTGCTGGGTAAATCGCTAATTGGGCGATCTGTCGACTCATAGGGGCTGATATGGTTAGCGCTATTTTCAAGGGGAACATTTCCAATTCCTCTGCGCGCAAGTAGTTCTTGTGGACTTCCAGCCTTTGCCTCTGCAATGCCTCCGCCTCCGGCAATCGCCTGAGTCGGATTACCTTGCGTCAGTAAATTGGGATTACCAGAACTCAACGGTCTACCTACCGGAGGTGTGGTAGGGGTACTTGCTGTGCTCGGAGTTTGAATTTGTGTAGGTGTCGGCGTACTCGGTTGAGTAGGTGTAACAGAACTTTGCTGCGGCACAATCGAGCCAGATCCCGTTTTTACAATGGGGTCTGGTGTGTAGCTAGGTTCATAGTTGTTGTAATTTTCTGTATAACTATTGTGTGAACTCGGTGTATCACTCAGCTTGTTATAAGCGTTAGATACATAATCTCCGACAGAAGCCACAGAATCTTTGATTTTTTGAGAGAACCAATCGAATGAGTAGGGCTCTGGTTGCGCAGGCTTGTTGTGTCTTTCATTATCCACATTGGAAAAATCATTTGTGGCAAAACTGTTCGAACCGTGAGTTTCTCCAATTCTGTTCGGTGTTTGTGGCGGATGCAAAAGCGTATCATTAGGTGAAAAGGCTATCGGATTATTTTTCTCATCCAATACTCTTCTTACATTATTTGCGACTGCTACTGCATTTTTTAGAGCCTCGTTATATTTTGCAGAGTTGTTTCTTCCAGAACCATTTTGTTGCAGTTTTCTTAAGTCTTCGATCAATTGATAAGTCTTGTATTGCTTGTCAGCGATATCTTTTGCACTCAGTTCGCCCTGATCATAGGAGAGTTCATCTAAAATGTAGCTTAAATCGTTATTGATTTGATCAATCTTACCAGCATCTTTATCAGAATTAATCGTGTCAGATGTATCCTTTAAAATGTTTGATACTAAGCTATTACTTTGTGGTTCTTTTGGCAGTTCAACATAGTTATCTGGTTTTTTTATTTCAGTTTTAGAAGCACCAGAATCTAGTGTTAAAGGCATCTCCCCACGTAAAAGCCTGCTTGTAAAACTGTTATTTGCCGCATTTTCCGACTCTTTTGGCAGTTCAACGTAATTTGCTGGCTTTTGAACATGCGAACCTGAAGTAGGAGAATTTTGTGTCGCCGGTTTTGCGGGCACTTCTACTTCCGCTTGTTGACGAGAGGAAATTGCCGCTTGTGTTGCTGCGGCTGCTAATGGTGCTAAAGACGGAGAGATAATACCGGCAAGTGCGCCTACAGTTGTTGCGGCAGTTGCACCTAAAAGCTTATCTGCATCTAAAGCGTCTTTTTCTTTTTGCATTTTCGCCAATTTTTCTTCAGTCATTGGCTTTAAAGCATCTTCAATTTTTTTCTGAACTTTTGCAGCTTTGATCAAATCTTCTTGAACTTTTTTCCCTGCTTCAGAAAGGGGAATACTATTTCTTCCATCTGGGTATTCCCGATCTTCCAAATCATCTGACTGTTGTTGCAAACTTTTTTTGATTTCAGTGTAATCTTTTTTAATCTGTGCGATTTTTTTTGCGTCTTTGTCTTTTTCGGCTTTTGCCAAATCTTTTTTCAATACTTCCAATTTTTTAAAGTCTTCAGCAATCGCTTTCTGTGCTTTTTGGTTGCTCTCAAGCAATTGTTCAGAGTTATTTGAACTCTGGCGTGGGTTATTACTTGTAGATAACTCAGCCTTTTCTGCGGAGCCTTTATCCTCTGAAGAAGTAGACGTTGTCGCATCGTCATCTTGCAATTGTTCTGATTCGTGTAGTTCAGAAGCCAAGGCCATATCGGAGGATGCGTGAGTGGAATGCATCAGCGCGACCATGACTATTAATGAAATTATGTAATCCCTGCGCGACATATATTGATTGATTAAATTGCAAGCATGGGGCCGTATTTAAAAACCTGTCTGTCTTCAGGGCTTTAGCTAAGAGGGCAGGGAGAGTGTGAAGCATTCAAAAAGGATGCGTTTAAAAAATACACTGAATTCAATAAGTTAACTTCATAATTGCCTGTCATTCTTCTGGGCATTTGCGATCTTTGTAAACGCCAGCTTACAGTGCCCGTATGTGGTGAATCCTTTGGGTTAAATCAAAATTGTGAAGATTGTGAAAGAGAAAGTCCCCACAAACTGTACAGAATGTGGGGACTTTGATTCGGTTAAAAAAACGAGTATTTATTTTTTAATTTTGGTCTTTTTAGCGACCTTTTCTTTGGTTGCATTATTACTAGCAACACACTCATATTGAATCTGCCATTCTTTTAACTGAGTGGTTTGTGCCGTCGTATTGGTGTTTTCTCCCGGATTGTAATTTCCGAAAGTAACTGCTCCCCAATTAGCGGTATTGTTGTTGCGACTGTAGTAATTTGTATTGGCGCTGGAGTTTGTAACCTGGCCAACAACTGCTTCGCCTTCTTCGGTGACTTTTACGTCATTCATCCCGCAGTTATTTTTCATTAAAAGGTCTGCTTGGGCTCTGTCTTGAGCGTTGTGATAAGTTTTAAGGGCGATAGTACCGCCAGTATTGGGCTTCTTTTTCACTTCGCGTGCGTAAGGGACCATCGCACAGCTGACCATAAGTGCTGCAGCCAGCACGGATAGACTTAAAGCGAGCTTTTTCATAGAACATTCTCCATCGGTATAAGTTTTGGTGAATATTGGTAGATTTATCCTGTAGCGTCAACAAAAACCTAGGCTTGCCAAGCTCAAAAAATCCCACTAAGGTCTTAAACTTCGATAACGCGGGTGTAGCTCAATTGGCTAGAGCATCTCGTTGCCAACGAGAAGGTTGCCGGT
>CAYNEF010000045.1:0-34198 GCA_964396165.1 uncultured Pseudobdellovibrionaceae bacterium
CCATGGGCGATGGGTGGAAGTAGCCAAGAGAAAGAGAACTTAAGAGTACTTTGCCACGCGCATAACCAACTTCTTGCTCGAGAGTATTTTTCAAAAGCTCGCGGTTTTAAGAAACAGTCCGCTTGAGCATCTCTCAATAGATACTTTCATCACACCGTCATTGCGTTCGTCGCGCAGCCCGCGGCAATCTCGTGGAGATTGCTTCACTTGCGTTCGCAAAGACTTAGTCATTGCGTCCGTCGCGTAGCCCGCGGCAATCTCGTTGAGAGGATATGGTTTTCGGAAAAAATTATCGGAAATCTACTTTTAGATCGCTTGTGGGGATGAGTTTTTTTAATTCCGTAATTTTGAAGCGGTTTAACGGCACAAGTTCTTTCATCTTCAGTACCGTGCTTGTTTCTTTGCTGTCGAGATGGAGAAATACCGGGCTACCTGCTTTGTCATTTGCCACTGTGAAAAAGTTTTTCAATGTTTTCATTCGCTCTGGAGGAGGGTTCGCATCGACCTTCAAATGCACATGGATTTCTCGTGCCATGGCTTCATAAGCATGGCGCAGCGGCAAGATTTTGCAGTTCGATTTTTTCGACAGGATTAATTTGGGGGTGCCGTCTTTGATTTCCAAAACGGCTTTTACCCACAAGGGTTCTCCCGATTTAAAAAGAGCTTCATTTTCAATATAGACATCAGAAAAAGCTACGACTTCTATCTGACTTGTTTTGTCTTCAAGATTGATAAAGGCCATGCGATCGCCACGTTTTGTAATGATTTCGCGCATAGTACTGACTTCGGCACCAATCAAAACATCTTTACCGCTGGAAATATTTTTGCAGCCTTCAATGGTTGTCGTCGTATAGCGGAAAAGTTCTTCGTCAAAATCGTCTAGCGGGTGTCCGGTAACATAAAAACCAATCGTGTCTTTTTCGTAACGCAATTCTTCCAGGCGCGGCCATTTTTCTTCTTTAGCGTACTCGACTTTTCGGTGACTGAAAGTAACGTCTTCCCCACCAAGCAAGTCCGCAAAAGAAGGCTGGTTGTCGTCCAGTGTTTTTTGAACGCTGGATCCCATTTCAAGAGCCGAATCAATGGATTTAAAAATACTGGCGCGGTTTACACCGAAACTATCGAATGCTCCGGCTTTAGTCAGCGATTCCACAACGCGTTTGTTAGTAGTTCGTGTATTAGCGCGTGTGCAGAAATCAAAAAGATCTTTGAAAGGCCCGTCTTTTTTGCGCGCTTCTAAAATAGAATCAATCGCAACTTGTCCGACCCCTTTAATTGCGCCCAAACCAAAGCGGATTTTATCGCCTTTAAGTACGGTAAAATCTGTTTCGCTTTCATTGATGTCGGGCTGCAAGACTTCTATTTTGTGGCGTTTTGCATCAGCGATGTATTTTGTGATGTTATCGGTATCATCGCGTTCGGAAGAAAGAAGAGCTGCGTAAAATTCGTTGGGAAAATGTGTTTTTACATAGGCCGTTTGGCAAGTGATGACAGAGTAAGCTGCTGCGTGGGATTTATTAAACCCGTACTCGGCGAATTTCGCCATAAGATCAAACAAGACTTCGGCTTTTTGCGCGTTGTGGTTGTTCTTTTTCGCGCCATCCAAAAAGATTTGCTTTTGCTTGGCCATTTCTTCGGGTTTCTTTTTCCCCATGGCTCGTCGTAAAAGATCGGCTCCGCCGGCAGTATAACTTCCCAGCTTCATTGCTATTTGCTGCACTTGCTCCTGGTAAACCATGATACCGTAGGTTTCTTGCAAGATAGGGCGTAGCTCTTCAAATTCGTAAATAATAGGGATCGTCCCGTGTTTTCTTCCGATAAATTCATCTAGCATCACCATCGGGCCTGGACGGTAGAGTGAAATAATAGCGATGATATCGGCGAATCTGTCAGGGCGCGCTTTTTTCAAAAGATCCTGCATCCCGGAACTTTCTAACTGGAACACGCCGAAGGTGTCGCCTTTAGCGAGTTGCTGGTACATCTTGGGATCGTTCAATGGAATTTTTTGAATGCTGAAATTTAATTCCGGATGCGTCTGGTTGATCAGCCGTTGCGCATTTTCCAAGAACGTTAAGTTTTTTAATCCCAAAAAGTCGAATTTGATTAACCCGATTCTATCGGCGTTACCCATGTCGAACTGGATAACCATTTCACCGTTTTTCCCTTTGAAAAGCGGTGCGTGCTCCACCATCGGGCGGTTGGAAATCACTAGCCCCGCTGCATGGATGGAAGCATGCCTGCCGAGTCCTTCAAGATTTCGGCATACGGAAAAAAGTTGCGCCATTCTGGGATCGGTTTCCGTTAGTTGTCTTAAGCGGATTTCCTGCTCAAACGCTTCTTCCAAAGAAATATTGATCGTTTCGGGAACAAGCTTTGCGATGCGATCAATATCGCTATTGACCATACCGAAAACGCGGCCAACGTCGCGGATGACACCGCGGGCTTGCAACTTTCCGAAAGTGATAATCTGCGCAACGCAATCTTCACCGTACTTTTGAACTACGTACTGGATAATCTGATCGCGTTTTTGTTTGCAAAAATCGACGTCAAAGTCAGGAAGAGATATACGTTCAGGATTTAAGAAACGTTCAAACAATAGCCCGTGTTCGAGCGGATCCAAATCGGTAATCTTTAAGCACCAGGCAACAAGACTTCCTGCTCCCGATCCACGGCCCGGCCCCACAGGGATGTCGTGTTCTTTGGCGTAAATAATAAAATCACTAACGATAAGAAAGTAACCCGTGAAACCCATTTCATTGATCACTTTTAATTCGCGCTCAAGTCTATCGGTGTATTTCTTTCGCTCTTCAGCAGAAAGAGTGTCGTACTTTTCACCAAACTTTTCTTTTAAGCGAAACTCCAGCCCTTCAGTCGCTTGCTCCAGAATAAAGTCTACCTGGGTTTTTCCACCCGGTGGCTCGAACTTGGGATAGTAGTAAATTTTCTTTCCCTGATCGTCATTAAATTTGAAATCGTAATTACATTGCGAAGCGATTTCCATCGTGTTTGCGATGGCTTCTGGGCAGAAAGAAAATTCCTCTTCCATTACGGCTTGCGGTTTAAAGTAGTACTCATCAGTAGGAATGCTATGCCCTGAAGTATCGTCCATGACATGGCCTGTTTGAATCGCCATTAAAACTTCATGGGAAAAAACATCTTCCTTCTTCATGTAATGCACGTCTGCCGTGCCAACCAGTTTTACATTCATGTCTTTTGCGAGTTCTTGAATGCGTTGGTTGATCATCATCTGCTGCGGAACGCCGTTATTTTGCATTTCCAAATAAAAGCGTTCGCCAAAAATTTGTTGGTAACTTTTTACTGCTTCACGCGCGCGATCCATGTCACCCAACATACAGAGCGCTGGAATTTCTCCCTTCAAGCATGCGGATGTCGCAATCAGGCCTTCGGAATATTTGGCGAGAATTTCTTTATCAATACGGGGCTTGTAATAAAAACCTTCTAGGTAACCGCTAGAAACAAGTTTGCACAAATTGAGATAACCAATTTCATTTTGCACGAGCAGAATTAAATGGTTTAGTCCGGATTTTCCAGGCAAGTACGGGGCTTGTTCATCATCGCCAGAACCTGTGTTTTTCATCAGTCGGCTACTGGGCGTAAGATACATTTCGCAGCCGAGAATAGGTTTTACACCGTACTCTTTGCCCTTCATGTAGAAATCAAGCGCTCCAAACATGTTGCCATGATCGGTAAGAGCGACGGCACTCATCTTGTCTGCGACAGCTTCTTTAAAAAGATCGTCAAAACGCACGGTTGAGTCGAGAAGACTGAACTGGGAGTGTAAATGTAGGTGCGTAAATGCCACGATCTAATACTTGTACCCTGAGTCGAGGGCACTATTCACTTTCTTTTTTAAATGGGCAGCGCAATTTTTATATTGCGCCGAGTTAAGTGGGAGTTGTTATTGCGTAAACGTTCCAATGCGTTCGTAACGTACCCAAGCTTTGCCTTGCGCCCAGTCGGGGAAAAATTTTACGAACTCATAAAAGAAAGCCAGTACGCGCATGGGAAGACTGTAATCAGCCACCATGCTTTCTTTCAGTTCCGGATCCCAGCTGGAATACCAGATGAACATGGCCTTACCTTTTAAATTTTCCATCGGTACAAATCCCCACCAGCGGCTGTCGTGGGAGTTGTCGCGATTATCGCCAATCGCAAGAAGTTTTCCTTCAGGGATTACGATTTCTTCCATGAAACGGGATTTGACGTTGTACTCATGGGAGTGAGTCAAAATCATATAGTGTTTCAAGCCGGTTAAATTTTCGACATACAGAGATTTGTCGTCTGCGTTCTCGATGTCGTACATGAGCGAGCGATCGGTGAGTTCTTTTCTCTCGAGTTCAGTGCCATTGATAATCAGTTTTCCGGCGCGGATTTCTACTCTGTCGCCAGGAATTCCAACAGCTCTTTTTACAAAAGTAATTTCCGGGTTTTCAGGATAGCGGAAGAGAATAATATCGCCGCGTTTTACTTCTCCTGTTTTAAAGAGAATCTGTTCTGTGAAAGGAATACGGACATCGTATGCGCACTTAAGGGCATATAGCCGGTCGCCTGTTTTTAGTGTCGGTTCCATGGATCCTGTTGGGACGACATACGGTTCGACAAAAGTCCATCTTAACGCAAGCAAGGCCACAATCATGTACACCATGGTGTGGTTGTCTTTTATCCATTGAATGATCGATTTATTTTCGTTCTGGTTACTCATATTTTTGAAACAACCTCACGGATGATTTTAACTGATTTTTCCACATCTGCTTTGGAAATATCCAAATGTAGTACACACCTGAAACGGTTTTTCCCCACAAGGGAAAAGCGTACATTGTGTTTTGTAATTTCTTTCATGAATTCTTTATCAGTGACTTTGGGGTGTTTCCACTTGAAGAACACCATATTGGTGGAAGGCTGAGACGTTTCCACTTCGATGTGTGGCATTGCTTCGCCGAGTGCAAAGGCAAGAAGACAGGCATTTTCGTGATCTTCATGCATTCTTTGCAGGTTGTTTTCCAACGCATAGAGGCCTGCCGCTGCTAGCATCCCGCTTTGTCTCATTGCCCCGCCCATTAATTGCTTGAGTCGTCTGACTCTCGGATATTGATCCTTGTCGTAGGCAATCACTGCACCCACAGGACATCCAAGCCCTTTGGATAAACAGACGGTAACGGTGTCAAATTGTGATGTGATCAGTGCTGGTTTCACCTGCAGTTTGGAGACAGCGTGAAAAAGTCGTGCGCCATCTAAGTGCGCTTTCAGTTCTAACGAGTGCGCCGTTTTTACAACTGCATTCAATGTTTCCATTGGCCAGGCGACGCCACCTCCCATATTGGTCGTGTTTTCAATCGAGACTAAACGGCTGAGTGGATAGTGCGGGCCTTTGGAATATCGGTACTGATTTAATACATCGTCTGAAGTAAAAATTCCATTTTTGGTAACAACGGGACGCGCTTGTACGCCCGAGTTTGCAGCGACGCCACCGCCTTCAGCCAAAAATAAATGGCAATCACTATCGGCAATCAGCTCATCGCCGGGCTGACAATGGAGTCGCACGGCAATTTGGTTTGCCATCGTTGCAGACGGAAGAAACATCGCGCAACCTTTGCCCAACATTTCAGCTAATTTTGTTTCTAGTTGTAAGGTAGTGGGATCTTCGCCCATTTGTTCGTCGCCGACAGAAGCGTTTGCCATTGCATCTCGCATGGCGCGACTGGGGCGCGTTACCGTATCACTGTAGTAGTCGATTCCGTTAAACATCGTGCAGCATCATAGGCTGCAGGGTAGGGTAAGTAAAGTAGGGCGTTTTGTTGATTAGAAGTTGATTCTAAATGCCGCAGTTGCGTAAGAAGATCCTAAGTCGTAGAAGCTTCCGTCGTTTAGAGTAACTTTTTTAGAGACACCATAGTGGTATTTTGCTTCTAGACCGAAGCTGATTTCGCGACCAACAATGAAATCCCAACCGCCACCGATTTCAAGACCAACTGTGGTAAGAAAAGTGTCGTTACCAGCAGTCACTGTTTTGGTGACGCCCGCGTTGGTGCCGAAAGAAACATCATTGAAGTCAAAAGAACCTTGCATTTTTATGTACGGGATAAAACGGCCAGATGCGAAAGTTGCTTGAGTACCGATTGCAATATTGGAAACGGTAAGTTTTCCAGCGGCGGCACCACTTTTGTGTGTTGTCGATGCTCTGTGTGTGCTGATGGCAAGTGCCCAAGGAGAAATCGCTTCCCAGATAAAATGCAGTCCGATGAGCGGAGCGCTTTGGAATTCATTTGCAAAATCTCCCATCGGAATAAACATCCCGATGTCTACTCCCAGTCTTCTATCGAGACTTTGGTAGTGCGCTAGATCTTCTTCTCTTGTTGCAGCAGCGGGCTTTCTGTTGGAAGATCCGCCTCTCAGCATTCCTTCTCCACCACTGGATTCGAGGTTATCCAAACCTACTTCGTTTGCTAAAGAAGGTTCGGCTCCTTTGCCTCTTAACTTTTCTTCCCCTGCAAAAGAGAAGTGGGTTAAACAAAGTGCCAAAAGAATCAAAGTGGATTTTTTCATATCTTAATATTGTCGTCGATTTTCTTAAATTAGGGAAGAGGGTAGTAGTGCAACGGGTCTTTTATTCCAGAATGAAGAACTCGACGCGTCGGTTTTGAGATCTTCCTTCTTCAGTCGCATTGCTGGCGCGGGGTTTGCGCTTGCCATACCCTTGCGTGAGTAAACTTTCAGAGGGAATTCCTTTTCCCACAAGATATCTTTTTACGGCATTCGCTCTGTCGAGAGAAAGTTTCAAATTATAATCTTCTGTGTGGGAAGAATCGGTGTGGCCTGCAATCAAAAGTTTTTTGACGTTGTTCTGTTTGATGACATCCGCAATTTGATCGAGCAGAGAATGGCTTTCCGGATCCAGTTCTGTTTTTGCTACTTTGAACTTGATGGTCTTTTTAATGACAAATTTTCTGTCGACTACATTTACGTCGGCAGTCGTGTAGTAATGTTTGCGTTCTGTAGACGTTAGTCCAAATGTATAACTTGCCTGTCCGATTACCTGAAAATCGGGAGAGTAGGGAACACCAGCTACGACTCCTTTGCCTAGACCAATGTCTGTTCCTAATAAAAGCGCGAAACTTTTATTTTCAAGCGGGGTGATTCTCGTACCGACGGAAATTTTCGACGGGTTTTTTCCGAAACTGAGACCGGAATCAGCGTGGATTACATTCCAGTATTCAAGGAATGGAATAAGGTATTCGCCCACTTTGTATTCGGCAGCTAGCCCAAAAGTGAAAGTGTGAAAACGGCTGAAGTTAAAAAATGTTTCTGGCTCTACAGTCGTAGTCGTTTTAGAAGTCCGCACCTGAGGCAAATGATAAAGAGCATTTGCGTGGATAAATAAAGGCATTCCCATGGTGGCGTCAAACCCATAAGTCCCTGCTACTCCCAGTCCCGCGCTCAGTGTTTGTCCCGCGGGGCTAAGCGCATTGAAGTTGGATGCGATCAGCACATTTGCGATAGGCGCGACAGAAATACTTTCAGAAACTTTAAAAGAATAAAGACCGGAAAAATTAAAATCACCGAGTGAAGAAACAAGCTGCTGCGGTTCTCCGAAAGTGGTGGAAGAATTTCTGCGTTCCACAGACAAGGTCACACGATCTGTGGGCGAATAACCGACGAATAAACTTTCTGCGATGGAGTTCGCTTTGCCCGCACCATAGGCTGGCAGTGGATTATCCACAGAAAAAAATTCGCCACCAATCCCAAAAGAGAGAGCTCCATCGGGAAGGCTTTCGGCAGAGCGCACGCGAAAAATACCTGCTTGTCCCCAGTTGCTAGGGTAGATGTAATTTTTTCTAATTTCGGGTTCGCCCTCGACTGTTTTTTCCTCTCCCTTTACATACGCGCGTTCTTCAATTGGTTTTTGCGTCGGGCTTGGTTCTTTTTGCAAAGTATCCAAGTCAGGTGCGGAATCTTCCGCAAAGGCAAAAAAGGTGAAGATTATGAAGAAAACGACACAATTGAGTTTTGACAGTTTTTTTGTAGGCATTTGATTTCTTTTTAATTTTACCACTGGTTAGCAAAGTACGTCTTTGGAATCTTATTATTTTCTTCAAGATGTGAAACGGTGCATTAAAGTGCGCTATAATCATTGCATGTTAAAAAGAATTACACAGTCCGTCACAATAGTACTACTCATAACGACTCTGGTTTTTGGTGGATACTTTATTTACAGTTCCGCCAAAGCGATGAAAGAGATTTCCGCCGTGGAATTGCCTCCCCTTCCCGAAAGAGAAGTGGCCGCAGTTGACGAGCATGGTGGTGGACACGGCGAAGCCCCTGCTGGAGGACATGGCGAAGCGCCTGCACATGGAGAGGCTCCTCCCGCTGAACATGGTGGTGGGGAACACGGGGAAGCCGCTGCAGCACCCGCTAAAAAGAGCGAAGCTTTAAGTCTTGTCAGTTTTGATGAAATCTTTGTAAACGTCGCAGCCGATGAGCGCTCCTATGGACTTGGAGTAAAGCTTGAAATCGAGCTTTTTGACGATTCCAGCCGAGCACTGATTGAAAAACGCCAACCGGCTATCAAAGACGCCATTATCCAAACGTCGAGAGAACAGAGTTTTCATAAATTGAATACGGTGGCTGGAAAGCTTTATTTCAAAGAACTTTTGGCAGAAAGAATCAATGAAAAATTCGGTATGCCGTTAGTACGAAACGTCCACTTCTCTTCGTTTTTCCTTCAATAAGATTTACAAAAATCAGTGTCTGCTTGTGTGGTAGGCGGGTAGCGCTCCAAACACCAGTCGCCATACCCGCCTACCACACAAGCAGACACTGATTTTTTGTTTTTGCGAACTTAAAGGTACACATTTACATATCAGGCTCGAAAAGATATCTTTCCGAGCTGTGTATACCCGAAAAACAAAAATCGTTTCCACGGTTGGCCCAGCTGTTCAGTCCAAAGAATGGCTAGAAAAGCTTGCACGCGCTGGAACGAACGTATTTCGGCTCAATTTTTCTCACGGAAACCACCCAGAGTTTTCCCGTATTATTTCTGATATCCGGGAAATCGAATCCCGTTTGGGTAGGCCGCTTGGCATTATGGCTGACGTCCAGGGCCCTAAAATCCGTATTGGGCGCATCGAAAACGACCGGGTGGAATTAAAAAAAGGCGAAGAAGTCTATATTACCGCAGAACCTGTCATCGGAAAGCGGGTAGATGGCGAATTGATTCTTCCCACAGGTTATAAAGATTTCGTAAAAGATATCAGCCCAGGTTTTACTGTCCTATTGGATGACGGCCTGATGTCTTTAAAAGCATTAGAGCGTACGAAAAAGGGATTGAAGTGCGTCGTAATAGATGGCGGCTTTTTGTCGTCGAATAAAGGGATCAACGTTCCCGAAGCTTCGTTTTCTGCAAATGCCATTACAGACAAAGATTACGAAGATATTTTGTTTTGCATCGAGCGTGGTGTGGAATACATCGCGATGTCTTTTGTCAGAACGGCACAAGAAGTAAGACATCTTAAAAAGTTTATCGAGTCTCGCGACAAACGTATTCAGGTGATTGCGAAAATCGAAAAGAAAGACGCGCTTGCGAATCTGGAATCCATCATTGATGCTTCCGACGGTATTTTAGTGGCACGCGGCGATTTGGCAGTAGAAGTAGGCAACGAACGCGTACCTATTTTACAAAAAAAGATTGTTCGTAAATCCAACATCCGTGGAAAAACGGTCATCATCGCTACTCAAATGCTTATGTCGATGGTGGATAATCCACGTCCCTCGCGCGCAGAAGCTTCTGACGTCGCCAATGCGATTATGGATGGAACGGATGCCGTCATGCTTTCTAACGAAACGGCTGTCGGTAAATATCCCGTAGAAGCCATCAGCATGATGACAAAAATTACGGAAGAAATGGAAGCGGAACCCCAGCAACAGCCCGTTCTTTTTGACGAGTGGGAACTTCCGGATCAAGGACAAGAATATATTGCAGTGCTTCAAAGTGCCGTACGACTTGCTTCTATTGTAAAAGCAAAGCTCATTATCGTCGTCACGCAATCAGGCCATTCCGCGATGCTTGTTTCGAAGTGCCGGCCGAATACACGTGTGCTTGCAGTGACTTCCAGTATTGATACCTACCGCCAGTTGGCGCTTAAATGGGGCATTGAAGGCCTTGTTATGGAAGACATGGAAAGTCTGATTTCTCAGACTGCCGTGTTTGAAGCGATAGGTCAGAGACTTCTGGCATTGAAACTAGTCGGTAGCGGCGATAAAATAGTGATTACTGCAGGGCTACCGCGTTTGGCCCACGGATCTACAAATACAATCAAAGTCCATCAGATTTGATTACTTAAAGGTATTAGGTAAACAATGAGTCAGGAAAACCATTTTTCTCGATCGTATGTTTTATTTGTCCGCTACCCGCTTTTGTTTTGCTGCATCAGTCTTGTGCTGATGGGAATTTTCGCAAAGCGCGGGTTTATGGATTGGCGCCGCATGGTGCATGAAAACCAGAGTCTTGCTTTAAAGATCACCGCACTTGAAAAACAAAAGACAAAGTTGATGCGTGAAAACGATCTTTTGGAAAAAAATGCAGAATATCAGGAAAATGTAATCCGCCAGACTTTGGGCTACATCCGAACCAATGAAACTGCGATAGAATTCTAATATAATGAAAAACACCGACTCTCAAAATTTTGTTGTGTATGCTCCCACCCGTGCTGACTTGGCGGGCGGCACAGTGGATCTGTGGCCTCTTTATACATTTTTTGATAAGGGCAAGACGATCAACGTGGCACTCGATTTAAGAGCGAAGATTTCTTTTTCTGTTTCTGCTTCCGATAAAAATTCTGTTTCAATTGAAGGGATGAACCAGGAAGTGGCAAGCTTTTCCAATCCGCTTGATGTCGAGTCGTTGAAAATTTTGCCAGCTAGCTGCCAGTTTCCCGCACATATTGTTTCTTGTTTTTTGCGCGACTTTGAACCAGTCACGCCCTTAAAGTTATCGCTCAAGATTGAATCTGAAGCTCCGCCGAGAAGCGGTTTGGGTGGTTCTTCCACTTTATGTGTGGCCATTACGCGCGGACTGGGAAGAATCTATAACCAATTTACAAATGAAATCTGGCGCTGGGAAATGCTTCATTGGGTAAAAGACGTAGAGGCCGGATTTTTAAAAGTTCCGACGGGAACGCAAGATTATCTCGCGGCTCTTTTTGGCGGCGCCAATTGCTTTGAGTCTCGACACGGGATCATCAAACAAAATCCTTATTCAGAAAAAGTAGTTTCCGAGTTATCAGAGCGGATGGTGGTTCTTTACTCCGGAGAAATGCACCACAGTGGACTGAGCAATTGGGAAGTGTACAAAGGAGCCGTCGAAGGAAAACAAGGCGTCCTTTCTGGTTTTGTGAAAATCAACGCCATCGCAACAGAAATGGACAAAGTATTAAGATCAAAATCCATCTCATGGAATGAAGTAGGCAAATTGATTTCCGACGAATGGAACGTCAGGCGCGATACTTTTCAGGTGCACACTCCCAAGCTCGATGAGATTGTGGATTTTGTAAAAAAACAGTCTGTACTCGGGGTGAAAGTCTGCGGGGCTGCTCAAGGTGGTTGTCTTCTCGCTCTTGTGGCTCCTGAAAGTAGAAAATCTTTAAGTGATTCTTGCGCCAGACACGGGATTAAAGTGTTGAAAACAGACCCCTATTTGCAGGGTGTACACGTCGAAAAAGCGTGACAATTCTTGCTCCTTGAGAAGAGTTTTCATTTCCGCTATTTAAGGGCCACCTTAAATATGAAATTTTTAATATTCTTTCTCTTTACACAGTCTTTGTTTGCATTGGATTTGATAAAAATCCAGGAACTTCTCAGTGCAAAACAAAGTGAAGCCAACCTCGAACAAAACGAAAAACTCTACCAACGGCTTGTACAAAAGCAGACGTTTTCGGATCTCTTAGAACTCTACGATCCTAAAAATCAGGACAAAGTACAAACAACCTACGCAAGTTTTACGGCTGTGCAGGAATCTGAAAAGTCAGATGATTTGGGTACTGGCCTGCATGTAGTGAAACGTCTGACGTTGCCTCTTGCCAATGGAAAAACAAAAGTCGTGGATGTAAACGAACAGTGGGGACACAACGCAGAGAACGACGGACTTTTTCTTCCCGATGAAATCAGAATCAAGACTTTGATTTTTGAAGGCGAACGTTTTGTCCCGGGAAGTGAAAAATTGTATTTGTATGATCAGATACGCATAGCCTGGGGACCAGAAGGCCAGGTCGCAATTCTCAGGCAAGCTGAACACACCTATGATGCCGTCAGTAAACGAAACCTGTCTAAACGTATGAGAGCTGCAGTCAGCGCACCTTATTCCTGTATGTTATGCCATGATGGTTCGACCGGATTCGAACAAAAGTATTTAAAGCCTGGAGAAAAACAAAATTACGAAGCCATCGTACAAGATAGCCACTTCAAATTACCCGTGACTGAGATGAACGGGTTTAAAGAATACATGGATTATCTAGGCAGAGTTTCAAAAGACAAAAATTTTATTGAAAAAGTTAGTGTGGGTTTGGCAGAGCCTTCAAAAACTTTCGCGGTACCTGGTTTGTCGGAAGCCCTGACGCTTGCACTGAAAACCAATTCCATTCAGTGGCTCGCTGAAGATGCATTGGTTTCAGGGAGTGATTATGCATCACACAGAAAGCGCCAGGGGGTCTATTCATTATCCAACGGCTCGCTCTTCATCGAAGCCATCGAAGATATCTTTGAAGGCAAATACCGCTGGTGGGATCCTCAAACGATCTTGCCTTAACGTTTTGTTGTCCGTTTGCAATCAGCGCTGAAAAAATCTTCTTCGCTGATGCTAAAGTACTGGTGCAAGTAAGGGACTGGAACGTACGCTAAGCTAGATGCATGCATCCACTTGTTCGGTAGCCCATTCTTATCAATCCCAAACACAAGCCCATGTTCTGTCTGAGACGCAGTGGTGCTCTGAATCCAGAACGTATGATCTGCAATCGCAACAGCAAGGTAATCGTCTGCGTCCGGCTTTTGCTGAAACTGGAATTTCTTAGAGTCTTGTGCCGCTCCCTTGTGAAAGAGCGTCACTCTGCAATCGTAGTTGTACAGTTCCAGCGCAGGCGAATCGACTTTACTGCTTGAAACGTCATCGGCTTTTGGCAGTACGACTATTTGGCCTTTCATTCCCATTTTTTCATGTCTGCCACAAACGTATTTGTATGTGCCAGGGGTAGTGAGAGTGAAACTGTAGGTTTGCCCAGTCGTCAGCTCTTCCGAATGAAAAGGCGTCGCACCTGGGGGCAAGCTGATATTTGCCGGGTTTTGCGCCAGCGCGGGATCGGCAATAATGCTATGTGGGTGCGTATCGGTATTTTCAAAGACTACCGTGTCGCCTGCGTTAATGGTCAATACAGCAGGGGAAAAATCCATCACATCATCCACTGTTAGAGATGCTGTGGCAGCTTTTGCCTGCTGGGTGAGTAGTAGTAAACAAATTTCGAAGCCTAGTAATAATTTAAATGATTTCATTTTTATCTCCTTATGCTTTTAGATTCGGTGAAAACAAGTGTTTTGAACACGAACATCGTAGTACAAAAAATGATGCGATTTGATGCGATTACTGCTAGGGTGTAGCGATGGTACAGACGGATTTACAGCAGGAATTTTATCGGGGCAAGCATGCAGTAGTGCTTGAAAAATACTTTGATAAGGCCTGGAAAGAGAAAACCCAAGACCTGCCTGCTGTTATCGGATCGCTTTCGTTTTTAGGTAAGTTAAAAGAAGCAGAAAAACTCTTTTTGGATAAGAAATCCAAGCTGAAAAGCGCAGAACTTGCAGCCGCTCGCTTTTATCTCGGTGTCGGATTTTCCAGAGAGTCCTCGTATAAAAAGGGCAAAGATTACTTTCTTTTAAATTTAAAAGATTTCAGAAAAGACAAGAATCCGCTTGTTCAGTTTTATGTAGCACAAGGGATAGGTTTTTATCGTTATTTGCAATGCCGCTATTTGCCCGCATCGAGTTGGGCAATGCGATCATTAGTTGCGTCAAATAGTTCCCGCTTTACGTATGGCAGGTATCTCGCAAGTGATTTGCTCGGTTACAACCATGTCCTTCTTGGAAAAATTTCTGAAGGATTAAAAAATTTAGAGGAATCCAAAACACTCGCGATTAAATTGGGTACTGGTAGTTGGCAACAAGCGGCTCAAGTCGCCATTACCTGTTATGAAGCTCAATTTGGCATGAAGCCAAAAACTATTTTGAAAGAAATAGACGCACTTCTCAGGATACTGTCTTCGGATTTGAGTTACCTGCGTTCCAGTCTCTTGCTGGAAAAAGCACGTCAACTTACTTTGCGTGGTCGACTTACGGAATCTGACGACGTACTCAATCAGGCTTTTAAAATTGTGTATGCTTCAAAACATAAAAGGCACGGTGTACTGCTGAATTTGCGATTGGCTGAAAATAAGTTCTTAAGAAAAGATTATTTTGGTGCTTTTAACTTGATACGAAATTTACATGCGGAGCTGGATGTAGCAGTGGATCAGCAACTACAGATTGCACTTCTGGGCATGGAAAAGAAACTGTGTGAAAAACTGGATTTCCCTTTTTCTTCCCAAGAACTGGATAAACTGACTTTAAAATCTGGAACTGGAATAGCAAAAAGAATTCAAAATAGAACAAATGGTGCATTGTTAGAATCCCACGAAGACCATATCGGTGACTGGGTAGAAAAAGCGGCTAGCGGTGATGAAGCAGCCGTAGATGAAATTATCGAGTCCGGATACTTTGGCATTCTGTACGCGTTACTTCCTCTAGCTAATACGCCCAATGCTTTGATTGATGGGCTATCCAAAAAATGGTTACTCGTTTTAGAAAAAGGAAATTTAACAGCAATAGAAAAAACGCACAGCGCTCAATTAAAACAGCTCATACAGCTTCTTGCCAGTGGCGAAGTTTCGAAGGCAACCCTTGTAAAAAACATGTGGGGCTATGAGTACCATCCCCTTAGACATGACCCGTTACTTTACCGTGCAATAGGCCGGTTAAGAGAATACCTCGGCGTAAATAATCACTGGGTCGAGGCTACGACACATGGGTACCGGCTCTCCCCGGAACTTTCTATAACTTTTGTAAATGGCAATGGGCCACTGAAAGTAAAATCCAAACCACAAGAAGTAGAAAGCTTTTCACTCTCGGACACGTTAAATTACCGGCAGATTAAAATCCTGCAAAGCTTGAAAAAACGAGACTTTATATCAATGAAAGACGTTCAAAAACTCTTCAAAGTTTCGCCTATTACAGCCTCAAGAGATTTATCCCAACTCCATGCTTGTGAAAAAATTCTCAAAGTCGGTAAAGGGCGAGCGACGCAATATTGCCTTCCTGGTGGGAAAGATTTAATAACTTGATAGAGTAATTTTAAGGAGATCGCATGTTGAAAATTCTATTGTTCCCGCTCTTAATACTGTCCACGATGAGTCTGGCAAGTGCGGAATTTACCGAGGCTTCTTACACTGTGCCTGTGCCGTTTGAATTTGCAAAGTTTGCCACTTTTAAAATGCCAAAATCCCTAGTCGAGCTAAACAATGGCGTACTGGAAGTAACCTATTATTTACCGCTTGAAATTGTTCCTCTCAAACTTCATGAAACTGCTATTCATCTAAAAGGGATGATGAAAAGATTTCCCGATCACTTTGAGATGATTGAAGACGAGGGAGTGAACAAGGCCCAGTGTTTACTCAGAAATGACGGGCTGACATGCCTTGTCTCTTATGGATTTACTCCCGACATTGAACAAGTATTGGAATTCATTAAAAGCACTTACCCTAAAACGGAGTATGAAGATCGTGCGTTGGTAGTAAGAACATTCGGCGGAGAAGCCGGCGGGATTGTCCACTTTCCAGTAAACTTAGTACATTAAAGATTTACGCGTTCTTCCGTCCAGGCAGATTCGTAAAGTGCGTCGATCACTTTTAAAATGTTCTCCGTGTTACTCGTATCGTTCGGGAGCTTCTCGTCAAATAATATATGTCGGTTGAAGTTTTCTACAGTGAGAAGAACTTGATCTGCGGGTGGAAAGGTTAAAGTTTCTACCAACTCCCCGTTTTCCCAGATTTCAGCGTTCGGATTCGTGATTGGGTTCCACATTTTCGGAATGCGTAACACAGCTTTCGATCCCACTATTTCCATGAAGCCGCGGTAGTTATTTTTAAAACTGGCGTGAAAGCTTGCTGTACGTTTTGAAGCAAAGCTCATTACTGCCGACATCTCCGTGTCGATACCATTTTCAAAAAAAGCACTGGCGTATACGCTTACGGGAAGTTCTTCGAAGGCCCAAAGAATTCCCTGTACGCAATAGCAACCGGTATCAAACAAAGCACCACCACCTAATTCTGGCGTGCGCCGAGTTTTGGAGTAGTCTTCTGTCAAAAGAAAATCGAGTGCAGTATTTACGTGTTGAATCGTTCCTATTCTTCCGCTTTGGAGAATTTTTTTAAGCTCTTTCGTGCGCGGGTGGTGCGGCCACATGTAGCCTTCCATAATTTTTACATTATTTTTTTTGCAGGCTTCAATAGCATTTCTGACTTCTTCCAGATTAATGCCCATCGGCTTTTCACAGAGTACGTGCTTCTTTGCGTTTGCGGCTTTGATTACCCACTCCACATGCAGTGCGTTTGGAAGAGGAATATAGATTACATCGATTGCGGGATCTGAAA
Source organism: uncultured Pseudobdellovibrionaceae bacterium (assembly GCA_964396165.1). Classification (GTDB taxonomy): domain Bacteria; phylum Bdellovibrionota; class FAC87; order UBA2466; family UBA2466; genus CALCZU01. Next base: position 16,743 of record CAYNEF010000045.1, read on the forward strand.
CGAGTTCTTCATACGAGCAGCATTTTGCAATTCCAAATTTTTTTGCCGTTTCTTCCGCTTTTTTTCTGTCACGGCTGCCAATTGCGTAGGCTAGCGAGGACGGTGCGTTTTGGATCGCGGGGACAACTTTATTGCAGATTCTTCCCGTTCCTAAAATTCCCCAGTTTAATTTTTTTGTGGACTCACTCATTTCCTTATTTCCAAACCTACAGCTTTTTACTATCACTAACAAGGTGAAATCCTACGATGTAATTGTAATTGGTCTGGGGGCGATGGGTAGCTCTACAAGCTATTATTTTGCCAAGCGCGGGCTATCTGTTTTGGGGTTAGAGCAATTTCAAATGGCCCACGCCGAGGGGAGCTCACATGGAAAAACCCGCCTTATCCGAAAAGCCTATTTTGAACACCCGTCGTATGTGCCCTTATTAAACAGAAGCTACGAATTATGGGACGCGCTAGAAAAAGTTTCAGGAAAAAAATTATTTCATCAGACCGGTCTCACCATATTTGGTTCTAAGGAGAGTGAAATTCTGAATGGTGTGAGAAAAAGTAGTCAGCTCTATTCCATTCCCACCGAAGAACTTGGTTATCTTGATTGCAAAGAAAAATTTCCTCAATTTGAAGTGCCGAAGGATTTTTTGGGCATTTCGGAACCCAGTGCCGGCTATTTAGAAATTGAAAACTGCATTGAAACGTATTGCAAAGAAGCTCTTAAGCTTGGGGCAGATTTAAAATTCGAAACCAAAGTCAAAGCTTGGAAAAATACAAATAAACAATTTACTGTCGAAACAAGTTCTGGAAGTTTTTCCGCAAAGTATGGCGTCTTCACTGCAGGGCCGTGGACGAATGAACTCATATCTGACTTACCTCTTAAAGTGCACCATGTTCCCCAGTACTGGTTTGAATCGAGTGGAGTGAAAAACTCGACTTCATTCGCTTTTGATATGCCTTATGGGTTTATGTACGGATTTCCCGATATTAAGGGGCTTACAAAAGTAGCAGCGCATATCCCGGGGGATCAGGTCTTGGATTTAACTAAGGTCAATCGAACGCCTTCTCCCAAAAATACGCAGCTTGTTACCGACTTTGTGACGGCTCATTTAAAGTGCGCAAAAAACAAACCTGTTGAATCCTCTGTTTGTCTTTACACCATGACGCCGGACCAGAATTTTATCGTGGATCTTGTAAAGGATAACGACAATTTAGCCTGTGCAGCGGGCTTCTCCGGACATGGGTTTAAGTTCGCATCCGTTATGGGCGAAACCATGACTCAGCTTCTCTTGAAGGATAAAAAGGGATGTGACATAGCTTTTTTACGGCAAAATAGATTTTAAGAAAGTTAAGCGGACGATGAGTTGGTATAGCGGATTGAACCCCGAACAGGTGGAAGCGGTAAAACACGATCTTGGGCCCTTGCTCATTCTCGCAGGGGCAGGCTCCGGCAAAACTACCGTTCTTGTGTCCCGTGCGGGCCGTCTCATTGAAGAAAAAATTGTTACCCCAGAATCTCTTTGCGTTTTGACTTTTACAAACCGTGCTGCGCGCGAGTTAAAAGAACGCGTATCCAAAAAGTTGGGTTCAAAGGGCGACAAGATGTGGGCAGGCACCTTCCACTCTTTTGGTCTACGCATTTTAAAAAAATACCACAAGCAAGCTGGCCTTAGCCGCGACTTTGGAATTTTAGATCCGGGTGACGGCACGTTACTAGTAAAAGAACTTTTGCAGGATTTTAAACACTATTCCAAATCCAATTTTGACGGCGAAAAACTTCTTTCCAAAATAAGTGAGTGGAGAGAAAGCGGCCAGACAAAAGCAAAGATGGACGAAGAATACGAAGAGGCGGTTGAATGGTTGCTACCCCGCTACACGCAACGTATTCAGGCGCTTGGAATGGTGGACTTTGATACGCTGATTATTAAACCGCTTGAATTAATGAAAGAGCATCCGGAAATCCGCAATGTCTATTCACAAGTCATGGTGGATGAATTCCAGGATACAAGCCGCATGCAGATGCGCTTTATCGACGCGCTTGTAGTGGATCATAAAAATTTGACTGTTGTGGGCGATGACGATCAATCCATTTACGGTTGGCGAGGCGCCTTCATTAAAAATATTCTGGATTTTCCCAAACGTTACGCTGGATGCAGAGTTGTTCGCCTGGTACGAAATTACCGATCTACTCCTGAAATTCTGGCGCTTGCCAATGCGGTCATCGCAAAAAACAAAGACCGCCATGTGAAGGAACTTGTTTCTGAGGGAAAATCGATTGGTAAATTGCCTGAGTCATTGGCGTTTGATGACGAAGCCGAAGAAGTGGAAAATATTTGCCTGGAGGCGCGCTCACTTTTTGAAGATGGCTACAAAAAGAAAGACATTGCCGTTCTTTACCGCTCTAACCAATTGGGAGCCATGCTGGAAGTGGAATTAAGAAAACAGCAGATCCCTTACAATATTTCAGGGGGAATGGGCTTTTTCGATAGAAAAGAAGTCAGAGATATTCTGGCGCTCATCCGTTCTCTTTACCGGCCCAACGAAGTTTCCGTAAAACGCGTTCTACACTGCATGCCACGAGGGATCGGCGATAAATCGATGGCAGACTTGACTCAGAAAGCTCTCGATCAATCAAAAAGTTTTGTCGCGATTGCGCGTAACTGGCAATCCGAGGGCGTAGAACCGCCACTGGGTGCAAAACTCGATTCTTTTTTTGGAGAACTGGATCAACTTAAACTGCAATTGTCTCAAGCAAGTGCGGCCACCATCCAAAGTGTGCTTGTGACGGCCCTGGATCAAGGTGGCTACAAAAAGCATCTAGAAAAAATTTCTGCTAATAGTCTCGCAGCCAATAACCGTTGGAAAATGGTAGAAATGTTCGGTGACATTCTCTCCCGTTATTTGACCAAGAATGGCAATGGAGAGCGCACTGTTCTTGATTTTCTAGAGTCGATGGAGTTAAGAGATCACGCCTCCGAAACGGAAGAGAAAGACGAACTGCAATTACTGACGCTACATGCGTGCAAGGGGCTGGAATTTCCCGTCGTCATTTTTATGGGAGTCGAAGAAGATATTATTCCGCACAAGCGACTCGGATCGGATATTTCTGAAGAGCGTAGACTTTTTTATGTAGGCGTCACTCGCGCTAAGGAAAGACTGATTCTTACCCGCTCTAAACGGCGTAAAAAACATGGCAAGCTTGAGATGACTCCTCCCTCCCGATTTTTACTGGAAATCCCTGAAAAATTAATTGTAGAAAGAACAGGCGGCAGAGAAGTCAGAGAAGATGTAAGAAAAGCGATGATCGCAGATCTCTTTAAAAAGATCGCCTCAACGCCCAGCCCGAAACTGAACTAACGGTTTTTCAATTCAAATGTCTGTCCGGAAAAAAGCAAGGTCGTATCAAAACTCTGACGAGCTTTGCGTTCAAAGACCAACACTTGTCCGTCTCCAAGAACCTCCAAGTGACGCCCATCTTCGATAGAAATTGCATTGTCTTCATCAATCCCAATGCCGATATTTTCTTCATTTCTCAGCAAAACACTCATTAAACGGTTTTGTCTTTGACGTTTGATGAAATGTTGATCGAGAAGGATACCGGGCAAAAGATTTAGCCCTTCGACCATTTCCACTTTTTCAGGATTAATCACAGTAAAATCGCCTTCACCTGTATACATGATACGCGGGATGACTGCTGTGCCAGCACTAGATCCACCAAAAACTGCACCTGCCGTAAATTTTTTGCGAATCGCGGGAAGGACGTCTGATGAAAGTTGTGCCGTACTCATAATGAAAACTTGATCTCCACCCGTGATAAATACACCCGTGGCTTCTTTTAATTGACTAAGGAATTTATCTTTATTTTCTAAAAAGTTATTTCGTGAAGGAGAGGCAACAATTTTGGCTGGAGAAAATGGTGTAAAACTTTCTTTAAAACGGCTGAAAGCAGCATCCGGATCATCGGTAGCCCAAGTGATGACAAGAATATTGGCTTTCTTACCACCTGCCCACTCAGAGAACCGCTTTAATGCTTTTGCCGGATAGTCCCCACCACCGACAAGTACAAGTTGGTTTGCTTGCAGAAGCGACGTAAACGCGATCAAAAAGAGAAAAAGATTTTTCATTAGTTTGCCCCCAAACTTAAAGTGAATGATTGCGCTAGGGGCAGTCTACGTCAAGTAAGTCTTACTTTTTAAAGAGAGGCAAAAACTCTCCGTAGCCTTCTGCCTCAAGCTTTTCCACGGGAATGAACCTTAACGATGCCGAGTTCAGGCAATAGCGAAGACCACCGGGTTTGGGGCCGTCATTAAATACGTGGCCCAAGTGCGAGTCTCCGTGTTTGGACCTTATCTCGGTGCGCGTCATAAGAAGTTTTTTATCCACTTTTTCAGTCACGTTTTGTGAGATAAGAGGTTTTGTAAAGCTGGGCCACCCGCAGCCGGAGTCATATTTATCGAGGGAGCTAAAAAGCGGTTCGCCCGAAACTACGTCTACATAAATTCCCGCTTGGTGGTTATCCCAGTATTCATTTTTAAACGGGGCTTCTGTTTCCTCTTCTTGGGTCACTTTATACTGAAGAGCGTTAAGTTTTTTTTTCAATTCTTCTTTTGCAGGTTTTTTAAAGTCTTTCATGTCTTTTCCCTTACAAACTGATAAAAAGAGTAACAATAAAATAAACAGTATTTCTCTTGTCATGGGGAGAGTTTAATCGATGTGGAAAAAAAATCTATTCCTAGTTTTCTTTCTGGTATCAACCGCGTTCTCTGCTGTGCAGGAACTCAATGTCGGGTTCGGCTCCGGCGATGCGAAGGATTTAGATCCTCAGTTGAATACTTCCAATAGCGAAGGGCACGTCATTCGAAATCTCTTCGAAGGTTTGGTCACAAAAGATCCGCAAACGGCTGCACCGGTACCGGGACTTGCCTTAAGCTGGAAGATTGCAAAAGATGGGAAAAAGATCACTTTTAACCTGAACCCTAAGGCGAAGTGGAGTGATGGCTCTGCATTGACTGCAGAGGACATGGTTTATTCTTGGAGAAGACTACTTGATCCAAAAACTGCCGCTGAAAATGCCTCATTTGCTTTTTCCATTCTCAATGCAAAGAATTTTAATCAGGGAAAAGAAAAAGATCCTACAAAATTGGGAATAAAAGCAGTAAATGCGATTACATTTGAGGTGACGCTAGAAAAACCAGTTCCCTATTTTATAGCACTGGTGAGCCACTATAACTTCTACCCGGTCCCAAAAGCCGCTATTGAAAAACATGGGGCCAAGTGGACTCGTCCTGAAAATATGATTTCAAATGGCCCTTTTATTTTAAAATCCTGGGAATCAAATAAGGTCATCACAATTGTTAAAAATCCGCAGTACTGGGAAAAAGAAAAAGTGCAGTTGGAAAAAATAAATTTTTATGTTCTCAATGCTGAGACAGAAGAAAAGATGTTTCGCACAGGAAAATTGCATTCCGTTGCAGAAATCCCCATGGAAAAAATTCCTTATTGGGAAAAAGAAGGAAAAGATACATTTAAAAAGTCACTCCTTCTGGGGAATTATTTTTACTGGATGAATGTGCATAAGGCGCCGCTAGATAACTTGTTAGTGAGACGTGCACTGAACCTTGCCATCGATCGCGAAAAAATCACCAAATTCGTAACGAAGGGAAATCAGGAACCTGCAACCGGGTTTGTTCCTCCAGGCTGCGGCGGTTACAAGCCGGTACCTGTTTTACCTAAAGACGGCAGTGATATTGCGAAAGCCAAAAAGTATCTCGCACAAGCAGGTTTCAGAGACGGAAAGGGTTTCCCCAAAATCCAATTGATTTATAACACAAACAACAACATCAAAAAAATTGCCGAAGCTACTCAAGCGATGTGGAAGGAAAACCTGAATATAGACGTAGAACTGGTGAACATGGAATGGAAGGTATTGCTAGATACTATGAGTCAGCATGATTTTTCTATCATTCGAACGAGTTGGACCGCGGATTATAACGATCCGACTACTTTCTTAAATTTGTTTCTCTCTCAATCCGAGAACAACCACGGGGGATGGAAAAATCCGGAGTTTGACAAGTGGATGAGTGAATCAGAAGTGGAAATGTCGCCGCATAAAAGAATGGAATTGTTAAAGCGCGCAGAAGCCGTACTGCTTTCCGAAGTGCCCATCATCCCTATTTATTATTTCACGCGCTTCACTTTGAGAAGTCCCAAAGTGGTCGGCTGGTATGACAACGTCGAAGACGTCCACCCGCTAAAAGAAGTTTACTTGAAAGATTAGGCTGTAGTCATTATGGCGCAATTTCTGAGACTGGAATTGTTACTCACCTTTGCGTGCTGCTATTTTCTGTTCTTGTTGCCGGGCTGTTTTCTGACTTCACTTTTTTTTCCTCAAAGAGAAGATAAAAGCCTCCTCGTTTTTCTTTTTAGTGCTTTTGTCGGGTATCTGACATTTTGGATGTACTTTCTGAATGCAGGGTTAGGGTGTTGTTTCAGTTGGCTCATTTTATCTGTTTCTTTTTTTTCGATAAAAGCCACGCTTAAATTAATACGAACGAATCCACTTTTTAAATTTGTATTTTGGGTGGGGGCATTTTACACAAGTTTGATATTTATCGTCGAGCCGACCATTTCTACACTTCCCGAGTGGATACAACAGCGTTTTATCTCAATGGGCTTGCCCGGGGATAATATTATTCCCTCGTTATTTTCTGAACACTTGTACCAGGGAACGGACCCTAGGCAATTATTCGGCGATTGGCTGAGCAGCGACAGACCACCTTTACAGGCAGGTATTCTATTAATGTACCGTCCCCTATTGGGTTGGTTAAGCAGTTATTACACTTCTTTGGGAATTGTAGCCCAACTCATTTGGGTTGTTTCACTCGTTTGGCTTTGTATTGATTTCAAAGTTGAAAAAAAGAAGGGCATTCTTTTAGTGGGTATGTGTATCTTTTCAGGTTTCTCTTGGTCGAACTCGGTCTTTGTCTGGCCAAAGTTGCTGGCTGCTGGATTGACTCTTTTTTCTCTTCATTTTCTTGTACTGTGGGGGCGTAGTTTCAAGCGTATGGATTTGATTTTGGCTGCAATTTCCTTAGCTCTCGGAATGATGAGCCATGGGGGAGTGGTCTTTTCCCTTCCTCTCTTAGTTTTTGCGGGTTTTAAGGCGTTAAAAGAAAAATCTGCCGGTGAGTATTTGATTAGCTGTAGCGTAACTTCAATTGCTTTGTTTTGTGTACTTGTTCCGTGGTGGGGATATTCTCACTTTTACAATCCTCCCGGCGACAGACTTATTAAATACCATTTAGCAGAAGTGCGACAACCCGATCCACGTCCAGCTTTTAAAACGATAGTAGAGGAATACCAAAAACTCGACTGGAGTGAAATTTTCTACAATAAAGCGATGAATGTAGTCGTCTTGTTCACTCAAAAAAATACAGGACTATGGAGAACTCCAGATGATCATAGATTAGCTGAATTCAGGTATTTTTTTCGAACTCCACTTTTTCTAAATCTAGGTTGGTTTATTCTTTTGTATCGCCTATTTTCCGGAAAAAGAAAAAAAGATTCGTGGGATAGTCAGATTAGTCTTTTGCTCTATGGAGGATGTTTCTGTCTTTTGTTTTGGTGCTTACTCATGTTCGGTCCAGGCAAGTCTTATGTTTGGCAGGGATCCTATGCGAACAATTTGATATTCTTTCTCGCCCTAGGCATGAGCCTTACGTATTTGCGTGATACTCAAATTCGATTTCTCTTGTTGTTGCAGTTTGCCTTTTTTTTAATCGTCTGGGTGTTACCGGCTCCGTTAGGGCATTCCCTGACTAATGGGGGCGTGCCCAACTGGTATTTTATAGCGACGGCGCTTTTTTCTTTGCGGAAAATCTGCTCTTACTTTTCTTTGCGGCCCCAAGCAGATATACTTCTTTGCCTATGAGTCCGTCTCTACAACGTATACCAAAGTACTTAAAAAAATATGTAGTAGAGCAAGACTATGACTCTTATACCCCGCAGCATCATTCGGCCTGGCGCTATATTATGCGCAGAGCCCGCCATTTTTTTAAAGATCATGCGGTCCCTTGTTACGCAGAAGGTTTAAAGCGCACAGGGATCACTGTTCACAAAATTCCTAGCATTCAAGATATCGACGCGCATTTAAGCGAGCTCGGCTGGGGAGCGATTGGCGTTTGTGGGTTTATTCCTCCTGCTGCTTTTATCGATTTTCAAGCAAGAGGCATCATGCCGATTGCCATGGACATGCGCAGTATCCAGCACATTGCCTATACTCCTGCACCCGATATTGTGCACGAAGCTGCAGGACATGTTCCGATTTTAGTCGATGCTGCTTTTAGAAATTATTTGCAACGGTATGCAAAGCTTGCCGACAAAGCCATCATCACTAAAGAAGATGTGATGTTGTATGAAGCCATCAGACTTCTTTCCGACATTAAAGAAAATCCTGATACCAAGCCTGAAGATATTAAAAAAGCCGAAGCTGCATTGAAAGTAGCTTATGCTTCTATTACGCACGTTTCAGAAGCTTCGCAACTTGCGCGACTTGCCTGGTGGACGGCAGAGTACGGGATGGTAGGCAATCTCGATAATCCTCTTATCTATGGCGCGGGACTGCTTTCTTCCGTCGGAGAAAGCGAAAAATGTATTTCGAGCAGTGTTAAAAAAATTCCTCTGACTTTGGATTGTTTAAACCAAGGGTATGATATTACAGAACCTCAGCCGCAGTTGTTTGTGGCAAAATCGTTTGAGCATTTGCCTGAAGTTTTAGATCAGCTGGAAAAAGGCATGGCGTTTAAGATGGGAGGCAAGGCCGGACTGGATAAAGCGGTACAAGCCGAATCTGTAAATACGGTGCTTTTAGACTCCTCGATTGCTGTAAGTGGAATTGTGGAATCCTTTCAAATTTCGTCACATTCTGAAATGGAATTTATCAAATTCAAAGGGCCTGTGCAGATTTCGTGGGAGGATGCGGAACTGGCCGGTCACAGCCGAGTAAGACACCCAGACGGATTTAGTTCTCCCTTAGGCCATTGGAAAAAATTTCCGAACAAACCACCCGAAACTTTAACGGATACTGAACTACAAAGCATTGGGCTTACACGAGGAAAAAGAGCGCGCCTGGAATTTACTTCCGGTTTTGTGATTGAAGGAACTCTTTGGCACATCATTCGTCGCGCGGACAAACTACTTTATCTGACCTGGAGTCATTGCAAAGTGACAAGAGGGGATAAAGTTTATTTTGAACCTGCTTGGGGCGCTTTTGATCAGGTTGTGGGGACAAAAGCCATTTCCATTTATGCAGGCCCTGCAGATCGTGCTGCGTATGGTGAGTATGAAACCGGTAACGTCAGTACTGCTCCCGGAAGAACTTCACCCTATACGGAGCAAGAATCCAAAATTTTCGACTTGTATAGCGGCTTGAGATATCAAAGAGAAAAAGTTTTTTCAGCGAATGAAATGTTGCCTACGCTTGAAAAAATCGCCCAGAAGTATACAACCGAGCATGCAGAGGAATGGTTGATTGGAATTGAGCTTCTGGAGTTACACGCGCAAAAATTAAAAAATGAAAAGAATGTGCCGTGGGTTTCCCAAGTGCAAAAGACTATCAAAAATTTTGCGACCAACGGGATTGGTGCCGATAAACACAGCATACCAACGGACCTGATCGAACACGGTCTGCAATTACTCTCGGAAGAAGACTAGGTTTAAGTACGGCGCGAAAGGCGCTGAAGAGCTTTTTCCATTTTATCATCTTCTACCCGAGTTCGTTCGAGTTGATTCATCAAAAGGTCGTAACGGCCTTGTAGACTTTGAATTTCTGTTTTGAAAGCCTCTATCGGCTTTCCGTTAGCCATTTCGGAAGTAAGGTGTACTTCTAATTCCTGCATGGTCGATTCCAGTTGCGTTTTTGTTCTCTGTAAAGAATTGCGTTTAGCTCTTAATTCGACAACGATAGTTTCAAATTTTAACCTGTCATTTTCCTTCAACTCTTGAGAGTAGGATTTTTCTAAAAGATTTTTTGCTTCTTTCACGAGTATATTGCGTTGAATTTTCTCAGACTCCATATTTTTAAAAAAGTTTTGGGCACGAATAGCTGGAAGGGAATACCGGTGGATTTTCCAGTTTTCTTTTAAGTAATCTAGCGGACTTTGCTTTTTTAAACCTGCGTGGATTGCATGAAGCATTTCTTGTGAGGTCTCATCCATTTGCTTAAAGTCGGGAGTTTCCAAAATTTTCCCAAGCCGTTTTTCAATCCCGGGAATGAGAGTAAGGTATTCTCTTTCCGCAAGCATAGCGCTTTTTTCCATCAGAAAACGAGCGCGATCCCATTTTTGAGTGAGCAGTTCTGACATTTTTTCGCTTAAGGCCGAATCTTCATCGATAGCAGCGCTGGCTTTTTCACGATCAATCAGGGCATCTTGTATCGCGTGTTCCACTTCGTGAGCCAATATCAAAAATCGTACTAATTCGCGATCGCCTCCTTGTAGTTTTGCTACTCCGATACTGAATCCCTCTGCTTCATACATTCCACTTAAATCTGCTTTTTCTTCGCTTGCGAGAGTCGGTTTCGCTAATAAGCGTTTTACATGCGCCTCTACAGACGGTGGTAGACCTCTTAGGCGTGCGGTAAGATAAATTTCAAATGTCTGAGAGAGTTTTTCTGCTTCGCTGATATGTTGGTTTTGCCAAACCTTCTTCACTTCTCTCTGTTCCGTGCCTTCGAGCAAGGGTTTTCCATTGAACGTGTTCATGGTGAGACGAATGACACGAACCATGAGTGCTGCGCAAGAAGGTGAAGGCGTTTCCGTCTCTTTTGCAAAAGTGAAAGTGCAAAAGAGAACAAAAACTAAGTTTAAGGCGTGTAAAAGACGCATCGGACAATTTTAGCATGTTCGAAAAGCATATTTCACATATTTTAAGAACAGTGAAGAGAAGCAATTTTAAGGGCGGGGAGGACGGTGTAGAGGCGGCTTAAATCCTTCTGGAGACTTGAAACTACTGCTACTTTCTCTAGATGTACCAAATTGCAGTTTATTATTGTCGCCGCAGGCTAACAGATTTTTATTTCTGACAAAATCGATGGGCTCAAGTTGTTTATCGTTTTGCCAAGCTTGTAAGTAAACAAGCGGCGCTTTTTCACTTGGAATAGGGTGTGGTAAATAAACTTCTGCCATTATAGTTTGATTCATTAAGTTCAGTTTTTTGATTGGACTGCCACCGAGTAGAATAAATTCTCTTGCTGAAGTTGTGCGATCATTTACGACAATAAGTGGGTGTCCTTGTGCATTTTTTCGAATTGTTCCTTGAATGAGGTAAGTGCCGCATTCAAGCTTAGGATAGAGCGCCGCTTTTGCTTGAAAAGAAAGCGAAACCAAAAAAAGAAAAAATATTTTATTTAAGGGGTGTTTCTTCACAGATTTTGATGCTTTCATAATATTCTTTTATTTCGTTTAAACCTGGTTCCATTTCGGCGGCCTTCTTGAAGGCTTCGCTTTTTATAAAGCTCTCCACATACGCACGGCGTTTTCCCTGGTTCCGTCGGTATGTACGTTTATGTTCCCCTTGTGTTTTGTTTAAAATCGAGTCCACTTCTTCAAGGATGGTGTAGCCATGTTTGGATAGGTTTTCCTGTTTGTCTAAATAGTTATTCAAATTCTTAAAATAATTATAGTTCTCGCCTTCCTTTAAATAGTTTTTAAAATTTTCTATATTGAGCCGATCCCCAATCCAGTCAGAGGCCGAATCATCTAAAAAATTCGTGATGTAATCAATACGTCTTTCCGCGAGCATTTTTTGATTTTGTAACTGGTCGTATTTTTTTAGAATTTTGCCTTCATCCCTTTGATTTACCCTATCTATCGGTCTAGCATTCATTTCTGCAACCAAAGTTTCAAGCTCTCTTTCTACACGTTCATATTCTTTGCTATAAGCAGCGCCATCTTTTAAATCGAAATAGGATTCTGCAAGCACGCGTACTGCGCTTTGAAGTTCTCTATGCACCTTGGTAATTACATCCAATTCCAGCTTTAATTTTTTTTCATCCGCAGGATCTTCCTGGATGCAAGATTCGGTCTCTGCGTTTTGGCGGTTTGAGTTTAAACTTAAGTCGTCACTGTGTGCGGCAGACTGAGAAGTTAGCTTTAGAGGTAAGTAGCCTATTTTGGGGCAAAAGTAATTGTAGAGATCTTCTGCGAGAACATCACTAGTAGTTTTGATAGAAGATTTAATTTGCTTTTCTTCAACAAGTTTCGCCCTCAAGCTTTTTAAAGTGGGCTTTGGGTCTTTATTTAAAATCTTGTACCATACTCCCTGATCCCAGTTTTTGCCTATAGACATTGAGTGTGTCATTTCATTATCGCTCGATAGCATCAACGCACAGCTTTTTTTTCGGTAATTTGCAGAGAGATAATTTTTCCAATCTGAATCAGAAGTAGGTAATTTTCTGTGCGGATCTATAACAGCAGCTTCAGCATAACAGTGATCGTCAATCTCGCAGACAGTGGTATCTTCTGAAAGGCGCTTGTGCTGGGCAAGTCGTTCTTTGGCGGTGATATGTTCTTCTTCATACAAGGCAACACCGATCTCTCGGTCCCCGTGATCAGTGTAATAAATTTTGACCGGACCTTGAGTCGGATTTTTTATCTTCTCAAAAAAATTTCTATAATTTTCTAAAGTTGCTTTTTGAGTCGTTTTTTTTATCGAGGATGCTTGCAAAGCAATTACGCCTGAAGGGTTGCGCGCTTTGTAACCGGTAGAATCCACAGTTGGGACGAGCGTTCCGGGGCCGCTTGCGTTCAGTATGGTCGTGTTTGCTTGAGCAATCGTTTCAGAAAACGCAATCAGATCATTTTCGAAATCGATGGAATTTTCGAGCGGGGTATAGCCGCCGTTAATGAGAAGACTGGGCGAGATTTCCGCAGTGCTCACAAACTTACAAACTGTACAAAGAATAAGACAAACACAGGCAAGATTAGGGGAACGCATTGTATTTAATTATAACGTAAGGAAGTGAAAAATATCGGGGTGGCGAGACTCGAACTCACGACCCTCTGCTCCCAAAGCAGATGCGCTAGCCAACTGCGCTACACCCCGTCAAAATTGAATCTAGTGTATTCCCAGGTACTTAGTAAACCTCAAACTTCGCATTTTTAGTCATTCTTTAGCGGAATGGTGTAAGCAGGCACACAGTACTGAGTCCATTGGCCTTTTTCGTAAAGGCTGAAGGCGAAAAACCAGGTTAATTTGGCCTTTTGGGCGGCAAAATAAAACTTATCTGGCATTAAATCGGGTATTTTTCCGTCCACCTGAAAGCACCATCCATACGCCCGCATGCTGTCATTATTCACTACAACTAGCAATTTATCGCCCGTTGGTGTTCCCAAAATTGAATTCATTCCGGCTTCGTTACCTAGATAGGGGATTTTTTGAGAATCGAAAATCTTTACTGTTATTTGCCCCAAACTTTGAACTAAATTTACTTCTGTATTGCCTGAGTGAACAGGAATTCTGGAATCTTGTCCGATCACTTCCCATTCGATTGCGAAGACACGAATACACAGTAATGCCGATAGAAAAAGTAAAGTGGTGGGCGTTTTCATTTCCTTCTTATCGTTGCGAAATAGCTATTCTGTCAAAAGAAAAAGCCCCGGTCCTTTGTGAACCAGGGCTTTGTGATTATTATCTGTTTATTACTTCACTCGTGCCCCTAGACTCAAATCCAGGATTACTGGCAAAAGATACTTTCCATATTTAGACAGCATTTTGGCTTTTGCCTTTTCTGCAGTCGTTGGCAGTTCTGTTGCCTGCATGAAGTCTTGGATGTAACGGGCATTCACATCCAGAATTTCAGCTGTGCCGTTTGTACCGTGACCTGTGTAGACTTTTTCTATATTAAGCGACTTTTTCATTTCGCTTAAGTTAGAAATCCATTCACTGGGACGATTTTCAGCGAGCCACAAGTGGACATTTCCATATGCCATGTCTCCAGTGAAGAGAGCTTTTAGCGATGCGATATAAAGAGCAGAGGAAGTTTCGCTTTCGCCTTTTCCTATCTTCATAATTTCGATGGCTTGGTTATCCAGCATGAGAACTTTGCCGTTAAAGGCTGTTACTACCGGTACAGTGTCCGTCAGATCTTCTTTATAGATGCCTTTCCAGTAGTCGAGCTTTCCTTTTCCCGTTGCTTCGATTTCTTTGACAGTTTCTGGTGCTGCTAGGACTTTAACTTGAGGAAATTCTTTTTTGAGAATTTCCACACCGAAGTAGTGGTCCGGATGAGCATGAGTGACAAAGATAGTAGTAAGCTTCTTTCCCGTACTCTTCACTTTTGAAACAACTTCTCTCGCCTGGGAGCGAGTAAATTGACCGTCGATAAGAATCAATTCTTTTTGACCTTCAATCAAATGAGAATTTACAGAAAAGCCACTTTCGTTTGCCGTAATGCTTGTAACTTTAAGTTCAGGGGTTGCGGTGGCGCTAGTTGCCAGTGCTACCGTTGTGATTATATTTGTTAGTATCCAGTTTTTCATTTTCGTCTCCTTCAAATTTTATACCGCTTGATTGCGATAGAAAGATTTATAAAGGAATGCAGAAAATGCTGCTTTCTGTTTCAGGCCATTGAATTTCTATTTTTGGCCAATGTGGAGGTAGTGGCTGGGAAGTTGTCCTGTAAGTTGCCGAAAAGATTGAATAAAAGGTGCTAGCGATTGATACCCTACGGAAAAGGCCACGTCCGTGACTGTCATACCACTAAGAAGCTTCTCTTTCGCTTTGCCTATACGGATTTGAGTGAGAAGGGCTTTGGGAGTAGTTCCGACTTCAGATAAAAAAAGACGGTTAAAATTTCTCAAACTCATTGCTGAGTGTTTTGTCAGTTCCTGCATTTTAAAATTAGAGTCGTAATTTTCGAGTAAGTATTCCAGCGCTTTTTTCACTCTTGCGTCTTTCACGCTACTGGCAAGATGTTCAAATTCAAACTTAGATTCTTCTGCCGTTGCACTTAAGAGTTCTGATAAGGTATCTGATAACGCATCTAGAAAAGACTTCGCATGCTTTGTTTTTTTGTGTAGCAAAAGATAAAAGCAAAGTTCTTTGATCAACTGGCTCAAGGGAGTGATGCTGGGGGCAAAGGGTAATTCTTTTTTATGTGTGATTAAGACAATAAGTCGTTCTCCGGCTTGCGATGAAGAGTCAAAGCGGTGCTCTGTATCTCCGGGGAGAAAAATCATTTTGCCGGGACCACATTTGAGTGTGTTTGATTTTAAAATTACTTCGATTTCACCCTGTAAAGGAATAAATAGAATATGTTCGCTATGAGAGTGAAAATCGACTGTTTTACCAGGCATGTTTTGATGGACAAGATACAGTCCGGGAAATTCAACTGCGATATCAGTGCCTTTTTTCATGGAATTATTTTAAAGCCTGAATTGCGTTGTAGCAGGTCACATTATCTGTGCGTATCGCATTCATGATAGTGCTACTTGCGATTACGCCACTGCAAGCATTTACGAAACTGGTGATACTAGAGTTAATCTCGCTACAAGCTGTCTTTTTAAGATATGGCAAAGCTGCATAACATTTGCTGACGTTAGAGTCATAGTTTGCATTTTCCTGCAATATGACAGAGCAAGAATTTAAATTCACCATCAAGGTGCGGGTTGCAAGACAAGACTCAGAATCCAAAGGTTTCGTTGTACTTGACTGAGTTTGCGTAGAGGACTGCGTACTGCCAGTGGTATTTGTAGAGTTCTGTAAATCGCTTCCCAACACTGTTCCCGTATTGGTATTAGTAGATGTCTTTTTGGGAGTGGATTTACTTTGAGGCAGAACATCGAGGCTTGAGCCTTGACCACAACTAATTAAAAAAAGTGTGGTGATAAGGTACCCGACAATTTGCTTTACTCTTATATTTTGTATCTTCACGTTGCTACTCCAAGTTGTGCGCGTATCAAGCTGTATACAGACAGAATAGCAATTCCCTAAAAAAAAATCGCTAGGCAACATATAACAGACGTTTTGTAATAACGATTCCATAGCTTACAAATTGTGAAGATGAGGGGTGTCTAAGAATTAGACAGTGGAATATCAGGGGTAGGTGCTAAAAAGTAGAAATTTTGTATAAGAAAACTTGAGCTCATAAGAACATCGCACGTGCAAGGTAATCGTAGCTTCCACGTGCAATGTTCCAAACAGGCTTCGTATAGATCGGCTCTCCCAGCTGCGTTGGGTCGCTATCGAGACTTCGACTGCGTTCTGTGGCCACTTGGCCTAACTTTTTGTCAGCAGTAAATTCATGACACACACTTCGCTTTATAATGTTCGAACAAAAATAAAAAAATAATTTTTTAATTGGATGGAAGACTAGTTTGTCTTAGTAGCTCCATTCGTAGTTGAAGCACTGACAAAAAGATAGGCCAAGTGGCCCGGTGTTTTTTCGAAGCCTCGATAGCGACCCAACGCGGCTGGGAGAGCCGATCTATACGAAGCCTTTACGCGAGCATCGCACGTGCAAGGTAGCCGTAACTCGCACCTACAAGCTAACCACGAAAATACACTGCCCCATAACCTCGCACGTGCAATATTCATCAATGCACATGCAACATCCGGTGGTGCGAAGAACAGAGAGTCACGAGGTTTGAAAGAATGTGGGTTCCACCTTGAGACAAAAGCTTGCGATGGTGTATTTGAACGTAGCGTGTTTCTCCGCAATTTTTGAAAACACACATTCCCCGATCCCTCAAATACACCTGATGTCTGATAGAGGCGGGTATGTATCTATTCGCTAATCTGGATTCATTTTTATTAATGGGCTTGCTAATCTGTGGTTCATTCTCTAATCGTGATTTACTCTTAAGTGCTTTTAGAACAGGATCTTTCTTTTCTAGCATTGCATCTACGCTAATCTCTAATAAATCTTGAATTGAATTTGTGTTCAATATCACCTTTAGGCGTTCTAGCTTCTTTTGAAGTTCTGCTGAGAGTGTGAGCTTTAGTTCGTATTGATTAATACTCACTGGTTTAATTTTCTCAACCACCTGTTGTTCAGGATTAAGAGCTGCAATTTCGCGTTCCAATTCTCTATGATTAGATTCCTTCGCAGTTTGAATCCAAGAGCCGCAATTTGCAGGTGTAATCACAGAAGCTATTCGAGATGCCTTAGTAGTGGTAATATCACCGTTTGCGATTGCCTCTTTAAGTTCGGGAACTTCTACTGATTTGCGAGTGACTTGGATAAACTTCATTGTATCTGACTCAGAGAGTTTTAATATTTCTACGCAATAACGAAAAAGGCTAGAAACACCTACCGCAAGGTATGTTTTATCCTGATCAATCTGACCTAAGATGTTCAGAAGTTCTAGTTCCGCTTGTTTGTAATTTTTAACGCAATTTAAAGCTTTTTGGTGAAGAGATAGAGTCATAAAAACCTCGTTTATCGTCGATATAAGTATGATTTTTAT
>CAYNEF010000046.1:0-31003 GCA_964396165.1 uncultured Pseudobdellovibrionaceae bacterium
CTCAAGCAACCTCAAGCATTTACAGTGACCTTGTGAGGTTCGAGCAAAGTACATACAAGATATTGGGATGGCAAGAGCCTTTTTAAATTATTTTTTAAAAATCTTACCGGGGTTGAAACTAGGCTGATTTACAAGCTAAACTACGTTTTATGGAAAAGACTCTCATCATTGGAAGCGGCATTTCTGGTTTATTAGTAGCACGCATACTTCAGCAAAACTCCATACCTTTTAGTGGGTTAGAGCGCGAAGAACGCCTTGCTGCTAATTGTGAATTTGGACAGAAGAGATTGCTCACAGAAGAGGCTGTCGACTTCATTAAGAAGTTTGTTCCACTCGTAGACTGGACTCGTATTGATGAAACTCCACAGGAAAGAAAAAAAGGCCAGTGGAATTCTCTCACTTCCAGTGAATTAGAAGGCCACGAAAAAATCTATTTCAGTGATTCATACTTCCATCCGAAAATTTCCTTTAGTGAGCTCGTAGAAAAAATTGCGCTACCAGTGAAAGATAATTTTGTTTGTGACAAGAATGTCGTCGAAATACTTGCGAATGAAAAGAAAGTTATTTGCAAAGACGGAAGTGAATATACGTATGAAAAACTTTTGTGGTGCGCAGATCTTTGCTCTCTATTGAAGGTATGCAAGCAGGGAAAAAACAATTTAAAGACAACTAAAAAATTAGATGATGCAAAAGGGCTGATCAATCTGTTCTGGGAGAGCAGCGAACATCTGATTCAGAATAAAAACTCTATTTCGTTCGCGTTCAGATACAAAGATTACAAACTAAAAACAATTGGTCTAACAGATCCGTTGGATGGTGAACAGGAACAGCATCTTCACTGGGTATTGCCTATAGAAAAAGAACTGGCAGAAGACAGGGAAGAAATCGCGAAATGTGTACGTACGCTTAAGAGAGAACTTTTTAAAGAGTTTCCAGAGAGCCAAGCAAAAATCAAAAAGGAAAAGATAGTATTTCTTCCTTCTATTACAGATGATTTGCATGTCCCAGCGAAGAACTTGCAGGTATTTGACGGTATAACCTACATCGGATCAAATCTGGCGCTGGAAAAAGACGATGCCCCTGAAGTCTCTGGACTAGATTTGGCTATTCAAAACTGCAAACAATTCGAAACAACAATACAAGCACCCGCTCAATAACCAGGACTGGGATGAAACTCTGCTCTCTTTTATTTTTCGCAGTACTTTCTCTCACATCCTGCAGCTCCGTACCTCATAAATACGCTGGTGATCCGAATGTACTGCACTTGATTGTATTACATACAAATGATGTCCATGGACACGCGTGGCCTCGATTAAAATCAGATAGCAAGACATGGGGAGGGTTTGCCGCCCAAAGTATTCTCGTCGCCAAAATCAGAGATGAAGCTAAAAAAGATAAGGCAGAAGTGATTCTACTATCAGCAGGAGATGTGAATACGGGTGTTCCAGAGTCTGACTTGCAAGCTGCAGAGCCAGACTTCTTTGCAATGAATGAAATTGGCTACGACGCCATGGTGCTCGGTAACCATGAGTTTGATCGGGGAACAGATCAAATACTCAAGCAAGCTAAGTGGGCGAAATTTCCACTTCTATCGTCAAATATCCACTTTAAAGGAAAAAACAAAACGCAATTAGCCGCACCGACTACGCTGCTTGTGAAAAATGGATTTAAAATTGGCATTTTGGGTCTCACGACAGATTCACTGCGCAGCCTGGTCATTCCCAAAAACACTGCGCACCTGGATATCGAACCGGTTCTCACCGCTGCAAAGCGCGAAGTTGCTGAGCTAAAAAAGCACAAAGCGGATATCCTGGTCGCGCTGACTCATATTGGTGTCAGCAAAGGAAACGGAACACACAAAAGAAAAATCGGTACATTAGACGAGGATCTCGCAGATGCCGAGCCGGATATTTCTCTAATCGTTGGTGGACACTCGCACACTCTTTTAAACGAGGGAATAAAGACGAAAACTGCACTTATCGTACAAGCAGGGGAAAAAGGTGAAAACTTAGGCCGTGTAGACATCTATTGGGATAGGGTAAACCATAAAGTTCTAGAAGCATCCGCTACCGTATTGCCGATCACTTCAGATTTAGGAGAAAATGCTGGGCTTGCAAAAAAGATGGATGAATTTAAATCCAAAGTCGGCACAGAACTCGAAAAAGAAATCGGAAAAACAAAAGTAAACTTAGATGGAGAGAGAAGTCGGGTACGCTATCTCGAAAGCAACCTGGGCAATTTAATTACGGATGTATTAAGAGATTTCACACACACTGATATCAGCGTTTACAACGGTGGCGGTATCCGAGCTAGCATTCCTGCAGGTCCCATCAAGCTGCGTGATATTTATCTGGTCTTTCCATTCAACAATACGATTCAATCAGCAGAGCTAACAGGGAAACAGCTCAAAGTGCTCTTCCAACAGGGCCTGACGAATCTTGAAACAATAGGAAGTCTGCTGCATGTATCAGGGGCAAGTTACACAATTAAGGATAAAAAGATCTTTCAAATTAAAATTGCAGGTAAACCACTACAGGAAAATAAAACTTACACGCTTTCTACCAATTCGTTTGTCATGACCGGAGGAGACTCCTTTTCAGTGCTGCTAGACGCGAAAAATATTAAGGAAACCGGGGTTACGGTAGACCAGGCTTTGATCGAATATATACACAAACACCCCGTTTTGGACCCCAAAGTCGAAGGACGCATCCGAGTAGAAAAGTAAGAGAAGTATCCGAATTGTTTCGTCTTTTATGAGTGACAATTGTTGCCACGCGTTGCGACAGCAAAACCTTTGAAATTGCTAGAGATTTTTGATATAACACCCTTGCTTTCTAAACGGAGCCAAACCGAATAGCTCCTTTGCAAGAGGTCTTATCGTGGATAAGCACAGAGATTTAGGCACTCCAAATTTATTCGACTACTTTGATTACCGCGAATTTTTGCAGGACTATTATCATTTCCACAAAAAAAGAAATTCTGCCTACAGCTACAGACTCTTTGCTCGAAAAGCTAAATTAGGATCTCCTAACTATTTAAAACTTGTCGTAGATGGCAAAAGAAGAATTACCGACAGAACTCTTTATCAGTTCGCACGTGGCTTGGGTTTAGGCCGCGATGAAGAAAAATATTTCCGCGAGCTTGTGATGTATCAGGAAGTATCTGATCCAGACAGCAAAGAACTGCACTTAAGAGCGCTTTTGAAATACCAAGAGAAACAAAGAACTCCGATGGCTTTGAAAGCCGAGAGAATGAAGTTCTTGCTCGATTGGCACCACGCTGTAGTAAGAGAACTTGTCGCTACTAAAGATTTTCAAGACAATCCAGCTTGGGTTGCTAAACGATTGGGTAACAAGATTACCGAGACGCAGGCTAAAGAAAGCTTGGATCTGCTTCTTAAACTAGGAATGGTCAGAAAAAACATGGACGGACGCCTTGAGCAGTCTGAACCTCTTCTCACCACAACCGATGAAGTTCCATCGCATGTTTTAAGAACTTTGCACCGTACCTATTTAAGAAAAGCCGTGAACTCCATCTTCTCTGTACCGATGGACAAGCGTGAAATGTCTGGCTTGATGCTGGCAATACCTAATCACCGCTTAAAAGAAATTAAAGAAGAGATCAAAGAATTCCGCAAAAAATTAAACCGCAAATACGGTTTGGATAAACACGCTGACGAAGTATATTTCGTGGGCCTGTATATGTATCCAATTTCCGGCCGCGGCGAATCCAACGCTTAATTGAAAAAACTTTAGCTGGAGGTATGTTAATGAAGAATCTACTGTTTTCTCTATTTGTATTGTTTCTTGTATCAGCCTGCACCGGACAAAAAGTCAGACATAGTAATGTAATCGGTAATGAACACGCTCATGAAGATCGAGTTTTCTTGCAAGTTACAGATGCAGAAATTGAGAAATATTCCTCAGCGGACAGTCCAAAAAATATTTTCTATCGGCAATGTGCTGATAAAAACGCATGGAAGACAGAATTCAAAAGTTTTTCGGAGTGCATACAGCACAAGAGAAGTCGCAACTTGACCGAAGCTGAAATACGATTTCTTGAAAATAAATACGAAAAAGAAGGAAACCCTTACTTTAAAGGCTCGATTGAAGAAGCAATCGAGAAAAAGCGAGTTCGTACCAGATAACCTATTCACTACAACTACTCACGAAAGGAATGCCGTACCTTTCGTTTCTATTACTCTTCATTAGCTGTTTTAATGATTCTGCCGGAAGAGTTTGGGTCACATTCGTAGCGTCTCAACGCCTCTTCCTTGGGTGGAAAAATACTTACTTCCAATATTTGAGAACATAGAGATTGTAATACGGAATAGCATTGTTTGATTCCCGTGCCCCAGCAAGCACGCTTTGCAGATTGCCACTTACAACTTTCATATTTCTTACAATCCAGTTCATGGTTATTCACGGCGCATTTTTTCTGCTCGGCCAAAGCGGATGCAGTAATACGGACATAACAGGTATTAAGTTTTTGCGCTTGCTTGGGGGAAAAAGGTGAAGCGCTTCCTTGTTCTTGTTCGATTACACCAAAACCGCTTTCCGCAAGTAAGGTCTCTTGGAAAAGTGTTAGAGCGAGAATGATGAGAAATATACGCATGAGATATAGTCAAACTATAACCTTAGCACTACAAAACTCCAAGTAGCCAAAGGTAGCCGTAAACAGACGTGTGGAAATAAAAAAGCCCGCTTAAGCGCTTGGCCTAAACGGGCTTTTAAATATTTATAGAAATTGCTTCGCTTACGCTCGCAATGACCCAAGTTGGGAAATCAGATTTTTACTACCCAGACTTTTGTGTTTGCGACGACGTCTTCAAACACGCGGATAGGTACTGAGTAAACACCCAATGCTTTGATGTTTTCAGTGAGCATGATGTCTTTTTTATCGATTGCGAAACCTTCGTTTACGAAAGCTTGTTCGATATCCTGAACTGTTACAGAACCGAATAGCTTGTCGTTTTCACCGACTTTTTTAGCAATAGAGCACGATGTTTTTTCGAGCTTTGCTTTCAAAGTTTCAGCTTCTTTTTTACGTTTGTTGCGACGGGATTCCATCACTTTTTGTTCATGTTCAAAAGCTTTCATGTTGTGCACAGTTGCAGGTGCTGCAAAATCTCTAGGAATCAAATAATTTCTAGCATATCCGTCACGGACATCTACGATCGCACCATTGACGCCCAAATTCTTCACGTCTTGTCTTAAGATTACCTTCATACACTTACCTCCTCTAATTTAACGGTTGGCGTATCCGCTGACCGCTTTCCCTTATTTTTAAAAAACCACGGTGAAAGAACCCCAAGTCCAATCACTGCATAAAAAGCTACGGTACATGAAAAGAAATAAACAAGAGCGCGTGTACCACGCTTGGTGCCCTTGATAGCTAATGCGTTTGAAAGAGTAACCATACCCTGCACAAACAACAAAGTTCCCAGAACTCTAAACATTCCAGATACAAAATGGTGGGCCGCACCCAATTGAGCAGAGTTCAAGGCAAATAGCCCGACAAAAATAATACTGAGCGCATTGGGAAGTTTAATCGCTCTTAAAGAACGAGCCGAATACGCATGCGTTTCTGTTACCCATCCTAAATGAGCTGCTATCCCCACATTAAACCAGAACATCAAAATGCAACTCGAAACAAGGAAGTAGGGCCCTTGGTAAATAAGTACCGTACTCAAGTCTTTCCACTGAAAAGAACTGTCGTTTAGCTTTACTGAATCTTGCGCAATCGTAATGAAATTTCCAACGGCTTGAGTCCAGTATTGAAGGACCGTAACCTTCTCAAGCGATGCATTGAGAAAAAGCGATCCAGCTGCCACTAAAACACCTACAAGCACGCTGCCTGAGAAGTTTTTCCAAAAAGGGACTTCATTTGCGTAATTGTCCGCCATGAAAATCCCAACAACAAAAGAAAGAACTACCGGTAATACCGGTAGTTCTAAAACTGATACAGCCAAAATAGCACCCAATAAAGTAGCTACTTTAGGCCATGGATTCACAAGCTTTAAGTGCGAATGAATAATAGGAAGCGGCGACAACATAAATGTCGCCATTCCTAAAGAACAAAGAAAACCCTGAGAGATGACTGCAAGCAGATCAATCTCTATAGGCTCTTTACGTTCTTCTTTGTCATTCATTACGCGCATGTAATTCCTAAATATTACGGATGTTGCGCAGTTGTGTATGCAAGAACAGCAATGTGTCTTGCACGCTTAATTGCGTTGGTCATCACACGTTGGTGTTTTGCACATACTCCAGAAATTCTGCGAGGAGTAATTTTGTATCTTTCCGAAATAAAATTCGAAAGAAGATACTTGTCTTTGTGATCAATCATCATTGGGCTGTCGCCGCAAAATCTGCAACCACGACGTTTGGAGAAAGAGCGTTTTTCGCCGCCTGCATCTCCGCCTCTATCGCCACCACGACCGCCACGGTCGCCGCCTTTATCAAATCCGCCGCCAAAATCGTCTTTATCGAAACGGCCGCCACCTTTATCTTCTGTTGATCTTCTCATTTTTTTCCTCCAATTTTTTTAACAATTACCTTTGTTTCTATTACCGACTCATTCCGCCGGTTTTTAAATTTTCTAGACCACAAGAGCCCGGATACTTCCACTTTCTGGCCGATCTTTAGGCTGCGCCCTTCGGACTCAGCTAAATCTCCTTCAAGCTGAATGGCTACGTAGCCTACTGATTTTTCCCCAAAAAGTTCTTGGGAAACGGCCAGTAGTGCTTCGCAGATCGCTTTACCAGAAGCGGTATAGGCAAGTTTGCCCGCCTGACTGATTTTTCCTTTTAAGGAAACAAAGTTATCAGGCTGCGGCTCGTTGCCTAATACAGAATCCATTAAAACTCGCGGTTTTGGCCCTGAAACCTTTTACGTTGGTCTCTTGCTTCTCTGTTTTTCTTTTGCTCTTCTTCAGCCAAAGCAATTTGTTTTTTTAGCTTGTCGTAACTGTAATCAGCTTCAACAGCGATTGTTAAATAGCGGATTACATCGCTTGAAATCTTAAAGTGTCTTTCGATTTCTTCAACAACACCAGCTTTACCTGTGTAACCAAGTACAAGGTAACGGCCAGATTTTTCGTCGTCGATTTCGTAAGCCATTTCACGAACACCCCAATCATCGCGGCCTTGTAACTGGCCATCAAATTTGGCAATTACTCCATCGATTTTTTGGTGAATTTCGTTGGCTTGAGCGTCAGAAAGACTCGGCCTTAAAATATAAACGGTTTCGTAGTTATTAGTAGCAACGGACATTATGTGCTCCTCTCGGTCGTAGTCTGTACTCCAGACTGAAGGCCCTATCCCTATGATAGAGCAAGGAAATTAGTAGATAGGGTTTAGCAGGGGAATGACGACTTTACAATCCAATTTCTATGACGCCGTCTTCAAGCGTCGGAATGCGGTATCTAACAAGGTTCGAGGGGGATTGAAGTGCTTGTTTTATATCAGAATTTATTTCTGTCAGTGTCAGCGTCTCTTTTGCACCTGTAGACAGTTTTAGATGGAAGAAACAGGAAGTAGTACCCCAGAGATCATGCAAATCCGCAGGGGAAAGCCCCCCATTTACGTGTCTTCTATGGAGGGAAACAGCGATGGGATCGACTGAAATACCCACACATTTCTTTCTTAAAAAACGCATCACAAGACTTGTTGTAAAAGTGTGGCTGCTGACAAAGAGAGCTGAGATTTCAGCGGTGGATAGTACATTTTCAACTTCATCGAGAAGTCCAAAAAAACTTATCCATTCCTCTTGAAAAGAAGTGGGACTAGCAAACTGCACAGAAGAATTTCTTTTATGTAAACCTTTAAGAAAGCCCCATGGGTACGGAAGAATTCTTTCCCACAATGAAAGATCCCGTTCTTTTTCTAAAAGAGTAAGTGCCTCACCTGCGTGCTTGTATAGCAACTGGTTTGTTGAAGAGGAGGAACTTTCAAGTTGTGTTGTAAAAGGATCATACTGGGTTTTTCCACCGCCAAAGCTTACTTTATCAAGCAACACTCCACCGCTTTGCTCGATGAATTCGTGCGAAATATTTCTTAAACCAAAAGCATCTGCTGCTTGCATTTGATCTTGCACAGGTAAAATAGAGCTTGGCAGATGAGGGTGCTTCATAAATTGCTTCCGTTTTCTTGAAGGCTTAAGACAATGTGTTCAATCTCAGTCTGAAAACTACTGTCGAATGTACAAAGAGGCTCGGGCACAATCAGTTTGCCTGAGTCATATCTATAAATTTGTAATCTGCGGTTTGGAGAAACTTGTACGGTTTCTTTTTGCACGTGTTCGGTCAATTTGTTCAGTTTCATTTCTTCATTGAACTGCGGAAGACCGAAGGGGAATAAAAGATCGGAGCCAGCACTTAAACTGGCTTTAATCCAATCCGTCCCTGCAGAAGACAAATATTTTCCGTTGATGATGACACTGTTGTTTTTCTTATTGCTCGATTCTGTTTTCCAAAGAGGGAGCGGAGAAAAACTCCAGCCCGAGAAACTTTCTCGGATACTTTGTAAAAAGCGAAACCCCATCACACTTTGTGGCAACACTAAAGCTTCTGGTGAAAAGGGAAACAGTTCACTCGTTGCCTCGACAAAGACGCTGTCAAAAGCAACGTTCCAACTCGTGGTTTCAGGTATCGCTTGAACAGAATCTTTGATTTGAATGGGAACTTCTGACGAAAGACTTTTGATTTTTTTATTAAAACTTTGCAGATATGCGTTGCGTGCTGATTTGTAATCGTATGCAGCAAGCCAAGGTCGCTTGTCCAACATCACCCGGAAACCTGTTTTGGACCCAGCATTGGAAAAACTGTTAAACGCTGTCTGGTATTTGCCGTTTAGATTTGCAATCGCGCCGTATTGATCTTCTAACCACCGATTGAAACTGCCGTCTTCGGTAATCGACTGGTTGTAGTGGTAAATTCCAGCATCAAAAAAGACATTTCTTAAAGCACCTTCGGGCTCGAGATACAACGGAAGAAAAGTCATTGCCTCTTCCACAAAAGAAAGAAAGGCAGAAGAGACTTCGCCATTTTCAAGCGAAGGAACTTCATTGAGAAAATAGGGGCCGGAAATTCCATCCCAAACCATTGCGGGTACTAGTGCTTTGGAACACGCCCGTGCCTTTAACCAGTCCGGAAAAGTATGCTGAGAAGGCATGAATCCAAATACCAGATCCACTTTTAAACCAACTGTGGCTGCAACTTGTAAAAATTTTTCTACTTTTAATTTAGAAGACTTGGAAAAATCCCGAATTCCTATGCTGGATTCGTGCAAACCCCAGTACACATTGGAACTGACAGCAGTAAACCCGTCTTTTTTTATTTTTTGAAGACACTCCTGCCAATTTTGTGGGAACTCTAATGCAAAATCAAAACGCGCTGTGGGTTCAAATTTGTTCATTAAGCTTTTACAGGATGCGTCCTAGTATAGAAGTCTTTTCCGTCAAATTCAAGGTAGGTGAAATTTCTGACCCAATCGCCGGTATTGATGTAACGGCAAGAGCGGCCATTGATAATAGTGCTCACATCATCGGGCAAATGTGTATGTCCCATTAGCACTACATCGTAGCCTTTGGAAAAAATTTTTTCGGCAGTGAAGCGATAAATTTGTCTAATCTGCGATTCGGATTTTGTAGGAACTGCAGTCTGGTATTTTCTGGAAAACTGCGAGCTTTTCAGCCCAACATTATAAACCCATTCGGAGGGAACAGTATTTATCGCAAACTGCAATAAATCTCTTCTGAGTGCGTATCTAAGAACTCTGTAACCATACTCTTTGGGATTTCCCAGATCGCCATGAGCCATATAAATCTTTTTTCCATTCCACGTTTCTATCAATTCATTCGTATAGACGGAAATACCCAACTCATCGGTAAAGTAACTGCCCAGGCGAAAGTCATGGTTGCCCTCTACGTAGTGCAATTCATGCCCGTCTTTCACGAGTGATTGTAATATTTCTAAAACGGAGCGGTAATTTGACTTTAAAAATTCTGTGGTGCCGGGCCAAACGTCGAACAGGTCGCCCAAAATATATATTTTTTTGTATTGAGAGGCTTTCTCCTGCAAAAAACGGCAGAAAAGACGCGTCTTCATACTGTCGCTATCGCGCAAATGAACGTCGGATACAAAGATAGCTTCCATTCCTATAGATGTAACACGATAGGTTCTATTTCTCAAACGGGGCGGAAGGTTCGCGCTTCTCGTCATCGCGTTCGCCAGAAAGTTCTGTTGGAATTCTTCTTTCGATAATTGCGCGTTCTTTAGGAAGTTTTGCGAGCGCTTTTTCAACTTCAAAGAGCTGGTTTAAACCTGGTGCTACAGAAGCTTCACTGCGCATTTCTTCCGGAGCCTGAAGAGCACGCAAGGGAAAACGCGATCCTCCGTCTTGAGACAGCATGAAATAGAGAGTCGATAAAACTCCTACAAAGACAGAGACGGTATAAAAATATTGCAGTGAACTTCTCATAGTTTTTTTAAAAAACCGCTTCTGGTTTTGGGTAATTTCCACAAACCAGTCACTTATTTGATTACAATAAGCATGCCTGCAAACAATATATAACTAGCTGAAATTAAATGTATTTCTTATGCTCTCCAGGGGGTTTTTATCGACTGGACATACAACTTGAAACTTGTGCGTGCTGTATTCTGGGAAATAACACCACAATTCAAACCTTTAAGATATAAAAGCTGTATGAAAAACTTTTTTGCAGTTGTACAAGGATTCTGTGGCTAAATTTTTATTCTCACCAGCTAAGATAAACCTCGGACTGCGTATTGTGGGCAGAAATTCCGATCAGTTTCACCTGCTCGAAAGTATTTTTTTTCCTCTAAATTTCGGTGATAAAATAGAAATCTCTCAAGCCAAAAAAAATATAGTCACCACAATTTGGGATGAAAACGCTCCCGTTAAAAGCGCGTTACCAACTGCAGAACAAAATATTGTTACCAAGCTTTTGAATCTTGTCTCTGGACAGTGGGAAATTCACATTACTAAAAAAATTCCGCTGGGTGCTGGATTAGGAGGAGGATCTTCCAACGCGGGCACAGTATTGAAATACTTCGTGCAGGAAAAAATTGTGACCCAATCAGATGCACTCAAAATTGCAGCGCGATTAGGGGCAGATGTTTCCTTTTTTTTAGAGACAAAACCTTGTTGGGTGACCGGAGTAGGGGAGAATTGCCTGCCGCTTTCTCTTGATCAAAGTACTTTTTCAAAACTTGCCGTTGCACTCGTACTGGTTCCAGAACACTGCGATACAAAAAAAATATTTACTCTCTACAAAGCGTCAGAAAAACCGTTTTCCAGTACTACTCGCTGCCCCACGAATAAATCGGAATTTGAAAGTTACCTGACATCTGCTGTAAATGATCTGCAAGATTGCGTCGTAACGAGCTCTCCTCTCATTCATGACGTGATTGAGACACTGTGCAGCAGTCCCAATAAATTCTATAGCTTATCTGGTAGCGGCTCGACGTGTTATT
This sequence comes from uncultured Pseudobdellovibrionaceae bacterium, assembly GCA_964396165.1. Classification (GTDB taxonomy): domain Bacteria; phylum Bdellovibrionota; class FAC87; order UBA2466; family UBA2466; genus CALCZU01. Next base: position 11,497 of record CAYNEF010000046.1, read on the forward strand.
CTCTATATGACTCGCTGGATGATTGTGAAATAAAAGTTAAAGAACTTTCAAAATCTCTCCGAAAAATAGGTTGTAAAACTGTCATTGCAACAATACTGCACGACGGCACACAGCTCGATTATTTCACATAAGGGGAGCAACATGGAAATTACAGAAATAAAAGTTTTTCCTGTAAACGAGGATAAACTAAAAGCATACGTCACCATCATCTTTGATAACTGTTTTGTTGTCCGAGACTTGAAAATCATCAATGGAAATACGGGTCTCTTCGTCGCAATGCCGAGCAAGAAGCGCAAAGACGGTACCTTCAGAGACATCGCTCACCCGCTAAACAGCGATATGCGAAACGCGATTGAGCAAAAAATTCTGAATCACTACGAAAATGAATTGAAACAGATGTCTGATTCAGCAAATAAGAATTTAGCAAGTTTGAAACGCAGAGATCCCGATCAAGACTAGTTGCCTACTAGTTCCCATAACATTTCTGACTAATTTAGTTTTCTTTTACCGCGAATGTGATCACTCATGAAGTTCACTACCTGAGTCATCCCCATGTGTGACGTGTCTACTACGATGGCGTCTTCAGCACATTTCAGAGGTGCCAGTTTACGAGTTGAATCCGCTTTATCGCGTGCTTCGTTCTGTTTGAGAATTTCTTTTAACGTCGTTGTAGTGTTTCCGTGTGCGCGTAGCTGATGGTATCTGCGTTCTGCTCTCACTTTCGGATCGGCAGTCACAAAAAATTTAAAATCCACTTGAGGAAATACTATTGTACCGATGTCACGGCCTTCCACGACTACGGGATACTTTTTTGCAAGTTGTTTGCCTAATGTTCTTTGTTTGCTAGTGAGCGCTTTTCTTACCAGTTTGTATTGGCTTACCTTCGATGCCATCGCACCTATTTTTTGTGTGCGGATTTTTTGCCCAAGATCTTTTTTGTCTACTAGTAGCACTTGAGTCTTGGGATCAACCGAAAACTTAAGACGTTTGGCTATTTTTGCAATCGCTTCTTCCGTGTCCGCTTTTTCTTTCACAGCGTAGTAAGCCACACTACGGTACATGGAACCTGTGTCCATGAGCCTGCCCTCTAATGCAATTGCCAGATTTCTACTGACTGAAGATTTTCCAGCTCCGGACGGGCCGTCGATACTAATTACAAATCCTTTAGACTTTTTCAACACGTTCCAACTCCCACAACTTTGCCCACTTTAAAAATACTGAATACGCTGCAGATACCGAGATAATAAATCCCGGATACCCATCTAAAAAACCCAGTTTTAATAAATATGTCTCTAAAAACTTACTCGTCGGTTTTAAAAGAAGCTTCGATAAGCTGAATTTTTTATTCCCAGAGACAAGTTTTTTTGCTCCTAGAGTGGAATATTTATTATTGCGTTCCACTTGATCAGATAAGTCCGTAAAACTGTAGTGCAAGAGATCACTACTTAAAGAACCGACAGCACCTGTTGTGTGCCAAAATTCGTGTACAGCGTCGCCTTTCCACGCACCTTGTGATTTTTTAAAGAGTCTCACCAGGCGATTGGGGTACCAGCCCCCATGTTTAATCCATCTTTTAAAGTGAATGGTTTTTCTGGGACAAGTATAGGCCGTGTAGTTCTCGTCCCCGTTTAACTTGCTCACTATTTCGTTTCTTAAATCTAAAGAAACTTCTTCGTCAGCATCGATAGAAAGTATCCAGTCATTTGTCGTGTACTGAAGCGCTAGGGTTCTCTGGGCTTCAAAACCCTGCCATTCTTTATCGTAAACTTTATCTGTATATTTTTTTGCGATTGCAACTGTACGATCTGAACTTTGAGAATCTACGACTACTATTTCATCGCAGAAAGATAGACTTTTCAGACAACGTTCTAAGTTATCTTCCTCATTTTTGGTAATAATGACAGCCGATAATTTCACTTACTCTCAATGCTCCCTTATCGATGTCAAATTGCCGTAGAGTGAGCCAATCTTTAATTTGGCGTCAAACTTCACAAGATATTTTTTGGAATCGTCTGAAAGCCAGATAAAAATGTCTCCGGTAGGTTTCAGCACGTTATTCAAAGAAGCATTTACCAAAATCTTCCAACACTGAAAGCCGCCTACGCTTGTATTTACAAATTCATTAGCCACAGGCAAAAGCTCAATATTCCAGTTATTGGCATTTTCATAAATGGTGAAGCTTTGCTTTTTATTGAGTTGATAGTTCAGAGCTCGTGCAAAGTATAAGGCACTGAATAAATCGCGTGCTTCTGGAACAAGTTGATCTTGTCTGTCGATATCTTCTGGTCCCCATTTTTCAGAAATACGCTTAGCCCAGAAATATGCTTTTTTCTGAGGGTGATCAAAAGAAACGCGAGTTTCCTTCTTCTGACCAGACTCCAGCATGTGCAAAAGATATTTGTACGGAATAAGGGCTTCTTTATCTACAAAAGATTCGATTGTGTTATCGACGTGGTAAACCGCATCGACAATTTTACTGGATAAGATATTTCCCCAGAAGTGAAAGGTTGGTCTTCCAGCTATTGTGGGACCATCTTTTACTTCTACAACTCCACGTCCCGCTGGTAGTGCAAGCCAACGCAAGTCAATTTCTAATCGCTCCCCAATTTCAAAAGGAATTTTGTCTGCTGGCACAACATCAATCGCCTTTACTGCAACGTCTTGAGGGGGCACAGGAACCGGTGTGGGTGTAATTGCTACTTTAGGTTCCATTTTCTTCCCTTTCTTGGTTTTCTTATCACTGACAGGGGGAACGGGTAGTGCAGTCGGTGTCGGAGTTTTTGTGGGTGCATTCGTTGTTTCATCCAGATTTTTTGTTTTTCCTGAGAGTACAGGTGCAGAAATAGTGGGATCGGAGGGCAATTCAATTCCCGTTGGGGTAAGTGGCTGCTGGGAACTGCATCCTGTATAAAAAGCCAAAAGGATGAGTGTTGCAAGAACGGATTGCTTGGGCAACGCCCAACGCGATTCACCGCGAAATTCTTTCCATCTTCTGTGCAGCCATAACCAATGCTCGGGGTGTTTTCGCACTTGAGACTCCAATATATTATTGAAAATTTGTGTCTTGTAATAAAGCCGCTCATTGCGATCTTCCGGCATGGTTCCAAAATCCACCGGATCTTCCATTACAATATTAATGACACCGTTCGAATCCCGGTAATTATAGCCCGGAATGATGGGAACATCTCGTCCTTCTGTTAAAAGTGCCAAGGCTGCAGCAGTCCCGGCTGTTTTACCAAAAAAAGTAACCGGAAGTCCTATCGGCGGGCCCATGAATTGGTCGAGTATAAAGCCCACCTGTCGGCCCTGGTTGCAGGATCTTAAAATGTCTTTTGCTGTACCGCTTTCTAAAAAGATTCCGGCGCCAGTGCGTCTGCGGTACCACTGGATATACTTTTCGGCCAAAGGGCTGCGCGCTTCTTTAACGACGACATCGAAGGGAATGCCGTCTGAAGTGGCAACAGCAATGGCGAACTCCCAATTTCCTAAGTGGGAACTCAAGATGAACGCGGGCTTTTTATCTCGCGCTAATTCTTCAATCTTACCCCAATTGATGCGCTTTACATTTTTCAGGTAGTCTTCTTTTTTCCAATTTACAGAAGCGAGAAATTCAAAAAGAAGATTTCCGTAATGCTGGTAGTTTTTGACCGCCAGTTTTTCAATTTCATTTTCAGATAGTGTATCTCCAAAAGCTAAGCGCATGTTGGAAAGAACGACTTCTTTTCTAAAGCCAATCACGTAATAAAAACTCTTCCCAAGCATATTCCCCAGGCGATAGCGCACAGGCTGAGGAATCAAATTAATGAGAAAAGAAATAAGATGAAGAAGTGTTAACATTTGCTTGCCACTTTCTCTTCAACATAAGACCAGAAATCTTCTGGAAATTCGTACCCTACGCGCAGACTCAACACCAACTCATCGCTCTCTCGAAAAAATCGGCTAACTTTTACCCAGTCTTTGTCGGTTGTGACAAAACCTTCCACTTCCAGTTCTTTCCCCAGAGAAATGATATGGTTCACGTCATCTTGAGTATAAGAGTGGTGATCACGAAAGGCTTTTCCGAAAGTAGTATGCGGAAGATACGATAAAGTTTTTACAAAGCGCTCGTTGTTTGCGATTGCAGAAAAAGCCAGCAACTTTTTCATTCTAAATTCGGAATGAGGAGTTTCCCCGTAGTAAAGCCCATCTACTTTTAGTTTAGCTTCAAAAATTTTTACATTTGGAAAATCTTTTTGGAGTGCAGTACGCCAGGCCGAAAAACTTTGAGGATCGCTACCAGTCAACAATACGCAATTGGCATGTTTCAGTGCAGAATAAGGTTCTCTTAAGTCTCCCAGAGGTAAACAAAAACGTTCTTCAGGTTTGCGTGAAGTATCAATCGAAACGATATCCAAATCTCTTTGCACTTTAAAGTGTTGGTAACCATCATCGAGGATAATCAGATTCGACGATTGAATGGCTTCGATCTTTTTGATGCTCATTTCCCTGTCTTTACCAATCCAGACTTGCAATCCGAAAAGCTTGTGAAGCATCCAGGGTTCGTCCCCTACAGCAAAAGCGCCTTGCATGTTCACTTTCGCACCTTTGGATGAAAGACTTGCTTTGTACCCTCTGGATACGACTGCCGGATAACGGCTTTTAAAATGCTCTGCCAATGCTCGCACAACGGGAGTTTTACCGCTTCCGCCTGAGTGGATATTTCCTACGGAAATAACGGGCAAGGAGGAACGGAATGCCTTCTCTTTGGGGTAGTATTTACGTCTTAAAGAAGTAAAAAGCGCCCAACCCAAAGAAAACGGAATCAAGACGGCGTACAAGACTTCGATCAGATTTCCATACTTGAAATCAAGCCGGGGCAAATTGTGTTTGAATACTTTTTCCATTTTTTCGTTCACTGATAAATCGAATCATTCTGTTTGAGGCTTTTTCAATGGCATTGCCACTGCCTAAAATTTTGCGGCACCGCAAAAGCTCTTCGCGCTGCAAATTGCGGTATGCTTCGTTTTCGATCGCTTTTTTGCAGTAAGACACCAGATTTTGAGCGGTTGCCTTTTCTTGGAAAAACTCAGGTGCTATTTCTTTTTTCAGGAGCACATTGGGCATTCCTATCCAACCTGTGTACTTGGCAACGTATTTAAATACGAAAGAAGAGGAGCGGCTTACCTTATAAAAAAGACAGAAAGGCACTCCCAATAGCGCTGTCTCTAAAGTCGCGGTTCCACTGGTGATTAAAGCTAAATCCGCCCAGCGCCTTACCCCGAAAGAATCACCTGCCACCAGTTCTACATTTTCGGGAAATGTTTTTTGCAAATCGGCCATTTTTAATGTGGGGGCTACGGGAATTTTAAACTGCGCTGTAGGGTAAAGTTTTTTTAAGTCTCTGATTGTTTCGTTTAAAAGAGGGGAGAGAAACTTGATTTCACTTTTTCTGCTTCCGGGCAAAATTGCAATTCGTGGGGACTCAAGTACATCTTTTTGCAAACGCATTGTTTCTTTGGCGGCGATTGTATCAAGAAGTGGGTGGCCTACAAACTCGGCGTCTACGTCATACTTTTTATAAAAATCTTCTTCGAAAGGAAACAATACAAGCATCTTATCCACAAGTTTTTTAATCTTGTGTACGCGGTACTTTCTCCAAGCCCAGACTTGTGGAGAAATATAATAAATGACTGGTATTCCTAATTTTTTAATTTGCTTTGCGAGCATCAAATTGAAATCGGGAAGATCCAGTAAAATCGCCACATCAGGTTTGTTGTTTTTGATGCTTGCTACCACTTTGCGGTAATTGCCCCAGACTTCGGGAATTTTATGTGCCCATTCGGCTATTCCCATCAAACTTAAATCTGCGGCATTCACGATGACTTCCAGGCCTTCGTTTTTTAAATTCTCTCCGCCCACGCCAAAAGCAGTTGCTAAAGGATAAGCCTCTTTTAAATTTTTCAATAAATCTGCAGCATACATGTCAGCGGAAGCTTCACCGGCCACGATAAAAATTTTAAGTGGTGCCGCCATTAATTTTCCTTCGGCGCTAGTTCATGTCTGATTTGTTCCAGCGTAGTGGTATGTAAGGAATTCAAAATAATTTCGACAAGCTCTATGCTCATTGCCCCTTGTCTTGCTGAAACAAGCGGTAATTTTTTACCAAGAACCGCATCACAAAAATCTTTTGCCTGTTCGAATAAAAAATCTTTTTCTTTTGCAAGCTCATACGTTTTTGACCCGCTTTTTCGCACATCCGTCACGGTAGAACGGTTTAAGTCCATCTTGCAGTAACTGCCGTCCATCAGAAAACGAATTCTTCTATTGGCTACAGGTCCAAGTCTGTTTGCAATCAAATGCACAGATGCGCCACTATCAAACTCCAAATCCGCCACGGCGATATCTATGGTCTCATGCAGTACGGCAGTACCTTTCGCTCTCACATTTTTGATGTTTCCCAGATTCAAAGACAAAATGAGATCAAGATCGTGGATCATTAAATCCGTGATGACATCTACGTTTGGTTCACGGCCCACGCGTTCAGTCACGCGCTCACATTCAATTTGCTGAATCTGTTTCAATTCCACAAAGAGGGACATTTCTTTTAAGCGAAAACGCTCTACAAAACCCACTTGAAGTACGAGTTTTTTTTCTTCGGCAAGCTCTGCCAATTCGCGCGCTTCCTTGGAGTTTAAAGCCAGGGGTTTTTCGACAAGTACATGCAGCCCTGCTCCCAGGGCTTGTTTTACGAGCGTGTAGTGTGTGTTTGAAGAACTTGCGATGACCACTGCATCAGAATCAAAAATAAGTTCTTCGATTTGTTGAAAAGCTTTTACACCGTGTTTTTCACCCAGTGCGTTTGCTCTTTCTTTATCGGCGTCATAAATTCCGAGTACTTCGCAAGTTTCAAGCGAAAGAAATTTATCCAGATGATAGCCACCCATTTTACCGGCGCCGATAATCCCAATTTTAAGTTTTTCTGCTTGAGGCATTACCTGACAAACCCTACTTTTGAAGATTCAATAAAATCGAGGAAGTAACTGGCTTCAGCAACACCAGCAAGTTCTGTTTTTGCTTTTTCGATGGCTTTTGAAAGCGTCATCTTCTGAATAAAAATAATTTTGTACAATTTCTTAAGCTTTAGGATCGCTTCGTCGGAAACGCCCTGTTTGCTTAGTCCGATGGAGTTAATACCTTGCACTTCAAAAGTAGAGCCTTTTCCGAGCAAGAAAGGCGCGACGTCTTTTCGGATGATAGAACCGCCGCCAATGTAGCAGTGACTTCCTACCCGACAAAATTGCGCAATCGCGGAAGCCCCGCCAATTGTCACATGATCTCCAATCTCAACATGTCCTGCGAGTTGTATGGAGCTTGCGAGAATTACTTTTTTTCCTAAAACACAATCATGGGCAATATGTGTGTAAGCCATAATCAAACAATCTGGGCCCACCACTGTTTTGCTAATTCCCACGGCAGTCCCACGGTGGACAGTGGTATATTCGCGAAGAACTGTTCTGTCTCCGATGATGACTTCGGATTTTTCACCGTTGTATTTTAAATGCTGAGGTTCACCGCCGATGACAGCGAACGGGAACACAACGACCTGGTTTCCAAGAGTCGTATTTCCGCGCAGTACAACGTGCTCTTGAATGTCACAGTTCTCGCCTAAACTAACATCGTCGCCCACAATGGAATAAGCACCGATTTTGGTACCTTTTCCTATTTTGGCTTTTGGACTTACAAGAGCTGTTGGGTGGATGTTTGTCATGTTGTACTCTTCTCTAGCTTTTTTACTCGATCAAACAAATCGGGAAGCTTTTTAAAAAATATTTGTAACTTATAAAAATCTTTTAGCGGAATCGTCGGCGCACCCATGTATGCCTGTCCGCCGTCGATATCGGAACCAACGCCTGCTTTACCGCCAAGCATTGCTTTTTTGCCGACACGAACGTGATCGGAAATTCCCACCTGGCCCCCGCAAATAACACCGTCTTCGAGCGTGGAAGATCCGGCAAGACCCACTTGCGCGCAGAGAATGACATTTTCGCCAAGCACGCAGTTATGTCCGACGTGCACTTGATCATCCAATTTGCAACCGCGGCCAATACGCGTTTCCCCTAAAGTACTTCTGTCGACGGTACACTTTGCGCCGATGCGCACATCGTCTTCCACAATGACCCATCCGATTTGCGGAACTTCTTTGTGTCCTGTGTCGCTTTGCAAAAGCCCAAAGCCTTCTGATCCCAAAACACTTCCGGAAAAAATTTTTACGCGATTGCCCAAGCGCACATTGGCAAGCAGTGTGACGTTGGGATGAATCTCGCACGATTCACCGATGACAACTTCAGGCCCAATGTAAGCATTTGGATAAATGACACTGTTATCGCCGATTTCTGCACCTTCGCAAATGACAGCAAAGGGACCTACCCGTACGTTTTTTCCCAGACGTGCTTTTAAGTGAATGGTTGCACTTTGCGAAATGTCATTCCAGGGACACTTGGGAATAAAATTCTTTGCAACGCTAGCAAAAGCCACTTTTGGATCGTCTACGATAATGAATGTGACGCCCAGGTTTTTTTCTGCCAATTTTTCTGTGGAGAAGACAACGCCAGCAGTTAATTTTTTTACATTATTTCTGTATTTTTCTTCGCCAAAAAACGTGAGACTTCCCAACGAAGTATCGGGAAGGGCCGACACTTTTTCAATCACGGCATTTTCGTCACCCCAAACGGGCGCGCCAAAAAGATCGGCTATTTTCTTAGCCGTTGTGGGAAAAGTTAAATCCATGGAAACACCCTATACTTAGGCCTGCTTTAAGTAAATATCTCACATCATGTCAAAGAGTTCCGCCACTCCCAGTCTTAGAGACTTCTGTGATAAACTAATTAAACCTTCCGACGTATGAAAAAGCCTAAAAACTCACTGATGAAAAGAAACAATGTTTTCCGTTATTTCCTAACGGCTACCAGTGTTTCCTTGCTGGGAACGAGCATTTTTGACCTGGCCATCCCCGTTTACGTCATCAACACAACGCATGATGTCATTTCACTTTCTCTTACCAATGTTGCCTTAAATCTGCCTTTTTTCTTAATGGCACCGCTAACAGGGCACTTGGTGGATAACTTTAACAAGCGTCGGGTGATGTTGGGCAGCGACATAGGACAGGTTGTTTGTCTGGTCTTTTTACTCGCTTATTTGTGGACCGGGCATACAACTCTTTGGCCAATCTTGCTCACTGTATTTGTCGCAAAAACTTTGATGATTCTTTTTGAAACCGTTGCCACTTTTCAGTTAATTCCTGCGCTTGTCGACTCTCATGATTTGAGTGAAGCCAATACTTGGTTTTTGTCGTTACAAAGAGTTATCCAGATCGTAGGTCCACTGCTTGCGGGTATTCTTCTTGCTACTTCAGGTGTGCGCGGGTGTGTGCTCGTCAACACGATAAGTTTTGGGGCGACACTTTTCTTCGTTCTCAGGATGAAAAATTTGAATGAATTGATACGTAACAACGGGGGTTTCGAAGAGAACCACTCGCTTTCACCACGTGCGATCAAAAATAATTTTTTCGAAAGCGTAAAATACATTTGGCATTCGCCGCTTTTTAAACCGTTTGTGTTGATGATGTTCTTGTGGAATCTTTCGCCGCTTCTACCGAGCACTCCCAGCATGACCTATTACTTTACCCAGACGCACCAGTTTTCAGAAGCGCAGTACGGAATGATTGCCTCGTTTTTTGGTTTCGTCGGTATCATCGGCTTTTTGTGTGCGGGTTATTTTTATAAAAAATATGATTTCTCGCCGACATTTTCAGGCAGTGGGATTTGGCTTGCCGGGTTTGCTGCAGTTTCACTTTTGTTTCTTAATCATCCCATTGCTCTCGCTGTTGTCTTCGGAATCGGAAGAATTGGCGGTTCTGTTTTAAGCATGGGAACCTTTTTCTTACGGCAAACTAATATTCCAAAATCTAGAATGGGTGGAGTGAATGCCTGCTTGAGAATGTTCTTTATGTCGTCAATGCCGATTTCTGCACTCTTACAGGGGTATCTCATCAATCATTTTGGTGTGGGAACTTCATTTGCGCTGGGTGCACTCGCAATCATTGGAACCTCTTATTACGCCTCCAAAACTGCTGTCGCATATGCCAAAATGCACAGACTACAACTACCAAAAGCGGCTTAGGAGTAAAACATGCGCACAATAGTGCTGCTCACTCTGTCGAATATTTTTATGACTTTCGCGTGGTATGGGCATCTGAAATTCAAGGCTTCGCCTTTGTGGATAGCGATACTTGCCAGTTGGGGAATTGCTTTTTTTGAGTACTGCCTGCAGGTTCCCGCCAATCGAATTGGGTATGGTACATTCACAGGAAGTGAGCTCAAAATCATGCAGGAAATAATCACGCTGGTTGTGTTTGTTGTATTTTCCGTTTTCTACTTAAAAGAACCTCTGAGATGGAACTATCTAGCGGGATTTAGTCTTATGGGTGTTGCCGCATGGCTCATCTTCGCTTTTAAAAGTCCTGCGTAAAGAATTACTTCTTCTCGCCCTCTTGCAATTCTTCGAAACTGGGAGCTTCTTCCTTTGCTTCTACTACGTATTTTCCACTCGCCCAATTGCCCAAATCCGTCGTTTTACAGCGGGTACTGCAGAAAGGTTTGTAGGGATTACCCTCCCACTGGGTGAGTTCGCGGCAAATAGGACATGGAATCTGTTTCATCTTCAAGCAGTTATAAACATTTCACGTAAAACCGGCAAAACAATATTAAACGAGTAATTCCGTGACCCGCGCCGTTTGGGCCCAAAGGGAGACTGACACCTTGACCCGGGGCACAGTTCTGGTAATGTCCGGCAAAAGTTTTAGAGGAGAAAAAGCATGAAAATCAGACCGTTAAGAGATCGTTTAATTGTAAAACGTCTCACCAGTGAAGAAAAAACAAAAGGGGGAATTTTTATTCCCGATTCCGCAAAAGAAAAACCACTTGAAGGTGAAGTAATTGCGGTAGGAAGCGGAAAAGTTTTAACGGATGGAAAAATTGTTCCTCTTGAAGTTAAAAAAGGGGACAAAGTTCTTTTTGGTAAATATGCCGGAAGCGAAGTCAAAGTAGATGGCGAAGAACTTCTCATGATGAGAGAAGAAGATCTTTTAGGAATTATTCAATAATAAAAGGAGTTAATCATGGCCGCAAAAGAAATGCTGTTTAAAGATGGCGCAAGAAACGCAATCCTCACCGGAGTAAATGCTCTGGCGGATGCAGTGAAAATTACCCTTGGGCCCAGAGGCCGCAATGTCGTGATCGAAAGATCCTTCGGCGCTCCTCTTGTCACAAAAGACGGTGTAACCGTTGCCAAGGAAATTGAACTTGAAGGCAAGTTCGAAAATCTCGGCGCTCAAATGGTGAAAGAAGTTGCTTCTAAAACCAACGATGACGCTGGTGATGGTACAACTACCGCAACAGTTTTAGCTCAAGCTATCTACCGTGAAGGCGTAAAGATTGTATCCGCTGGACACAATCCAATCGAAGTAAAGCGCGGAATCGACAAAGCTGTAGAAGTTGTTGTGGAAGCAATTAAAAAAATGAGCCGTCCTACTCAAGGTAAAAAAGAAATTGAGCAAGTCGGAACCATTTCTGCAAACAATGACACTGCAGTCGGAAGTCTCCTTGCTCAGGCAATGGAAAAGGTCGGCAAAGAAGGCGTCATTACAATCGAAGAAGCCAAGTCTGCTGAAACAACACTTGATGTTGTAGAAGGCATGCAGTTTGACCGCGGTTACCTTTCTCCTTACTTCGTAACGAACACGGAAAAAATGATTGCAGAACTCGAAGATGCAATGCTTCTCATTTATGACAAGAAATTGTCCTCGATGAAAGATTTGCTCCCAGTGCTTGAACTGGTTGTGCAAACCGGCAAAAACCTCGTCATTATTGCTGAAGATGTGGAAGCAGAAGCGCTTGCTACTTTGGTCGTAAACAAATTGCGTGGCACACTTAAAGTTGCTGCTATCAAGGCCCCTGGTTTTGGTGACAGACGCAAGGAAATGCTGGAAGACATCGCTGTCCTTACAGGTGGCGTAGTTATTTCTGAAGAAACCGGCAAAAAACTTGAAACCACGACTCTTGAAGATTTAGGCCGTGCAAAACGCGTCCGTATCGACAAAGACAACACAACGGTTATCGACGGTGCTGGTAAAAAAGCTACTATTGAAGCCCGCGTAAAACAATTGCGTACACAAATCGACAACACAACCTCTGAATACGATCGCGAAAAGCTCCAAGAGCGTCTAGCGAAATTGGTTGGTGGTGTTGCTGTGATTAAAGTCGGCGCAGCTACTGAAATCGAAATGAAAGAAAAGAAAGCCCGCGTGGAAGATGCACTGAATGCAACTCGCGCTGCTGTTGAAGAAGGCGTTGTCGCTGGCGGAGGAACTGCTTTGTTAAGAGCTATTTCTTCTCTCGACAGTCTCTCTCTTTCTATCGAACAACAAGCTGGAGTGAACTTGATTAAGCAGGCTTTGAGTGAACCTGTAAAACAAATCGCGTTCAACGCTGGCCATGAAGGCCCGGTAGTAGTAAACCGCGTGCTGGAAAGCAAAGACACTGCGTTTGGATTCAATGCAGCTTCTGAAAAGTATGAAAACTTGATTGAAGCAGGCGTGATTGATCCTACTAAAGTAGTCCGCTGTGCATTACAAAATGCAGCAAGTGTCGCATCCATGCTTCTGACAACAGAAACATTGATCATTGATAAGCCAAAGAAGCCTGCAAAGTCTTCTAACGCGCAAGCCGGTGGTCACGATTACGACATGTAATCAGATCCGTTAGTTATTTATTTAACCCCCTTAGACTTTGTCTTTGGGGGTTTTTTATTAGAGTTTTTTTGAGTTATGGATGATTTTATCCAGTTCGATTGCAAGCTGAGTGGAAAACTTTAGACTTCCAGAATAATTTAAGTGCACTGTTTCAAGCCACAAACCGTTATTATTTGAAAACTCATTGTCTGCCGCCTGAAAATTAATTAACGGAGATCCTGAATCGTACGCAATCTGATTCACCAGACCGTGGTATTTATCTAAGTATTCTTTTGTGGCGTAAGAAGAATGCACTGGCGCCATTACCAGTACTGGTTCAAGACCGGATGATTTTGCCGTATTTATAAGAGCACGTAATTTGTTTTCTGCAAATTGATTCGGCAAAAATTTTTCTCTTCTGTCTTTTTCGAGGAGGTTTTTTTCTTCTTTAAAAAACGTTGTTCTATCTTGGAAAAGAAAATCTGGTCTTAGGTACCCATCAGAAAATGCAGTGAGCTTTCTTCCGCTAGCAAGTCTTCCAAGCGATCGCAAAAGTTCTGTGCCACGGCCGAAATATCTGTAGTACCCGCTTTCATAAATGAATGAGGGAAATGGATACTCGCGGTTAAGTGTCGCCAGTCGTGTGGGCTCGATAAAATTTTGCCAGCGACGCTGATCATTAAATCCGGCTTTGATATTAGATTCGACATCTGTAAACCAATAATCCGTTAATACAAAAACTGCGTGTCCTTTGTATCCTCTAGAAATTGCGACGTTGAGATAAAAATCGGTAAATCCGAGCATGCTTGCGTTAGTTGTGCCCGCATTGAACACCCGTGTATTTAATATTTCGCCCATTCTTTGCGGATCGAGATACCAAGCCGCACGGCAGTCTCCGAAAAGAAAAACTTTTGCGTCATCCGATCGTACAAAGTTCGTTGCCATGTTTCCGTCCCAGTACGGGGACTTCTCAAGAGTGGAACCAACGCGGTGGATAAGTTGATCGCTCAAAAGAGTAAGCGCTGCAAAAAGCAGGAATGCTTGAAGTGCTGTTTTTCGTTTGGGTTCCATAGAATGGTGTACCTACTTATCGTCTAAAAAGTGTAGTCGCATTAAAGGGTGATTGTGCTATGCGCCAATGGCTACTAATTAACCGATATTAATAGTTAATTGTGAAGGGCTGTATTTGTTATACTTAGCACTCGATATGAATTTTAGATCTGCTGAATTTCTGAGTTTTTTACTGTCTGTCATAACGCTGTATTCATTGATTCCTAAAAAAGGCAAAAGTCTTTTTTTGCTTTTCTCCAGTTTATTTTTTATTGGCTACGCAAGTCTTGAGCACCTGGGGATATTTTTGCTGATAAGGGCTGTGGATTTTTTTCTGCTAAAAAAGCTGGGACAAGAAAAGAAAAATTCACAAAGAAATTTATTTTTGATTTTAAGTCTCACGCTCAATCTGGGCGTGTTATTCATTTTTAAATATTACAATTTTGCGGCAGATGGAATCGGTACACTTATTGGACATCCCTTGCCGATTCTGGATCTGCTCTTACCACTGGGCCTTTCCTTTTATACATTTCACTCTCTAAGTTACACACTCGATGTTTATAACGAATCAATGGAGTACGAAAAAAGTTTTGTCACTTACTGCAATTATGTCGCTTTTTTTCCGCACATTGTCGCGGGCCCTATTGCGCGAGGACATCTTTTACTTCCGCAATTTCACAAACCCAGTCACTCTGTATTAAACAATATCACTGCAGGGACCTATCTCATCATCAAGGGCTTTTTCATGAAGCTCGTCATCGCAGACGCTCTTGGCAATTATGTAGACTCACACTTCACGACCCGTCTTGGGGAAAACCCATTACTTCTACTTCAAGCCGTCTACCTTTATTCCTTTCAAGTGTATTGCGATTTTGCGGCCTACACTCATATCGCAAGAGGAGTTGCCAAATGCCTCGGTTACGATCTGATGGAGAACTTTAATCTCCCTTATTTTGCTTCCAGCATGACAGAGTTTTGGAAGCGGTGGCATATTTCGCTTACCAGCTGGTTTCGAGATTACCTTTTTTATCCGCTTGTCTTAAATGTCGGAAGAAATTCCCGTCTCTTATTCCACGGATCTCTACTTCTCATGTTTGCTCTCAGCGGCCTTTGGCACGGAGCAAACTGGACATTTCTTTTGTGGGGAGTACTTCACGGAATCTATTTGAGTGTGGAACGTGTTCTTACACCAACGCGTCTGGGTGCTTTTTTTAGTGAACGCGTACCTTATTGGATCAAATGTCTTATTACCTTTCACTTTGTCACTTTAGCTTCGCTCTTCTTTCGTAGTCCCAGTGTAAGAGAAGCCTGGAAAAATCTGACTCATCTTTTTACTCTGTTAAGTACTCCCTCTCATCTTTTGCATCCAGAGCTGCTTAAGCCTCAAATAGCCTGTTTTTTACTCGTTGTATTTTTGATGAGTTTTGAGTGGTACGAAGATAGAAAAAAATTGCAGGACAAGTTTTGTAAAAGCGGGTGGATCGTTAAAGTTCTAACTGTGTATGTAGTGATTCTTTGTACTGTCTTGTTTGCTGCACCCAATCCAAAGACGTTTTTATACATCCGCTTTTAAATGCGCAAATTCAGTCATCAAAGCTTTTCTATCCACCTTACCTGAGCTGTTTACCGGAAATTTTTTAGTGAAAACTATTTCATCAGGCACTTGATGTTCAAGAAGTAGGGTTTTCATATTTAAAAGAAGTCCTTCTTTTGTGACATCGTCCTTACATATTGCCACAAGAAGGAGCCAATTTTCTAACCCCTCATCTGGATACGCAAGTGTCATACAATCCATTACTCCGCTAATCTTCTGTACATACGCATCAATATCGAGAAGGTTCACACGAAAACCGCGACGCTTAATCGTTTCGTCTAATCTGCCTACAACAAACAACCTTCCCGACTTATCTTCCAGGCCCAAATCCCCGGTTCGGTAATACTTTTCAGAGTTGTGGTGAAAAATTACTTTCTCAGTCGTTGCTGGATCTTTGAAATACCCTTCCATCAGCTGTTTTCCGCCCAGTAAAATTTCCCCTATCTGCTCTGTCGGTAACAATGCATTGTCTGTCGCATTTTTTATTGCGTGAGAAACACCCTGCACAGGTTTTCCTACAGTGACATTTTTATCTCTGCAATCAAGTAGCGTGTCTTTTGTAATTTCATGTACGTGTGTATAAATTGTCGTCTCTGTCGGGCCGTAAAAGTTAAAAATGCGGGCCCCTTTGCTCCAAGACTCGCATACACCTTGATACGTAGAAGTAGAAAATTTCGCACCACCAATGAGAATATAGTTCAAATGACTCAAGTCACAACGCGAGTGCATTCCTGCTTGGACAAATGAATTAATATTGTTTGGAACCGTATTTAAAAATTCGATGTTCCATTGTTCTAACTCAGCTCCAAGTAAAAAGGCGTTGCCTCCGAACTGCGAAAAATAAAGAGCTGTGTCTTTTAATAGAAAAATTCCGACATCCAGCAAAGAAATATCAAAGGTAAATTGAGTGACCAGTAATTGATTAGAATTTAATTTGAGATCACAAAAATACTTGTCTAACCAGGTCCAAAAGTTACCCAGTGCATTTCTTGAAATACAGACACCTTTTGGCTTACCCGTTGTACCGGAAGTAAACATAATATAGGCCGTCTGGTTTGATTCACTAGATGCGAGATCGGTAGCTGTAGCAGAGCATAAAGAGTCAAAGTTATGTGCCTCAATCACAAGCGACGGCTCAACAAACTCTTTCAGTTGTTCAAAGCGACTTACAGGCCAAGAGGGAAGACAAGGGACAAATGGAACGTTTTCTTTAAGACAGGCCAAAAGAGACAATAAAAATGTTTCTCCATGAGGCAAACAAATAATGACTGGTGAACCTTTTTTTGATGCTTTGCGAATAGAAGAACGTAAGCCATTCCATCTATCTAAATTTTTTTTTTTGGATGTGCGATTGCCGCTTGAGTCATGCAACAACCATTCGGACTTTTGTTCCCAGTCCGAAAGTATTTTGGCAATCTGATCCATTTTTATTTTGGGTTTCCTTGAGACCTTTATATAGTACTATTATACAAATGAGCAGCACAATGCAAAAGTCACAACAGGTTGATCCTACATCGGACACGCTGTCTCAAGTCACGTCAGTAATGAGAACTGTCTTTAAACTGCCGGAACTGATTGTTAGCCGTTCCAGTACGGCAAGCAGTGTTAGAGGCTGGGACTCGCTCAATCATGTCGCCTTGATCATTGCGATAGAGTCCTTTTACAAAATACGATTTAAAGCTGTTGAGATAGCCAACTTAAAAAACGTAGGCGAGCTTGTGGATTTGATCGAACGGCGATTAGAGAAATCATGAATTGGTGTTTGGCCAGACAACTAACACACGGTGACGAGTTAAAAACCGCTGCCGAGCTAACATGCCAGGCCTCTGAAAATTTTTACCACTTATTTTCTAGCTCTCCACAAAAATTGAATTCAGCAATCACGGCTCAATTCAATCTTGAGCAATCCGAACTTTACGACACCTGGGTTTATCGAAAAGAGGGCGCAGTAATGGGTTGTTACAGCGCTTACCCTACTCATGAATTAAATGAGAGACAAACAACCAGTCTTAAAAGTTTAATGGATTATTTTCCTCTTGATTCGGCATTAATGGATAAGCTGAGATCTTACAGAACTAAGGTCATGCCTATACACGTAGGCGGATTTTATTTAGCTAGAATTGCAACGCGGGCCGATCAGCAGTCAAAAGGCATTGGTGCAGAACTTCTCAAGCATTTTGAAGACACTGCAAAGAAAAGTTCCACGCCTTCTCCTTTAGTATTGCATGTCGATAATGAAAATCTGCGCGCAATACAGTTTTATTTAAAAAATGGTTTTAAATTGATGGACAACTCTGATCCTTACTCGATTTCCGCCTACCAAAAAAACATTTAGAATTCTTACAGAATACTTTTACGCTGGCAGTACGCTTGCACTATCCCCTTTCGACTCTTTTATGAGTCAAAAGTAGAGCGTATGCGGAACTTATTATTACTTATATTTTGTATGTTGTTAGTGGCTTGTGGCAAAGAACGTCACTGGCCCGCTGAAATTTCTTCTTGTGATAACTGCTCCACCGAAGAACTAGGAGAAATTTCCTCTTCCGTTTCTGACTTGAACGCCAAATCTGGTTTGAGTTTGATTTCCCTTTCAGAAAGTTCCAATAAATCGCAGTTCTCGATTAAAGTATCTTTTGTCGACGCAGCTGAAATCCAGGAAGGTGGCGACTCTAAGAATACACGCGCGGGTCTTGCCACTGTTTATGTAGATCATTGTGATGTTCAATTATCAAAAGATCTCCATAAAGCGGAAAACTCCCAATATTTCAAAGCAGTACTCTGGCATGAAATGGGACATTGTGCGGGTCTAAACCACGACAATAATGAAGAAGAAATCATGTTTGCTGTAACTAAGAAGTTTCAAGCCTACAGCGAAGACGCTATCGCCAGATTCATCAATAAATTCAAAGAGTCAGCCAGACTTTGATAAGTCCAGACATATTCGTTACAATAGAACAATCGTGCAAGACCTAAGCTTTGAAAATAAACGAAAATCCGTTCGAGTCGAAGTCAAAATTCCGGTCAGAGTTTCGCTTAAAAGCAGCCCAGAAAAAGTTTTCGACTGTCACATCCTGGATATTTCACTCGGTGGTGCTTTTGTGCACGGAACTGCGCCCATCATGATTGGTGAAGAAGTGAATGTGGAAATTCTTTTCGGAAAGTCTGAAATGTTCAGTGCGATTACGACAGATTACGAAGAGCTTCTAAAAAAACTTCAAATGGAACAAAAGCCTGTCACCTCAGTAGTGCGTTGGGCGAGAGGAACTTCGAACTCTGGTTTTGGAATTGAATTTGTAGAACTCACTGAAGTGAAGAAAACCTTCCTGGAAAAAGTCATCACACATTTTTCTGAAAATAAAAAATAGAATTACTTGGGGTTCGCGCCAAATAAAAGATTGAAGCCGAGAGTCGCGCTTTGTAGTTTGCCGACGTTTGGTAGGAAGTAGCCGAGATTCACTGCGATCATACACCACGAATGGATTTTAATATCTGCCATGAGGCTAGGATGAAAAAGAATGAAGCCACCACTGTCTAGCTTTTGAAAAGTTCTAGAAGAATCAGATTCGGAAGTTACTTTCGAAACGGAATAGCCACCCCCACCAATCATCAAGCGTCCAGTAAGCCACGGCGCAATCGCGTACTCTCCCACTAAACCGCCATATCCCATTCCAAATTCGACGTTATCAGATCCGTTCCACAAAAATCCGCCACCACCGCCACCACCCAATCGAAAACTTCTCGTGGCCCAACCAAATCCCACACCACCGATCACGGCAGGTGTTCCGCTGACAGAAGTGTCAAAGACAGACAAACTTCTCGCGTGGTATTCAAGAAAAGGACCGCCTCTGCCTCCGCCTAAGTTTTCAGCTATTAAGATTGAAGAAAGGCAGCAAAGGAAAGCCATTGCTGTTAGAAAACGCATATTCTTAATTTTAGACGATTTTTGAAATTAAAGCCCGACGATTCGCGACAAACTTATACGCCGTCCGTTAATCTGCCGATTGCGTGTGGAGTGCCTTCCGTTCTACCGGCAGTGCTAATCTCCATAAACTGCGCTTTTCGTTGAAGATCTTTGATTGTTGCAGCACCGCAATAAG
>CAYNEF010000047.1:0-30114 GCA_964396165.1 uncultured Pseudobdellovibrionaceae bacterium
AGACTGCATTCGAAGACAGGCGTGTCTATATTACTGTGCCGGCAAAAGTAGCAAATACAAACATCGGCGCGAATCAAGGGGTTGTCGCTTTTCAGTACTATCACAAAGAGGATTCGTTTCTATACAACAAGCTACAAGGCACAGTTAAAATAACTAAAATAACGAATGAATTAGTGGAAGGTTCACTAGTAGCAGACGGTGAAGGACAAAACGTCAACGGCACTTTCTCAGTTGCACGTTGCAATTGATCCAACCAATCAATAGTGGTGAAGAAGTACGCGAACGGGGCTAGCATCGGCACCCTCGATTTTCAAAGGCACTGCACTCATAAAATAGATTCCAGGGTTCACCTTATCTAGAACAACGCCTTCCAAGATCCCCATTCCACATTTTGCTGTCTCGTGGTGGGCGACTAGTTCCTTAGACTCAAAAAAATCGATCGAGGGAGTATCAATTCCTACAAGCTTCACATTCTTTTCAGAAAGATAGGCAATCAACTCTTTCGAAAGCGCTACGAAATCTTCGTTAAACTTCTCTGGATTAGGAAAAGATCCTGTTTTAAAAAGCACGCGTTCTGCAGTGATAGGAACATCTACGATATCAGAAGGTGTTATTAAACCCTTGGGTTTTAATTTCACTTCTACAACTTGAACTCTGCCGATGTATTTAGACAAATCAGCTGACTCAATTCCTGATTTTGTTTTTTCGTAGTGATTAAGCCCATCGGTATGCGTTCCCAAATGTACAGTTGTTTCGATGCTAGAAAGAGTGAGATGGTTTCCCTTTAAAGTGTCAAAAGATGTACTGCGTTTAAAAGGCACGTCTCCTGGCCAGACTGCCAGTCTTTCATTAATCAACGGCGAGATATCTAGCCACTGAGATTCTTTCACTTCAAAAGGTTTGTAATGAAACTTCATTGTCTGTGCTTTAGAAACTTCATGCACAGTATCCAGTCCCAGTACTTCAAATACGGGCGCAAGACTAGCCATCATAAAGCTGGGAAGATAACCCGCTTTGATTTTAGAAACGATTCCAAGTCCATTCGGATATTTTGCTGTCGGCAAAAGTGCGATTCCTAAAAGACCATCCGCCCCTTCTTTTGCTATTACTTTTTTTGAATTAATTTGGACAAACTTTGTATCAAGACGTTTTTCGCCGCCTATCCACTCAGGGAAAGACACCATCAGTTCTTGTATTTTTTTAAATTCGTTTTTGCCTTGAGCTACTTTCTGGTAAAGCCGCGCCATTTCAGAAAGTTTAAGTACAGGACTGGGAAGAAGACACCCATCCGTCACCCAATCAATTTTCTTTCTCTCAGGAAGAAGTGAAAGCAAGAGTTGGGTAAGTTTTTGGTGGTAGGGGTGCGATTCAGACAAATAGTGATCGAGCGCCCAGCCGTTATTTTCACACGCTTGCAATATTCCTAAATGCTTACCCAGACAGGGCTGGTAATGCACGCTAGGTGCAACGCCTTTTTCGCGTAAAAGAAACCGCGCACGTTCATCCATCGGAAAACACGCTGGAGCCTTGACCTTTTCGATAAGTTCTACTTTGAACCACTCTTTCATTTTCGCCACTTGCTCAGGCAACGCAGAGAGGGAACCCATACAGGCTGCAAGTTTTGCGGCCTCATCAATCGTTTCAGCCAGACCTGTTGTTAAAAATTGAATCGGTTTTAAAAGAGAACGTGTAGGATAACTAGGATCCCAATCACTTGACTGATAAAGAACATTTTTTCCGTCATGAATGCAGATAAAACCATCAATTTGTATTTCCGAAAAATCTTTGCGTAAAAGTTCAAACAAAATGTCTTGCATTACATTTTTCCTACGACTTCCTTGAAGAAGTATTTCATTCTGGATTTGACGGCATCATTATCCAGTTGATTGAATTCAAACCAAAGCATCAATCTATCGTCCGCATGGAAACGACGGGGATTTTCAGGGTGCAACTGTTCTCTTACCTGTACTGCATCTCCAATGAGAGCACGTTGCATGAGCACAGACTTATCAGGCACCTGTGCCGTCCCTTTCATTGCTTCGATATAGGCATCCAGCACAAAGTGAGCAAGCTCTGTCGCCTTTTTAGTATCGGGATCAATAAAGACCATCACGGTTCTTGGAAGTCGAGAGCGCTTCCAACTCTCTTCACTGTCTTTATTTAACAACTCAAGCTTGTCATGCGTTTTTTGAAGCATTTCAGGGCTAGTAAAAGAAAGGTTAAATAAATCCATTTTCCAGTGCTTGTACGCTAACGTCAGCGCCTCGGGATCATGGGATCCGAGTACCAATTGGAATTTTTTACGGACATCACATTCAGGAATCAGTTTAATTTTTTCAAAGTCATAGCGTGGCTTTATTTTAAGAGGAAAAGTATATTTTTCCAAAAGCCGTACAGCGTCCTTCGGTATTTCTTTTGTGACTTGCTCAGCAGTAATTTGATAACTTGTAATATTTTGAGATGCGATTGTTTCGAATTTAAGCAAACGCACAAATATTTCCAGAGCTTCTAAAAAAATAATTCTTTTGATAATCGGCCAAAAATCCTGTTCCGCTGCGTCTCGAGGTACAATCCCAAAGGGAGTATTTTGGTAAGGAAACCTTCCCGCTGCGACTCCTAATCTGATTTCCCTGGGATTGGTGACAAAGTTTTGATTGATAAAACGCAAAAAGTTAACACGCTCGGCACTTGCAATTGGGCCCCCACTTCCTCCCACTATATTGTGAATGCCGGTGCCAAAATTTATCTTTTTTGTGTTTCTTTCAATTAAATTGAATAACTGAAAGGAATCGCAGTTAAGTCCTACTTCTCCAAAGAAGTTTTGTATCGTAGCCACACTTGTTTGTTTTTGTACTTCGGAAGAAAAATGGCTCTCTGCTACCCACGCAGTATCCATTTCCAACTCTTCCGCCAAACGCACCTGATCGATGAAATTCTCAATCGATTTTCGCGGACCTATGCTTTTTGAGTGGATGACAGGATCACTGATAGAATGAAACAGATCAAAGATCATAATTTACTTTACCGTGAATTTAATTTTATCAAACGCACATTCCACTTCAACCACGTCTCCGCTTGCGACAAAATGGCTATTTGTCAGTCCGCCTGTCATTACCACTTGTCCAGGAAGTAACGCTTCGTTAGTTTTCGCCATGGCTTTTACAAGTTCCAAGAGAGAATTGAGAGGATTATTGAGCGCTGCTGCAGGAGAACCTGTCTCTAAAAGTTCTCCATTTTTTCTTAAGGTGATTCCCATCAGTCTTACATCTTCTAAAAGAGGCAAAAGGTTATTTGTGCCAAGCACATACCCACTGGCAGAAGTATTGTCTGCTACCACATCAGGAAGTTTAAATTTGTAATCTTTGTATCTACTGTCGATTACTTCACAGGCTAAAAATACTCCCGACAGCGAGTGCGCAACTTCTTCTAATGTAACGTTGCTTCCTTCCAGTTTGTTTTTCAACACAAGCGCAACTTCCGGCTCTACCCTAGGTCTGATTCTGGTAGATAAATCGAGTGAACCACCGTTATGAATCTCCATCGATTTAAGCAAGAATCCGCGAATAGGCTCAAACACACTGACATCTTTTTGTTTAGCTTTTGATGTAAGCCCCATTTTAAAACCGGAAAGGACTTCTCCGTTTTTTAAAGCTCTTTCCAGTAAACTTTTTTGAATGGAGTAACCATCGTCTAATGTAAAACCAGGTTCTTCATCGGTAAACGCAATTAAAGGCGTTTTGGTTTGACGTGCTTTTAAAAGATGTTCAATTTTTTCTAACGATGTCATTTAACGCTCTCTTTAAAAGAAGCAGACACTTTGCCAAGTTTCCACATCTCGCATTCGTATTTGATTCGACTCTTTGCCTCAAGCATTCCTGAAAGAGATCCGGATAAAATAATATCGCCGGCTTTCACCTGCTTGTCATACTTGCCTAATTCATTGGCTAAAAACGCAACGGCATTCAGCGGATTACCCATCACGGCCGCACCACACCCTGTCACTTCCACTTCCCCGTTACAAGAAAGAGCAAGTCCCACAAAAGCTAAATCCACATCTTTCAAAAGAGTCTTTTGCGAAGATAAAATAAAACGCGCTGACGAGCCGTTATCTGCAATTGTATCCACCCACTTGATCTTCCAGTCTTTAATCCGGCTATCCACAATCTCAAACGAACAAGTTACAAAATCCACAGCATCAAAAACATTTTGTATAGTGACGCCACTTTTCGGCAAATCTTTCGCCATAACAAAGGCTACTTCGCCCTCTATTTTAGGCTGTAGCATCGTAGATAAATCTATTTCCGAATCATTTTTCAGCTGCATCTTTTCAAACAAATGCCCGTAGTCCGGTTTATCGACTCCAAAACGCTGTTGCACTACCTTGGCGGTCAGTCCGATTTTGTAACCAACAAGTTTTTCACCGGCATCCATCCGTCTTTGCGCGTTGATATTTTGAATCGCGTAAGCATCTTTTTCTGTGAGTTCGGGATGCGTTTCCGACAAAGGAGCAATCGCTTTTAATTCCTGTTCTGCTTTTACAAGTTCTGCGGCCAAGGTTTGGTTTAATTTATTTTGCATAATTTCTCACACACACACTTTTCCATTCCGAATAGAAATCCAGGCTCCACTTGCCGCCTTCTCTTCCGATGCCGCTTTTTTTCTGTCCACCAAAAGGCACTCTTAAGTCACGCGCAAACCAGCAATTGACCCAGACAAGCCCGATGCGAATTTGCTTAGTCACCCGTTCAATCTGTTTTTCATCCGTAGAATAGACTGAAGCCGATAATCCGTATGGAGTTGCATTTGTGATACGTATAGCTTCTTCTTCTGTTTTAAAAGGATGTAAAGAAATTACAGGCCCAAAAATTTCTTCACAAGATACGGGATGTTTTTCGCCTAAGCCTTCTACGATTGTCGGCTCAAGAAAATATCCTTTCGAAA
Source organism: uncultured Pseudobdellovibrionaceae bacterium (assembly GCA_964396165.1). GTDB lineage: Bacteria > Bdellovibrionota > FAC87 > UBA2466 > UBA2466 > CALCZU01. Next base: position 4,942 of record CAYNEF010000047.1, read on the forward strand.
GATGCGCGGGCCGGCTTCCTCCATGAATAATTTTTGCAGGTGGCTCAACTTTATTGAGATAACTACAAACTTTGTCGTAATGCTCACGCCCAATCAATGCCCCCATTGAAGTGGACGGCGATAAAGGATCACCAACTTTAATATTTTTTACAGCAGTCAAAAGTTTTTCCCGAAAAGCATCGTAAATTTTTTCCGACACAAGGATACGGGGAGTCGCAAGACAGATTTCACCCTGATTTCTAAACCCTGCTCTTAAAACTTCCGAAACAGCCAAATCGAGATCGCAACTTTCAAATAAAATACTAGCACCCTTGCCGCCGAGTTCGAACGAAACACGCGTAGGCCCCGTCGCAGCAGAACGCATAATCGCTCTGCCCGTTCCCGTTTCTCCTGTGAATGAGATCGCATCAATCCGTTTGTGACTAACTAAAGTTTCCCCCGCAGCTTTTTCTCCGAACCCTTGTACGAGGTTAAATACCCCTTTTGGCAATAGGCCGGAAGTATGTAAAAGATGCGTGAAATAACTTGCAGTCAGCGGCGTTAATTCAGAGGGTTTTAATACAATGCTATTCCCCATCAGAAGTGCAGGAGCAATTTTCCATGTTTCCAAATACAGAGGCAGATTCCAGGGAGTGACAAGAGCGACGACTCCAAGTGGTTCTCTAAAAGCGGTGTGTGTGTCGTCACCATTTTTAAAAACTAGTGCATCCATTTCTTCTGCATAGTCAGCAAAGAAATGAAAATTTTTGGCGGCTCGAAAAATATCGCCTTCAAAACTTTCGCGTATTGGCTTTCCTGTGTCGAGAGTTTCTAAGATCGCAAGCGTCTCGCGGTTTTCTAAAATCAAATCACCGAGTCTTTTAAGCGTTTCTCTTCTATCGTCCAGAGAAGTTTCTCGCCATTCTCCTTCTTCAAAAGATTCGCGAGCCGCAGCGACTGCTAAATCGACATCTTCCAATTCCGCTTCTTGCACAGTCGCAATGATTTGCTCAGTCGCTGGATTGAGTGTCGTATAATTTTTATTATGAAGAGAATACTGCCATTGGCCATCGATATAAAGCAGCTGCTCCTTATCCAGGAAGTTTTTTACTGTCGAAGAAATTGCTACTTTTTCTTTTGAGAGAAAATCCATTCCCTACCCTTTTTTTACGGCTACCACTTTCATTTCTATAGCAATATTGCCAGGTAAACCGCTAACGGCAACTGTAGTTCTTGCGGGATGCTTTTTGGGGAAATAACTTGCGAAGACTTCGTTGTATGCAGGGAAATCTTTCATGTCCAAAAGAAACACGCTGACTTCTAATACGTGGTCCAAATCGCTTTTCGCATCACCCAGAATTTTTTTAATATTTTCAAGGGTTGCTTTGGTTTCAAGCCCGATGTCGTAGGCAAGTTTTTTACCATTTGCATCCATTTTTAAACCAGGGACTTCGTTCGTTTCGAAGTCACGAGAAGCGATTCCCGAGACGAAAATAAGGTCTCCATAACCCACTGCGTGACAATAGTTTCCTAAAGGTCGTGGCGCACTGGGACAATCAAAGCGTATGATATCGTTCACTTAGGCCTCCGTAGAGCTTGATACATAACGGAAAGCCCTCTGAGAAGCAACAGCAAGCTTGCGAAATCAATGAGTTTACTGTAAAACATTTTTTTGTCGAACTAGATGACCCCTGAGCAGGCGCTCATTCAAGTCTCTGTCGGCGCCCGGTCAAACCTTTAAGGAGGTCATTAAAATGGGTAAAAAACTGTATGTAGGTAATCTTTCTTTCTCGGTAACGGAAGGATCATTGCAAGATATGTTCGCTCCGTTCGGAAATGTGGAGTCTGCACGACTCATCACAGATCGCGATAGCGGTCGTTCAAAAGGATTTGGTTTCGTCGAATTCTCTTCAGATGATGAAGCAGAAAAAGCGATTGCAGAAATGAACGGTAAAGAAGTTGAAGGCCGTGCATTGACTGTAAACGAAGCTCGTCCGCAAGAACCTCGCACTGGTGGCGGTGGTCGCGGTGGCTTTGGTGGCGGCGGACGTGGCGGCGGCGGCGGCTTCGGCGGCGGCGGCGGCGGAAGTCGTGGTGGCTTCGGTGGCGGCGGCGGTGGCGGTCGTGGCGGCGGCGGCGGTGGACGCGGCGGCGGTCGTGGCGGCGGCGGTGGCGGTCGTGGCGGCGGTTACTAATTCGTAGCCTTGTAATTTATTTAAAGGCACGTAAATGGAGTTCACCTCTATTTACGTGCTTTTTTTTTTGTTCGCTGTTAGTTTAAAGAAATAAGCAACACGTGAAACAACTCTTCTGCCCCTGAGAAGCAAAACTTTAAAAGGCGGTGCTCTGTGAGCAAAGAAGATTTATTAAAAGTAGACGGGGTAGTCACTGAATCCTTATCGGGCAGTATCTTTAATGTGCAATTAAAAGACGGCCGATTTGTAAAAGCAAAACTCTCCGGACGCTTAAGAAAATTTCACATCCGTATCATCGTAGGCGACAAGGTAACGCTTGGAATGTCTCCTTATGATTTGACTCACGGATTAATTGTATCGCGTGAAAAACTTGGATTCCAAGCTCAACCACAGCAGTAGTAATGAGATCATTGTCCTGGATGATAGAGCCACCCGATTACGGGTATGAAAAAAACGGACAGCTTGTTGTCCCGTCATTTAGCGAGCTCATCAGACATTTTTTCAAACGCGTAAACGTATTTCAAGATCGCAAAAACTGGGTTCCCTTTTTTAGTTGGATGACGGTCGTTCTTCTTGTTATCCCCTTTGCCATCTTTATTACCCATTATTTAACTTTCACTAACTTTCTCATCGGCTTTGTGTACAGCATGATTGTACTCGGAACGCATGGTACGATTTGGTACCACAGATACGCGACACACCACGCGTACAAATTCAAAAATCCAGTTGTTCGTTTTGTCACAAGGAATCTTGTCGTAAAACTCATCATCGATGAGTTGTATGTCATTTCGCATTACGTACACCACCAACTTTCTGAACAGCCAGGTGATCCGTATAATGTAAACGGCGGATGGTGGTATTGTTTTTTAGCGGACGCTAATCATCAACCGATACACCGAAGCCTTTCTGAAAAAGACTACAAAACAATTTCCATGCTTGTTTCCCATACCGGCGTGAAAATTAATACGTACGAGCAGTACAAAAAGTGGGGATCCATTTCGCATCCCCTTTGGACAACACTAGAAACAGCTGCGAATTGGGCATTCTGGTACGGCGCTTTTTATTTGATCGGCGGGCATTCTCTTGCAGTTACAATTTTTGCCGCGTCTGCATTCTGGGCTGTGGGTGTGCGCACATTTAATTTCGATGGACACGGCGGCGGGAAAGATAAGAGAAAAGAAGGGATCGATTTCTTTAGAAAAGATCATTCTATCAACCAACTCTGGCCTGGTCTCGTCACAGGTGAGTGGCACAATAACCACCATCTTTATCCCAATAGTGCTCGCAATGATTTTCAACCTTACCAGATCGACTATGCTTGGTATTACATCTGGACGTTGCATAAACTGGGACTGGTTACTTCCTATAAAGATGACAAGCCCGCTTTTATAAAAAAATATCTTGCACCTTATCAGTTAGCTCATCCAGTAGAAGCTTAGTGCTTTACGCCCAGAGAGATATCGATGACAGCGGCGCCTGTGCCCCATTGTGGTCCATAACCTAATACTTCTGCGAAATTTGGGCGTGAGCCCAAGACTCCAGACAACCAGTGGAATGCATTAAATTGCATGTCAGTGGGTACTTTTCTTGAGAATTCAGAAGCCAAATCGTGTGATGCGTACCATTTGCCGCTCTCAATAGCATGCAGGATTTTTTTATTTGCCTCGTCATCGCTCGAGATAATCTTATCTTCATTCGGATCAATGTCATTCGAGTTAAAACGAGAAGATAAAAGCGAACTTGCAACAAAAACAGCGCGCTTTCCTGCTTTTTCGACTGTCTTTGCCATTGTTTCGCCTAATGTGCGCGCGGCCTTGTGATCAGCGTATACCCAGGAAGAAACGATAGAAACCGGAATGTCCCCTTTGGGATTTAAAAAATGGTTCGCAACAATTGTCGCAGTATCAATGGGGAACTCTTCGAAATTTACAGTTTTTGTCGGAAACCCGGCACCTTTGTAATCTTCAGCAAATTGCGTCGACAAAGCAGAATCGACTTTGAAGTTAAAAGGCAAATCTCCCAAGTCATACCAATTTTCATCGACATGCAACCCTTTAGGGTTTGGATTTGTTTGAAAGGAAGTACCGAGCACTGAAAACCACTGCGTACTAAACAAAACGATGACATCAGGTTTTACTTCACGCACACGCTCACCGAGTTTTGTGAATGCATTTGCAAGTTCAGTCCACTGTGTGCACTTATTTTTGGATAGGATGTGAGGAAGACCTGGTACCCATGCTGCTTTTACAATTTCACCTTTCATACAGTACCTCCGACGTTGTCCCACTCCATGACAGCATTACCTGTTCCAATCACGGTGCCGTACCCATGCAATTTTGCTTTGATGGGTTTGAAGTCTAGGGCCGAAAGCATCCACATCAGTGCGCCCGATTTAACTTCTGCAAAAGATTCCTCGATAAATTGAGGGTAAATTTGTTTTAACTCGTCAATTTTTCCGTTACGTAAAAGTTCAATCACGCGCATGTCCCACTTGTATTGGGCATCGGTTTGGACATGTTCTTTGCTCATGTCTTCAGGTGGATTAGGCTCTTCGCTAAAGTGTAAGTGCGATAGAGTATTACTTGCCGCAAGAACTGCCTTCACTCCCCTTCTTTCAATCGCGCGCTTTGTTGCCTGACCGAGTTTAATCATTTGCTCTTGTCCGACTGAAAGGTTGTATGCGTAAGGAGAATTGTTAGCTGAGATCGGAAGAACGGGAATATCCCAATCTGGATTTAACATGTGCAAAGATACGATAGTTCCGTAATCGACACGGAAGTTTGGATTTTGCATGAGCTTTGCCGTCAAGCCTTCGGCCTTCGCTTCTTCATAGCAAAGTTTGGCAAGTTCCGTATCCACTTTCATTTTAAAATCATATTGAAACAAGTGTGGAAAAATCGGATCGACCGATCTTCCTTTTAGCTCAGGCACACACGCAAAGTGGTGCCCGACAATTGTCATCCAGTGTGGGCTATGCACCAAGATCACATCAGGTTTGGATTTTTTGATACTCTCGCGCGCTTTTTCATACGCCCATCTTAAGTTCTCCCACCCTCCCGTCGATTTGACTCTGTTTTGCGGTGGGTTTTCTCCATACACGAGGTGCGGTGGATGCGGTGCTAAAAAGCCTGATACGATTTGACCTTTCATCTTATCACTCCCATTCGATTGTAGCGGGGGGCTTGGAACTGATGTCGTATACGACTCGGTTTACACCTCTCACTTCGTTTACAATGCGGCTTGAAATTTTAGCAAGTATATTATTATCAAAGCGATACCAGTCAGCAGTCATCCCGTCGCGCGAAGTAACTGCTCTCAGCGCAATCACGGATTCGTACGTTCTTGCATCTCCCATCACACCAACCGTGTTAATCGGAAGCAGGACTGCGAAAGCTTGCCAGATTTTTTCGTACTGGTTTTGTTTTCTAAGTTCATCGATATAAACACTATCTACTTCTTGCAGCAACTTCACTCTGTCGGGCGTAATCTCGCCGATGATTCTGACCGCAAGACCTGGGCCCGGAAACGGGTGTCTATCGATTAACACTTTGGGAATTCCCAATTCTTTTCCCAGTGCTCTAACTTCGTCTTTAAAGAGTTCGCGAAAAGGCTCAATCAAAGTGAGCTTCATGTTTTTGGGAAGCCCGCCCACATTATGGTGCGTTTTAATTGTGTGGCTTGGGCCTTTTACAGAAACACTTTCAATCACATCCGGGTAAAGCGTTCCTTGCGCTAAAAAATGTGCATTTTTAATTCTTTTGGTTTCTTTGTCGAAGATCTCAATAAATGTTTTGCCAATGATTTTTCTTTTCTTTTCCGGATCTGAAACTTTTTTAAGCCTGCCCAAGAAAAGTTTGGAAGCATCTACAAGTCGTATATTCACACCTTCTTTTTTTAAGAATGCGACTACTTCTTTTGCTTCATTCTTTCGCAAGAGACCCGTATCGACCAAAAAAGGATGGAAGCGCTTACCAAGGATTTTGCCTAGAAAAACCGCTAGTACCGTGGAGTCCACTCCCCCACTAACCGCTCCGATAACCTGATTATCTCCGACAAGATCCAGAATTTCTTTCGTTTTAATTTCGAGGAAATTTCCCATTTTCCAATCGGCTTTTAACCCTGCGACACGGAATAAAAAATTGGAAATGATGGTCATGCCGATAGGCGTATGCGCGACTTCGGGGTGAAATTGTATCGCGTGTAAATTGCCCATTTCAAAGGCAACGACACACTTCTCAGAACTGGCTGTTGCCACTGCACTGGGCGGGATTTCTCCCACGTGATCGCCATGGCTCATCCATACAGGAAGCTTTTCTCCCTTTTTAAATGTCGCAAAAAGTCCTTTGGCTTCATTTACTTCAATTTCGCAGAATCCATATTCTCTGGCGCCCCCACTGGCTACTTTTCCCTTATTGAGATGAGAAATAAGTTGCATGCCGTAGCAGATTCCTAAAATTGGAACGTTTAATTCAAAAAGAGTTTTTGCAATTTTAGGAGAAGACTTGCCACCGACACTCGATGGGCCACCGGATAAAATAATCGCACTCGGATTTAGTTCTTTGATTTTCTTTTCAGATATCGAGTAAGGCTCTACGACGCAAAAAACTCCTAAGTTTCTTACTGCTCGCGCGATTAATTGTGTGAACTGGGATCCGAAGTCTAGTACGAGGACTTTATTCATGTATCGTTTGGCCGATAGTTGGGCGCTTCTTTAGTCACGTACACATCGTGCACATGTGACTCTTTCAGAGCCTGATTGGAAATTCTGACAAATTCTGCGTTTTCGCGAAGCTGTGTAAGATTTGCGCAACCTAAATAACCCAGTCCGGCTCTTACCCCACCGACTAATTGAAAAATCACTTGTTTTAATTCGCCACGGTAAGGAACCATGCCTTCAATGCCTTCGGGAACAAGTTCGTTTTCGCCTACACCTTGTTGTCCGTATCTATCGCGGCTGCCTTCGCGCATGGCTTCGATAGAACCCATACCGCGGTAGGTTTTGTAAGTACGGCCTTGATAGAAAACTACTTCACCGGGAGATTCGTCTGTGCCGGCGAAAAGACTACCAATCATAACACTGTCAGCACCGGCCGCTAACGCTTTCACCATGTCGCCGGAATATTTGATTCCACCATCTGCTATCAACGTACGACCGAATTTTTTAGCAACAGGAGCGCAATTTCTTATCGCTGTGAACTGGGGAATTCCCACGCCGGCAATAATACGTGTCGTGCAAATCGATCCGCTTCCCATGCCGACTTTCACGGCATCCGCGCCAGCTTCATACAAGTGCGTTGCGCCTTCTGCAGTGGCGACATTTCCAGCAATCACAGTCAAATCTTTGTATTTTTGTTTCGCCCATCGCACCATCTCAATGACGTTTTTGGAGTCGCCATGGGCAGTATCAATCGTCACAAAATCGACACCTGCGTGATACAGAAGATCAATTCTTTTTTGCGCCTCGGTACCAGTACCAACAGCAGCTCCCACTCTTAATCTTCCTTTGGAATCACGATTAGAAAGAGGAAAGTTAATACTCTTCATGATGTCTTTGATCGTGATTAAAGCTTTTAAATTTCTGTCTTTATCTACCACCGGCAATTTTTCAATGCGGTGTTTGTGCATGAGCTTTGCCGCTTCATTCATCTGAATCGATTCATTGCCAACAACTAACTTTTCAAAGGGGGTCATGATTTCAGAAATGGCGCGCTTTGTATTTTCTTCAAATCTTAAATCTCGGTTAGTCACTATCCCGACAAGTTTTCCCTTATCAGTAACAGGGAAACCTGAAATCCCGTTTTTCTTCATCAGTGCCAGGGCGTCTGATACGGGTTGATCGGATTTCAGCGTAATGGGATCAATAATCATCCCGCTTTCCGACTTTTTAACTTTTTCTACTTCAAAAGCCTGCTTCTCAGGAGTTAAGTTGCGGTGAATCACGCCCACTCCCCCCATGCGGGCCAGCGTAATCGCAGTACGGCTTTCAGTGACCTTATCCATCGCGGCAGAAATCACAGGGATTCTTAAATCGATATTAGCCGTCAGTTTGGAGGTTAATTCAACGGTAGTGGGGAGGACTTCAGAGTATCGGGGCACAAGAAGTACATCATCGAAAGTAAGCCCCTCTTTGAATGATTCTTCAGCCTTCATCTTTGGCTGTTAGTATATAGGCGAAGTGGGCCATTTGGTCAATGCGTTTCGAAAATAAATAATGCGTCGTATAAACATACAAACTCCTGAAATCTGGGCTTATTTTCAAAAGCTTTTCGCAGTATACTGTTCCTATTCATGCAGCCAGAGCTCTCAGTCATTATTCCTGTTTATAACGAAGCAACGTCACTCGAATCTTTTATTCATACGTGGCATTCTTTTTTGCAAACTCTGACACCAAAATTCGAAATGGTGATCATGAATGACGGATCTACAGATGGGTCTGGAAGAATTCTGGATAAATTAAGAAAAGAAAATCCTAATATCCGTGTCACACATCAATTGCGCAATGGACATAGCGAAGCGATTCGCCGGGGAATTGAAACTGCAAAAGGAAAATACTTACTTTTTCTGGATGCAAATGGCAGATACGAAACTTGTGACTTAGAAAGATTCTGGACAGAAAAAGGGATGGCACGTTTTGTAATTGGCCACCGCACACACCGTTTAGACACGTTACCCAGACGCTTGATGAATTCTCTTTTAAATACTTGGGCAAAAATGCTTTTTCACTCGGAACTTAAAGACGGAAACATTTCTTTCCGTCTGATTGAAAGAGAAACAGCGTTGAAATACGCATCCGTTCTTCCCAAAGAGTTGGAAAGTTTCAATTTGGTTTTGGCTCTTCTTGTGAAGCAGGAAATTCCAGATCTCGTAAAAGAAATAAAAATTCCTTATAGAAAAAGAACGGAAGGATTTTCTTCCACAAGCTTCTATAAATTTTTCGCTCTCCAACTTACCTACGCACGCGAATTATTTTCTGTACGAATGCAGAAAAGAAAAATCGCGGGCCGTGCGCTTCTTTTGCAAGAAGCTTATTAAAAAATGAAAGAATTCCAATTGGATGATTTAGTACTCACAAATGGATTTTGATCCATGTGTGAGACTGTTATTACTTATCGTGAAATACAGCTATACCTGTTTCCAAATCGTATTCTGCGGAAACGATGCTAAATCTGCCCTGTTTGTGCAAGTCTTGAAGTATAGGACTTTCTTTCATCACTAGTTCTGCACTTCTTTTCACATGATGCGTAGTGATAGTTTTCACCATTTCGCTTTCAGTGGTGGCCTCATTGTGTTTAACACAGTAGTCAACTGACGCTTCAATGCGCGCAACCAAATCAGTCAAGTTTTGCGAAGGCAGTTTCTCTTTCGTTTGATAATGACTAAGCGAAGCTTTAACAGCACCACAATGGGAATGTCCCATCACTACACATAACGCAGTTCCAAAAGTACTAGCTGCAAATTCAATACTTGCGAGTAAAGCAGGCGCGACAACATTGCCTGCAACACGTACTACGAAAAGATCACCCAATCCCTGATCAAAAAGAATCTCCGCAGGGACACGTGAATCAGAACAGGTTAAAACAATGGCAAAGGGTCTTTGGCCATTTTTTACAAGTTCCTTTTTTTGAAAAATGCTGTTCATCGCCTCGATAGACCGCATACCACTTACGAAGCGTTTATTTCCCTCTTCTAGTCTCTTTAGTGCCTGTTCTGCAGTTACTTCTCTATACATATTTAATCCTCCTGAATAATTAATCTAGATACAGTATCGCAACTTTTGATAAATTAATAAAATAGATATTAAATATGATATAGTTTGTTTTAAACAATAATTAAAAGAAGGCTCAGATGCATTCCGGAAACAGTTCAATCTCTATTATTACATTAAATAAAGCCCGGAAGAAAATCCCCCCGGGCTTTTTAATTAAATACTTATCTAAAACTTTTTTCTAGATAATTTTGTAAGTTTGCATCACTCGTTAATTGCATCAAACGAGAAAGTTTCGGTTCACGAAACCTACCTAAGTTTGCGGCGACAAACTGAGACGACTCACCCTTCAATGCTTTGCTAGCTTCTGATAGCAAGCTTGTTTCTTCTTGTGTCGTCATGACTTCTACTCGTCCTACAAGTGTACGCACAAGTTTTTCTGGGCTTGGAGTAATTTGAAGTGGAAGAAGTGCATCTGTCTCGACTCGCGGAAGTACATACAAAACTCTTAATCCTTCCGTATGAAAGTAACTGAGTCTCCATGTATTCACCATTGACTCTGCTTCTTCTTTAAAAAGACCCGTATTTTGTAACGCTGTAACTAAAACTGGTGCGACTTTGCTTTCAAAATCCGTCATCGCAAATCGCGGTTCGAGTTCTTGATTTAGCTCTGCGAATGCAAAATTATTTTGCCCAGACTTTGTAAGAGAACCCAAGACTTTAAAAGCCCCCTTCCCGTTACGTACATTCACTGCAAGCATAAACGGAATGCCATTTCCGAAAGTATCTTTGACATTTAAATATGTAGCATTCGATGTCACTTTCAGAGATGTCTTAAAGTCCCCTAGTCCACGATAGAATACAAACTTCTCTGTTTCACCGTTCATTCTGACAAAGTTTGCTTTGGTATTTCTTGCTGGCCCATAGACATTTCCTGCGATTACCGGCGGAACTGCGACAGGCTCTGCCAGAACTTCCAACTTCGAATACTGAATACTACCGTTTGCAAGCACCTGAGTTGATAATGTGGGTAACACAGTCGTTGGCTTAGGATAAAATTGAGAAATCAAGCCTTTTGGAAAATCCACACGCACATCTACTTTGCGAGGGACATCGCTATAAAAGTACAACACGGGTGTTTCCATTTTTTGCGTGACCGACACAGGAAGGTTCGCGGGAGTTCTTAAATCGTCACAACATTCCATCTTGCAGCAATGCCCGGGGCATCCTTGGCAACCGTCCAGCGCACCGTTTTCCAATGTTTCAGTACGGTTATGTACAAAGGGCGGCAATACTTCTTCTTCAATCTCCAAATGAGAAAGCGTATTTCCATCAGACCCCTGTACCGACGTAAATGTACCCCATTCATGCACTTCGAATTTAGCGAAGCTAGAGCTAGCTAGCCCGTTTATCGCCATCAGCACGCCAATTAATATTTTTGTTTTTTGATATTTCATATTTGCTCCTTGTTATTTGTAAGTATCTCGAGCATCGTCATTGAAGAAAATTGATTAGATTCGCACAGTATCGTGAGAAAAAATTCAGCTGACTTTTTTAAAAACCCTGAAAACCCTTGTGGGATGGGAGCCAATTTTGAAGAATTCTCCATAATTCATTTTTTAAAAAATACTTAACTCATAGTGTAAGTTTTCCGATACAGTGCATGAAGGAGGATGCGATGAAGGCGAAAGCATCCAGTAAGAAAGAAAAAGTTGTGAAAGCACCAAAAGCGGAAAAAGTGGTCAAAGTAAAAATGACCGCTGAAGAAAAAAAAGTGAAAGCCAAAGCGCGCGCCAAAAAGAAGTGCTCGCAACGCGGCTGCAAGATTCCCAGTGTATCCGAAGGCTATTGCCGTTTGCACTACCTCGCAAATTGGAAACACATCAAATTTAACGAACAAGTCAAAGCGGAACGCCGGTTGAATGCTTATATTGATAGGCTCGCTAAACGTTATCCCAAAGACTACATGGAAAAAATTAAAGAAGGTCTAGAAGATCCAGAAAAATTCCAACAAATGGTGGATGAACTGGAAGTTGAAGTCGGTAAGTCTGAACCAGAAACGGACAACGAGTTCTTAGAAAAGTTCATGCGGGTCATTAAACCCAGCTAACTAATTGTAATTTCAGTACTAATACATTTTCATTTTCAGAGGGTTAGCCCGAAGGTTAACCCTCTTGTTATTTTCCATGCGAATTAACCCCCAAGAAATATTTGAAAAAATACTAGTTGCCGTCACGGGACCTGCCCGCTATAAGAAATCTCTTAATTTGGCTATTTGTGTATAGCGTGAGGTAAAGCCATGAAGCTTGGAATTGTTGGTAAAAAAGTTGGAATGACCACTATCTTTAATGAAGCCGGATTGACCGTGCCCATTACGGTGGTTGATACGTCTGATTGTTATGTCACTCAGGTGAAAACAAAAGAAACAGACGGCTATGCTGCATTGCAGGTAGCTTACGGTTTTAGAAAACCACAAAACGTCGATAAAGCGCGTTTGGGTCATTACAAAAAAGCAAATGTCCCTGCCCGTCTTCGCTCTAAAGAAATCAGAGTGGAACTGACAGACGATCTTTCTCAGTTTAAAGCTGGTCAAAAATTATCGGCTAGCATGTTTGCTAAAGGCGACATCGTAGACGTAATCGGTACCACTAAAGGTAAAGGTTTTGCCGGCGTAATGAAGCGTTACCACTGGCATGGTGCGGATGCGACTCACGGGGTTTCCAAATACTTCCGTCACGGGGGCTCAAACGGAGCAAATACATTCCCGGGTCGTGTGTTGAAAAGCAAAGGGATGCCTGGCCAATTAGGTAATTCTCCTCGCACAATACAAAAGCTTACAATTGTGGAAGTTCGCCCAGATGAAAACCTGATTTTCATCAAAGGTGGAATCCCAGGACCAGATGGTGGCTATGTCACTATTCGTCCAGCTAGCAAAATCCACGTAAAACCTGCTGAACGTACTTACGTTTTAGCTTAACAGGTTAAACAAGATTATAAAAAGCCGTCATACCTTAAGGTATGGCGGCTTTTTTAATTTTGGGCCATTAAAACTGTGCACACCAGACATTTAAGGGGTGATCTTCCTTTTGAAAATCCAACGGGACTTCGGGAAGAGGAACCTTTGTGAACTTTTTAGAGCGTAATTCACCTTCGATTTGTTTTCGCCAAGTGGCCTTGTCCCATTCAAAGTAATTACAGGAATAAAAAAGAAATCCCCCTTTGTTTAATACGGTAAGTGCTTCGGTCAGAAGTTTGAGCCAGTCTTTCTTTAAGGAGAAAGTACCGGCTTTGCCTCTGGAAAAGCTGGGGGGATCGAGAATGATCACATCAAATTTTTCACCCTGTTTGGCTGCTTTTTTAATAAACTCGAAAATATCCCACGCGTAAAAGCGGTGCAATGCTGGATCGAGACCATTTAATTGGAAATTGGTTTTTCCCCAGTCCAGATACTTCTGAGACAAATCTACACTGGTCACCGTGGCGCCCACACTTGCGGCGTACACACTAAATGCGCAGGTATACGAAAAGGCGTTTAATACTTTTTTATTTGCGGAAATTCTGCGTATCCAGTTTCTGTTTTCGCGCTGATCTAAAAAAATGCCTGTAGAAAAACCGTCGAATGGACGGATCTGAAATTTCAGTCCGTTTTCAGATACTTCAAAGGCCGAGGGCGCTTTTTCTCCGGCAAGGGGTATTTCGGGCAGTAACTCGCTATCAGCAAGTTTTTTGGTTCTGTCTTCGATAAATTTCTTTACGTGTACGGATTTTACGTTGAGTTTTTTGACTAACCAGGCTGCGACTTCTCCCAGTTCTTCTTCGTGAAACTCTTCATGACCGACATACTGGTAGATAAAGGCCACGTCAGAATAAATCTCTATTTTTAAGCCTCCGACGCCTTCTGTTTTGCCAGAGAATAAACGGTAGCAGTTTTCGTTAAGCGACTTGCGAAGCACAAGTGCCTCATTTAACGATTTTTCGACATGAATGTTCAACCGCGGGCCCAATCTTGCAATTTATCAGGGACGGTAACAACAACTTTTTCGTTCTTTGTGGGGTGTTTAAATTCCGTTTCGAACGACATGAGTTTGATACTGCCAAAGTAATATGGTTCTTTGGAGCCATAGCGTCTGTCCCCTACAACCGGATGCCCAATCGCACTCATTTGCGCACGAATTTGGTGTTTGCGCCCTGTTTTCAGTTCGATTTCGAGAAGCGTCGTTTTTTTGCGTTGCTCTATCACGCGATAAGAGAGTTGTGCTTTTTTACTGTCTTCGCTGGAATGAAGAACAGCGACCATTTTATCGTCGGCTTCTTCTATGTAATGGGTAAGTTCTGCTTCTCCAGAAAGAGTGCCTTGCACTTCCACCCGGTAGGTTTTTCGAATCTTGTGGCTGCGAAAAAGCTCAGAGAGACGGCTTGCAGATTTGGAAGTTTTTGCAAAAATAACAATCCCGCCGGCTGGCCTATCCAATCGGTGCACAAGCCCCAAAAAGACATTTCCGGGCTTTTCATATACCTTTTTGATGTACTCTTTTGCCCATTCAAGCAGCGAAAGATCCCCTGTTTTATCGGCCTGGGTAAGCCATCTGCAGGGTTTAAAGACGATAAATAGATGATTATCTTCGAATAAGACTCGGGGTGTAGGCGGGCTTGACGAATCGTCCTCCTCTAAGTACTCCAAGTGTTCTTTATGCAACCAAGACACAATTCACTAGCCCCTTCTTTGGATTCGATGAAAAAGCTTTTAAAGCTTTCCGGTATTATACTATCGCCCAAGGCAAACGAACAGCTGTGGATGTACCATAATCTTTTAAGAAAAAGAAACGATGACCGTGATTTAACCCGTATCACAGGCTTTGAACCCATGGTGATCAAGCACTATATCGACTGCATGATTGTGGGCGATTTGGTGAAAATTCCAAGTCCAGTAATTGATATCGGAACGGGTGCAGGTTTTCCGGGAATACCGTTAAAAATCCGTTATCCCGAACTAAAAATAACACTCGCAGAGCCTCGTCCCAGACGCGTGCAATTTTTAAAAGAAGTGATTAAGGAAATCGGCTTAAAAAACATTGAAGTCTTCGATCACAAAGTCACGAGCCGTAGTTTTCAAAAACCGATGCAGGCAGTAGTGACTAGAGCACTCGAAGAAGTCGAAAAAACTCTTGCGCGCACTCAAGCTTGTCTTGGGATCGGTGGACAATTCATTTTATTAAAAGGGCCGAATGTAGATCCGGAATTAAAAGAAGCGGAAAAACGCTTCCCCGGAATGTTTAAAATAATTTTAAATAAACCATACAACCTACCAAAAATCGGACACGAAAGACGGCTTGTAGTACTGGAAAAGCTGAAAGAACCATCAGTTCCCGAATCCTCAGAGGCTGAAGAAGAATATTCCGCTGAAGGAAACCAAGAATAAAGGGAGGCAAAGTAAAGCCGTACCTTTGCGCCTAATTAACGGAAGTTTGCAGTAAGTGAATCGAGCGAATCAGCTCGGAGTCGTTGGGAACATACTTAAGCGCTTTTTTAAATTCTTCGAGTGCTGAGATCGGCATGCCTTTGGCGATATACACTCTTGCCAGATTTAAATGCGGAAATTGTTTTGGTTCATAGCGAGAGGCGCATTTTGCTTTTTCAAGCCACGGGATCGCTTCATCGTACAATCCTTTTGTAATAAGATACGATCCGATATCGTTGTAGGGATTTCCAAAATTAGGATCGAGTTGAATCGCTTGTTTGCACAGTTCAATTGCAAGATCCATATTTCCTAATTTATTTTCCATCCACCCCCAAAAAGTAAGGGCATCTGCACTTTGGCAGTACTGGTTGGACAACCGAAAGCAGTCTCTCGCGGTAGAAACATCGCCGCGCTTTAGGGCAAGATTTCCATCTTCAATCAACTGTCTTGCATGTTCTATTGCGCTCTCGGCCATAAGGCTATTCTACCTCTCTTCTCAAGCCACTAGCAAGCATGTTAGAATGTATACATGAGCACGAAGATAGAAAACTACAAGCAGTTTTGGCCATTTTACTTAAGTGAACACTCGCTCAGAGCGACTAAACTCTGGCATACCTGGGGACTGGTTGTTGCCTGGATCATTGGGATTACAGGTTTTTTACTGGTGGGGCCGGTGTTTATCCTAGTCGGGCTTGTAGCCGGCTATGCCCCAGCATGGTACTCCCATTTTTTCATCGAAAAAAATAAACCTGCTTCTTTTACCTATCCGTTTTGGTCTTTCATTTCGGATTTCAGAATGGCTTATCTGGTACTCACCAGAAAAATTAAATAATTATTTTGCAAAGGCATTCATAAAGCGAATGTTCTTTTTGTTCTGCCGTGCCCAATCATCGATTCTTAATAATTCGTTATATTTTGCCATGCGATCGGATCTGGATGCGGATCCGGTTTTGATCTGCCCACAACCACTTCCCACTGCCAAATGCGCAATAGTTGCATCTTCTGTTTCACCACTTCTGTGGGAGGAAATAGAGCGGTAGTTATTGCTAGTGGCAAGTTTCATCGTGTCGAATGTTTCGCTGAAAGATCCTACCTGATTTACTTTGATAAGAATGCTGTTTGCCACTTTTTCGGTAATCCCTTTCTGCAGAAATGCCGACTGAGTGACAAAGAGATCGTCTCCGACGAGCTGCAGCCTTTTGCTAAACTTATCAGTGAATGTTTTCCATCCCGACCAGTCGCTTTCTTCCAAACCATCTTCAATACTGACTAAAGGGTATTTTTCAGTCAAAGAAGAATAGAATTCCATCAAAGTTTCTTTTGTGATCTCCGAATTGCCTTTATAGCTCAATTTATATTTGCCATTTTCTTCGTTGTAAAAAGAGCTAGCAGCGCAATCGAGAGCTAAGGAAATTTGTTTACCCGGTTCATACCCCGCAGACTTCACAGCTTCTAAAATGACGGCCAGCGCTTTTTCATCTGACTCGAGCGCGGGCGCAAACCCACCCTCGTCTCCCACAGCAGTAGAAAGATGTCCGTCATGCAATTTTTTCTTTAGATGGTGAAAAACTTCTACCCCTGCTCTGAGAGCATCTCTAAAATTTTCAAAGCCGTGGGGAACAATCATGAACTCCTGAATGGCAAGACCGTTATCGGCATGCATCCCGCCATTGATGATGTTCATCAGGGGGGTCGGCAGACACAAATCTTTTTCTGATAAATTCATCCACTCATTGATAAGCAAAAAAAGCGGACGTTTTTGTGAAGCCGCTACTGCATGAGAAAATGCAAGCGACACTCCTAAAATGGCGTTAGCACCCAAATTGGATTTTTGTGCCGTACCGTCGATCTCATTCATTTTTTTATCAAGATCATATACTGATACAAAGCCTTGTCCGGTTATAGTTTTCGAAACGACTTCATTGATATTGGAAACAGCTTTTAAAACTCCCTTACCCAGGTATCTAGATTTATCGCCATCTCGTAATTCCAATGCTTCATGTTTCCCGGTGGAAGCACCAGAGGGAACTATCGCGCGTCCAAACGAACCATCATTCAACGTAACCTCCACTTCGACAGTAGGGTTTCCACGGGAATCCAAAACTTCACGGCCATAAATTTTCGACAGGGTGTATTTCATGGGGGGCAGTGTAAAGAGCGAAAAGCGAAAGGTCATGACGCACCGTTTCGATGCAACGAACCTTGGCGGTTCCTCACGAATACTATGCTAAAAATTTAAAAATCTGGCACTAGCGATGCAGTCCAAGTTTTCAAACTAAGTTAATCCGGGAGGGATTATGAAATCATTGTTACTTGGAATGACAATCGCTGTACTAACTTGTAGCAGTACCATCTATGCAGGACATGGAGCTATTGCGTATTCACCCAGCACTGCGCGGTGGGGAACTGCATACGGTTACTTTCTCCCTTACGAAGCAAGTTCTGCAGCACTCTCCAATTGCGGAGTCGCTGATTGTGAAATTGTTGTGTGGGAAGAAAATATGTGCGCCGCACTTGCTGTCGGCATGAACGGCGGTTATGGCTGGGGAATCCATAACTACAGCAGCATGGCTCGAAGCCGTGCGTTAAATGAATGCAGGTTGAGAACAGGTGGTTGCGATATAGTCGCCTGGGTCTGTAACTAATAAGATTTACCGAGCAGTGGGCTCATCGACCACTGCTCGATGATAAAAAACATTACCAAGTTCAGTCGGGCGGTTCGCACTTGTCAGCCCTGTTTTATTTCCAAAGCGAATCGTTTCTGTTTTGCGTTCGACAATTTCGAACCAGTGTTGGGTGCCACCATATTCGCAAGTGAGATCGAGCTCGAGAGTACCGGGCAATTGGGGAATTTCTTTTCCCAAATTATATTTACAGGGAATTATTTCAGCATCCCACTCTTTTCCCTGGCAATTCTTTTTATCGAAAGCATGTACGCGTAGAACTGCCGTCCCCTCATTGGTAAAAGAATCTACGGGCTGAATCGACACATACCCTGCATTTGGATCCGCATAGTTCTGACACTCCGATTTCCACGCGCCAACGATATCAAGTGCTAAACAATTTGATGTGACAATACCTACGAAAAGCAAAAACCAGGTTTTACTCATGTGTATTCCTTTGTAGGGCTAGAGATAAAGAAATTATAGCACAAGCACCCAGACAATCATGAAAGCGTAAACAATTTATTAGTCTTTTAGACGGGTACAAATTGTCGGATAAGTGTCTGTGCAACTAAACCCTTTCAGCGAAGGTTCTTGGTTGGGTCCTGGGGGAAAATTAGGACTATGTCCTGAGAGCTGCCACGTAGCACCGTTATAAAGCTTCAATTTTATAATATCAGGGTTCGTATTGATTTCTTCGATATGCTCTGGAAGGACACGATCAAATAGAACTAATGTGGTAGAAGGGCTATGAAAATTTGTAAAAAAAGTGGCTGGAAAAGCCAAATGAGTATACTCCCAATTCGAGAGATCTAATGTCACTTCTTTCCTGTTACCAATATGAGACAGAAAGGTGGGATCTATAGAAGAAAAGACATTGTCTAACTTCAATTGGAGTTCTAGATCTGGGTTGTCAACAATTCCGTCTAAAATAGTCCCAAGCAACGTATCCCCACTTATAAAGAGATCCAGATGATTTACACCTCCCAAGCCAGAAAAAAGACCAGCAGTTGGCTGTAAATTTCGAGTAAATAGAGTTAAATCTTTTAGATTGGGTGTATCAATGAATATCCCTGCTGGTACAGACAGTAAATTTTGAGAAAAAAGATAAAAGT
This sequence comes from uncultured Pseudobdellovibrionaceae bacterium, assembly GCA_964396165.1. Classification (GTDB taxonomy): domain Bacteria; phylum Bdellovibrionota; class FAC87; order UBA2466; family UBA2466; genus CALCZU01. The sequence continues at coordinate 24,057 of CAYNEF010000047.1, forward strand.
GGGATAAATTCGTCAAAAATCTTAAGTCCCCTGTCTTGATTTCATTTGCGTTTTTAAGCTCCAAACTTCTGATATAAAATAGATCATCGCGGCGTATACGATAACAAGACTTGCCCAATTGCCACTCTAATGATTCGCGCACTTTTGCACTACGAGTACAAACGCAAGCATCATCTAGTAAACTGGAGATTGCATATTTAGTATCATCAATACCTAAAATCCCCAGATATTCATGGAATACGATAAAAACTCTCTTATAGGGAACTTTTTCTGATTCTTTCCAACGTTTGCGACTCACTTCAATTCTAGGAGGAGATGCAAGTCGATAATTAATCGCATCCACCTCTCGCCCCTCAAGTTTGAGGCTTTCTTCGGAGACAACTTTAGTATTTTGGATCGCCACTTTTAACTGGCTGGAGGAGACTTCCAACATGGGGTGTAGTTCTAAAAGTGCGTAAACTTCCCTCGCTACCGATACAAATTCTAATGCCACGGCATCTCCGCCGCTTCCCGTTTCATGTCCGGCAAATGCCTGAAAAGATGCCACTGTAAGTATGACGTAGATAATGGTTTTCATTTTGTTTCCGCCTTTTTCAATAAGCTAAAAAATTGTATATTTAGTTGAAAGACATCGTCGCAATCGCCATTCGAAAGAAGTTTTTCCATATCGCGTTTAAATTTCTTAATTTTACGTTTTGCTATCTGGACCTTGTCCCTGCTAATTGCCATTGTCATTCCTGAAATTTCTCTATTCTCAAATGACAAGGGGTCTGTCTTGTACATCGCTTCTTCAGCGCGCTTCATCATTTGTTTCTGGTGAAGGAATAAAGAGCGGTGCGCGCGCGATGTGGGTACCGAAGTTTTCGGTTTAAGCACCTGATAATTCGTTCCCACTTTTTGCAAGTAGCCTAATCTTTCTAGTCGCGATAAAGCCAGACGTACTTGAAACACGGTAATCCCCAGGCTCTGTGCCAGCCACCGCATTTCCTGTTTAGCGTTTTTCAAAGTCAATAATTCCAAAATCGCGAAATGGTACCATTCGGATATGAGAGTAAATTGATCCACAGACAGAGTTTCGAACTGAGAATGATGAGAAGATTTTTTTAGCCGAATGTTTTTTTGCCTACCCTCTAATAGAGCCACCATAGTGGGAGGCAGTCTCTTTTTTCCATTTGCTACGTTGCTTAAAAAGACATGGCTCACACCGACGTCTCTAGCCAATGCCCGTAATGAGTATGACGGGTTTCTTTCCCGTCTCTCTGTCAGAGCTTTTAAAATTAAATCCCCGGAATTTGCTTGCACTCTATCTTGTTAATGATCAACGCCAGAAAAGGCAAGCAGCGGGTTAACATACTGGTAACCTGAAAGGTTACCACCTAGACAACTGCGTACCTTAAATAGTGCGGCACGAATCAGGAAATAGGACAGGCACGTTTTATTCTACTCTGTTATAATTCATAAAATGCATCGTATTCTCATTTTAGGTCTGCTTCTCATCAACCAGATTTCTTTTTGCGGTCCTCCACAGTCAATCGAAGAAGCCTTTTTCATTTTCTCAAATCCGAACTCAAATTTATCCACCATGCAGTCTTGCATTTCATTCTTGAGCAAACAGAATTTAAAACCAGAAGAATTGAAACCACTCGAAACATTTGTGGATAAACTTCAAAAAGCGCAAATCGCAGTACCTGACTATGACCGCATTGAAGCGATAGGTGAAACGGGAAGAATAGAAGCTGCTAAAACTCTGATGAAAAATTGGGAGAAACGACCGGTAGATGCCGATTATGAGCAATATTCTGAGTTGGAATTGAGGTTTGTTCGTAAAATTTATGCGAGCAAATCTCAAACTGAAGCTAAGACCGTAGACGAACAAATCTCAAACATTATTGCAAAGCAAATCGATGCCACGAATACGACAGAGCTTGTGGAGCCACTGCATTTGATAGCTAAACTGAGAATGTCTACCCCGGCTTTTGATTTCGAAAATTTGGAAGGCACTATTTTAAAAAAAGCTATTACAGCAAAAAATCCGGATTTTCAAAAATGGATAGGGATTATCGTTGCAAGACTCAATCGCGCGAACTTAATTACCGCTTTAGTAGAAAATCAGAAGGTGAGCCCAAATGTGCTAAGTAATATGGTCACCCGACTTTCTGCGGAATCGATACCACTTCTAAAGCAAATTAGTAAGGATCATCCTGCTCAGGAAGTGAGAGACGCTGCGAACTCTACTTTAGAAAAATTTGAAATAACAAAACAATTTCATGAACAGATAAAAGATCCACAAGTGTGTAATGCTATTCTAGAGCTAATAAACTCGATGAAAATAAGTAACTGAAATAAAAACGCTCAGTGTTTTAGCACTGAGCGTTTCTTAATTCGTTGAACTCTGTCATTGCGAGTGAAACAAAGCAATCCCAGTGAGATTGCTTCGGGCTTTGCAACGGACGCAAAGACTAACTCTCGAAGAAATTAGTTCTTATCGCCTTTTTCTTCTCGGAATTCAGCTTCGATTGGCTCTTCTTCTTTTTTTGCTTCTGGGCCTGCGCCATCGCCAGCGCCAGGTTGGCTAGGAGCTCCTTGAGCTGCGCTTGCTGTTTTATACATCTCTTCCGCCATCTTGTGAGACAGGGAATTGATTTTATCGAGAGCTGTTTTCATCTGATCGAAGTCTTCTTTAGTGACGGCTTCTTTGCCTTCCGCTAATGCAGCTTCGAGTCCTGATTTGGATTCTGCAGATAACTTCTCTGCGTTTTCCTTAATCAGTTTTTCAGTAGAATAGATCGCGTTATCGAGATTGTTTTTCATCGTGACGCGTTCTTTTTTCTTCTTGTCTTCTTCAGCATTGGCTTCTGCTTCCTTCACCATCTTTTTGATGTCGTCTTCGGATAAGCCACTCGAAGCGGTAATCTTGATACTTTGTTCTTTACCAGTACCCAGATCCTTTGCTCCTACGTGCACAATACCGTTTGCATCGATATCAAAGGTGACTTCCACTTGGGGAACTCCTCTTGGTGCGGATGGCATACCGGTCAACTGGAAGCGCGCAAGCGTTCTGTTGTCGTAAGCCATTTCGCGTTCACCCTGCAGCACGTGGATTTCAACCGTTGTCTGGTTATCCTCTGCGGTAGAAAACACCTGACTCTTTTTGGTCGGAATCGTTGTGTTGCGATCGATAAGTTTTGTAAACACATGACCCAAAGTTTCGATACCAAGAGAAAGCGGAGTGACGTCGAGCAACAAGAGATCTTTTACTTGTCCTGTGAGCACGCCCCCTTGAATTGCGGCACCTACTGCTACCACTTCATCCGGGTTAACACTTCTGTTGGGTTCTTTACCAAAGAATTTTTTCACTACTTCTTGAATCTTTGGAATACGGGTCGAACCACCCACAAGAACCACTTCGTCGATATCAGATGTGCTAAGGCCTGCATCTTTAATCGCTTTACGGCATGGTTCCATCGAGCGCTCAATCAAATCATCGACAAGTTGTTCGAACTTGGCGCGAGTGAGTTTGATTTGTAAATGTTTCGGTCCAGAAGCATCTGCCGTGATAAATGGCAGATTCACATCTGTTTCCACTGCAGAAGACAATTCAATTTTTGCTTTTTCAGCAGCTTCTCTTAAGCGCTGCAAAGCCATCTTGTCTTTAGCGAGATCAATTCCTTGATCTTTTTTAAACTCAGCAACGAGCCAGTCTATAATGCGCAAGTCGAAGTCGTCACCACCAAGATGGGTATCCCCATTGGTCGATTTTACTTCCACCACATTGTCACCCACATCGAGAATGGATACGTCGAACGTACCGCCCCCGAAGTCGTATACGGCAATTTTTTGTTCTTTCTTTTTATCAAGACCGTATGCAAGTGCAGCTGCAGTGGGTTCGTTGATGATACGTTTTACATCAAGACCTGCAATGCGGCCTGCATCTTTGGTAGCCTGTCTTTGGGCATCGTTAAAGTAAGCAGGTACTGTAATGACAGCTTCTTTTACTTCCTGTCCTAAATAGTCTTCGGCACATTTTTTAAGCTTTTGTAAAACGAGTGCGGAAATTTCGGGCGGAGTATATTCCTTGCCACGGATGTCGACAGTAACGTCGTTTCCTTTATTCGATACCTTATAAGGTACCATTTTCATTTCTTCTTTTACTTCATCAAACTTGCGGCCCATGAAACGCTTTACCGAGTAAACCGTGTTTTCAGGGTTTGTGACAGCCTGGCGCTTAGCCACCTGACCTACCAGTTTTTCACCATCTTTAGTGAAAGCAACAATAGAAGGGGTCGTTCTACCACCCTCTTCGTTGGCGATTACTTTCGTTTCGCCGTTTTCCATTACAGCCACACAGGAATTTGTGGTTCCTAAATCGATTCCAATAATTTTTGACATAGCTCCTCCAACAGTTGTCCTTTAGCCTCCTAAACCACCGAAACACTATAATTTCAGCAACTTAGAGACACGGTGTACCCCAGGACTTCTCTCGCATGCCTTAATATGGTGGCAGATTATTTTAAGTCAACTTTTTAGTCTTCCCTTGACTCTTTGTAATGTGTTACCAAACTACCCACACTTATAAGTTTTTGGGTGAGTTTATATGCCTTTATATGAATATCGATGCGATAACTGTGACAAGGTATTTGAAGTCATACAAAAATTTTCTGACCCAGAACTCACCAAATGTGAGACCTGTGGTTCGAATGTGTATAAGCTGATGTCCCGCACTAGTTTTCAACTAAAGGGAACAGGCTGGTACGCAAGTGATTATAAGAAGCCAACGTCTAGCCCTGCTTCCACCGAAACAAAAACTGTTTCGACTGAAGCAAAAAAGACAGAGGCAACTCCTGCACCGGCTGCGAAGCCGACAGGGGGTGGCTGCGGTTCAGGATCTTGCTCCTCGTAACTGTGATTGCGGCCAAAGGAAATAACAACATGAGGAGTTACTCTTTAGTACTTAAAGGAGAGAACATATGAATATTCGTCCCCTACACGACAGACTGATTGTCAAAAGGTTCGATGAAGAAGAAAAAACCAAAGGCGGAATCATTATTCCAGACAACGCCAAAGAAAAGCCAATGCAAGGTGAAGTCATCGCCGTTGGTAACGGAAAAGTTCTTGAAGACGGAAAGAAATCGCCACTTGAAGTAAAAAAAGGCGACAGAGTTCTTTTCGGAAAATATGCCGGCACTGAAATCAAAGTGGAAGGCAATGAATATTTAATGATGCGCGAAGAAGACATTCTTGGCGTTCTTGAAAAATAAACTTTTAAAATAAGGAGAAAACAAATGGGTGCAAAAGAACTTCGTTTTAGAGAAGATGCCCGCGCTGCGATTCTTCGCGGTGTGAACGTGCTTGCCGAAGCTGTTAAAGTAACACTTGGGCCCAAAGGACGTAACGTAATCATCGAAAAATCTTTCGGCGCGCCGACGATCACCAAAGACGGTGTCACGGTAGCAAAGGAAGTGGAACTCGAAGATAAATTTGAAAACATGGGCGCTCAAATGGTTAAGGAAGTTGCTTCCAAAACCAACGATGACGCCGGTGACGGAACAACTACAGCTACTGTACTTGCTCAAGCTATTTTCAGAGAAGGCGCAAAAGTAGTGACCACGGGCCAAAACCCGATGGAAATCAAACGCGGTATCGACAAAGCTGTCGAAACTGTCGTAGCCGAACTTAAAAAGCTTTCTAAACCTATCCAAGGCGAAAAAGAAATCGCTCAAGTAGGTACAATCTCCGCAAACAATGATCCGACAATCGGAAAATTGATTGCAGAAGCAATGTCCAAAGTAGGTAAAGAAGGCGTCATCACTGTAGAAGAATCCAAAACAGCAGAAACAACTCTTTCTGTCGTTGAAGGAATGCAATTCGACCGTGGTTACCTCTCTCCATACTTCGTGACGAACGCTGAAACAATGGAATGCCAGCTGGAAAATCCTTTCATTCTTCTCTTCGACAAGAAGATTTCGAACATGAAAGATTTGCTCCCAGTACTTGAAAAAGTAGTGCAAGCAGGCCGTCCTCTCTTGTTGATTGCGGAAGATGTAGAAGGCGAAGCGCT
>CAYNEF010000048.1:0-29087 GCA_964396165.1 uncultured Pseudobdellovibrionaceae bacterium
TTATAACTATTCGACATTTTGAACTTGTTCCCTTAGTTTTTCGACAATTCCCTTTAACTCGACAGCAATCTTTGTGATTTCTATGAGAGACGCCTTGGAACTCATCGTATTCACCTCACGATGCAACTCTTGCGTCAGAAAATCAAGCTTTCTGCCAATACTTTTTGGAGATTGTAACGTCGCATTAAATTCTTGAACATGCATGGAAAGTCGGTCTAGTTCCTCAGTGATATCTGACTTTTCAGCAAGAAGAGCTACTTCCCATTCTAGACGTGACGCATCAATTGGTTCTTTTAAGTTCCATGCGTTTAACCGAACCATCAACTTTTCTTTGATATTCTTCGTTTGTACGTCGGTATGGGATTTAAGCCCTTTGTAGTTTTGCTCAATTTCTTTCAAGGAAGTTAAAAAGAGAGCCTTTAATTTCTCTCCTTCACTCTTACGCATTTCTTTTAACTGCAAGAGCGCCTTTTCAAATAGGGGTTTTACGGTTTCCCACTGTGTGCTTGTTTCACTGCTTTCATCGACAGCTAAAAAAACTTTTCCTGATTGGATAAAGCATTCTAGAGGTATCGGTGCCTCGAGTTTGAATTCCCGTTTGATCCAGTCAAAGCCGTTATAAAGGCTTTTGGCCGCATTTTCATCCACGACAAAACGAGTAGAAGAATTTAAATTTTGTGTGGAATTGAGCCTTTGTTTCACGACAATTTCAATCGAACCTCTTTCGAAATGCGATTTGATGAGTTCATGAAATTGCATTTCTAGATGGGTGAGAGAAGAGGGCAAACGAAAGCGGCAGTCCAAAAAGCGGTGGTTCACCGATTTGATTTCAAAGGAAGTAAGGTAAGCGCCAATCAAGCCTTCGGCTCTTCCGAACCCGGTCATGGAATTCATTTAATTTCCCTTCAGTACAAAGGACAGGTTGTTGTATTCAAGTTGCACTCTGTCCAGATCTCTATCGTCGATATAACGCACTTCTGGATCGGATCTGAGCCAGGTGAGCTGTCGTTTTGCCAGTTGTCTTGTTTTATCGATGATTTCGTTTTTAACCTGTTTTTCAGTGAGCTGTTTTGTGATGAGCTGTACGGCTTCGTGGTATCCAATCGATTTTAATGCTTTTGCATCGGGATATTTTTCATGCAGTTTTCGGGTCTCTTCGATGATGCCGTCTCTCAACATCTGCTCTGTTCTTTCCACAATTTTTTGATTTAATTTGTGTCTAGAAATAGTAATGGCGTATTTCATCCAGATGCGGTTTTTGCTTTCTGGGGAAAGTGGTTCTGGTTCCAGTTCGCTCATTCTCTTTTTTGAAACCCGGTAAACTGCAAGAGCACGCATCAAACGGTAGCGATCATTGGGATGCAGATTTTCTGCAGATTTAGGGTCAACGGCTTTTACGGCCTGATACAAAGCATCACTTGAAAATTCGTCTTCTTCGAAAAATTCCTTATCAATGCCTTCTAATATGTCTTGGGTCACAGGTGGGGTGACATACATCCCGTGTTGCAGGGCTTTTAAATAAAAGTAAGTGCCCCCAACGATAATGGGCACTCGTTTTCTGGAAAGAACTTCTCCAATTGTTTTATCAGCGAGTCTTACAAAATGGCCTGCGGAAAAAGGTTCATCTGGATTAATGACGTCTAATAAGTGGTGCGGTACTTGGGCTTTTTGCTCTTCTGTGGGCTTACTGCTTCCAATATCCAGCCCCTTGTAAACAGTAGTGGAATCCATACACAGGATTTCCCCTTTGATTACTTTGGCAAGATTGACAGCGAAACTGGATTTACCGACTGCAGTGGGGCCTAAGATGGCGATACAAAGTTGTCTATTTAGCATGCGTTAAAAATACCTCTTTAAGTCGTCATATAATACCCTGAAAAACACCGGTCTGCCATCAGAGGTTTGGGTACTAGAGTCCAAATCTGGCAAGGCAGCAGTCGGGATTAAATCTGTCGAATAGAGTGCAAGACTTCTCAGTAATCGTTGTTCTGTGAACGACTCTTTGAGTAGTTCTTTAAAAAATAAATCTAAGTGGATTTCAGAGAAAAAAGAGGGTGTAGATTTCACAGCTAATTCTTGCTCTCCGAATAAATCTAGTTCAAAACCATAAGCAGGCAGTTTGTCTTTTGCGCTAAGAAAATGTGTGAGCATACTGTCTGTGAGAGGAAGAAGTGCGGGAACTGGTAGCGCGCGCGATTCGCGTTTTGGGTTTTTCCACAGTTCTTTGATGAGAAGTTCTTGTAAGCAGAGCTTGCTTGTGATGAGTAACCCCTTTTCGTCTTCGAAAAGCAGCAAGTCTTCTTTTAACGCAACTTTAAATTCCATTTTAGTAGACAGCGTTTGGAAAGAGTGCGCTATAGTTTGTGTAGAGTCGGGAAGAAGATTGGCTTCTAACTTTACTTTAAAAGGGCTCAGTTTTTTTCTTAAAGAGGACAAGAGCCATTGAAAAAGGACTTCTTGTTTTAAAAAGCGCACTTCGTGTTTTTGCGGATGGACATTGGGATCTACCCAATCTGCTCGCAGTGTGATGTAGACGCAACCTGAGGGTTCAAATCCCGGTCCAAAAGTTTCTTGATAAGCCTGTTTTACCGCCTGAAGTAAAATGCGGTTTCGGATGCAGCGTTGATTGATGAAAAGAAAAAGTTCGCCCTTATTTGCGGTTTCGGAAATGGGTGAAAGATACATTTCATAATGCATCCCTTGAGCGCTCTCTGAGAAATATTCCGGCTCCCAGTCGGGGCGCAATACTTCTTTAAATCTTTCAATTGTGGAAGACTGCGTATACTGCACGAGCGTTCTATCGTGGTGCGAGAGCGAAAAAATGCATTGGGGATTTCCCAAAGCGATTTCTTTTAAAGCGCGTATGCAGTGCGATAGTTCCGTTGCGGGAGTCCGTAAAAATTTTTGCCGGGCGGGTACTTTCCCAAAGAGCGCGTGGACGGTAATGCTTGTGCCAACTCGGCTACTGGTCTTTTTAAGGGGCGAAAGAATACTGCCGTTTGAAATGCAAATTTCAGAGGCATAATCGACATTCGCTCTTCTTGTGACAAGTGTGACTTCGGATACAGAAGAGATAGAGGAGAGTGCTTCTCCTCGAAACCCAAAAGTGTGAATGCCTTCCAGATCTTCTTGTGTTTGGATTTTACTGGTGGCATGTCTTTCAAAAGCGAGCGAAATCTCACTAGCATCAATGCCCCAGCCATTATCCATTACTTTTATTTCTTCCATTCCGCCTGATTTAAGCGAAATTTCGATTTGTGTGGCATCGGCATCGAGGGAATTTTCTACAAGTTCTTTAATAATGCTAGCGGGACGCTCGACCACTTCGCCGGCAGCAATTTGATTGATTAAGAGCTCTGGTAATTTTTGAATAGACCTAGGAGTTTTACTTTTGCTGCTTGCGATTTCGGGAGTCATTCTTACAAGGCAAAATAGCGTGCTATGGGAAGGGGAGTCAAATCGACTTTTTGGGGGTGGTAAGTATGGGTATGGCTAGGCGAGTCAATATAAGCGTAAAAAAATCTTCGAGCGATAATTGCTCATGAGCAACCGGTACCAGCCTAGTTATTGTGAGAGCCCGTCGGTCGCCCAGCGGAATAAATAGGCTCTGATACCAGGTCGGTATGCTGCGAGATTGACGCCGTCATATTCTAATGTACCTCCAACTAAGCTATCGTTAGATTCACTTGCAGAGAAGTCTCCGGACACTCGCGTGTATAACCCCGGGTTTAGCTGTAACGTTCGTCCACGTTCTAACTGTTTGACTAGGCCGTATCGGAATTCTTTTAGCTCAGTTGGAGAGAGTGTGGCGTTAAGTTCTTTGCCTAAAGCTTGCAACATATTTTTGGTATCTCTATGCGGCTGTCCTGTAAGTGCGCCACTTAAAACTGAAAATAGTGAACGCTTGTTTCGAACGCGTTCTTCATATCTTAAAACTAATCCCAGAAAACTTAAGTAATCGTCGGTTTTCCCGGTAGCTATGCTCTTTTTTACAGTCTCGATAATTTCGGCATTTTCGTTCGTTACAAGTTTATCAAACCTGCAATTTCCTTTTAGCGTGGATGCAGATAAGGCAATGACGATCATCGAAAGAATAAATTTATTATAAGGCTTAAAAAAACTCATGGCTTACCGTCCTTTGCTAGTGAACTAGTTGCAAGGGAATTGCCAGGGGCTAGAGCACCGGTGCGAACATGAGAAAGTTGTACGTATTCAAAGTGCACTTCTTGTTTAACTGACTACTAAATCGTAATGTTGCTGATTGGAAAACGTACATTTTTTAGCAAAGAGTAAGGCCGTCGTACGCTTTTACCTTATTGTAGTAAGTTAAAAGTGTGGGAAAATCAGGTGGGCTCTTGGGCCTATTATATGTATGGGGTTTCTATTAGTGTTGCGTCCATTCCGCCCTCTAGTAAGTATGGTGGCTCAGCGGTTATGGTGACATTCGGTTGGAAGCCCACCAGATTTTTCCGCCAGTCATTGCGAGGCCAAAGGCCGCGGCAATCCCATCGAACAACGATGTCTTTTCGTTTTTCTCTTTCTCGGCTTATAGGCGATAAGCCCTTTAGTTTCCAGCTCGTTTTGCAGGATATAGTCGATGACACCTTTATAATCTCGTCCCCATTGCACGATTCTGGAATAAACTCTTTCAGTCCAAAACTTACTTATCTTTATTTTTGAATGAAAAAGAACTTTCTTTGCAATAACTCCGGCAAATACCTTTAAAAAGGAAGCAAGATTTTGTCGGTCTTGTCCCTGAATGCAGAGATGAAGATGATTTCTGTTAATTGCAAGCTTGTAAACTTTTATATTGAACTGAAGGGCGTAACGCTCAAGTCGAGCTTTAATCATTTGTTCAAAACGTAAGAGAGATAACTTTCCTATCGCAACATCACTTCGCATTACAAGATGTAAGGGCTTAGAGAGAAAAACTGGTCTTTTACCTTTCCGATGTCCCTGTAAAAGGCTGCCTCCATATTCCAATGAAAGCTTCTTCTCTTTAAATAAGCAGTTCTGAATCACATAAAATAAATAGAAATATTCTTCTTAACAGCCAAGAAGAAAATCCGTCTTGAATATTCAATTAAAAGGCGTTCTCTTTCTTCTTTTGATCCCGGCCATACATTTTTTCTCAAAATATCGGGGCGATGGTGTAGAACGAAAATAAAGCAGGCTATAGTGAGAAATTTAAATTACAGAATACAAATCACAATTCGGAAACAATCAGAAACTCACAAAACTTTCGAAAATACATACTTGTTCAGTGGGATTGCCACGCGACTCGCGTGCTCGCAATGACCGACCTAGCGGAAATCTGGTGGGCTTCCAACCGAATGTCACCCAATTCGCTAGTCTACTGCACCCACTAGAGGGCGGAATGGGCGCAGTACCAATAGAAACCCCAGACATATAATAGTTCCAGGAGCCCACTAGATTTTTCCACTTCAAAAGCTACTATTCCACAGCACCGTTCATTCCCTATACGCATTCTCAGAGAATACAGGTGCCTAAAACACTGGCACCTAAAATGTAGGTAATTAAGAAAGATTTATTTACGGGGACTACAAGAGTGCAAAATCAGAAATTACATGCAGTTGTGTTAGTACTTTTCGTACTACTTTTTTCCAGTTGTGCGGGTAAAAAACCAAAAGGTGGTGGTGGCGGCGGCGGAGGAGGAGGGATGCGTCCTAACCTTGGTGCCGGGGAAGCCCGACCAGATGGGAAAGAGATTGGTAATATTAATAGCCCAGCCGCAGGTTTAGAGGATGCAGACGGCCTTCAAGGTCAAGGCTTAATCGGACAATCCGATCCTCTCGGCTTTAGTACTCCTAATCCGGGAGTGGGCATTGTTCCTTCGGGCGTATCCCCTTTTAGCGATTTATCTGCACCGATTTCGAGTCAAGATGGCAGTGATGCTCCTCCCACTCTTGATTCACAGAATCAGAACGTGGAACCCCCAGGTTCGAGATTAAATAGTATGAGTGATCCGAACCCACAGAATAAAAATGTGCCTGCTACGGATCCAACGGCAGTGCAAACGGTGAGATTAGACAGAGCTTCGCGCAGTATTTCCACTACACATAAGAATTAACGGACACTGACGCGGTTGCGGCCCTGGTTTTTCGCATCATAGAGAGCCTTGTCAGCCGTAGAGAGAAGATCATTGTCGTTTTTTGTAGCGGAATCCAGACAAGAAACGCCAATACTGATGGTGACGGGAATTTTTTTGCTGTCAAAAATAAAAGGGTGTTTTTCAATCGTAGAGCGCACACGCTCTGCCACTTCAATCGCAATTTGCAATGTAGTCTCTGGCAGGATGAGCATAAATTCTTCGCCGCCATATCTTCCTAAGACGTCCTTTTGGCGGATCATTTTATTGATGATAAGAGAACACAATTCTTTTAGCACAAAATCCCCAGCAGGATGGCCGAAGGTATCATTGATTTTCTTAAAATGATCCAGATCAAAAAGAAGCAAGGAAAGCGGAAGCGATTTTGATTGAGATCTGAAAAAATCTTCTTTCAAACGATCTAGACAAGACTGCTTGTTTTGCGCGCCCGTTAATTGATCAAAGTTGGCTTTGTTAAACATCTGCCCGTGCATGAGCGTTTCGATGTTGCCTTCTTTTAAATATTTTAAAATCGTGTTGCCACAACGGACATAATCCCCGTTTTCAAGGGAAGCGGGATTGTTTTTTTCAATCTTCACATCATTGACGAAAGTGCCATTTGTACTACCTAAGTCTTCTACCGTGACGCCTGATTCGCTTACCGTAAAACACACATGCTGGCGCGAGATAGAACTTTCGGGCAAGCTGATTTCAGCCGTCAATTCTCTTCCTAAAATATTACGGGGATTAGTTAAAAAGAAATATTTGCCCAGCGGTTTTCCGGAGATCACAAGAACGGCGGGAGAAAACGCTTTAGCTTGCTCTAAGCGAAGTTTAAACGTGTCTTCTTCGGCTACCGCTGTTTTATCAATTTCGTTTACGGGTTCGGTGACTTTTGGCTTTGCCATACAGTCAAATTATATCACAGCGACTGCTTTAAGAGTGTTTTTGCCTCTTCGACACCGGGTTGATTAAACGCGTCGTGCGCGTTTCTCATTCAGTGCTGGTTACAAAATTAAGTAAATTATAGTCATGTCTGTAGGAAACAGTCGAAACATCTTAGTTCTTAAGCCTGTTAGGCTTGTTAAGAGTGGCTTAGAAATTGTAAGTAAAGACTATGGGGGATGAATTGTGTGAAGTACAAAACCAGTAAATTATTTATCTTTATTTGTATCTTAGCATCATATCAAATTGCAAAAGCTGAGCATCATACAGGAGAACGAGAGACTTCAGAAAGCTTGATCTCAAGTCAACCAAGCCCCTTACATTTTTTAAAAAAGCGCGACGAATCTTGGAGTGAAGCTGATATTCAAAAAGCGTTGAAATCCAATCAATGGACTTGTGATAAGGGAAAACTGATTACACCGCAAAAAATCGCGCTTGAATACTTAAAGACGCATCCTGAGTTAAAAACTACTTACGAACAAAAGTACCCACACTCTTTAAATCAATATGAGAGTGTGGAAACTTATTTAAATGAACCAACGTTATTTTGGAAAGGTGTAAGAGTTGCGGACGAGACGTCTTTACAATCCCCAACACAAGATTCGGGTTTAGGGCATTTGATACTCGCTCGCCACTTCATGAAACAAGAAGGCAATACAGAGCTTGCTAGTCTACTCATGGAAGTTTTTGAAAGTACGGATGCTTTTTTGATGACCGAAAAGCGCCAGAATTTAAAGAATGAAATTGCACAGGGCTTATCTCAAAAAGATTCTTCACTCAAAGAAGTATTGATAAAGCTTGCGATGAGCGAATCTATTGATGAAAAAGACTTCTATCGAAGAATGATAAGAAGTCTAAGGCCTGAAACTTTAGAGAAATTAACTGTGGACACAAAGTTAGCGCCTTGTGATCTGATGAGACTGCCTGAGATTTTAAAAGAAAACACAGAGACTGCGAAATCTTTTGTGAAGGGGCAAGGTAGTTCAAGAAAATGGATTGATCAAAAAATAAGAGATTTTGATAAGGAATCCAGTACTACGAGACAGGCAAGTCTCTTAAACGAGATTCAACATTTGATTAAGAGTTCTTCGGAATCGGTGCCAATTTTGCTTTATGGATTGAGCCAACCTATGAAAGAATCTTCTTTTACTTCTTTATCCAAACTTCTGCCTGAGCCGATGCAAAAGTGGGCTATACATACCCCAGTGGGTAAAAAAAGATTGCCTAGCGAAGTTGCTAAAAGAGACATGAAAGACATCGAGCGCCTTCATTTCGATTCGATTAAAAAAGCGATTAAAGATAAAAAACTAGAGCCTGAGGAGGCGAGAAAAATGCTCCTCCACCCCGGCTGGACTTGTCATGAAAAAAGCCTTATCAGAACGGATAAACTTCTAAGGGATATAACCGCAAAGGGCAGTAAAGAATGGGAGACGCTGCAAGCTTACGACAAAGCGAGCGAAGAAATGGATTGGATAGGTGTGTTGGAAAAAATATCTGTAAGTAGTAATAATATTGAAAAAGCTATTGTTCTTGACCAGTTTATTTTAGAACACCCTTTTAGCGACAGATATGAACTAGCGGAAAAGTCATTTCAGGAACTAATTTTTCAGGATAAAGACCACGTTACTGTTTTAGCGGAAATGGCGTTAGATAAAAAAAAAACGCCTCAACCTCTGTATGTAAGAGCTCTTTTGAATCAAGATAAAATGGGTATAGCAAAGTTTTCTGAGTTTGCCTGGGAAGTGCCCAATGAAAAACAGTGTGACCTTATAGATATAGGAGACGCTACTCTAGATGTAGTTGAAATGCTTCGACCAAGTATGGTGTCTAAACTTGGTTTGGATACTCTTATCGCACTTCGTGCAAAAGCTTATATTATAGATACTGCCACAAAAAAACTCAGTAGTATTAAAATAATGGATGCGTTAGCAAGAAATCCGACTGCTGCCGCCGAAGCGGTGTTCTCAAGCATCGAGAAGAAAGACTTGGAACCATATATCGCAGAGAATATTTTAAAGGACTTAAGTGAAGAGGTACAGCCAGTTATATTAAGATTTTTAACTGAGGGGACACTCAGACAGAAATCCACAGCAATAATGGGATTAAATACAGTAACAGCCAAAAGTATAGCGTCTATTACTCAACTTGCAGAAGAACAGACCGCACCACTTTATCCTCGTGTACATGCCTTAGAGCTTCTACAAAAGTCTAAGGAAAAAAAGGATCTTGTGATTTCAACTATTCGAAACCTCATGAAAGATAAGGAAATTGAGCTTAGAAAGACTGCGATTATATCGCTTGCAACACTGGAAAAAGAAAAGGTTTTACCCCAGTTGATTGAAGGCTTGAAAACAGAAGATGCTAAATTTTATATTTATGGATTGGGAGAATTGCAAGAAAAAGCGGCGCCAGCCGCATCCGCTCTTGTCCAATTAGCAGAGTTTCACCCAGCTGCTGTAAGTAAGGCGCTAATGAGAATAGGTGAGAACGCCATTCCTGAAATAAGACGATTACTTAGTCACAAGTCTACCAAGGTTCGATCTGAGACAGTATTTTCATTGCAGTTTTTTCAAAAGGAATCTTGGGCACAGAAAGTTATTCCCGATTTGATTCGTATTCTACAAGACCAAAATGAAACTGTTCGCCATCAAGCTATTAACACTCTTCTGATTATAGGTGGAGAAAAGTTTCTCCCTCACTGGATAGAGGGTTTTAAAAAAGCAAATTCTCATGAAAAATTTGAGTACGTTTATAGCTTGGCAACTTTAGGAGAAAAAGCCGCAAGCGCTACGCCTCATTTAATTCCTCTTTTGAATCACAGTGATTTTAATTTGTTGATATATACTGAAAAAACCTTAGCTCAGTTGGGTAAGGGCTCTGTTCCATACTTAGTGGATGCAATTAAAAGTAATAATTCAGAAGATTTTAATTATAGACTTATCGCACTCATCGAAAAGTCGGGCGGCAGTATTGAAAAAGAAATCCCTAAGCTACCACCGTTAAATCAGCTTAGGCTAGCTACAAACACTTGCTTGTTGCTCGAAAGTATTTTTCTTAAATCCGGCCAGGCAGGAGAAGAGGCTATGAAGCAACTGAAGTTGCTTCCTCAATACAAAAAATAAAATATCACAGCGACTGCTTTAAGAGTGTTTTTGCCTCTTCGACACCGGGTTGATTAAACGCGTCGACTCCGTATAGTTCACCCGCCATGGCGCAAGATGTCTCAAAGAAAAATAACAGGGCGCCTAATGTTTTTGCATCCACGTCTTTTAGTGTAATGCGGTAGGTGGAAACGTGAGCAAGATTCAAACTTTTCTGAGTGGCTAGACTTGCCAGGTGATTAATCATGGAAAAACTATGGCGTGTAAGAAAATCAAAGTCCGGTGATTCATAAGCGGGCTTTCCTACAATGGGATCGTCTTTTTTAGGAGTGACATCAACAAACCCGATCACCTTGTCATTGGGACCTTCTTTAAAAAGCTGCAAGAGGGAATGTTGATCTGTAGTGCCTAAGGCTGCAACGGGAGTAAAGCCCACACTCTTACCCTCATTCAACGTTTTTTTGCCGAGGCTTTCCCCAAATAGCTGCACGAACCAGTCGCCAATCAATTTTAAATTGCTCTGGTAAGGCATCATGTAATGCAAATTCTTCTTACGAATAGCATCGGCTTCATAACAATACTGGGCGTAAAGATAAGCCGGGTTTTCTTTCGGGCTTTTTGATTCAAGGAACGTTTGCATGTCTCGAGCTCCTTGCATCAGTCCTAAAATGTCTACGTCGCCCAAAGCAAGAGGCAAAAGCCCGACTGCAGAGAGAACCGAGAATCTCCCGCCAATATTTGCAGGCACGGGAAAAGATTTCCATTGGTATTTATTTGCTAGCCGTCTTAATTCGCCGCTACTGGGATCCGTAATGGCCATGATGCCGTGTTTATCGAGAAGACCGCTTAAGTGAAAAAAGGCGGATAAAGTTTCGGTAGTGCCTCCGGACTTACTGATGAGCACTGTCGCACATTTTTTTTTCTTGATAAGTCGTACTGCTTTTTCAATGGCAGGAGAGTCTGCATTGCTTATCCAGACGAAGGGAAAGTTTGCTGCATCATTGGGATCTCTAAGAGCGTCGAGAAGGGCAGTGGCACCTAAGAACGAGCCCCCAATGCCAATGAGAATGACTCCTTCATAATCTCTTCTTATTTTGGCCGCATATTCGCGGATTTCATTCACATCGTCTTGTTTGATGTCAAAAGGCCAATCGTAAAATCCGATTTTTTTCGAAGTGAATTTTTCTTTTAAATTCTTATCATGCAAATTTAAACTCTCATTTGCTTTAACTATTTCGGAAAGCTGTATTTTAAAATAATCTAAATCCCAGTTTGTCATACTTGTATCCCCATATCTCGAGCAATGATGATTTTCTGAATTTGATTTGTGCCTTCGACAATTTGAAGCGCTTTGGAATCCCTAAAAATTCTTTCAAGTTCGATGCGCTGTTTTGTATCTTCGAGAGGAATATATTCTAGCGCGTAGCTGGATATTTCCATCGCCAAATCTGTCGCAAGGAGTTTGAGCGAGGAAGCAAGCACGGGCTCTAGCTTGCCCGCATCTCTTAAATCTGTGGTAGCTGCCATTAACGATTTTGTCGCCTGAAGTCTTGCGTAAAATTCTGCCATCTTGTCTGTCGTTTTGATGCGGCAATTAGTAATGATTTCGAGCGCACGTGTCGCAGCACCTAAGCCGCAAGAGGCTATTCCAATTCTGCCTCCTTCTAATTGCGAGAGAGCCACTTCAAACCCCTGGCCCTCATCACCTAGTCTATTTGCATCTTCCACAAAACAATTCTCAAAAATCAATTCGGCAAGACTAGAGGACTTTAAGCCCATTTTTTTTTCTTGCTTCCCAATTTTAAAGCCCTTTAAATCTTTGTGAATGAGAAAGGCTGTGATCCCTTTCGTTTTATCCGGGCCCGTACGTGCGATGACCAGGTACAAGTCAGCATTGCCTGCATTGCTGCACCAGCATTTTGTGCCGTTTAGCATATAGCCGCCTTTGGTTTTGACGGCTTGAAGTTTTAAGTTTGCAGCGTCGCTGCCTGATCCGGGTTCAGAAAGAGAGAAAGCCCCCAGCCACTCGCCCGATAAAAGCTGAGGCAAGTATTTTGCTTTTTGCTCTGGAGTGCCGTATTTTTTTAAGCCACCAATCGTAATGTTTGTGACTCCAATGACTATGGCAAAAGAAATGGAAAACTGGGCAATTTCATCGATAGAAGCGTAATAACTACGGAATTTTTTTTCTCCCGCCACAAGACCCAATTTGCCAAATGCCTGAAAAATTTCTTTGGGGTAGCGGCAGTTCAAATCATCTTCATCAATTGTAGGCGCGATAAGTTTTTGGGAAGTTTCTTTTGCAAGGTCACGCCACTTTTTTTCTTCTTCAGGCGGATTAGGGAAAAAATGGAGTGGCATTGTTAGTCTTTAAACCCGAGTAGTTTTTTAGCAATGATAATGCGCATGACTTCGTTTGTGCCCGCACCAATTTCCATCAGCTTTGCGTCTCGCATGTAACGCTCTACCGGATACTCTTTCATATAGCCGTAACCGCCTAAGATCTGAATCGCATCGAGAGCGGCCTTAGTCGCCATTTGCGCGGTAAATAGTTTTGCACGCGCTCCCAAGGTCATTTCCCTATCTCCTTTGTCGTAACTTGCAGCGGCCTGGTAGGTGAGGGCACGTCCTGCTTCCAGTTGCGTCGACATTTCTGCAATGCGTTCTTGGATCATCTGAAACTGGCTCAGTGTTTTTCCAAATTGGGAGCGGTCTTTTGCGTACTGAGAAGCGTAGGCAAGAGAAGCACTTGCTATCCCAAGCGAGATGCCGGAAATCGTAATTCGCTCGATATTTAAATTCTTCATCATATGCGAAACGCTATCGTTTTCTTTTCCGATAAGATTCTCTTCGGGTACTTCGCAGTTATCAAAGATAAGTTCGGAGGTAGGCGAGCCACGCATTCCCATTTTGTGCAGTCTTTTGCCGACTTTAAAACCGGGAAATGTTTTTTCTACAATAAAAGTAGAAATATCTTTTTTCGTACTTCCAGTTCTTGCGTATACGACGAATAGATCTGCATAAGGGCCGTTCGTGATAAATGTTTTCGTGCCCGTTAAAATGTAGGATTTTCCCTTTTTAACCGCTTTTGTCTGTAGCCCTAAAGCATCGCTTCCGGCACCGGGTTCGGTCATTCCCATTCCGCCTATCCATTCGCCATTCATCAGCTTTGGAAGGTATTTTTTCTTTTGCGCATCACTCGCGTTTTCGTGAATATTGTTTACGGCAAGAATGGAGTGCGCAAGATACGATAGGGTCGTTGAAGCGCAGGCTTCTCCCATCTTTTCCATAGCAAGTGTTGCTTCTACGCAACCCAACTCGGCACCACCGTATTCTTCTTTCACCGTGATGCCAAGGAGTCCCAGCTCTGCCATTTTCTTAAAGGCGTCTTTATTAAACCCTTCTGTCTCATCTATTTTTTCAGCTTGTGGGGCAAGATGGCTTTTAGAAAAATCGACTAGTGTTTTTTCTAATAAGCGTTGTTCTTCTGTGGAAAAAAACATGGGAGCTCCTTACAAGGTGGAATCGAGTTCGTCTTCGTCGCTTAAGCTTTTTTTGCCATAGCGTACGTTTCGGATCTGCATTTCTTCTAATTCGATTTTTTTATTGAGACGGTCGATTTGGCCGACAAGGGGCTCCAGTTCGCTGTTTTGCCATTCGCCTTTTCTGATTTTGTAATAGACATCCTCTCCGAGTTTCGTAAAAAGATTTTTGCGTTCGGTTAAGAGGTAAGCGCCTTTGCTCATCAGAAGGGCAATTTTCCAGGATTGAGTCACCCAGACTCGGAAAGAGTCTGCGACAGTTCCCATCTTTTCAGTTGCTAACGCGATACGTTGAAGTTTCTTGTCAGTCTTTTCCATTACTACTGTTTTTATCAAGAGGGGAGGAGGCTTTCAAATGTTTATTAACTATTTCTATTACTTGTAACGAATAGTTTTCCCACGTGTGGCTTGAAATCGCACTTGTCACGTTTGTTTTCATCTGAGTGAAGAGATTCATATCAGTCGCTAGGCGTTTAATGGCTTCATAAATACTTTCGCTGGAAGCTATGGGAAGAATCACACCATTTTTGCCCTTCTCGAGTATTTCTGCCGCCCCACAGTTTTCGGTCGTGATGGGCAGAAGCCCACTTGCCATGGCTTGCAACAGAGTCTGGCCAAAGCCGTCCTCGAGTGTGGGAAAAACAAAGATGTCATAAGTGCAAAGCTGTTTTGCCAGTTCGGGGTGTTTCATCGGAGCAAAGTGTTTTACGTTTTGGGGAATGTCTGACGCACTTATTTCTGGCGTAAACGGACCAATCAGTTCAAGCGTTGCTTGAGAGGCAGGAATTTTTTTAAAGGCTTCTAAAAGATAGGGCAGTCCCTTAATGTAAGATAAAGTTCCAAAGTAAACGACTCTTAAGGGCAGCTTTGAGACATGGTTATCGGGCTTAAACAGACTTAAGTCTGTTCCTAGTGTGAGTTTCTCGATTTTATTTTCTGGGTATCCGTGCTGGAGAAAAGAGTTCTTTGCAAATTCAGAGAGCACAATCAATTTGTCACACAGGGCGTATTCTTTTAGCTCCCGCTCCACACCCTTTTTCTTTTCATGAAAGATCTTGCCTCGAAGGGCGTATTCTTTTTTTAAGATCTCCATCTGAGTTTGAATATGGGAAGAGTCGCGAATGAGTAATTTTTTCGCCTTACTTTTTTCAAATGCTTCGAGTGAGAATGATGACCAACCGATGACTATATCCGCTTCGCTACGTACAGCATTTGCCGCTTCTTTACCAAAGAGAGACATCTTTAGTTCGTCAGCGAAGTTTTCCGAGATCGTTTTTCTTAAAAGGCGGTAAAGAAGTTCAGGTAATAAAACGCTTTTGATATTTTTGGGATTTAGGTGAGGGAATTTGCTTTTAGGAAAAGGAGTGATGAGATTTACGTCATGTCCTTTTGCACTTAAGGCATGAAACAATTTTTCGGAGTGAAAGCGTCCTCCGACGATAATATCTATCACAGCCACTGATTAGCTCTCCGCGTTTTTCTTAACAATACAGGCAAGCGTTGCTCCCGAACCAACAGGGGCTCCGGGTAAAAGACTAGAAACAATAAACACTTTGTGGGCGAAGTTACGGATGAGATTTTTTATAGTTCCCTGCATTTGACTCGGAATTTCCACTTGCCACGATTGAAAACTAAATCCTGCAATCGATAAGAAATGCGTTAATGTTTTGGGAGAGTAGTGGTTTAAGTGAAAGGGAGGGGCAAATAAATTATCTACTTGAAAGGCGAGTTTGCAGAGTAGTCCGTACTCAAACTGAACGTTGGGAACTTTCAAATACAAAAGACCGCCTGGTTTTAAAAGGCGCTTGATCTCAGCTAACTCTTTTGCTGGATCAAAGTAATGTTCAAACGTGTTTCGGATAATGATGGCGTCGTAAGATGCGGACTTTAATTTTAATTCTATTAAAGTCTTTTCATAGATAGGAAAATCTGTCTTTTGGCGTATGGCGTTTTGATCGATCAGATCACAGCCTTCGACTTCGAAGCCTGCTTTTTGGGCAAGCTTTAAGAGGTCCCCATTGCTACAACCGATTTCAAATATTTTCCCTGACTTTAATCGGCTTTTGAGTGAGGAAACAATTTGCTTAAGTGTCTCTTTTTCTAACTCCAGCGCTTGTGCGTATTCGCCGTTATAAAAGTTGGATTTAGGATCGTTATAAATTTCTTTTAAGGCATCGGGGGAGGGCCTGGGGTTTACGTAGATCATCTCGCAGTCTTTGCACTGATTGACACGGTATCCCAGTTTTTCTTTGATTAATGTTGCGTTTTTTGATCCACACAAAACGCAGGCAACGTCGATCAAAGCAAGGTGATCTTCTGTTTCAAATTTTAGATTGAGTGCTGACACGGCGTGAGAAAAAGAAAAGGCACCCAAAGCTTGGGTGCCTAAATATTATAACTCGAATAAGGGAGATGGGGAATATTAATGCCCAGCTACTTTAGTCTTGGGTCTTGCGTTCCACAAGAAGAGCATCAAGACGCCTCCGATGAAGGAGAACGAAATCATGCTAGGTCCCCATACCGACCAACCGTAATGATCGAGTAAGAAGCCCATTCCGATCCCTACGACAGAACCACCCAGATACTGCATCCCATCGAAAATACCTGCGGCAGTTGCTGCGGCTTTTTTCCCACCGAAATCCATCGAAGCTGTTCCTGAAAGCATCGAGTGTACGATACTAATCGCAAAAGAATTTACAATGAAAGCAGCGATAATCCAGTTAAGGGAAGGGGCAAGCCAGACAATGCCTAAGCAAACCACTTGAGTAAAATACCCTAAGAAAGCAACAGGAGCTCTGCGGCCTTTAAATACCCAATCAGAGATTGTTCCCGCAAAAAAAGCGCCAGCAATACCTGCACAAACAACTGCCATCGCTCCTTTTTGAAAAATCGGCGATTCCAGTGTCATATGTTGTGCTTCCAGCATGTAGCGAGGAAACCATTGTTCAAACCCGTGTCGCACAAGACCTGTGCAGAATTCTGCAACGGCGATGGTGATGGTCACAGGGTTCGTCAGCACTTTTTTCAAGACGTAACGTACTGTAACTTTTTCTGTATCTCCACTGGAAGCGTCTTCGACATCGAGTGCAGGCAAATTGCATTCTTCAGGGCTGTTTTGCACAAGTTTATAGGTAAGAAAACTCATGATAGCGACGACAACAGCCGGGACAAAGAATACCCACTGCCAGGGAAGAACTGTCACAAGAATTCCCCCGATAAAAAATATGAGTGCTCTACCACTTTGAATCATCGAACCGAAGATAGCGGAAAATACGCCGCGCTCTCGGATGTGAAACCAAGACGCGTTTACTTTAATCAAAGACAATGCGCTAAAAGATTGAAAGTAAGAGTTCAGTGCCCAAACGGTGGCGAAGTAAGTAAGAAGAAGTGTGCCTGTCCCTAAAAACCCTAAGTACGCACCCAATCCAAATAAAAAGTTGAAAATCACGGTACCAGTAGCACCGATTAACATCGCTTTTCTTCCGCCAATTTTATCAGCGATAGGGCCGTTAAAAATTGCAGAGAATCCATAGATAGAAAGTGCTGCTGTGATGATTGCGCCGATTTGGGTTTTATCCCAACCGTAAGCAGAGGAAAGGGCTTTGTTTGCAAAGGACAGATTGTATCTGCCCATGTACATTGCAGAGTAAGTGAACCCTAACGTGAGCCAGTTTACGGCCCGTCTTTTTCTAAACGCTTTGGAATAAGGACTGACTACTTTTTCTCTGGATAACATTTTTACCAAGAAATTTGGCAGTCTTAGATTAGTAACTTCTGTATTAGCTGACATTCGCATTCTCCCCGAGTGGAACTCTCAAAACCAAACAGGGTATAGCACTAGTATTATGGGAAGAATAGATGAGTTAAAAAAGCTTAAGATTTCATGAGCTTTTCAGGATCTAGACCTTCTTTTCGAAGGTCTTCATGCACCATGATGCGAACGAGATCTTTGAATTTGGTTTTTGGTTCCCAGCCAAGTTGCTTTTTTGCTTTGGAGCAATCGCCTAGAAGCACATCGACTTCTGTCGGTCTGAAATAACGGGGATCAATTTCCACATATTTCTGCCAATCAAGATTGACTGAACCGAATGCTTCATCCAAAAACTCTCTGACAGAATGTGTTTCCCCTGTAGCGACGACATAATCGTCTCCTTTAGGTTGCTGCAACATGAGCCACATTGCTTCGACGTAATCTTTTGCATAACCCCAGTCACGTTTGGAGTCGAGATTACCTAAATAAAGTTTTTTCTGCTTGCCGGCGACAATCTTGGAAAGACCTTTGGTAATTTTATGAGTCACAAAGGTTTCCCCGCGACGAGGGGATTCATGGTTAAAAAGAATTCCGTTGGAAGCATGCAGGCCATAAGCTTCGCGGTAATTGATTGTTAAATGGTAGCCCAGAAGTTTTCCACACGCGTAAGGAGAGCGCGGAACAAAAGTGGATGTTTCATTTAAAAAGTTGGAATCGACCCCACCGTACATTTCAGAGGAACTTGCTTGATAAAATCGAATTTGTTTTTCATGACGAAAGTGGCGCAGCGCTTCAAGGATGCGAGCTGTCGACATCGCAACAGTATCAAGTGTGTAAAGCGGCATATCGAAACTGACACGCACATGGCTCTGAGCTCCCAGGTGGTACACTTCGTCCGGCATAATGGTATGGATCAATTTTTCAATCGAGCTACCGTCGACTAAATCGCCGTAGTGTAGGAAGAAGCGGACTTCTTCTTCGTGTGGATCTTGATAGCAATTTTCAAGACGCGCAGTATTAATTGAAGACGATCTGCGGATGATGCCGTGAACTTCGTAACCTTTTTCGAGTAGAAGTTCTGCAAGGTACGATCCGTCTTGTCCAGTGATGCCAGTAATGAGTGCCTTTTTTCGCATTTCCACATGTCCTTTACTAAGATATCCTTCTAGAAAACTATTGAAAAGATTAATACAAGTCAATCCACATGACATACTCTGCAATTATATTTGATATGGATGGAGTGTTACTGGACTCCACTTCCTGTCATGAAAATGCGTTTAAAAGTGTACTTTCAAAGTACGACATTCGTTCGTTTCACTACGAAAATATCGCCGGTATGCACACCAAAGCGGCTTTCGAAAAAGTTTTTAAGGAAAATGGAATTTCCGTATCGGAAGAGGAATTAAAGCAGTGTATTTCACTAAAAAGAGATAACGCGTTTGCTGCTTTGTTTGCATCGAGCCCCATCGACTCGTCTGTAAATCGAGTCATTGCTTCTCTTTCAAAAAAATACAAGTTAGCTCTGGCAAGTTCAGCCAGTGGCAGGCTTGTCGAGTGGTTTTTAAAATCCTCTAAAACGGAATCGTATTTTTCCGTTCAACTATCAGGCGATCAAGTGAAACACGCAAAACCTTCGCCTGAGATTTACACCCTTGCGGCCAAAAAACTTTCTTTACCTGCCGAAAAATGCCTAGTCATCGAGGATGCAGCCTCCGGTATTCAATCCGCTATTTCGGCCGGCATGGATGTCTTTGTCCGGTTAGGAACCCTCTCTGAAGCGCCTAAGGGAGAACATATTAAGGCAAGTTTTAAAAACTTGGTGGAGCTCGAAGAGCTTTTATGAAAAATATTTTTACATTTTCGGATATTGCTCGAGAAGAGTCCCTATTACTCGATAAAAAGAATTGGACTGCTCTTGTACCGATGGCAGGCAAGGGGACAAGACTGCATTTTGATAAACCAAAAGCTCTCTATCCCATTTTGGGCAGAAGTATTTTGGACTGGATGCTCTCCACACTTTTAAAAACGTGTGAAAAAGTAGTTCTCGTCGTTTCTCCAGAGGGAAAGCAGGCGATAGAGAACGAAGTAAAAAGGCTAAACAAAGAAAGTTTCGTTACTTTAGTCGAGCAGTTTGAGCCAAAAGGAATGGCCGATGCGATTTTAACGGCAAAAGATTCTATTCGCACCCCTCATGTCCTTGTGGTCTGGGGCGATCAGGTAACAGTAAAAAGTAAAACACTTTCGATTTGTCAGAGCCTTCTTGAAAGAAACAACGCAGCACTTAGTTTGCCGACCTTTGTCATGCAAAATCCCTATATTTGTTTTGATAGGGATACAAGTGGCAAACTTTTAAAAGTGCGGCAAAAGCGGGAAGGCGAAGTAAACGAGAATTTAGGCGAGAACGACTGCGGAGTATTTTGTTTTGATACGAAAAAGCTCTTTGAAGTTCTAACAGATAAAAAAAATATCGGTTCTCATACAAAAGAATATAACCTTCTTCCCCTTCTGCCGTTCTTCGACGATAATCAAAATAAAGCTGTGACGCTGCGTCTGGAGTCGGCGGATGAAACGCTGGGAGTCAATACAGCCGAGGATGCAAAGCGGGCAGAACAAATCTTGAGTAAAAGATGAACCATACTGAAAAACTAAATGTAGCGCTGTTTTGCGGTGGACGAGGGGCCGGTACGATTATCGAAGTGTTGGCAAAGCACCCCCAGATAGCGCTGACGTTGATTGTAAATACTTACGACGATGGACTTTCAACCGGAATGCTACGCAGATTTGTACCAGGAATGCTTGGGCCCTCTGATGTCAGAAAAAATTGCTCTCGTCTGATAAACAAAGAGCAACTGGCAGCACTTTCCTTACACGAACTAATTGAATTTAGATTCCCCGTAAAAATTACGAATGAGCAGGCAGAAAAAGATTTACTTCTCATCTCACAAGGTGAGCAACCGCAACTAGAACCTATCCGAACCCATTTTTTAAATTTGTCTGTATTAAAAGCGCTAGAGTTAAAATCGTTCTGCAGTCTGTTTTTGCAGTACCGTAAAACTCAAAGTTTTGATTTGAAATACCAGGATTGCTCGTTAGGAAATATTCTTTTTACCGGTTGTTATTTGTCCGAAAATAAAGATTTTAATAAAGCTGTAAAGCGTTTTTCAGAACTCTGTGGGATTCACACAAAAGTGTTAAATGTCACAGACGGCTCTAACCGCGTTTTGACAGGGGTAAAAGAAGACGGAAGTTATATTCGAAATGAAGCAGAACTTGTGGGTGAGCAAAGTGCAGTGCCGGTACGTGAAATCTTTCTTCTTGAAAAATATTTGGACAAATCAGACGAGGAAAAACTCGTTTCTTTGAGTATTACCGAAAAAATAGCGTTTTTAAGAAAGTTAGAAACTAAACTGCCCGCTAACCCAGAGGTGTTAAGTTCCATTCAGTCGGCAGATCTCATTATTTATGGCCCGGGAACGCAACATTCATCGCTTTTCCCTTCTTATCTTACGGAAAAATTAGCTGAGGCGATTGCCTCGAATAAAAAAGCTGAGAAAATCTTTGTCGCCAATATTCGAAAAGATTACGAAATCCAAAAAGAAACGGTAGAGTCTTTAACCAGTAAATTAAGTTTTTACTTAAGCCGTAAGCGAACAGCCTCAGTCACCACAAATGACTTGATCACAAAGTGTTTTTTCCAAACGATGGAAGACGAAGCAGAAACGCAATATATCAGTGCATCGAGAGAACTTGCGGTTGATTCCAATAGCCTTGCCTCTAACTGGGAACTCAACCCTGGTGTGCATTTAGGCGGTAAAGTCGTCGATGAATTACTTGCGATTGCGAATGCGAAGGTGCAGACAAATTTAAAGGCACTGCCTTACATGGTTTCTATTATCGTGCCAGCATTAAATGAAGAGAGAACGGTCCGAAAAGTACTCCATGATTTAGTGCTGCTCAATTTTCAATCCATTGGACTATCGAAAGAAATTATTTTTGTGGATGGCGGATCCACTGATCGCACGCTCGAAAATGCAAAACAAGAATCCACAATTCGTATCTGCGAAATGCCTAAAGGGACGGGTAGGGGAGAAGCCTTAAGAGCCGGAATCGATAAAGCACAGGGCAATGTGATCGTTTTCTTTCATTCTGACGGGGAATATGCAGCAAGCGATTTGCCAAAAGTAGTTCTCGCAATTGCGCAGAACGAATTTAAAGTGGTGTTTGGTAGCCGGGTGATTAAGTGCGTGGATCATACTGATCGGATTCGCGAAATATACCGGGGTAACTATTTTGGTTATCTGATGGGGAAATACGGCGGTTTTATTTTAAGTATTCTTTCGCAGTTTCTCTATAACCGCTTTATTTCGGATCCCCTTACGGGCATCAAGGCTTTTGACGCAAGAACGTTAAGAAGTCTTAACTTAAAAAGCAAAGGCATGAACCTAGAAACGGAAATGATTGCAAAGTTGGGCAAGAAAAAAACATTTATCATGGAACTGCCTGTTGAGTATTTCCCGAGAAAGAAAAACGAAGGCAAGAAATCCACTCTGTGGGACGGCTTAAGTTCCCTGTGGACTCTCATCCGCTGTCGCTGGTCTCAAGCATGAAAAAGATTTCTATCGTCATCCCTGCTTACAATGAAGAAAAGTACATTGCGGCATTATTAAAAAAAATCTCTGAAGTTCCCATTGAGGAAAGTGGCTTTGCCCGCGAATTAATTGTCGTAGATGACGGATCCTCTGATAGAACATTTGCCATTGCTTCGGAATTTGCGAACGTAAAATGTTTCAAACAAGTTCCCAACCAGGGAAAAGGCAAAGCCGTACAACGCGGGATTCAGGAAGCAAGCGGGGATTTTGTTTTAGTGCAAGATGCGGATTTGGAATATGATCCCCGTGATTACATCAAAATGCTGAAAGAACTGAGCGGGCGCACGCAAGTGGCTATTTATGGAAGCCGTACGTTAGGGCAGTACGAAAAACAGCGCAAACTTTTAACCCCAGGGAAACACCCCAAACAGTCAGTAGGCCCGTATCTCGCTGGGATATTATTATCAGTGTGGACTTTTTTACTCTATGGCCAATTTTTAACCGATACGCTTACGGCGTATAAAATCTATCCCACCGATTTTTTAAAAAAGCAGTTTGTAAAGACTGCTGGATTTGAAACAGACCATGAACTTACCGCCAAGCTCATCAAAAATGGCTATAGTATCGTCGAAGTTCCTATCAGTTATGTCCCTCGTAGTGTAGAAGAGGGGAAGAAGATCAAGTTCTCTGACGGCTTAACTGCCGTTTGGACGTTGTTGCGGTTTCGGTTTCAAGACTAATGAAAAAAGTTCTTTATATTACCTATGACGGAATTACAGATCCCTTGGGCTATTCCCAAGTATTTCGTTATTTAGAGAATCTTGTAAAAGAACATTCTATTTATCTGATTAGTTTTGAGAAAAAAGAATTAAAGAAGACTGAAAACTATCTCGAACTAAAGAAAAAAGCGCGCGATTGTGGAATCGTCTGGCTTCCTCTGACCTATCACAAGACGCCTACTATCCCTGCGACATTTTTTGACCTTCTACAGGGGATCATTTGCGCTGCCTTTTTCGTTCTGTTTTGTCGTATCAATATAGTGCATGTGCGTAGCTATGTTGCCGGGGTAATGGGGTGGACGATAAAAAAAGTTTTTAGAGTGCCATTGCTTTTTGATATGCGAGGGTTTTGGGCAGACGAACGTATCGAAGGTGGTTTATGGCGTAAAGAAAGCCGTATTTATTCGATAGCAAAGAATTTTGAACACCGATTTTTTCGAGATGCGGATCGGGTTGTTTCTCTGACTTATAAGGGAAGAGAAGTGATTGAGGGATTTGACTACTTAAAAGAAAGAAAAAACTTCATCGATGTGATACCGACTTGTGCTGATCTCGTTCGCTTTCATCCCGAAAAGCAGGAGCGTAAGTTTGGGGATCGTTTTATCGTAGGTTACAGCGGGAGTGTCGGGCTTTGGTATGACTTTCCAACGACTCTGCGGGCGTTTCAAGCTTTTAAAAATAATCCGAAATACAATAGACCACTGCTACTCGTTCTCAATAAAGGGGAGCATGAGAAAATACAAACACATTTAAAAGACTTCGGATTTGAAAAAGAAGACTATATTTTATTGTCTAGTCCGTCCGATGAGATGCCGTACTGGTTAAACCAGATGGATGTGAACGTGTATTTTATTCGAGCCAGTTTCTCTAAACAGGCAAGTGCGCCAACGAAATTGGCAGAGATTTTAGGGTGTGGAAAATCTGTTATCACCAATGACTTTGTCGGTGATTCCGGAAAGATTATCCGTGAAAACCGAGTGGGTGTCGTGACAAACTCTTTTGAAGAGCAAGAAGTGGTAAAGGCTGTCGAAGAGTGGTTTACTCTTTCTCAAGACGCGCAATTAGCTGAGCGGTGTGTAGAGACCTCCAAGAAATATTTCTCACTCGATGCGGGTGTCAAAGAGTACTCAAGGATATATAATAGTCTATAAGCTATGCTGAACTTAAGAGTAGTTACATATAATATCCACCAGGGCATTACGGTAAAGCGCAGCGGCGAAGAACTCAGCATGCTGAAAAAAGCTCTGCTTTCTTTAAAGCCCGATCTTGTTTTTTTGCAGGAAGTAGCGGGATCAGAGTACCGCAAAAAATCAAAGCTGTGGCCTGAGCAAATGAGTGGCCAGTTGGAAGCTCTTGCCGATGAAATGTGGCCGCACTCCGCTTTTTTTAAAAATGTGATTTTTTCAAAACACCACCATGGAAATGCCATTCTTTCCAAATACCCTTTTGTAGAATTAAAGCATGAAAATATCACCGTCGGTAAATTTAAAAAACGAGGTGTCGTACACGGTAGAATCGCAGTGCCTTATGAAGACGGTTTTATCGAAATACATGTATTAAACGCGCATTTGGGTCTCTTGCAGTTTGAACGCGAGCTGCAGGTAAATCGTTTATGCAATTATGTAAACTTTGTGGCAAATCCGAAGACGCCGCTTCTCATCGCAGGGGATTTTAATGATTGGCGTAAAAAAGTTACAGTTGAATTCTCTGACAAATTGCACGTAGATGAAGTTTTTCTCAATCAGGAAGCAAAATACGCACGTACATTCCCAAGCCGCTTTCCGCTATTGAATCTTGATAGAATTTATTTCAGAAAATTGGAGCTAAAATCCGCTACGTGTTTAAAGGGAAAACCCTGGACGCGCTTGTCCGATCATTTGCCCATCATGGCGGATTTTAGACTCGTAAAAAAGAAATAGTTATTTTTTCTTTTTAGCTTGTCTCTCAGCTTTTTCTTCAGCTTCGTCTTCTTTTTGATTTGCTTCGATTTTAGAATCTACTTTATCAGCAGCTTTTTTAATCCCTTTAGATGCCCCGCGAATCACTTGCATGGTGCCTGATTTAATATCAGACCAACCGCCAGATTTTTCTTTGTCAGCATAAGAAAGGGTTGCGAGAAAAAGTACGGAAATAAGTGCAATATGCTTCATGTAGAGCTCTCCTTAAAGGTTTTGGTATTTATAGTGCTTAAAAAAGAAGACGTCTAATGTTTTTTGCCCGTACCTGTGTGGAAGTTAAGGGAGGAGGGGGTAGATATTACGATCTGCCAAAAATTTTCTTAATTTTTCACGGTGCTTATTCGCTAATTCTCCCATTTTTCCTTCAGGGGGAACTCTATCAATGGTATAGGCTTGAAATTCATTGATGAGTAATTCCATTTGCGATGGATCGTAGCCAAAATTAGCGATGGATTTAGTAAACTGCCATCTTTCTTTTTCGGTGATAACGTTAAACCAATAGTCTTGCACCGCCCAGCGCATCTCATCACTTTCCTCATATTGAGCGTGTTTTAATTCATGAGAAAGGGTGCCGTAGGGATCACTGTCACGTGAGGCACCGATCAGAAAGAGAGTCGGTTTTTTCTCAAGCATAGGATGGATAAAGTGGTTCCAAAAATCACTTTCGACTTGCTTAGTTTCTTTTTCTTTTGCAGTTTTTGGATTCCAGACATAATGGGGACTTTCTTGGTACTGCTTTAGGAAAATGGGAATTCTACTTCCACGAATGTCGTGTCCTTGGGTCACGAGTGTGGGATCCGGATAACTTAATTTGTGGTTGGAGATGATGCCGGCGCCGCAGATAAAGTGTGTGATCCGATCGAGTGCTTGATTCATCACTTCGGTATCAGAAAATAGGGCAAAATAAGTTCTTTCGAGTTCCTCCACTTTTACTAATTCCACGGTAGGTTTTTTGGAAGGTGGTTTGGGAATAGGTAACATCTGTTTATGAACCGTTTCTACAGGAACGGGTGCCCGGTATTGAATCATTTGCAAATGTCGAGTGGGAGAAGTGAGAAGATCCGCTTTACGTGTCTTTAACGATTGCCCAAGAATGCTTTTGCAGGTTTGAGCAAAGGAATGGGAAAAAGAAAATAGCAGTGTAAGACAAGCGATATGCAAGAGGCGTTTTTTCATAGGGTAAAGTAAGCGTTTAAGGCTGCAAGATTGAAGCCTCGCAGCGTGCGGGAAATTGCGACGTATTCTGAAAGAAATCAGCCATCTATTGAGCAGTTGTACTTGGGGCAGGGCAGTCATTGCGTAGTCATTGCGAGGCCAAAGGCCGCGGCAATCTCACTGAACTAGGATGCTTTTCGCTAGCATTGTGAGTTTTTAACGGCTTTCCGAATTACCATTTTCATTTATCTTTTTAACTTCGCTCTATACGCACTTTCTACCATTCAATTTGGAGCGCCCCGTGCTTCTCATTTTTAACGAATGATCCGCGATCAAAATGAAATGAGAGAAGCATTATTGCCAAAATTTAAATCCATTTTTTCTCTTGGTGTTTGAGAATATTCTTTTTATGACAAAAGTGAATGAAACAGGCCTTATTATTTAAAGATAAGAAAACATCACTAGAGTTTGGTGGAAGTCTTTTAAAGGGAAAAAGAAAAGGCAAAAGACCCATTACCCTTTCAAAGCCTTTACATCTAGTAATGCGAAGCGATGTAGCAGTAGGAAAGCTATCTCTAAGACGCTTTCAGCTTTTGATAAATACTAGACTTGAGAGCTATGCCTTAAAGTTTCATATCAAAGTGTATAAATTAGCTATAAATAGAAATCACCTGCATCTTTGCATCCAGGGGCAAGACAGAGAAGAAATAGCTTCTTTTTTAAAAGTCTTTGCGGGGATTCTAGCGAAGAAAATCATCGCGCATTCCAATTTGAAGATAAAGAAGTTTTGGACGGAAAGGGTCTTCTCTCGCGTTGTGCAGTGGGGACAAGATTTTAATGGAGTCAAAGCCTACATCTATCTAAATGCCCTAGAAGCAAGTGGGGCCGTCCCATATAAACCGAGAAACAGAAGAGCGAAAAAACATCCTTGTTCAGTGAGATTGCCGCGCACTTCGTGCTCGCAATGACTGACGGGAAAATCTGGTGGGCTTTTAAGCGAAGGTCACCCCCATCGCTAATCTATATGATCAACTAGAGCGCGGAAGTGTCGCCGCAAACAATCGAAGCCTCATACATATAATAGATTTAAGAGCCCACCAGATTTTCCACGCCACCGTCTAATCTTTTTCGTACCGTCTACAAGTTGTATACAGGCACATAATTGAGTAACCGCGCTGGTTATTTACCACTGTAATTACAACGTTTTATAGCGCCTTCCAACCCCCATCCCTGGCCCCCCCATTGCAGATTGTAAGCTGCACATGCTTTTTCAATTTTTCCTAATTTTACTGCAATTGTGTCGTGCCACGGAAGGCATGTGGACGGCCGACAAATTCAGTGCCGCATTGGCTGGAAAAAATCAAATTGAAGTGCTTACATTTTTTGAACATGAGTTGATTGGTAAAGTCTTCTCTCAAGACTCAAAAGAAGAAACACGTGCACAAGCATTGGCAGCTTGGCTCGACTATAGCGAAAAAAATCTCGCTACCGAGAAGGAAATCACACTCGAAAATTCGAAAATATTATTGGGATCGATTCTCTCACGTGGGGGTGGCATTACACCTCTTATGGCAAAAGAAATGGCGCGCTACATGAGTGTCGAAAGCCACTTTACAAAAGTCGCGATGGAATCCGCTGTCTCTTATCCTTTCGAATCTAAAAAAGTCATCTTTGATAAATCCGTAGAACTTCTCGAAACAGGCGAAAAATATTTGCCTTTAACAAGAGAGATAGCGCACCAAATGCGTTTTTACTCTTCCTCAGGCAATAATCAGTACGTTATTAATCCTAAAAGTGCAGCACTTCTCTTAAAAAACGGTGTGATAGACGAAGAAATCGTCACAACTGCATTGAATCAAAAACCTTACCCTGTTTCTGAACTTCTTGCCTCGTTAAAGGAAAAAGGAAGTTACAAAGTTCCCCAAAATTCGGCTGATACGCTTGAAGACAAAAACGCCTCTTTCTTAGCACCTTTTCTAGGTCTTTTAGCGGCTGGTGAAGTCAAATTATCGGATGCGCAAATAGCATTTTTAAAACAAGTCGTTTTGGATAAGGAAAATGAACCGACAAGGCGTGAAATTGTTTACCATACGCTTCTCAATTTGAATGCTGAGCTAGTAAAACCTTTAATGAAAGAGTTAATGCTGCGAAAAGAACCAGCGGAACAGTTTTTTGCACTGGAACTGATGCGTGAGGAGCCAGGCTTTGATAAGAGCCGTTACTTCGATATTTTAAATTCAGATGATTCCCTTATTAATTATTTAGTCACGCACCGAACTTTAAAACAATCTCCTAACAACTTATTAAGCCTCTGGCTTCAACGAGACTTGCCTGGCTTTGTGAGTACGATAAGTAATATGGAGAAAAATAAAGTTCCGATGCTGGATGTATTGCTCTATGAGCTAGCGAATGAAGATGGGTTAAAAGCGGTAAGAGAGAAACTTCAAACAGATTCAAAATTATCAGAAGCGCTGGCGGAAAGAATTTTAATGGGAGGGTTAGGGCTAAAAACAAAGAAGCTTATTCTCGATATGTTGAAAGAGAGCAATTCGCCTAAATTACCCTTTATTCTATTAAACGAAATGCAAATGAGCCTGCCTTTCGACGCAGCAAAAACGGATGATATTGATTACGATAGACGCGCTTTATACGAAAATGCAGAGGTTTTAAAAGCATTTTTAGAAAAACACCCAGAAACTGTCACGAAGGAATTTACAAATAAAGTGGCAACGCTTTTACTCGATCCGAGTACGGATAAAGATGCGTCACGTACGGCAATTAGAAAAGCGCTGCCTAAGCTCAGTAAAGATATTTTGGAGCGAGAAGTAGCTGTGAAGCAAACTCACGAGTCCAATGCCGATGCATGTAGTGTACGCTGTCGCCTGGTCAGACATTATGCCGATAATTGGGACAAAATAAAGTTTGGTGCGGATCAATATTATGGTTCAACAAGAGATCAGAATCCGTGGAAACTAGCTGTGAAAGCAAAAGCCATCGAACTTCTTTTTGTAGCAGGTCAAGATTGTGGGATTAATTTAAAAGAAAAAATAATCAAAGAGATTACGTTTAAGAGCGAGGCCTCTGTAAAAACACCAGATAAGACGGATCTGCAATATTTACGCTCTGAAGCAAATCCAGATGTTCTCGCCTTTTTAAAT
>CAYNEF010000049.1:0-28294 GCA_964396165.1 uncultured Pseudobdellovibrionaceae bacterium
AATCTTCAAGCATGAAATCTATCGCTGCCGTCGCCTGGGCAAAAGGGCAACCACTGGAAATTGAAGAAATCGAAGTTGCTTCTCCCAAAGCAGGAGAAGTCATGGTCAAGATGACTGCAAGTGGCGTTTGCCATACAGATGCATTCACTCTTTCTGGCGACGATCCCGAAGGAATTTTTCCAAGCATCTTAGGCCACGAAGGCGCAGGAGTAGTCGTAGAAGTGGGTGCCGGCGTAAAATCCGTAGCCGTGGGAGATCATGTCATTCCTCTCTACATCCCTGAATGCGGTGAATGCAAATTTTGTAAGTCTGGAAGAACCAATCTTTGCCAAAGTATTCGTTTGACTCAAGGCCGTGGTGTCATGCCGGATGGAACCTCGCGTTTTTCCAAAAATGGTAAGTCGTTGTTTCATTACATGGGTACTTCTACTTTTTCAGAGTATTCGGTCATGCCCGAAATTTCCGTTGCGAAGATCAATAAAAATGCGCCATTGGATAAAGTTTGTTTATTAGGGTGTGGGATTACCACTGGAATCGGTGCTGTATTAAATACGGCGAAAGTGCGTCCGGGATCCACTGTCGCTGTATTTGGTTTAGGAGGAATCGGATTATCTGTGATTCAAGGAGCAGTCCTTGCCAAAGCGTCGCGCATAATTGCAGTGGATATCAATGAGTCCAAGGAAGAATTCGCCAAGCAATTGGGTGCTACTGAATTTGTAAACCCGAAAAAATATGATCTACCGATACAACATGTACTAGTCGATATGACTGACGGAGGAGTGGATTATTCTTTTGAGTGTGTCGGTAATGTAAATCTCATGCGCTCTGCTCTGGAATGTTGTCATAAAGGTTGGGGAGAATCTGTCATTATCGGTGTTGCAGGAAGTGGACAAGAAATTACTACACGTCCCTTTCAGTTAGTCACAGGTCGCACCTGGAAAGGCACAGCCTTCGGAGGCGTGAAAGGAAGAAGTGAACTTCCGTCTATCGTTGATAGATATTTAAAGGGTGAAATCAAAGTAGATGAAATGATTACACACACAATGCCTCATAAAGAGATCAATAAAGCATTTGATTTAATGAAACAGGGCAAAAGTATCCGATCAGTGGTTCTATACTGATGTTGACTACGATTTCCAAAGCAAAAATGTTTGGGGGAACTCAAGGCGTTTACTCGCACTTAAGTGAGAGCACACAGTGTACGATGAGACTGAGTGTTTATTCACCCACTAAAGCACTGACAAGCCGTGTGCCAGTACTGTACTGGCTGTCTGGACTTACCTGCACAGAAGAAAATTTTACGGTAAAAGCCGGAGCGCAGCGTTTTAGCGAAAAGCATGGTTTGCTTTTAGTTGCCTGTGACACAAGTCCTCGCGGGGAAAGCGTGCAAAAGGGGGACAGCTACGATCTCGGACTGGGCGCAGGTTTTTACGTAAATGCGACGGAAGAAAAGTGGCTACCGCATTACCGCATGTACGATTATGTCGCTTGCGAACTTCCAAAACTTATCGAACAAAATTTTAATGTCGATAAAGAATCGAAAAGCATCTTTGGCCATTCCATGGGAGGGCATGGCGCTTTGGTAATCGGTTTACGTGAAACAGGTCAGTATAAAAGTATTTCTGCATTCGCTCCGATTGCTGCTCCTACTCGTTGTCCTTGGGGACAAAAGGCTTTTTCGCAGTATTTGGGAAATAACAAAACGAATTGGGAAAACTACGATGCCTCATTGCTCGTCGGACGTACGAAAAAATTGCCTCCAATTCTTGTGGATCAAGGGACGACCGACCAATTTCTAAAAGATCAATTGATGCCAGAAGTGCTTGAACAAGAATTAAAGAAGTCCGGTTGTGAGTACCAATTTCGGTACCAAGATGGTTACGATCACAGTTACTATTTTATCTCCACATTCATGGAAGACCACATCAACTTCCACGCAAAACACCTAAACAAATATTAAACACAGTAACAAGTAGTTGAATTTATGTTCTGTAGTGTTCTCAGAACGGCAGCAGTGGGTGTATGTGTGGCAGGGGAAGTGCTCCAACCCCAAAGTCGCATTCCCCTACCACACATACACCCATTGCTACCTTATTGCCTCAATCGAAATACTAAAAAAACTATTTCCTACATATATTGATCTATTAAACTTTTTTATGTCTGTAGATCACCTGAAAGTCCACCAAACCATCTTCAGCTTGGTCTTAATACATTAAAATGGTTTAAAAAAATTTGAGTGTGGCAAAAAGGTCGGGGGAGCAGTCCTATGAGAGTGGGACGCGACTTCGGGGTTGGAGCGTTCCCACTCTCATAGGACTGCTGCTCCGGCCGTTCTTCTCAATATAAAAAACTTACTATTTTTACAGATTAATACTTAGTGGAAGACGCGGTTTGCGCGAAGCCATTTGAGGGCGATATTGTTCCACTGTCCCTCAAACTTGGCTTGCGGCTGCGAAATAATCGTACGCATTTTCCCCGTTTGCATTTGTTTCGCAAGTCGCGAAGGCAAAAGTTTACCAAGTTCTCTGGGGCCACCAAGTGCATCTTCAATTCCCGCAATCGCTCGTGCATACCCAAAAGTTTCAGGCATTTTTACCCATCCATCAATGAGCGCTTCCGCCACAATCCCCAATTCGACGTCAGTCAGTTCTTCCGACCGAACCAGAGTTCTTCCCCAGTCGTCAAAGTAAGGGCCTAAGGGCAAAAGAAGTTTCGGACTTTTGCGAAGTGCTTTTGGCGCACGCAAAGTAAAATGCCTGTGGTTTTCGTTGGCCATGTAAAGTCGATTCAGTTCAGCTGAAATGTGAAATACATTACTTAAATAATTTTTGTCGGAAGTGCGGGCTGCGGCAATAAAAAGTGGATCTTCATCTACGATTCCCCACATCTCAATCACTCGATTCAAATCACCTAAATTGTGCGCGATGAGCATGGAGGCACAAAGCACTCCTTTTCCGTCTTGAGCATCGGCGAGTTCAGATAAAATTCTTCCCTCGCGTTCGATTTCACAAATTATTTTTTGCAAAATATCTTTTGCTCTACGGGGATCACGTTTGCGGGTAGCACCATAAGCACCTGCAGCTATACTAAACCACTCTCCATGGTGGCCGCTGATAATGTCTCCTCTTTCAGGAGAAACAACAAAGCGGGTTGTGACAGGGAGCACATCCCAGTGAAGGCTTTCTTCTACAGTCAGTACCATCTCTTCAATTGTTTTTGCATCCAATGTCGGGTGCCAGAGTTTAAATCGAATCTGGTTGTCCACATCTGTTGGAACAAAGGTGGCAACGGTTGCAAAATGTGCACTCACGCACATCTCATAGTAGCGGGCGTGATCTTGCGATTTGTCTTCGCTCTTTTCAATGTCTTGCAAAATCTTAAAACAACGTGCTTTTGCTAAAGAATAGGGCTCATCGCCCAGAAGATAAGGCGCCGTATTTCTAATGTGGGTCAACAGAATTTCTGGAGAAACGCCACGGCGAATGGAAGAGATATCAACACTTGCTAAAGTTTCCAATCAGGTTTCCTGCAGCATTTTTAAAAGATAAGAATGAAGTCCGCTGGTGATTTCGGGAGATATCTTTAATTGTCGGTAAGTGATCCCTGATAAATCAAAAATGCGTTTGGATATTCTATTTTCTGGAAGATCTTTATATTTATCAGAAAGGTAAATGATTTCAGAAACGCGTTGAGCCGCAATAAGCTTTGCGCATTCATTGCAGGGAAATAGTGTGACGTAACCGCGAGCGCCTTCAAGGCTACCCTGACGGTGTGAAATCGCATTCGCTTCACTGTGAATCACATACCCGTACTTTTGAAATTCTAAAGGAACGCTACGATCATTTCCCCAAGGCATCTGGCTTTCATCTATGCCAGCAATGGCACCGTTATAACCCATGGTGAGTTGGTGGTTGTACTTGTCCACAAAAACGCAGCCCACCTTCGTATTCGGATCCTTGCTTTTGTAACTGGCAAGCATCGCTTGTAGCATGAAGTACTCGTCCCAGTTCAGGCTTGTAGAGACCGGGATAAAGTTCACATGTTCTTTGTTTATTACTTTTTCTTCCATGAGCTGGCCTAATGATTTCGCCTTGTTTCGCTACTTTGTCAAATATGAAAAACTCTCCTTATTTGTGTAAGTGTGCTTGAACTGTTGAGGAAAATCGTGCAGTTACAATTATGAAAAACATGTCTCTGGAATTTAGGGGCAAATATTCCGTATACTACTTACATAGTGAACCACACCTTAACTAGGCGTGTAATATTTAACGAGGTAGGACGTATGTGTAGCAAAAGATTTTTATCATTAGTTTTGGGGATAGTAGCATCGACATTCGTAGCCTGTAACGGCGGCGGCGGTGGCGCTTCAAGCGACGCTTCAACGCCCGGAGCAGCACTTGTGCCGACAGTTCCTCCCCCAACGGTTTCAGGCATCACCAAGGCTCCCAATGACGAGTCACCCACGGTACCCGCTCCTGATGGCAATGGTTTTGTGAAGTTGAATTCAGTGGATGAAGGCGCTCGTGGAACTATCACGTTGAAGGGCCAGTCTGACTGAAAAAATTTACAGCTAACTGAATTTAAAAAAGCCTGCTCATTCCTATGAGCGGGCTTTTTACTTTTTAGATTTCTTAAGGCAAGATGCCCTAGCATGTTCAAACCCGGTGACAAAGTAAGATTAAAACGCACAGGAAAAGAAGCAGTAGTAGTGTCTTTGCACGGAGATGAAATCCTTGTCGATGCTGGCGGGTGGAAATTGAAATGCAAAGAGAAAGACATCGAAGCAGCGCTAGAGAGTAAATGGCAGAAAAAACGTGATTCACTTGTCCCTAAATTTTCTCCTCCAAAACTAGACGATGGAGAAAGAGCCTCTGAAAATATCGATCTTCATGGCCTAAGAGTGGACGAAGCATTGCCTCTCGTCCAAAAACTCGTCGATCGCGCCATTATTGCAGACTATGAACGAGTCAGTATTTTACATGGAGTGGGGACAGGGGCATTGCTCCAGGCAATCCACAAGTATCTAAAATCGCAAAGTGTGGTATCGCATTTTCATTTGGATGAGAATAACCCAGGCGTCACCTGGATTTACTTTTAAAGAAGAAGCAAAACTCCCGGCAAATCCAAAAGCTTTTTGTAAACGACATGCACGTCTTCAGCTGTTTGCAGCATCAGCTCCAAGGTGACTGACTGGTGCTTTCCGGTTTCAGATTTTCTGACTGTATGACAAGGTTCTTGCTCAAACTTGAGTTCTTCTTGAATCACAGACACTACACGGCTTGGGAAAAAAGGATCTGGTTCGCCTATTACTTTAAACGTATAAGTACCCGGAAAGGTGTGTGTGTCTCTTAATAATTCAATGGGCGGCAGTTTCATGCCTTATAAATAACACAAATCGATTATTGATAGCCAACACAATCTCCCTCTTGCATGAGGAAGGCAATTTTTTGAGGCGAAAACACATGAAATCCGAATAGTTTTACCTTTTTGGCGATTTCATCCGTTGCTTCATAGAGCTTCTTTTCAGACTGAAGCGTACTGTGAGTAAGCACTTCGCTGAAGTGTTTTAAAGCATCCATTTTTTGCATTCGGCTTGCGTGGATTCTGCCTAAGTAAAAGTGAGCAACAAGTTTTAAGTGCTCGTCATACAGCTGGGTTACTTTTTCAAGGGATGCGGATGCTTGATCGAGCATTCCATTTTTCATTTGAAACACAGCAAGAGTGAAAAAATAATGCGGGTTTGTATTGTCAATTTCAACCACTTGCTTCATCAGCTTTTCTGCTTTCAAAGTATTTACGTCCGTTTCAAAGGCAATTTTCGCTTCAATGAATTTTTGTTCTGCATTGGCCTTTTCTGGAAATTGAACAGCATAATTTTTTCCACCGATTATTTCGATGTCATCGGTCGCAAAAGTGGAATCATTAAAATCCTGGGGAAGGGGAAGTTCCACATAGTCGTTTTGAGAAACGGGTGCTCTTCCGTTCGCCATGAAGATTTTGCCTTTGGCAGCATCAATCACAGTGCTTGTCATTGTGGTGTGTACGCTCACTGTATTACCCACGCCACGCACCTTATGGTGAAGGGAATCTGTTTTGTCTGCTAAAATGCGAGTCGCTTTTTGAATGTCTAACATTGGTGTTGCTTCCAAAACTTCCTGCATGCGGTTCAGGCGCGAATGGGTGTCAGTAACGACAGCATTGTTGACCTGGTAGTACTGCTTCGAAAGTTCAGGTGTTAAATAGTGGTTTGTCTGTACATGGAAATTGCCTTTGGATTCGCGTACAGCAACATGGTTATGAGAAAACTCGACACTGGCAATTCTATTTTCTTTTGTACTGGCAACCATAAAAGTCCAACCAGATCCAGATCGCATCTTAGTCATCATTTGAATCGCTTCTTCAAAAGATTTTGCTTTTCTTAAAACGTCTTGTCCGAGAACAAATGCGGGAATGGAATCTGCCGAGACGTCCAATGTCGGTATCAAATGCACGCCCAGATAAATTCCGGATTCGTTGTACCCCAAAACTCCAGAGATATGGATGCCGGCCGAACCGAGCGTCATGTAACGCTGATCTCCGTTAGTGGGGTTAAAGTAGATTGCAGTGGGGTATTTGTCGTAAAAACCATTCAGTGCATAGTCGGTATTTCTTCCGATGATGAGTTCTTTCGATGCTGTTTTGTCTCCCCATGCTGCAAATGCGCTACAGGCATTGGAATTGGGAAGTGTGGAAAACGGCAGTGGGTTTTCTGCGAGCGTACCAAAAAGTACCATTACAGATTCGGGGCCCAGCATCCCATAGCTTACCTGTGCAGATGTCAGGCCACTTGCTTCGGACAATCCCCACGCATCGCTTGCGAGGTCAGAAAAAATGTGTGGGTAGTCTCTTTGCATTTTGGAGATCATACGGTCGGGTACAAATTCGTAGAGCCTTTGGATGAGCCACTCAGTGACAACAGGCAAATTGGGAAGAGAAGTGCTTGCGGCCTTTTCGAGCATCTGGGCTGCCTGGGGAACGGAGCCTTGTTTGATTTCTTCTCTCAGTAGTCTTCCATGTTGAAAAGCCATTTCAAAGCGGTCACCCTTTAACGATAAGACATTAATCCCTTTTCTGTGAAACAGATGCGCTTCGTGAAATGTTTTACTTCCGTCCGGCTGCGATTCGACGGGCAGTTGGTAAAGCCGAGAATATTTTTGCCTGACTGACTCAGGCACCTCGAGTGCCTTTGGAAGTCCAAAAGCAGATGTGACAAAGAAGAAGGCCAGAATCAATGATGTAATACGCATGTTGTTTATCCCCCCGGATAGAGATAATTTTAAGATAAATTATCGTCGAGTCACGGGAATTCACATATGGTCATTTTGGAGCGGAGAATGTATCCAAAAGTTCTTTGCGAAATTCCTTGTAAAAGCTGCCAAAAACTATCCCTTTTTCATTCTATTTACCCCCCCGCTCAGTTTGTTTGAAAAGCTTTTAAAATTAAACACATAGCGTTATTTCTGA
Organism: uncultured Pseudobdellovibrionaceae bacterium; assembly: GCA_964396165.1. GTDB lineage: Bacteria > Bdellovibrionota > FAC87 > UBA2466 > UBA2466 > CALCZU01. Next base: position 7,504 of record CAYNEF010000049.1, read on the forward strand.
GGGCAACCGTTGACGGTTGTTACAAATTCTAATGTAGGCCGTTGAATAGGCAGAATAAGTGGGCATATAACAGAGTGAGAAACATGAGGGGGAATTGAATGAAAATTAGAATGCTATCCACGCTACTTGGGTTGTTGCTTCCAATCAGTTTATTCGCTGCAAACAGCGTCGAACTTCAACTGAAAACAAAATCTTTTGATCCGCTTAAAGACAAGACCTTCAGCAGCCATTTGGCGATTGAAAAAACGGACTCAAACGAACCCGCTCTTTTCATTTTGCAATACAAACAGCCTGTAACAAACGAAATGGTAGAAAAGTTAAAAGAACTGGGCATTCAAGTCCGCCAGTACATTCCTAATCAAGCTCACTTGGTAAAAGCGACAGCGAGCGCTATTGAAAAAGCGAACCACTTAAGTTTTGTCCGTTGGTCGGGCAGTTATTCTGCAGACTTTAAATTGGCCGATTCCCTCCGCCAAAGCATTGTCACTGATTCGGTAAACCAAAAACCACAACGGTATAACGTTGTGCTTTCGGATAAAGCAGAAAGAAATTCATTAAAAGAACAAATCAAAAAAGTGGGCGGTAAGGTTGTCGCTTCCAATGATGGCGGTATTCTTGTTGAAGCAGAGTTGTCGACTGCACAACTGGATAAGCTTGCTACAGCATCAGAAGTTCTCTGGATTGACCCTTCTACAAAAATTGAAGAGGACGTCGATAATGCACGCGAACAAGGTGGTGCAAACTTTTTAACAGATCTGCGTTTGGATGTGCCAAACAAATATACCGGTATTGGAATTCGAGGCCATGTCATGGAAGGCATTGAGCCGGATCACCCAGAGTTTGCTGAAACTGCGTTTCGCAAAGCTCCTATTGCCGTGGAAGATGCTACTTCCTCAAGCCACGGACACCAAACTTACGGAATTGTCTTTGGTAGCGGCTTGATAAACAAGAAAGCGCGAGGACTTTTGCCGAATGCTCAAGGTTTCTTTACAAGCTATGACTATGTGTACAGTACTCCTGCCGGTAACAAAGAAGCAAAAAGCCGTTACAATCTCGTAGAAAAATTGATCAAAGAAAAACAGATCATGTTTCAAACCGCTTCTTGGGGGTATGCGACGACAGAAGAATACGATTCCCGCTCTTTGGAAATGGATGACTTGATTTTCAATCTGGATATTCCCATTACCCAAAGTCAGAGCAACACAGGTACGAAACTGTCCCGTCCTCAGGCTTGGGCAAAAAATATTATCTCTATCGGAGCTCTTTACCATTATGACAATGCAGATCCGACAGATGACAAATGGGATGGTAGCGGTAGCATCGGTCCTGCAAGTGACGGACGCATCAAACCTGATCTCTGTGCCTTTTTTGATAAAATTTTCACAACCACCATGGGCAAAGGGTACACAGAGAACTTCGGTGGAACTTCTGGCGCAACGCCTATTTTGGCAGGCCACGTCGGTTTAACTATCGAAATGTGGACTGATGGAATATTTGGCAACAAGCTGGATGCTCCGGTGGCTGACAGATTCAAGAACCGTCCGCACTTTACTACTGTAAAAGCTTTACTCATCAACCTTGCGAAACAGTATTCGTTTGATGGGGAAACAGACGATCGCACTCGTGTCCATCAGGGATGGGGATTTCCTAACTTGAAAGCTATTTACGATCAAAAAGACAATATTCTCGTTGTAAACGAAGACGATGTTCTCAAAGCAAAAGAATCGAAATCTTACACGGTAGAAGTGGCAGCTGGTTCTCCAGAACTAAAGGCCACCATGATTTTCGCAGATCCTCCAGGCAGCCCTTCTTCTAAAGTGGCTCGCGTGAACAACCTGGATCTTAAAGTCACGGATCCCACAGGTAAAGTATCTTACTGGGGGAATAATGGGCTACTGGCTAAAAACTATTCTGCTCCGGGTGGCGAACCAAATACGCTAGACACAGTAGAAAACGTTTTTGTGCAAAACCCTGCTGCCGGCAAATGGACAGTAGAAGTCATAGCTGCAGAAGTGAACCAAGACGGACATCTGGAAACAAAAGACGTCTTGGATGCCGATTACGCTCTTGTAGTCAGCGGTGGCGTAAAAAGACGCTAATCTTTTAGTTATTAAATAATTAAACGGCAGGTGCTTTTAAAGCTCCTGCCGTTTTTTTTTACACTATAAATCGGTTCTTAGATTGCGGGGAGTTAGGACCACTTGCCTAGAAAATTTAATTCAGTTTGCATTTGCCTTGGCTTGCCAATGTCCAGGCTGTGAGTTGGTAGAGTAGGCGTGCCCCTACGTTTGCATCCCATTCGTCAGACTTGGAAGGTGCTACTTCGTTTAAATCGAATCCGACAATTTTGCGTTTGGAAAGTACGAGTTGCTGGAACAAATACACTACTTCGTTAAATTCCATGCCTCCTGGTACTGGGGTTCCGGTGTTAGGGCAGTATTTGGGATCGAGTCCGTCGATATCAAAAGAAATCCAGACATTTTCGGGCAGCTCAGAGATAATTTCACTGACTGTTTTGCTCCAACTAATTCCTTCAAACTTTTGTTGTGCCAGGTACTGATCGTAAAATATTTTTACGCGCCTTTTTTGAGAGGCACAGAAGAGAACTTCTTCTTCGCAAAAATCCCTGATTCCCACTTGTACTAGCTTTTCCACTTTAGGGATTTGTGTCAGCACATTGTGCATGATGGAAGCATGAGAGTGCTGAAACCCTTCAAAAGCATTTCGCGTGTCCGAGTGTGCATCAAAATGCAAAATCCCGAACTTTGTCGACTCTGCCATGGCTCGGATGGCACCAAATGGTACGGAGTGATCCCCACCGACAATAGCAGGAATTTTTTTTGATTTAAGAATCTTTTTTGTTTCTTCAAAAACAAATTCGTTCACACTTTTAGAGGCAGAATTTACGTCGTCTAAATCTTTTTTCAAACTCTTAGAAGTGGTCTTGCCGCCGACTGCAATGATTTTTTCCGCTTTTAAACGTGATTTCTTGTTTAGTTCTCGGATTAGTTTGGATTCTTTTTGGAAAAACAAACCTGCTTCATAGGGTTTATTCACAAGTGCATGAAAGAGATCTACCTGGTGGCTCGCTTCAAAGATCGCAGATGGCCCTTTTGCCGTGCCTGTGCGGTAGGATGTGGTCGCTTCCCAAGGTACGGGTAAATAAATGAGACTCGACTCCTCATACTGATAAGGTAAACCAAAAATACCGGAACCTGGAACACTGGCTGAATTAGGATCAAACATACGAGATTTTTACAGGTTTTTTGTCTTAAAAGAAAGTCCTGTGATAGGACTATACTTAATGTTCCCTCGACTTAAAAAAGGCAGTCCCGCAGTTGTCCTAGCACCCATGGAAGGGGTGACGGATGCGGCAATGCGTGCAGTACTAACGCGCTTTCAGCCCTTTCAATATTGTGTGTCGGAATTTATTCGAGTGACTGATTTGGTTCCACCTCGCCGTGTATTTACCCGCCATGTACCGGAACTGGAGGAGGGGGGAAATACAGCATTTGGGGTACCAGTCCAAGTACAGCTTCTGGGAGGGGATCCTATCAAGCTGAAAGAGTCGGCGCAATTTGCAGTCGAGTTGGGTTTTAAGGCAATAGATTTAAATTTTGGCTGTCCGGCTCCTACTGTGAATCGCCATGATGGGGGAGCCACTCTTCTTAAACACCCCTGCCGGTTGTACGAAATTATAAAAACGGTGAGAGACGGTGTCCCAAGTGAAATTCCAGTTTCTGCTAAGTTAAGATTAGGCTGGGAAGATCCCAAAGATATCTTTGTGAATGCAAAAAAAGTGGAAGAAGCCGGAGCATCTTGGATGACTCTGCATGCGCGTACTCGTATGCAAGCGTACCGACCCCCTGTGTTTTGGGAAATCATCGGTGAAGTAAATAAAACGGCAACGATTCCCGTTGTCGCTAACGGCGATATTCGAACCGCAGAAGATTTTCTCGTCTGCCAAAAGATAACAAAGTGTGAACATTACATGGTGGGACGTGGGGCGCTGGGCAATATCAACTTAATTTTAGAAATAGCAAATATACTCGGGATAAAAAATCAAAAAGCCGCATCGGGACTTTCTTTGGATACCAAAAGCGATTGGAAGCCGCTCCTCGATGATTATGTGTATTGGCTTGAGAAATATAAGCCCACAAACGTGAATACTACCGGGCGAATCAAGCAATGGATTAAATTTGCCTCTCTTTCCAAAAATATTTCCTGGTTTGATGAGATCAAGACAAAACAATCACTTTCAGATATTCTTTCACTATTGAACTGAACTTTTATGATTCATAACCATACCGAAAAACACTTTAATTCTACAGAAACAGTACGAGACATTGTCATCGGCATGTCTGACGGACTTACCGTACCCTTTGCTTTAGCAGCAGGGTTATCGGGCGCTGTAGATTTAAACCGCATCGTTTTGACAGCAGGCTTTGCAGAAATCGCGGCTGGCGCCATTGCAATGGGGCTGGGTGGGTATCTTGCGGCCCGCACGGACATGGAACACTTTATCACCGAGCGTGCGAAGGAAGCGCGTGAGACGGATGAAATCCCAGAAGTGGAAGCGCAAGAGGTAGCCGATATTTTCAGAAGCTACGGACTGGATAATAAATCGGTAGACTTGGTAGTGAGCGCTATTCGAAAAGACAAAGATAAATGGATCGATTTTATGATGAAGTTTGAACTGGGCATCGAACGCCCAGACGAAAAACGCGCAAGAAATAGCGCAATAACAATCGCTTCTTCTTACATCGCTGGGGGAATCATTCCGTTAGCGCCGTATTTTTTTGCGCATTCGACGGAACAAGCCCTTCTTTTCTCCTGTATCTCTACGGGAGTCGCGCTCTTTCTTTTCGGTTATTTTAAGGGCAAATTCACCGTCGCAAAGCCATTGAAAAGCGCATTTCAAACGCTGGCAGTCGGCAGCATTGCTGCTTTTGCCGCTTATTCAATCGCCAAATTAATTTCTTAATTTGTTTAGCGAGGATTTCTTGGGTTTCTTGGCTTATTGTAAGGCTTTGGTCCAGCGTTTTCTGAATCCATTCCATACAAGACATTATCGATGATTAAAAATCCGGATGGGTGTCCGACATTTTTAGGATTCATATGCACCCAGTGGATGATTCCACCGTCTGGTGATGGTGGGTAGGGACCTGATTTTGCAACGGATGTGATGTAGTCACCACAAGCTTCAACTTCAGATTCTTCTTTTAAATCAGGTAAAGCACCGAAATCTTCGTTGTAGATTACTTCAAGAGTGTCGTCTGCCTGGTTACCCAGACGGATTTGAAAGTGGGCATGTCCATTTTTATCTGAGTACACTTCTGTGATGGGGCCTTTTACATGACCGCGTTCTTGGAATTGGTTAGAGGTGGTGCGTTTCCAGTGGAGTACTTGTCTGTTGTTCACTGGCAAGTCGCGACCGTAGGAGAGGCAGTCAATGTGCTCTCCTTGGGCAAGTGGTTTGCCGCTCGCGAAAAGCTGCGTTACTAAGAGTAGACCAAGAACACTATTCAGAACCTTCATCCATCCTCCAATAAAATTAAGTTGTACGAGGGCAAGTAACACGTTTAAGAGGCACGCGTCAATTTAGGTCTTAGTATTTTTGATTATTGCATAAGTTATTGATTTTAAAATATATTTTGGCTCATCCAACTTTCAATTTCCTTGGAAACCCACTGGCCATCCTCACAAGCAAGCTCATGGCCAGCGGTTGGGTGGTACTTAAGAGGGGCTTCTAGAAAACGAGAAATTTTTTCACTACAGCGTTTATTCACCATTTTATCTTTGCGGCTAGTCAGTACGAGACAAGGCACGCTGGGTTTTTCAGAAAGTTTAAAGCGAGAAGCTGCGATAAGTTGGAAGAAGGAGTTAGCGGGTTTCATTTTTTTTTCTTTGTGTACTTTTGTCCACAGGGGAAGAAGTTTTTTTCTCATGGATTTTGAATTCACCGTCAGACTGAGAATATTTTTCTCTTTTTCGATTGGAGTTTTAGAAAGCAGAAACTTAGCAAACATGGCAAGTGATTGGGGACGCAACCTTTCAAATATAGGAGAAAGATTCGACGCACTTCCGTTGATGAGTACGCACCCTACGAAGTCATTTGGGTATCTGGTAATCCAATCCAGTGCGACCATTGCGCCTAAAGATACACCGATTAAGACACGCTTTTGTTTTCCCTTAATGCAATTTTTTCTTAAAAAATCAGTCATGGACGTGACGGATAAAGGAGCTGTCCGATCGTCGTGCTTTCCGCTGCCGGGAAAATCCAACAACTCAATTTGCGCATGCGGAAATTTTTCTCTCAAATTGTCGGTGAAGTGACCCCAGTGGCGGCTTTCTCTTCCCAATCCTCTTAAAAGTACAAATTTCATCTTGAGTGTAAATGTCGCATCTTTGGAGGAAGGCTTCAACTTTGATATAATTTATTTCTACCTTTAGGAGAATCATGGAACCACACGTCAAAAAGCAGCCGTTGCGTATCGTACCAAACGCTCCCCAACCCTCTACGCCTAAAAATAAGCCCAGCGCCTTTAAGAAATGGGATGTCACACTGCTCGCGTGGTTTTTAGTGATGGGAACGACCATTTTTTGTTCCGGTTGGTGGCTAAAACTTGATTGGGCGTTGCGCTCTATATCGATGTTGAGCGTTTTTGTGGCGGCTTTCTTTCTGATTCTGAACTTCAACTTAAAAAGTCTTGGTATGGGTATGTTGATTGAGAAAGCAGCGGATTCGACAGAACCGCTCTCACAAGACGATAAGTTGAGAATTGCGAAAGTATTAAAGCAGGATACAAATCATAGAAGAGTTTTGATTCTCTTTTTTATAGTCGCGCTTACGTATGGACTGGCGGCAGTGAGTGCGTGTGTAAAGATCAAATCCGTTGAGGAGTTGTACGTATATATCGTAGGTTGGGCTGTCTTGTGTGTATTTTTCGACAATCAAATCCGCTTGCACTTACTATCTGACTTCATCAGGCGTGTGTTGTTGAAGACGTGACATTCGCTTGCTGAGCTTGCTCAATAAAAGCTAATATTTTTAATAGTGCTTCTTTGCTTTGCGGGACGAGATCTCCGAAGTATTGAAAGTTGTGGTTCATCCCTTCGAATTTATCTGCGGTAATGCGCGTCCCTTCCTTTTTAGCTTTAACAATAAACTTTTCAATTTGTTCGGCGATTGCCTCTTTCGATCCATACTGTATATAAATTTCTGGAAAGGACTTTAGATCCGCAAAGAGTGGCGAAACAAGTGGGTTGTTTCTTTCTGTTCCTTCAGAATAAAGTTTTGCCCACTGTTCACCCATTCTGACATCAATCCAGTCATATGGATAATTCTCTAAAGTAATATCTCTTGTGTCAGTCAAGTCGAGCCAGGGAGAAAGTAGAATCGCTTTTTCTGGCATTTCTATTCCATTATCCCGCAGTCTTTGCAAGAGGGAGAGAACTAATCCGCCACCAGCGGAGTCTCCCATCAAAATGATGTTGCTAGCATCCGCGTATCGATCAAGAAATTTTTGATAACATTCGACTGCTGTGTTTAGCGCATTTGGGTAGGGATGCTCAGGTGCGAGAGGATAGTCTAAAGCAAATAGTCTTGATTGCGTGTAATGGGAAATCCAGCTCATCAGGTTGTCGTGGTACTTGGAATAAAAAATGTAACCACCCCCATGCAAATATAGAATTACTTTTTGGTGGGAGTGTCCCACTTTCGGACTAAACCATCTTCCATGAATACCTTCAAAATTGGAAGGTTCTATCCAAACTTTAAGTAGGGAATGGCTAGGTAGATGGTAAGAATCGAAAAGTTCACGTTGTTTTGCGACGTCTTTTAGCTCTAGCGCTTCACTCGTCACTTGTCGCAACACTTCTGTGCCGACTTCAAAAAACCAAGTCCATTCTGGACAAAGTGGTCCACGTTTTTTTCTTTGAAGGGAAACTTTCGCGCTTGTCTTAAGAAGCGCTTTCAGTAACTTAGGATTAATCATGAGTGGATTACCTATAGGATATCACTGAAGTTTATAAAGTGCATTAAGCTTGGTTGTGTGCTGAGTCATTGTTATTTGTTGTTAACGAATCCCATTTAAAATCCCCGCTATTACTCTCAGTCTTCCGAAAATAATAAGTAACCAATCAAGAAAAAGGAATTTCACATGAAAAAACTAAGCGTAGTTTTAGGTCTGTTCTCTATCGCGTTATTCGCAAATAACTTCAATTTGCCTGAAAAATTTGACTTAAGAAATGTAAATGGAAAGAGCTATGTCACCTCGGTGAAAAGCCAAAGCGGGGGAACCTGCTGGACTCATGCGACCATGTCTGCAATTGAAGGCAATATGCTCATGAACGGGACTTGGGCGGCGAATGCAGAAAGCGGTGAAGCGAATCTTGCTGAATACCATCTGGATTGGTGGAACGGTTTTAACCAAAATTACAATCAAGACATAGCTCCTTCGTCAGGCGGACTGACAGTGCATCAAGGCGGGGATTTCAGAGTGGCTTCTGCTTATGTCACACGCGGTGCTGGTGTTGTCAGAGATGTTGACGGACAATCTTATTCCAGCGCACCTAGTGCCACAAAACCCAGTTATCATTTTTACTATGTAAGAGATATTGAGTGGTTTGATGCCGGAAAAAATTTGGAAAACATTGATGCGATCAAAAAGAACATCATGGAAAATGGCGTGATGGCAGTTGCATACACTTCGTCCAGTTCTTACATGTCTGGAAATGCCCAGTATCAACCTCCTACAAGCAGTCGCGAACCAAATCATGCTGTTTCTATCGTCGGTTGGGATGATAACAAAACAACGCCAGCTCCTAAAAAAGGTGCATGGATTATGAAAAATAGCTGGGGCACAAGCAAAGGGGTGAATGGTTACTACTGGATTTCGTACTATGATAAAGTAACTGGCCACCATCCTGAAATGGGAGCTGTTGCCTTTAAAAATACGGAAAGAATGAAATATTCCAATGTGTACTATCACGACTACCACGGTTGGAGAGATACGAAAGCGAATGTAAAAGAAGCTTTTAACGCATTTACTGCAAAAGGCTCACAATCGGGTAGAGGTGAAATTTTAAAAGCAGTCAGTTTTTACGTCGCCCAAGACAATGTACGCTATATGGTAAAGGTGTACAGAAAGTTTGAAAACGGAGAACTCTCTGATCTTATCGCGATGAAAGACGGCACGATTGAGCGTAAAGGATTTCATACTTTGGATTTGGATTCGCCAGTTGCTTTGAACGCCGGGGATAAATTTTACGTCGATGTGGATTTATCAGAAGGGGGACACCCGTTTGACAGAACTTCCAATGTGCCCGTACTTCTTGGTGCAGAATACCGTGTGACAGTAAAATCTACTGCAAAAGCAGGAGAGAGTTTCTACCGCGGCTCAAACGGTTGGGTGGATCTTACAAAAGACGACGACTCAGCAAACTTCTGCATCAAAGCACTCACTGTAAATCAATAATCTAAATTCCGTAACAACGATCAAAGACTACCGATTGGGTATCTGATCCGAGAGTCACATTTGCTGTTCCACAACCAGTGATGGAAATGGATGTTGTTTTGCCGTCAGAACAAGACCCTGTCCAACTTCCGGAAGATGCACAATTACAAGTGGAGCTCCATGCCACATCGGTTGGCGAGTAATCGCATGTAACTGAAGTCGTATTGTTTGTGACTCTTAAAGTACCCCCACTCATCGTCCGGCTGGATCTTCTCGTTCCTGTGACAGTTATCGCAGAAGTAGTCTGAGACGTGTAATCGAGAGATGCCCCGAGTGTGAATACGCGTCTTATCCCATCGTTTGTGAAAGAAAACACTTTGCTCGTACCTGTGCCGCTGGACCAGGTTAGCCGTTGGCCTACCGTACCGGTTTTTGAAACGGTGAGGGTGGCACCTCTTCTGCCAGTGATAGTAAAATTAGGTGAACGTGTAATCGTGTCGCCGGCTGTCGTTAATCCACAATTGGAACTGCTTCCTCCCCAGGTGAGCGTGACAGTACCAGAGAGAGTGGCAGCACCTACCGAACAACCAGAAAAATCTCTCGTAAGGACATTGCTTGAACAGGAGCCAAAGGTAGACGCAAGACTGCACGCCGTGGCGTAGCTCGAGGGGACTATTTTTTCTAAAAAAAGCTCCTTCAGATTGAAGGGATTTAATTTTTTGAAAATTTGATGATCGAGTGGGATTACAGAAAGTGCGCCCCCCGAACCGCCTGATTCGTCTATCGAGGACATCACGTCACCGACTTGTTGACTGGATTCTTCTATATCTACCGCTGTGCTTTTTTGACAGGCGGAAAGAAGAAATCCGATGAAGAGTAGGGTGATAAATATCGATTGCTTGGATAAAGTATGCATGGGCTGCTCCTAGGCAGCAATTATACTTCATAGTTGAGAGAATTTAATGCGCTATGCGAGAATTATTTATCTGTAGATTTGCCGTCGCCAAACAAGCTGAAGCTTAATAGTAGAAACCCGCGGAAGTTGGTAATGTTCGCGTCATAAGAAGTACCGGCCGTGGATGTAAAAGAAGATTTTCCAGTACCTACGAGACCGCCTGCGATGAGTGAGAGGCGGTTGGAAATTGTGATGACTGCGCCTGCTCGGACAGAAAGCTCGTTATATTTCAAGTTGGCTGACAGAGTACCATTGGTAACGATATCTGAATTGACGCGTTCAAAACCTGCGCCAATAAAAACGTACTTGATGAACAAGTCCAACCCACCGCCGTATCCTGTACGCTTGTTTGTTTCGACAACGGAAGAATCAATATTAGTCAAAGTCCCCGTTTCATATAAGCCAAACAATTCTAACGACGCGCCTTTTTTTCTTTTTCCAAACCCAACATGCAGTTCACCCAAGTAACCCAAGCCTGAATGCTTTGCCGGATCTGTGTAGAGAGAAGTGGAGTTAGAAAGATAACTATACGACTCTCCAGCTTCAAAATTAATATCAAATGCGTTGGCCTTTGCAGTGATCAAAAGCACTCCTACTATCGTAAGTAGGAAGTTAATTTTGTTTTTGTGACAAAGCATTTTAAGTAATAGTCTCCAAATGACTTGTCGGATCGAATTGAGACAATCTTGACAAAATTCTTTAAGAACTTTTCAAATTATGGCGATAAGAGGCTAAGAGAGGGGGTAATCGATTGAAAACACTAACTAAGTACTCCATTTTATGCCTACTGATGTTTTCGTTAGGCTGTGGAAAAAGCTCCTATTTTGCGACCCCAACTGTAACGACTGTACCGAAAACCCTGTCATCTTGCTCTACCTCCGTGATTGACTATGGTGCGAAGACTACGGCTTTTGAAAGAGGAAATGCATCAGATACAAAGATGATCCCTGGAACTTCCTTTCCTGCTGTAGCTTATTCTGACAAAGGTGCGAACACTTTAAAATTTGATTACTGGAATGGCTCTGAGGAAAAAGTAGAAGTAGTAACTGGCGATTATGGAGTCACTTCTATTAGATTACTCTTCACATCCACAGGCATTCCTTGGTTATTTTGGACATCCAGTGGAACAAACGTGAAAGGTGCAGTACGAAGTGCTGCAGTTACTTCTGCGGGAACGTGGAAAGTTTGGTCAATTGATACAGTAGCTACTGGACTTTCACCACTTGCGGTGGAAGCTGCAATTAATCCTCTGGATCAGATTGGAATCAGTTATATATCCAATTCGGTTTCTGCCACTGGCCGCCCGAAATTTTTGTTTTGTTCCAGATGCGTAGACGGTTATTCCTTTAGTACAATGGCGCCGACAACATATATAGAAGATACAAATGTTGTAACCAATACGCTTCAAACAGGCTTTGCCTGGTGTAAAGCGTCCGCTACCCAATACTACCCTGCGATTTCTTACAGTACAAATGATGGGGTTACACCAAGTTTAAAATATGCAGTTTGCAGGCAAGCTTCGTTAGCCAGTTGTTTGAGTACAGCGAATTGGAATACACAAGTTGTTGCACTGGCTACAGATAATGGATCGAAGCTTTACTTGGATCAAACCGTAGTAGGAGATACTCCTAAAGTAGCTGCTTCGGATGCTACAGGAGTAATCACATACGAAATGGTGGGAACTGCTTGTACAGCAACGCCCGCAGCTTTTACTGTGGGAGCAACATTAGGCGGAGCAAGTACCGGAACCAGAGCGGTGAACGTACTTAAAGACGCTGCAGGTAAGTTTCATCTTTTAGCAAATGAAGCGACATCGAGTATGCGATATTATAATTCTACCAGTACGAGTTTTGTCGGTACATGGAATACTGCGGGAATTGTAACCTCGAATACTCTTCCTACTCCAGTATGGAATGGTTTTGATATCGATTTAAATACAGGTGGGATCTACGCTTCTTATGCCACTTCAGATGGCGCAGCAGATTTAAAACTTGCCCGCATTTCTAATTACTCTGTCGCGTCTAGCTCTGCTAGCTTGAATATCAATAAGGCGCAGGTAGATTCTTCCGGGAACTTACAAAACGTAGGTACTCCACGACGGCACATTTCAGCGAGTTCTACAAGTGCGGGCATTCCCGCAACCGCATACGTTGATTATTCATCATCGACTAACAGACTGAAGTATGCCATTCGAAGCGGTACAAGTGCCTCATCATCTTGGGAAAGTTGTCTCGTACCAGACGCAATGTTTCCCCAGTCCCCGTCTCTGACTTTTGATAGTGAAGACCATCCGTGGATTGCGTATTATGATCATACTTTCACCAAATTTTTTGTCGCGACAACCTATTCAAGTTATTGCGGCGGGTTTTGGACCACATTCGAATTTCCGGTCACACCTAGCGGAGCGCAGGCAGGTTCTTTTCCAGCATCGAATGATGTTTCTGTGACAATGTATCGTAGCGGCGGTACTGAGTACCCTCTTGTTTCTATCTTGGATACAAACGCCACGAGCAAAGGTATTTACACTGCGATGTTAAATCCTACGACGGGTCAATGGACATCTCCCACTACAGCAGTTGTGTTAGGGGCCAGCACCGGTGCTTCGATTGACTCAGACAGTGATGACAACGGAAATGCGGTAATTGTTTATCATGATCTGACTTTGAGTAAGGCACAATATATTTCTACTACTGATGGAAGTACATGGAGTACTCCACTTTCCATATCCAATTACGGTCAAGGAATGGGGGCTCGTATCAAAATACGTTCTACGACAGGATATCCCAGTATTGCTTTCTTTGATCGCGGAAATAATACGGTTTACTATAGTACCTGCTCATCTACACCCAGTTCGTGTGCAACTTCTGGATGGTCTTCCAACGCAATTGACTATACAGCGGGAGTGAGTGGGTTTTCGACCAGTCAGTATGACTTGTTACTCTCTGCCTCGCTTGTTTTTACGACCGATGATTATCCGTACGTGATTTTTCCGCATGGAAAAGGTTCTGATGGCAATCTGATTGCTTCAAGCATCGGCTCGACAATTACAAACACCATTATTAGTAGTGGCGCGAATGCAAATTACACCGATAACAACGTATTTAATTATGCGGTATCCGGATGGGGAGTGGCTTCAACGCCAAATGCTGCAGGCTTTTTTACTTCCATCCACTTAGGACCTGGGGATTGGCTCTACAGCACAAGCTGCGGCGATTGATGGTGTCTTGCCTGCCGTTTGGGGGATGCGATCTTTCGCACCATAGGCACTCTTAATTTATCTTCAAACTTCTCATCTGCTTCTTTAATGAATCTGGGGATATCTCTTTTTCCTCGAATGCTGTAATCCTCGATGAGTGCTACGGACACGTCTTCTACAGAGAGATTTTTAACTTCTTTTAAATAATACCAGATGGATTCTACAAGACTTAAAAGGGCTATTGAATGCCTTTTTAAATGCCGCGTACTTAAATAATCCGACAGCGATAGATACTCCTCGAAAATAGACACGGGCGCATTCTTTTCAATGAGTTTAACGGTCTCTTTAAAATTTCCGCTATTTGCGACCAAATCCCAAAATTTCGCAAAGCGCTGCATGCGCTGAATAGTTTTAAAATCCATAGTCGAATTACAGAGTATGGAATAGGGGGGAAACGCTTGGTATTTCATCTGAAACTCCCCATCGTGTCTGATTAGTGGAGTCCCTCGAAGACGCTTTAAAATACCTACCTGTATTTCGTCCGGTTTTAACGCGTAAAGTGTGTCAAAGTTACTTGCGAAGCTTTTTAGTGTTTCTCCCGGAAGTCCTACAATGAGATCCGCATGTGTATGCACTTCTGTTTCTTTTTTTAAGAATTGAAAGTTTGCTTTTAACTTTTCGTGGTTTTGTCTTCGGCTGATATGCTTCTCAACCTCTGGGTTTAATGTTTGTACACCGATTTCAAACTGCAAGCTCCCTCGTGGAAAAAGTTTGATAATTTCTTTCAACTCATCGGGAAGTCTGTCTGGTATCAGTTCAAAATGAATAAACAGCCCTAAAGAAATTCTTTCCAGAAAGAACTCCATTATTTTAATGCTTGTTTGAATATTTAGATTGAATGTGCGATCGACAAACTTAAACTGTCTGACTCCTCGTCCAATTAAGACATCCATTTCTGCTAAAAACGGGTCCAAAGCAAAGGCTCTTACTTTTTCGTCCAGAGAGGAAAGGCAAAACTCACATTTAAAGGGACAGCCGCGCGATGCCTCCACATAAATCACACGGTGTTCGATGTCTTTATCCGTGTAAAGTGAGTAGGGAAGTACCATTGTTTCCAAATCCGGAACTGCACCTCGGATGATTTTTTCTGCTGGGTAAATGTTTTGATTGAAAATTTTATCGCATAAGGAGTAAAAAAGTTCTTCTGCCTCACCACAAACGACATAATCTGCAATTGTGCAAATTTGTTGTGCTTCTTGCTCAAAGCTGACTTCTGGGCCTCCAAGAACGATGAGTGTTTGCGGTGAAAGGGTTTTTAGGATTTGCACAAGCTCGAGCGATTCTTTCGCGTTCCAAATGTACACCCCAAATCCGATCATGCGGGGTTTTTCGGAAAGTAACTTCTCTGCAATATCCATCAGGTTTTCGCCACAGGTAAATTCGCAGATTTCAGAAGTGGGCTCGAGCTCTTTCAAATTTGCTTTGAGATATCTTAGACCAAATGCCGCATGGAAATAGGTCGCATTTAGCGTTACGAGTAAAATATCTTTTTGAGTTGCCACGGGATGGTGATTTCATGCAAGAATGAGAAAATCAAGAAGGGAAAAAACATGTGGACGGATGCCCACTGCCACTTAAGCGATTTAAGGCTAGAAAATACGATAGAGAGTCTGCTTAAGCAGTCGAACTCATTAGGTATTTCCAAATGGGTGCAAGGAGGAGTCTCGCCCGAGGATTGGCAAAACCAACTTTCTCTAAAAGCGCGTTTTCCAGGGCAAATACTCACCTCTTTCGGAATGCATCCATGGTGGGTTTCAGAAAATAGCGAGCTGACTTTAGAGGAGGCCTGCCAAAAGTTGGAAAATTCGCTGCCTCAAGCTGACGCATTCGGCGAAGTAGGACTCGATTTCGGCAAGCGTTTTGCCTCTCGAGAAGTGCAAGAAAAGCAAAAAAAATATTTTGAATTGCAGTTGGGGCTGCTTAAAACAATCCAAAAACCACTCGTACTGCATGTGGTAGAAGCACATGCCCTTGCCATTGAGACCTTAAAGAAACACAAATTATATGGTGGGATTGTCCACTCTTTTTCTGCGAGCTTGAATGAGGCGAATGCGTACATGGATCTCGGGCTTAGCCTCTCTATTTCGGGTGTTGTGACTCGGGAAGGGTATAAAAAGCTTAAGGAAGCAGCCAAGGCTTTACCAAAAGATAAAATTGTCATAGAAACCGACTGTCCTGATCAGAAACCGTTGGGGGTACAGACTCTGCTGAACACGCCTGAAAACCTGTTGATAGTCGCAGAGGCAGTTGCAAAATTAAGAGGCGAAACAAAAGAAGAAGTTTTAAGATACACAACAGAAAACTGCGAAAGAATTTTTAAAAAATGCTAGAAACTGAAAATACAAAACAGAATCAGGAAATGACGCCCGAAGAACTGGAAACGTACAAACTGCACCGCAGATTTGATCGTATCGGAAGACTCGTCGGCGATCGTGCGATGAAAAAACTGATGTCGTCTCACGTGATGTTGATAGGGCTTGGGGGTGTCGGATCCTGGGCAGCGGAAGCGATTGCACGTTCGGGAGTCGGCAAACTTACACTTGTGGATTTCGATGAAATTTGTGTCACGAATTTCAATAGACAACTCCACGCTCTGTACGGACTTGTTGGCTCGCAAAAATCAGAAGTCATGGCAGATCGCATGCGTTTGATTAATCCCGGTGCGAAAGTCACCGCATTTACCAAATTTTATAATGCAGATCACTGCGCTGAAATCTTTGCAGAGCGCCCTGATTATGTGATTGATGCAATTGATAACGTTACGGCGAAATGCCATTTGTTAAACTACTGCAGAGAAAACAAAATTCCCATCATTACCTCCACAGGTTCGGGCGGCCGCATGGATCCGACTCAAGTAAAAGTGGCGGATTTAAATCTCACTCAAGTGGATCCTCTTGCGCGCGCAGTAAGAGGAATATTGAGAGAGCGCTATGATTTTCCTAAAGGTGAAGGTGTGCCTTTCGGAATCAAAGCGGTGTACTCTACCGAACCTGTAACGGAACCTTTTGAATTGCACTACGACGGTGGAAAAGGATTCAGATGTGTTTGTCCTCAAGGGGATAACCCATATTTTCAATGCGAAAATAGAAATGTCATTATGGGAAATGCGAGTTTTGTGACAGGGAATTTCGGTCTTGTCGCAGCCAGTGTCGTCGTAAAAGAGCTCTCTCAACACTTGTAAAGGTATAATAGTAAGTGAAGTCTGCTCGCCTTAATTGGGTTACATTCCCATGCCGCCGTCTACGATCAATGTTTGACCCGTGACGTAAGAGCTTAAGGGACTTGCTAGATAAACTGCTGCGTGTGCAATTTCCTCTGCTTTTCCTGTACGGCCGAGGGGAATAACAGTGGCGAGATTTTCTCTCTGCACATCAGTTAGTCCATGAGTCATGTCCGTTTCAATAAAACCAGGTGCTATCGCATTGACTCTGATATTTCTTGCCGCCAGTTCGCGCGCCATGGATTTTGTGAGCCCTAAGATCCCCGCTTTTGCGGCACAATAGGCTGCTTGTCCGGCATTGCCCGTAATTCCCACAATCGATCCGATGTGGATGATGGAGCCTTTGCGTTCTTTCATCATGCTTCTTATCACTGCCTGAGACACGAGAAAGGCACTACGCAAATTTGTATTTAAGACTTTGTCCCAGTCTTCCACTGCATAACGCATCATCAGGCCGTCTTTTGTAATGCCTGCATTGTTCACCAGAATGCCAATTTTTTTTGTTTTGAGAATACCTGCGATTGCCGATTCGATTTCTTCAGGGTTACTGACGTCAAACTTTACGCTCTCTGCAGAACCTCCGGCCGATTTGATTTCATTTACTACTTCCTCAGCCTTATCCGGACTCGAGTTATAATTCACGATCACATGCGCACCTTCTTTTGCGAGCATGAGACAAATTGCTTTTCCGATACCACGAGATCCGCCAGTGACCAGTGCCGTTTCGTTTTGTAATGTCATTTCATATTCCCTTCGAGTTTTTTTACATCGTCAGCAGTTTCGACACTGAAAAGTTCGACTTCTTCGATGGTTCTTTTCACAAGTCCAGTTAGTACTTTCCCTGGGCCCATTTCCACAAAGCGCGTGTGGCCAGTGTCTTTGAGCGTATTTACACACGAGGTCCAAAGGACTGGATTATTAATCTGATCTTTTAAGATGGGAACAGGACTGCCGTCTGTTCTCAGTCTTGCATCCAGATTATTCACAATCCCAAATTTTTGTGCAGTCCAATTTACGGCTTTTAAGTGCATTTCAAATTTTTCAGCAACTGGCTTCATTAAAGGAGAATGGAAGGGTGCACTTACATTCAGCGGAATTACTTTGCGCGCCTTAAATTCTGGATTGGATGTAGTGAGTTCGGCCGCTTTATCGACAGCTGTCGTGTGCCCAGCAATCACCACTTGAGAAGGAGCATTAAAGTTTGCAGCAACGACAAGAGAATGTTCCCCCGAAGATGCGGCCTCACAGAGCATGCGCACTTTCAAATCTTCCATTCCAAGAATCGCAGCCATTTTGCCCTTTCCATGAGGCACGGCTTCTTGCATGAGTTGTCCGCGTAAGCGCACAAGTTTCACCGCTTCAGAAAGGGTAAGCGCACCAGAGGCGAGATAGGCTGTATATTCGCCCAGTGAGTGTCCCGCGGCAGAATCAGGAGTAAAACCCAGATGTTTTTTTAATACAGAAAACCACGCATAAGATGTTGTTAGAATAGCGGGTTGTTGATTCATCGTAAGCTGTAAGTCGCTATCTGGCCCTTCTGCACATAATTTATAAAGATCTAATTTTAAGGCATCAGAAGCCTCTTCATAAATTTGCGAAGTCCAGGGAAACGATTCGGTTAAAACTTTCGACATCCCGGTAAATTGAGATCCTTGTCCGGGAAAAAGTGCTACTGTTTTCATCATAGTCTAATCAAGGAGCTTGCCCAGGTAACTCCCCCTCCGAATGTGCTCATCAAAACCAAGTCGCCTTTTTTCACTTTTCCTGCTTGCCAGGCTTCCAGTAAACAGACTGGTAAAGTGGCAGCAGAAGTGTTTCCGTATTTATCGACGTTCAGCCACGTTTTTTCAGGCGGGATTTTAAGCGTGTCCAGACACATATCAATTATGCGGATATTTGCCTGGTGGAAAATAAAGAAATCCACGTCTTTAATTGTTTTATTATTTTTCACAAGAATCTTTTCACTCGCTTCAAGCATGCTTCTTACTGCGAGTTTAAAGACTTCTGAACCTTGCATGCGGATCTTGTGATCGTGTTCGCGGTACTCGGGAGAATAGGTAGGTACTTTAGAATACCCGTGGCGGATATTCAGCATTTCGTGCTTTGTCCCGTCAGAAAAAAGAAGCGTGTCGACAATACAGTTTTTATCCGATTCTGTTCTAGAAAGAACTGCAGCGCCGGCACCGTCGCCGAACAAGATGCAAGTTCCTCTGTCTCTCCAATCAACCATGGTAGAAAGTGTTTCTGCGCCTACGACAATTGCGTGTTTTACTTCTCCACAGCGGATAAATTTATCTGCAACAGATAGAGCATATAAAAACCCCGAGCAAGCCGCTTGCAAATCAAACGTAAAAGCATTTATTGCACCCAGCTTTTCTTGCAGCGTGTTTGCAGTGCAAGGCATGACCGAGTCTGGCGTCACCGTTCCTACGACAATCATTCCGATGTCTTCTGGTTTAAGACCTGCCATTTCCATTGCTTGTTTTGCAGCAAGGATAGAAAGAGAAGCTGTAGTTTCCCCTTTTTTTGGGTCACAAATGCGTCGAGTACTGATCCCCGTACGGGTACGAATCCATTCATCGGATGTTTTTAAAAATGTTTCAAATTCCTGATTGGTCATGATGCGCTCTGGAAAACCTTTTCCAAGGCCCTTGATTTCACTACGGTAGTTCATGTTGCACTTCTTTTCGGTTTTGATTCCATAAAAGCTTTCATTTTAGCAGTAAAATTTTCTTGTACCGCTTTTTTTGCGGTCAATATGCCGTTTCTCACAGCTAGTTCGTTCGAACGTCCGTGACCAATCAGCACAATTCCATCAATTCCGAGTAAAGGGGCTGCACCGTAGGGCTTGTAATCAAACTTGTTTTTGAAGCGTTTTAATATTTTTCGCAAAAGAGCCAGACCCAAAAGGCTCATCACATGGCGTTTAATTTCCAGACGAAACCATTGAAAAACCGTGTCTGCTAGTCCCTCAGCCGTTTTTAAAGCCACATTACCTGCAAAGCCATCGCATACAATTACGTCGGCGGTACTTCTAAAAAGATCAAACCCCTCTACATAGCCGATATAACCTTCAAAGTTAGCTTTCTCGAGAAGTTCGTGTGTTTCGCGTGTAAGTTCATTTCCTTTGGAGCTTTCCGCACCGTTGGAGAGTAGCCCTATTTTCGGTTGCTCGAGACCTTCGATAATTTCAGCGTAGAGTTTACCCATCTCGGCAAATTGAAAAAGTTGGGAAGCTTTGCAATCGACATTAGCGCCGGCGTCCAAAAGAATGACTGAGCCTTTGATAGTAGGCACTTTCACCATGATTGCCGGGCGCTCTACATCGGCGATGCGGCCTACAATAAAGAGGGCGCCAGCCATGACTGCGCCGCTATGGCCTGCAGAGATAAAAGCATCCGCTTTTTTTTCCTTAACGGCTTCTAAGCCCATGCTGATGCTCGAAAGCTTTTTTTTGCGGATGCTCGATGCGTGATCCTCCATCGTGATCACTTCAGGACAATCCACAATGCTTAGGCGTGCGGATTCCTTTTTACCTCTTTTTTTTAGTGAGGCTAAAATTTGGTCACGTTTGCCAAAAAGCACAATAGAAAGCGACTTATCCTGCTCTAACGCAAGAAGTGCTCCCTTGATGTTGGCTTCGGGGGCGAAGTCGCCACCCATCGCATCGACAGCTACTGTGGTGTTCGATGCTTCTTTGGATTTGGACATGTAGGACTAGTCTACTAGCTCCACAACTCGCTTGCCCTTGTACATATTGCAGTTGGGGCAGATGCGGTGGGGAAGATTTGGTTCTCCACAATTAGCGCACTTAGAAAGACTGATTTTTTTCAGCGCGTGGTGTGAACGGCGCTTTGTTTTTCTCGTATGCGATTTGCGTTTCTTGGGTACTGGCACTGTGT
>CAYNEF010000050.1:0-28269 GCA_964396165.1 uncultured Pseudobdellovibrionaceae bacterium
TTAATTCCGGACACACCCATGTCGAGTCCGATAAGTTCACGCGCAAATAGTGCCTTAAGATCCATGCAGTTGTTGTTGATTCACGAGATAAAGGAAGTAGAGATAACTTTTTATATTATATCAATAAGATGGGAGAAAACCTATTCCGTATCCCATTGTTCTTCGAAATACTCTAGGACGAGGGTATTTCCCATAATATCGCCGAGTCGAACGCCGGTATCGATTGTGGAAATAAAGTAAAATTCCAAAATTAAAACGGGAACTACCAAGATTAATGCAAAGCCCCAACAAATTGGAAATGCTGACAAAAAGATAAAAAGTGTGAGTGGGAGATTTCTGAAAAAGGAATTTTCAAATGAGCAGCTAGCTCCTGTGACATCATCCATAACGCGCAGGCCTATAATTTTCTTTCCAACGCTTTGTCCCATCCCCATTGCATCTTGAAAACTACATAAAAGACACGCGGCTGCTAAACCGAGATAAGGAAAAAGAACATTTCCCAAAAAATATAACGCGGCCAGCAACATCAAATCGATGCCTTTTGCGGAGATTCTTTGAAATACGGTGGTTTTTCTTTCACCAATTAAAATTGTGCTGCGTCTGGCTGAAGTTCTCATTGTCATAAAATAGAATTATGCTCCCTTAACTTCCTTGACTCAAGTAAAGGCTGATTTATAAGTAAGTCTAACAATTCGTAATCATGTAGGAGGATACAAATGGCAAGTGGCGTAAACAAGGTTTTTTTGATTGGACGATTGGGACAAGATCCTGAAGTTCGTTATACACCAAACGGCGGAGCGGTCGCTAATTTCAGCATGGCAACCAGCGAATCTTGGAATGACAAAAGCGGACAGAAACAAGAAAAAACCGAATGGCATCGCATTGTAGTCTGGGGAAAACTCGGAGAACTTTGCGGACAATACCTTTCCAAAGGTAGACAAGCTTTCATCGAAGGTCGTCTTCAAACTCGTGAATGGGTAGATAAAGAAGGCCAAAAGAAATACACAACTGAAATTGTGGCAAACAACGTTCAGTTCTTGGGTAGCCCGGGTGAAAAATCCAATACTCAAAACGCTGGCAACGACTTTGCTCCAACACCGAATTTTGAATCCGCTGTGGATGAAAAATCCGTGATGAGCGACGAAGAAGTCCCGTTCTAGTATTTAAATAATTTGTCTTAAACTAAAAAGCCCTGCTCTAAACGAGTAGGGCTTTTTAATTTCTAAGGGGTACAATTTCTAAAGGGTACGGCATTCCTTTTTTCAATATACGCGCCCTAAAATATACAAACTTCAAGTAGCGTATATTGAAAAAAGGAATGCCGTACCTTTTAGGATTATTTTCCGGCTTCTAGATAGAGTTTTTTTAAAGCTTCCCCGTTGCCGTTTGTGTAGATCGCTAGCAGTGCTTGGAGTGTCAGTTTTTCATTTTCTGTTGCCATAGCCTCTGGGCGTCCCCAAAGTTTTAAAAGCCGGACACACAAATTGCGTAATTGATGCGTTTGCAATTGCTCTCCGGCATTGTCTGTTGTCAAAGCCGCTCTAGAATCAACCAGTGTGACATACCCGTCTACTTTTGTTTTACCTGGAATGACCGGCTTCAAATGCCCGACTTTAGATTCTGTTTGTAAAACCAAAAAACGTTTTTCTTCTCCACTGGTTTTCAGTACGACCGCATATCTTCCGGCGGGAAAACCCTCATTTAATTTCGGAGTCATTTCTCTAGTGGTGTGTACAACTTCAAGTTCGTCAGCGAGTACGAATATTTTTTCAAGCGTATCTGCTGCCTTATCGCTCAGTTTATTGGAGCTTCTGATTGCGCCAGCAGTATCCACTCTATGCACACTGCTTCCAGCTAAAACAGCATTACTGAAACAAACTAGAAATAAAAACAGATTTTTCATGAAGCTCCTTGGTTGCTTTACCTAATGGTAATCTATATTGGAGGCTTTAATCAACTAAGCGAGACGTAATCGTGTCGGCAAGTAAGCGGCCTTTGTCGGTAAGATATAATATGCCGTCTTTCTCACGAATCATTTCATTTTTTAGCATTAAATCGTACTGGGTTGATTTTCTAAAGTCCCAGCCGTATCTGTTTAAGAAGTTTTCTATGTTTACGCCTGCATTGCATCTTAATTCCAAAAATGAAGCTTCAAGTATGGTTTGTTTAGCCGTATTTACTTCGTAGTTTGTAATATTCGTTTTAAAATTTTGCATATACAGATTTAAATCTGCGCTGTTTTTCTTATGCTGAAAAACACCATCAAAGAAAAACCTACCCGAAGCCGAGGGACCAACACCTAAAAAATCCCCACCCGTCCAGTAAAGCAGATTATGGGCGCACTCACTGCCCGGGTTCGAATAATTAGAAATTTCGTATTGTTTGTAGCCTTTATCCGCAAGCGACTTTACCGCAAATTCATAGAGGTCAGCCGCCAAGTCTTCTTCTGGTAATTTATCAAAGAGCACATGCCCTGGTTTTAGGCTAAGCGTATAGCTCGAAATGTGTTTGGGTTCCAATTCAGATACTTTTTTTAAATCTTCCTCGACCTGCTTTTCCGTTTGCCCTGGAATGGCAAAGATAAGATCCAAATTGAAATTTTCAAAACCGTGTTTTTTGATGAGACCCACTGCTTCAATGACTTTTTCAGGACCGCATAGTCGTTCGAGTTTGTTTAAATACTCTTGATTGAAACTTTGTGCGCCAAGACTGATGCGATTAATCGGAGTGTGTTTTTTAATCAACGATAGCCACTCGGGATTAACTGTTTCCGGATTTGCTTCAGTCGTGATTTCGCAAGATTTACTGAGTACAAAATTTTTCTCAATCGACGCAAAGATTTCGGAGAGAAGTGGAACAGGCAAAAGGGACGGCGTCCCACCACCAAAGAAAATACTCGTCACTTTATTTTGATAATTTTGGGAATCTTTTAACCAACGCGCAGAAGACTCAAGCTCATCCACAATAACGCGCGTCAAAAAAGCAAAGTCGTTTTGTGTGTATTTCGTAAAAGAATAGAAGTCGCAGTAAGAACACTTGTGCACGCAAAACGGAATATGCACATAAATGCCAAAGGGGTTTGTCATGGCATACCGCTCACTGATAGATTGATTCTTACACTTTTTGGAGACCACATCATGATAGAAAAATTCACCCTCAAAAATGGTATTCCGGTATTTATCGTAGAAACGCATGCTTCGCCAGTAGTATCCATACAAGCCTGGGTAAAAAGAGGGAGCGCGTACGAAACTCCCAATGTCGCAGGGATCTCCCACTTTTTAGAGCATGCTTTGTTTAAGGGAACCAAAAAGAGAAAAGTGGGTGAAATAGCAAACCAAATTGAAGCCAGAGGGGGTGAAGTCAATGCCTTCACTTCTTTCGAGGAAACGGCTTATTACACGACCCTAGCCTCCAGGTATTTCGAAGATGGTCTAGATATTTTGGCAGACGCACTTCAAAACCCGCTTTTCGATGAAGAAGAAATGGCTCGGGAAAAAGAAGTTATCTTGGAAGAAATAAAACGGGCAAACGACTCTCCCGGAAAAACATTGAGCCAAAACCTGTGGAAAACGCTCTTTGATGGTACTCCCTATGGACGACCGGTTTTAGGTTTTGTGGAAACTGTCGCCAAAATCGATGGTAAAACCTTAAGAAAATATTTTAATGAGCATTACCATGCTGGTACCACAAGCCTCTTTATTGTCGGTGATATCGACACCGATAAGGCACTCGATCTTGCAGAAAAAAAATTCGGAAAAATGCGCAAGGGAAAATCTGCTAACATAAAAAAATTCACTGTAACACCTCCAAAAAATCCAAAAGTAACCATGGTCGGTCGCGATGTGAAAGAATGCCAAGTACAACTTGCCTGGCATGCTCCCAACATTTTGGATAAGAACATCGCTGCATTAGATATTTTCTGCAGCAGCATCGGAAGTGGTGAAAGCTCACGCCTATACCAAAGAATGGTGAAGGAAACAAAGCTCTGCACAGACGTAAATATGGGTCTTGTCGCAATGGCTCACTGTGGTCTGGGTGCGCTTAGTTTTGAAGTTTCGCCGGAACACTTGGAAACTGCATTGAAAGAATGTATCGACACGGTTGAAAACGCGATTATTAACGGCATTAAAGAAAAAGAACTTGAACGCGTAAAGACTTCTACAGAAGCCGATGTGGTCGGTGGCAAAGAAACAGTTGAAGGGTACGCCCGTCGTTTGGGTTATTACCACATCCAGTTCGGAGATCCGGATTACGAAAAGAAATACCTTGAAGCCTATATGAGTGTGGAAAGAGCTGAAGCAGTCGAAGCGGCTCAGAACATGCTGAAAAATAAGCCTTCTATTTCTATCGTGTATCCAAAAGACAGCAAGCTCGATCAAAAATCGATTGCAGCCGCTATCAACAGAACCACCAAGAAAAAACACCATCCTGTCGGTGATATCTCCGCATTAAAAATAAACAAGAAAGGCAATATCCGTTTCGTAGAGAAAGTGGTGACCACTCTTCCTACTGTTGCATTAAAAATTATTTTCCCTGGCGGTTCTGTCGCTGAAACAAAAGGACAGCTAGGTTTAGGAAATCTCTTTCAACGAGTGTGGTCTTCGGGAACAAAATCTTATACCTCTTTAGAAATCACTCACACTCTTGAGTCCTTGGGCGCTTCCATCTACTCTTTTTCTGGGAAGCACACAACGGGACTATCGATAGAGTTCTTAAGTAAGCATTGGAGATCGGTTAAACCTCTTCTAAGCGAAATACTTCTGCATCCCACTTTCCCGGAAGATGAGATTGAAACTGAAAGAGGTATTCTCTTACGAGAAATCCAGATGGAAAAAGATTCGCCGGGAGCACTCTGCAGCCATAACTTTTACAAAGCCTTATATGGTTCACATGCGTACGGAAGATCCAGTCTTGGTAACTTCGACGATGTAAAATCTTTTACAAAAAAAGATTTAGAACAACGCTACAAAGACTATATCCACCAAAACAACGTGGTCATTTCCACGGTGGGAAATTTCGATTCGGAAACAATGGAAAGCGAAATCTATGAACTCTTAAGCCAATTGCCTAAGAATGGGAAAAACGCTACTCCACCTGCAAAAATCGAAGGCCCCTCTTCCATCAAGATAGCGTTTGAGAAGAAAGAACCGCTTTTTCAGTCGCATGTTCTCATTGGTTTTTTAACTAGCTACTTTGGGGATGAAGACAGGTATGCACTGAAACTTCTTTCCTCCTGTTTATCAGGCCAAGGTGGCAGACTTTTTATGGAGCTAAGAGACAAACAAAGTCTCGCCTATACTGTCGCTCCCATGAGCACAGACACACCAGAACGGAGCATGTTCGGATTTTACATCGGCTGCGGCCCTGAAAAGTTAGTGGCCTCTATTCATGGCATCAGAACAGAGCTGGATAAAATACTCACTTCTCCTCTAGCTTCGAAGGAACTCGACCGTGCTAAGAAATACTGGATCGGGCGCTTTGAACTGGAGATGCAACGGTTCTCTTCTCAAGCAATGCTGTTTGGTTTGGATGAATTGTACGGACTTGGTTATGACCACTCAACCCGAGTTGCGGATAAAATCAGATCGATTACTTCCGCTGACATCTTAAGAGTAGCAAATAAATACTTAAAACCGGACACAGCTACCCTTTCCATCGTGCATAACCACGAAGTGGATGAAGCCTTTATCAAAAATGCATGGGATCCCAAGCATGTGGGAAAGAAACCGAGTCCTAAGGAATTAATCGCAAACCCGTAAAATATTCGTATTTACTTAAGCTCGTTCGGATCGATGGAACGATCTAAAACCGGACGGTTGTCCTGTTCGATGGAATTACCAAAACTAAATGAGTTGGGATCTTTTGCTTCTAGAGGCAAAGTTCTTGGGTTTGCCATTTCTGGAATAATGGGAACTTCAGCAAGGCTCGCCTGAGTTGCCTTAAGCTTCGGAGTCGAGCGCACAATTTCGTGGCCTTCTGTGCCCTTCATTTTTAACATCATTAACGGAAGAAGAACTGCCAGAATTCCAAAACCCGCTACACTCATCATTCCTTTGAGTGCTGCACTTACCCCTTCAAAAAACTTTATTAAGATTTGCATTTTCCCGTTTCCCCCGCAAAGTGAACTGATCAAAACCCGCGCAATTGAACACTTTGTATTCAATCGCGATTAAGTCCTTGGAAGTATTTTTCTTCTTTGGGACTTAACTTGCGTATCTGATGAATAACTACACTCATCTTTTTTTCTCTACGCACACGCATCACTTCAGATTATTTTAAATTGCAGTTTTAAAGCCAGATACATTCTGTATACAGACTGTGCACTTGCCTTAAAGATGCACAATTTAGAATCTAGAATACACATTTAAACATAGTAATTTCAATAACTTAGCCTTGGCACACCCTCTGCAGTATACAGTCTTACTATGAAGAAAATACTATTCACCCTTTCCCTTCTGCTTTACGCAGTCCTTTCACGTGCGGATGAGATGCCTCAAAACAAATTAAAAGCCATGTACAGGCTCTATTACTTGCCCATGGGGATAGATTTCAAAGAAGCGGACACAAAAAATGATCTTCTTCCTTATGTGGAAAGTGCGCCAAACCGTTTTGATAGACTTTTAAAACCCGAAGAGTTGGAAGCCATCGACAATGACTGGTCTAATATAAAACAAGAATGGCAAAAAAAATCCTTGTTGTTAAAAAATCCGGCTGACTTGGGAAGATCACAAGTCGTTACACAAACTTTAAGAAACCACTATGTTAAATCCAATCGATCGGCGAATGAAATTGTGAGCATCAGCTCAAACGACTCTTCTCAATTAAAACTTTTAAAGTCTTTCTTACAACCGAATGAAGAAAACAAAACCCACTTTTTTATCATTGGTCCTGACTGGTGCTTGAGTTCACTCGAGTACCGTGTGCTTCTGGAAGCTCTATTTAAAGAATTCCAGAATCCAAAATATGTACTGCATAATGTGATGGTGGCTGATCCCGAACAAAAGATCTTTGATAGCAAGTTTTTAAAAGAGATTCTTCCGGATACGAAGAAACGCAGTCTAGAAACAGTTCCCGTTTTTATTTCTCTGCAATTTAAAGATGGTAAGGCAGAAATCCTGGAAGAAGGCGACGCGGTAGAGATGCTGCTAGAAAAGCACCTTCTTAAACACCGAGGCTATTTAAAAGGTAACGCTTCACCTGTGGCTGGCATTGCCAAATCCCCCTGATTGACTCCTAAAACTTTAGCGCTAGCATACGTAACATTATGCTTATGTATACGGCTCTGATTGTCTTATTCTTTTCTGTTGGGATGCTCATCGACATTGTCTTTGGCGTCAGACGAATGCACAAACTGCAAGACTACTCCGAAGTCCCGCTCACTGCAGAATTCCCCTCTCTCAGTATCGTCTTTGCCGCTAGAAACGAAGAACGCAATATCGAGCATGCCGTCCGTTCCCTTTTAAACATCGACTACCCTAATCTTGAAATCACAGCTGTAAATGACAGGTCCACCGACAGCACTGCCACCATCTTAAAAAAATTATCTCTAGAGTTTCCCAAACTAAAATTGATCACGATTCACGATCTTCCTAAAGGATGGCTAGGTAAAAACCATGCTCTTTATCAGGGGATAAAACAATCCCAGTCTGAGCTCATTCTTCTAACCGATGCGGATATCCATTTTGAAAAATCTGCGTTAAAGCGTGCAGTAAATTGCCTACAAACAGAAAAGCTCGATCATGTGACCATTATGCCGCAGATGAAAGTGCCAGGTTTCTTTCTGAATCTTATGATTGGCGTGTTCGGTTTGTTCTTTTACACCTATCTCCGCCCATGGAAAGCTCAGGATCCAAAAAGTAAATATTTTTTAGGCATTGGCGCATTTAACCTGATCAAACGTTCCACCTATGAAAGCATCGGGACATTTGAAAAAATAAAGTTGCGACCAGATGATGATCTTAAGCTTGGAAAACTGGTTAAAATAAACGGTTTTAGACAAATGGTCTTAAGAGGAAGCCCGCTGCTTTCTGTCGAGTGGTACGCAAGCGTAAAAGAATTTGTAAAAGGCTTAGAAAAAAACATGTACGCCGGTGCGGACTACCGTTTTTTCTTTTTGCTTCTTTCAGCCCTCGCCCTCATCCTTACCTATATTTTTCCCTACGTGATGCTGGTTCTGACTACCGGGCTTGTATTTAAACTCTTTGCGGCAAGTATAGGGGTTCAACTCATCACTTACTTGATCGTATCTCAAGTGCAAAAGACACCCTTAAGTACATTCGTCGGTTTTCCCATAGGTGCTATTTTTTATTTGTATGTGATGTGGAACTCTATCTTAAAAACTATCTTTAATAACGGGATTGAATGGCGGGGAACTTTCTATCCTCTCGATGAGCTAAAGAAAAATAAGATCTGATGAATGAGAAACTAAAAAATCTGCAGAAAGAGCAAATTTACCTTGGCACTTCCTCCTGGAAATATGAAGGGTGGAAAGGCCTCATTTATCAGAACGAGTATAAATCCGAAAAGTCTTTTACCGATAACTGCCTCAGTGAATATGCAGAGCACTACTCTGCCGTTGGAGTCGATCATACTTACTATGCATGGCCCACAGCAAAAGCATTTGAAAAATACGTATCCCAAGTACCCAAAGACTTTCGTTTTGTTTTAAAAGCCACTGAAAAAACGACTATCTTTCATTACCCCAACATCAAACGCTATGGAAAAGAAGCCGGCAAAAACAATGAATTCTTTCTTAATCCAGAACTCTTTATCGAACGCTTCTTAGTGCCACTTGCCCCTTTTAAAGAACATTTAGGGCCGATTATGTTCGAGTTCTCTCACTTTTATCCAGGACAAATCGAATCAGGTTCAACTTTTGTAAAACTTCTTGATTCCTTTTTAGAAGAGGTGACAAAAGAAGAGGGTTTTGAATTCGGTATCGAAATGCGAAACCAAAGCTGGCTAAAACCGCTCTACTTTGAAACTCTCGTAAAACACAGGGTCGCGCATGTATTTAATAGCTGGACAAAAATGCCGCTTCTTTCAGATCAACTAGCAAGCGCGGAAGGCTTTGACTTGCCCTCGTATGTTTCAAGACTGCTTCTAAACCCAGGACATAAGTACGCAGAAGCAGTTGAGGCCTATGCCCCGTACGATAAAACAGTGTCTGTACATCCAAAAATTAGAAAAGCTGCAGCACAAATGATTTCCATGGCTGTAAAGAAAAAGAAACCAGTCTATTTGCTTGTGAATAACCGTTTCGAAGGTTGTGCGCCTAAAACAATTGATGGAATTTTAGAAGAGTACGACAAACTCAGTTAATTTCTTTTTTCACCCACACCGCGAAAAAAAGTGTCTGAGTCTGTAAGCACATCAGTTTTAGGCGGAATAACGACTGTGGGACGCACCGGTAAATTTGTTTCTGAATCCCCAGCGCCAGAAAGCATTTTCATGACAGAAAAATTAGTTCGCAAATCCCCATTGGAATTTCTTTGCACTTTTACAGGGCTATTATTGATAACAAGCCCGTCTCCACTAATAGTAAAACCGGAAGAATAACTTTCTGCCCTTACCAATCCGGAAATGATTAAGAAAAAGAAAATGGATCGCATATAGAAGAATGCTGCAAACTCACAGCCACTTAAACACGCATAGTATGCTATTTGAATACGGCGAAGTTTTGACTATTAGGCAGATGGGCACTTGGATTTTTGATTATGGAACGCCTGCAAATTGCTGTTTCATTATATAGTGCTGATTCCCAGCGTAATTAAAGTCTTCTACCAATAAGTCGGCGGACCATCCAACTCAAAGTCAGGACCAAGCGTTTTGTAAGATGGGGTTTTCTTTGCCGCTTCTATCTCCGAATCGCCCGCTGCCAGGGCGTTTTTATAGGACGTCTCATTAGATTCTCCCCATTTAGAAGTAATAGTTTTAACGCCTTCAGTGAGATGTCGATTCATACAGCCATTCAATCCTCTGTTCCGGTAAGGCTCCTTCACTTCTGCTTTTCCGTAGTTTAAATTTCCATCTTTATCCAATGTTCCATACGCAGACCCGTCAATATATGGTTCAGCAGAAATTTATTAGGTTACATCATTATTCCACTGTCACAACTTAGTGCCATGGAAGAGATTAACTTTCTCCAATTTCTTTCCCAAAATCCCAATGCTTCCAGTTCAGGGTTCTCTCCCATTACGTCCTTTCTCCAAGCATCCTGAGTTTCTGCGACCGCAATTAGCCTTTCACCGTAATAGGCCAAACCGGCACTATGTTCGTCCCCATTTGCTTTCGCCATTGCCGCATTTACTGCCGCGCTATCGAGAAGATATTGGCCTCCTGCAATAGCAATTCCTCCTGCCACCGCCCCTTTCGCCATCGGCATCTTATAAAGAGTTCTTGTCGCTGCGGGTGCGCCGCCCTTTACCCCGGTAACTTCAGAGCACTTGGGCATTTGGCTTCTAAAGATAGGTTCTTTCCCGGTGGTTTGTAGGGAAATTCTTCTGAAATTTCTTTCGGCCATTCGACGGTAATTAGAACAAACCAAATCTAAATCTTTCAATTCTGCGGGGCGAACGCCGCGCGTTTGCGGATTAACTACCGCCCATCTCTCATGAGGCGCAAGTGCACCGGTAACTTCATCATAGGCCTGGGGTCCATACCGGTCGAATCCGTACTGTACCCCGCGTAACGCCACGACTCTTCTTACTCCAGCGGCATCAAGGACATCTGTCGCTCTTGATAGTCCGTGTATATAACTTACGCGCTCCGCGCCTGTGGCGGGATCGTAATAAGTGGCACTTCCCGGTTGGGCGATTTTGCAGCTGAATAAAACAACATTTTGCGTATAAGGAGATAAATTTCCGATATTGCTTCTAAGTAGATTATTAATAGAGCCTCTGCCCGCCGTACTTCCATGTGCGCCAAAAACCGCGGTGAATTCATCGGGTGGGGGCAAGTGCTTATTGAAGTAAGGATATAAAACATCATTGGGTTCAAAGCCGTTGAATACCTGTCCCTGCCCTGGGCCTTCTGCTCTAATTACGCGCAACGGAAAACAGGCGGTTAATAACGCTATTAAAAAAAGAATATTTATTTTTTTCGTTTTCATATTACCTTTCTAAGCGATTCTATTGCTGCGGCTACGTTTATTCTCAAACCTATTCCACTCGAGTTGATGTATTTTGAGTAAGTGTTTCCGTTTTCGATTTGATTTCAGTCCCTCCCCATTCGACTACGGTAAACCCTTTTCTTACAAATTTCTTGAGTTTTTGTTCACTGATCTTCATCTCATCGGGACTTTCGATTGCTTTAAATTCCATAAATACGCGCAAGATAGAATCCGGTTTTGGTGTAATTTCAAGTCGGGCGCGATCCGAGTAATCTTTGCCGGCAAAATACACGTAGTTCCATTTGTTCGCTGCGAGCTTTGGATACCAGTAGACGATAAATTCATTGTATTCTTTCGGAGTAAGTCCCATTTGAGAAAGTTTTTCTTGTAGAAAACCGCGAGAATTTTTTCCTTCAACAACAAAACCTTCTCGGGTGTTCATGTCGAACGGGGTCGTTGCGGCTCCTTCCCAAAAGAGGTACGAATATTCCTTGCCGTCACGGGAATCGTGTAAAGTACCGTCAGGTTCGGCTCTTACTTTCCAGCCTTTAAGCGTTTCATCATAACTGGGATAGGTCGCCACTATCTGCCCGTCAAAGCTCAACCTGACAGTAACGTCAGAGGAGACCTTAGGATACAAATAGATTACTGGCTTGTCTGCGCTAGTGCATTTCATAAGTTTTACGGTGTCATTACCTATCTTTATTGAACTTGAGTTTTTCGCCGGATCGAACTCTCTTAAGTATTGAGCGAGTGGCCTTCCGTCTTGCATCACGAGTATGGATTCCGCAGCGGTGCTCGAAGGAGAAGCAACAGCATCTGCAGGTGGAGTCGTTGAACTTTCTGTCTCGGCAGCACGCAGTTTCTCTGTTAATCGATTGAATGCATTTATTGCGAAAGAAACGATTCCTGCTGCCTCCTTAGTTTCTTTAGCTATTGTCCTTTGCCCTTCCAATCCCGAGCCTTTACGAGAAAAATTTAATCCTAGCGAATGCCCTCCATTGGCAAGTTCAAAACTCTCAGGATTTCCCATGGAATCATAGCTACTAGTCTCAACAGCGCCTCCTGAATAGCTGGCACGCGTGACCTGTCCAAAAACATTCGTACGAAACTCAGCGCTGCCGCCCATTTCGTTTGAATAACTTGTTAAATACCCATCGTCGTAACCAAAATTGCTTACTAAGCCGGCGCTATCAGTTTTGGAAAGCATCTGGCCATTTTCATCGTAACTCGCCGAGAACTGCCGGATATTATTTTCCTTAAGCTCGGTGATGTTACCTGCGCTATCATTTGTTATGGTGAGAACTTTCCCGCCGGGCAGTACAGCCTTTTTAATGTAACCTTTGGTGTCATATTCGACCTCTGTAGTGAGGTTTCCTGTTTTCCATTTTACGAGCTTTCCAGAGGCATCGAAATTTTTTGTGCTTACTCTTCCGGCAGCATCTGTCACCGAAATGACCCTGCCTCTATTGTCATAAGCCAATGCCGTAGATTGATTTAAGTAGTTAGTGATGATCGCGGGTAGACCCATTGTATTGGGGACATACTTTGTTACAAAGCCATTCTCGCTAGATTCCGTTAATACATGATTTTCGTTAAAGCGTTCTGTGTAAAAATCTGTTTCATTTTTCACATTCACGGAGTTTTGGTCGTAAGAATAGACTGTCCAATAATTATTAGGGCTGGTTACCGAAAGGCAAACCTGTCCAACCGGCCCAGATCCGAGATAAGGTCCTCCTTGATTGCAATTCGCTAATGGAGGCGGGCTATAGTTCGACGCGTAATAAAAGGTAGCAGCGCTTCCGGAAGGGTCAATTAACCCTTTTACTAACTCAGAATTTTTTGGGAGGTCATCCCAATACCCAATTGACCAGCCAGTTTTATTCGGAAAAGTGATTTGAATTAGTTTGTTATATTCATACCGAAATTCATAAACACCCCCTGCGATGTCGTGTGCGGAAACGATATGGCCGCCACTATAAGTGAACTCAATATTACGATTATACATGTCGACTATTTTGACTATATTATTTGTCGTCGCGTCTCTTTGAACCGTAAGGGTTTTACCGCCAGAGCCGATGTATGCGGTTGCTGCCCATCCTGCAGTGGAGGGGGCATACTCAATTCGAGATTTGTTGTCGGGGTATTCTACCCAGCGTTCGTTTAGGAAGAAGAGTTTTGAAGGACTGATGGCATTGAGCTGGGCCATCCAGCTGCCATCTTGCATACGATAAAAAGGAGTGGGGCGCCCGTCTCCGCCTTCTAAGAGAACAACGTTTTCTGTAGTACTTTTATCTATCAGTCGATCATCCACCGACAGTCTCCATCCGACATTCCCGAACCCGTAGTTGCCACTTGTGTCCACCGAGTTATAAATCAATTGCATATCCATCGTCGGCAATGGGATTTCTAGTTGTAAGTTTCCATTGCAAGCCCCTGTGCCTTCCCACGGGTAGGCTTTACCCGGATGAGGAGCACATGGCGTCACAGCGTAGGAATTTGTCACCGTCAAAAATGATAAAATGAATAATAGCTTCATATTTTTCCTCGAAAAAAGTTTTACGGTTTTGAATTAGTCGTTTCAGTAAAGTACGGGACAGGCTGTCCCACCCTTCCAGGCCCGGTAAATTTATTCTCCGTAAAGTTGAGTCCGTTCGCCTCTTGGTATCCGTTTTGGTACGTATCTATCGAATTACTACTTAAGTACGAACCCATATTTGTGTAACTGATACTGCGGTTATAATTTGCGCCGTTTCCGGACATACTGACTTGCGTAGGCAATCCCAAAGCGTTGTAGGAATAAGATTGCTCGACAAGTGGGCCCGAAACTGAGGAAACCGTTCCCGCCGCATTGTTCGAACGTGTGTATTGGTATACTCCAGTAGGGGTCGACATTTGTACCAATTGTCCGTTTGCATCGTAAGTAAAATTCACGGCGGGCTCGCCGTCTAAGGACTGCGAAAGAATATTTCCGAAGGGATCGTAAACAGCTGCTAAGCGAATATTTCCGTTTTCTACCACGCTTGTAATGTTTCGGTAGGTATCATAGCTGATAGCCATGGAATAATCTCCAGGCCCCGAGACGTTTGAGACATCTTTGTTAGAGTTATAAGTATACTGAGTGATAAATTCTTTCCCATTTGTACCAATTTTTGTTTTTGATTTTAATGTTCCATCCAAATTCCAAGTATAGGTTTCTACCGAGGTAGGTGTGGTGTAAGTGTGGGGTTTTCCATTTTCATAGGTGTATGTCAGGGTCTCTCCGTAACTGTTTGTGGTTGTTAGTAGGTTTCGATTCTCGTCCCACGCAAACTGAACTGCCACATTATTCGAAATACTTTCGATAAGGGCGAAAGAACTATCGAAAGATTCCTTTCCCTCGTATGAGTATGCGGAAATGGTAACTGCGTTTTCAGAACGTGTGAAATAATAGGTCCCGCTTAGTGGGTAACGAATCGACTGAATCGTCCCAGGGTTAGATTCGTCATAAGAGATAGTTGTCGAGAAAGAATGTGGATCTGTTACTGCGGAAATTAAGTCGGAATTTGTGTAAGCCACCGCCCAAAAACCTAAAGCGGGCATTTGCATTTTTGATAAATTTTGGCTTTTAGATTGATTTGCGCTGGTGTACGAGAACTTATATTCCTTTTTTTTCCAATCTATAAGGGTCTGAGCTACTCCGTCACTGTAAGCGATTAACATCGAATTATTTTGTGCGTCGGATATTGAAGTAATAAAGCCTGAAGAATTTCTGACAATATTAAGTAAAGGTTTACCTACCATTTTTACCGAAGTTAATGCATACAAATTCGCGCCTGTAGTAGGCGAGTAAGTCCGCATCATTGAACCATTTGGATTTTTCTCTATATATATAGTGCCCGATAGCTCAATTGTACTGTCGCTCAAGGTTGGATAAATGCACTTCCAAATGCCTTCAACCAAAATAAAGGGAATCGGGGTCCCGTCACCATTTTCTATGTCTAGGTGGGTAGTGTCCTTAATAATTATTCTTCTGTCGATGGAAAGTCGGAATCCATTTCCAAACCCGTAGTTAAGGTCGGGCGCGAGACTGTTATGAACCAGACTTAGTCCGGTTGTGGTCAATGGAATAATCGCTTGGAAATTTCCAAAGAAGGCTCCGCTTCCTTCCCACGGATAGGGACTTCCTGCATGCCGTTTCTCTAAAGAAGATTGGGGTTGTGTTCCCACCAATATGCCAGAGCCTGTTCCCCCAAGGACGAAAACTCCGAATCTCTTTATGTAATCTCCTTTGACTACAAAATTGGGTGACACAGGTGCAGTGGTGTCGCCATACGTAAATACGGCGAAGCCCGTTTGTCTGCTTCTAGATTTGGGAGTGAATTTAACCGAAATGTTGCAGGACGAATAGGCAGGTAGAGTCGCTCCACAATTTCCCCCATCGCCCGGATAAATTCCAGAACCCGCGAATCCAAATCCACTGGGAAAGATAAAACTGGATGTTGCTATGTTAACGTCCGCAGGAGAGTTATTAGACAAAGTGACAGAAAGATCTTTGCTTTTTCCCAAAACTACATCGCCATATTCATACTCTCTAGGCGAAGCGATTACGTTGGCTGGAATGATCCCGCCTCCCCAAAGCCATGCCTTGATGACTCGTGCGTTTTCACTGATTTCTAAGTAGCCATTACTAAATATCGAAGTGGGCTTGAAGACAATTCCCACCTGGCATTGCGCGCCGGCGGCTAGCGAAACATCGCAAGTAGAATCCACAATCTCAAACGCAGTCGAATCAGTAATGCGCATGCCTTCTACATAAGAAGTCAACGTACCGGTGTTTGTAATGGTGGCATACAATTTTGTTCCGCCTGGAACGCCTATAACTTGTCTGCCAAAATTTAAATCGCTTACGGATAACTGAGATCCCATCGCGCGTGCGCTTAAAATTGCGGAGGCCGTTTCGCCGCTAGAAGCAGTGAGAGTGAGACGAGCTGTAAAGGCATCACTGTAACCGGAAACGAATGTGACCCTAAGAGTACAGGCGGAATTTGCCGGAATAGTGCTCTGGCAAGTGCTGCCTGGTCCAGGATAGTTTTGGTTATCAAAAGAAAATAGACCACTATTAAAATTTGCGACGATATTGGTAAGATCCCGCGAGCTATTGTTGCGAACACTTAAATATATAAAGTTAGAACTTCCCATCGGGACCTGCCCGAAATCGCCACCGCTTATTTCAAACGCTTGAGAGAACCCGCCTGGCTTCGTTCCGCTTCCTTTCAAAGCAACGGTTTTGGTAGCGCCGTCCACGGTAAGATTGAGTGCTCCAGTTAAATCTCCTTCCACTCCCGGTACAAA
The DNA here is from genome assembly GCA_964396165.1 of uncultured Pseudobdellovibrionaceae bacterium. GTDB lineage: Bacteria > Bdellovibrionota > FAC87 > UBA2466 > UBA2466 > CALCZU01. The sequence continues at coordinate 16,445 of CAYNEF010000050.1, forward strand.
TTGAAGCATGAGGTAACAAGTTTTACTTGCTGCCAGCGTGCTCTTACAAGTTCCTGTCGAGCCAGGAAAATAATTTCCGTAAAAGGAGAAACCTGTTCCAGTTACGTTGCCGCTCACAGAGTTGGCGATACCAGTTCCTACGTTTGTTATCGCGATAGAGAAGACTAAAGATTTTCCAATATTTAAAGTGCCGAAATCAAGCACACTCACATTGGTGATGACATCTGGACTCGCAAGGCCACTTCCCGATAGTGAAGCAATTGTTTTCTTGTTGCTATAATCCAATGTCAAAGAGGCAAGTGATGGTCCCACGAATACAGGCGTAAAACGCAGTTTCAAGGTACAGTTTGAAAGCGCTGCAAGTGTGCTTTGGCAGCTTCCTCCCGTTCCGGGATAGACTCCGCCGACAAATCCAAAGCCCGCGCCTAAAAGGGAAGCGGTTATGTTTTGAGAAGATACATTTCCGGTGTTTTTAACGCTGATCGAGACATCCGCGTAATTCTTAATTTTAACTTTTCCGAAATCGATATTCGCGACTTCGAGTTTAGGTTCGCCGCCGGCACCAGATAAATTTCCGGTCGCGCTACCGACACTATGTTGTACGGTGAGTGTGCCGAAATAGATTCCCCCAGTCGTTGGCAAGAGTCTAACGGCAACTGTGCAACTGGATTTTGCAGGAAGAGTTACTCCGCAAGTTCCACTTGTGCCCGGGTAATTACCGCCCTCAAAACTAAACACTCCGCTAGAAATAGAAGCTGTAAGTCCGATCGCTTCGGTATCGCCGGAGTTAGTGATTTGTACGGTTTTGTCCTGTGAAGTGTTCACCGCTTGATCGGCAAAATTAACGGATGCCACCGCAAGACTTGCAGGCGCCGTACCAGTTGCTCCGCATCCAGATCTAGGTAGGCAATAAGCATTTGGCGGACAGTAGCAGGGATCCACAGTTTTAGCGGTCGATCCAACGGGAGCAGAGCTCAAGCCCGCCGTATTGGTAGAGAACTTTCCGTTGGCGTAAGTCACTAGAGTGTAATACTGGGTTACTCCGTTCGTGAGGTTAGAGTCCGTAAAGGTAAGACTCGATCCCTTATAAAGAATAACATGTTCATTATCGTCTGAAGATTGCCCGACATTATAGTTTCTATTATTCGTAAAATGGACATTCTGGCCGTTGGGAACGATAACACTTCGACGGAGCAAGAGTGCTCCTTCGGGATTAGTACTGCCGAGAGTCCAGCTTAAAGTAATTTTACCATCCGCCGGCACTGCTTTAATTGTCGGAGAGGCAGCGGCATTTTGCACGGGGGTGCGGTAACTGTCGTACCCGTCGGAATAACTGTATGTAGAGCTAAAGGCATAAAGGTTATAGAAGTAGCGCGTGTTGTTTGCGAGTCCAAGATCTCTGAAACTCAAATCGCTTCCAAGGTAAACGACGCTCTGATCCCCCTCCAATGCCTGTCCTAAATAATATTGGGTTCCTTTAACAGGTCTAAAAGTCACCGGCCCGGTTGCAGAGCGCACGAGTAAGTAGCCTTTTTGATTTCCCCCAGAAGTCCAAGAAAGATATAAGGTGTTATCTCCGGTATTGATGGCAAAAGTACTGGGACGAGTGACTTTCGTTACGGGAGTCTCACGCACAATTGCGATGAGTTCGTAATGCTGATTCACATCTTTGCGATAGATAGCAAAATAATAAGGTATGCCGTTTTGTAAGCTTTCGATTTTTGCTTGGCTTCCGCTACCGCCGTAAATCACCGTACTATTACTCACAGTCTGACCTACTTGGTAGGTAGCGCCGTCAGCAGGTTCCACCCGCACTTGGCTTGCGGCACTTTGAAAAATTACATATTCTGAAGCTGAAGTATTGGGCCACGTTAATACAACCGCTTCATCTTGGGCTTCGGAAGTAATTATTTCTCGGTGCGGTTCTAATTGTTTTTCATTCGGACTGCTTGTTTCGCTATCGCCGGCTTTTCGGAAAGCGGAAATTTTCATGCACGAAGTATTGGAGAGCCCGGTGAAAACCAAAGTAAATAATACGAGTCTGGAGAGAGAGAAAATAGCTTTTTTCATTAATAATGCCCCGACGTTCAAGTTCGTATCTTCTACTCGGAATATTATAGAAGTTATGTAAGAGTTTGTGGGTATTGTGGCAGTAAAAACACAATTTATTTTCCAAGATTTTGACAGTCGATTTTTAAGACACCCAGCCTGTGTGGGAAAAACAGAAAAATGATGGAATACACATAATCGTGTATGTAGGTAGCTCGAAGCGACGACGTCGCACTTTATGCGAAGTTTTGAATACGCTGTTCAGTTATTAATGAAAGCTTTTGTCGCGAAGTTATACCCGAAGCAATCGTTGTACTCAGCTTCGGTAACTTTTTCTTCGTTTAGAAAATATTCATAAGTCGTTACGTTTCCGTTAATCGCGCCCACTTGTTTCAGTTCCGCTTTAAAGCCAGGATAGCTGAGTGTAAGTTTCTGCTCGACACTTCCCTGCTGGTAGCCCGTTTTTCTGCCTAGGTAGTTATAGTTAAAGTCGATTTTGGAATATTTATTGGATGTTAAAGTTCCGGTAACACTAGCTGTACCGGTCATTTTCAAATTAGGCGTTGTTCTATTTTTCACAGATGAATTGTCATCTACAAACATTAAATTTGCATAGCCGGAAATATCAATTCCTGTGATGTCATTATACTTTTTATATTCTTCGTCTTTCACGAGGTAAAACCATTTTCCTCCAACTTTATAGCTTTGGCCGCCTACTTTTGTTGTCAGGTGCAGATTAAAATCTACCGGGCATTCTCCCGTAAAATTAAAATCCAGTTCCGTATCATTCATATAGAACCAGTTTGTTTTAGGATTAGTTAGCTGGGTGGTTTTGTAATTCATCTTGCAGTTTTCGTATTTGAGCAAGCGTTGATACATCTGCGTTTCATTTTCATCTAACGATTTAGCTGTAGTTACGGAAGATCTTGTTCTGCGTGTGCTTTCAGCACTAGCCGCTGCGTTCATGGAACGGTTTACGGATTGACTTGTTTCTTTCAGAGTTGCTTTTTGTTCCGCTGTTAAAGTTTCCGTTTTTCCGCAGGCCGCAACGAGCAATAAACAAACTAAACCCAATACAAACTTCATACAGCTCCTCCTAAAATTTGAACTGGGTATAGCTTATCTTTTTAGGGAAGTCCAAAAGTTAAGAACGAGGATTGAACTTATCATCTTTCAAGAGCTTGGCTGCCTGGACATATTCTTCTGAAGCTTCTTTGGGAACTTTGATCATGATTTCAACAAATTGGTCGCCCTTTAAGCCAGATTTTGGAGATTTAATACCTTTTCCGGCAAGCTTCAACTTCTGTCCGCTGGAGATTCCTTTAGGCAGTTTCATGTGCACTTTACCATCTAAAGTAGGAACTTCGACTTCTGCTCCTAAAATTGCTTCTGCAAAAGTAATCGGCAATTTGTACAAAATATTTTGGCCGTCTCGGACAAACTGTGCATTTTCTTGCACGCGCAGTTCGATAATTAAATCTCCATGTGGGCCACCACCCATGCCGGGATCTCCCTGCCCTGCCAATTTAATCTTGGATCCCGAATCGACTCCCTCAGGAATTTTTACTGTTAATTTTCTTCCATCTGGTAATTCAAGTACTCGTTCCCCACCGCGAGCGGCTTCAAGTAGGGTGATATCAATCGCTGCCTGCCTATCGTGCCCGCGCGTTTGAAATCCGCCACGGCCTTGCTGTCTTGCTCCACCGGGACGTCTAGCGCCCGCAGCACCGCCAAAGCCGCCTTTAGCGCCAAAAATTTCCTCGAACAAATCGCCTAAGCCAAAATCTGCGAACGGATCGCCTCCCATGCCACCACCAAAACCGCCTGCACCAGCTCCGGCATGTTGGTGTTGTCTTGCAAAGGGGTTTGCGCCCATCGCCCGCATTTGATCATACTGCGTGCGTTTTTTCTTATCTTTTAAGACTTCGTACGCCAGATTTACTTCTTTAAATTTTTGTTCCGCAGCTTTGTCGTTGGGGTTGAGATCAGGATGGTATTTTTTGGCGAACTTATGGAATGCTTTTTTAATTTCGTTTTCGGTCGCGTCTTTTTTGACACCTAAAATTTCGTAGAGATCTTTATCCACAGCTCATCCTCGATAGCTCAATTCAGATACCTTTATATATAGGCATTCTTTAGGAGGAGGCAACCTAAAGTACGAAGATCCTGGCAAAATACCAGGATCTTCGGGGGGATATCAGGGGTATGGACAAAGAGCTTAGAAGGTTTCGTTGCCGTTTGGTTCAACAAGAGGCTCGCGGTTTAGTTCATGGCGTAAGTTGGATATCGTTTCATACACAACGCGGCGTACGCGGTTAATCCCGCCAAGCGGTCTGTGCTCTTCAACTGAATGCCAAGGGTTCATGGACAGGTTTTCGCAGAAGACTTGTTGTTTTTCACTTTCAAAGTCCTGTTTGGGTATAGTAAGAGTCGCCACTTTTACAAAGCGAGAAACTTTTTCATTCCATTCCATTGTCGGATCTTCAATCGGCATCGCTTTGGCATCTGTTTGAAATTGTACGGCAAGCACAAAACACCCTGCCTGATTTTTCAAATGCTCTTTCATATTAGTGCGAAGAAAATTAGGTGTCTTTCTGCTTCCCACGACTTCTTTTTGGTTATCGCAAGGGATGAAACTTAATTTAGCAGCACGTTCGCCATACAAATAAGGTGTCATCGACCAGAACCGAGTCGCTAAAAGATCATTCACTGTTTTCCCCTGGATTGCACGTGCAATCCCCATTTCGTGCAGTCTGAAATGAAGGGGATTTGCTCCCGGAAAGAAAAACTTCATGGGGCTACCAGTTGTAGCAGTGGAGTTTGTGAACTCTACATATTCTTCTGCATTTCTGACAAAAAATACCGGATGGTTGATCGCTAAAATATCTTGAGTCGATTTTTCATTCGCAAGTTTTGTACCGCCTACTCCCATAATTTTTACAGCCATTCCTCTTCCATCCCCTTCGCTATCATCTTGGGATTTTCCAGAGCCGTTTGAATAACGGACCCAGGCTGGATAACTGCTACCTGATTGAAAAAGTTGTGTGCGGTATTCGACTGGAAGATTTTCTTCCACTTTTAATTCAGCGCGGACACACCCGTGGGCTTTTGCGTGAGCATCTCTCACTGCTTTTCCGCTTTTCGCAAATCCACCTTTTACCTGCATGGAAATTGCCTGCTTAACAAACTCGATGGCTTTAGCTTCGCCTGCTGGAACCACTTCTTCCGGCGCTGCGAGAAGTAGACTTGTTAAAAATAATGTGAATACTGTTTTTTTCATACCCTTTACTCCTTTGGATGAATCCGTTTCAAAACAGGTTGTAACAAATCCAAGAGACAGATATCAATACCCTTTTTAAAAGTATCGAAATATGATACTTATAGTCTCATGCTAGGCACAAAACAGGTCGTACACGCCTTAAAAAAAGTATTAAAAGCAAAGGGAATTAGCTACAAGGAGCTCGCAAAAAAACTCGACTTAAGCGAGCCCTCTATCAAACGCATTTTTTCAGAAGAAGATTTTTCTCTCTCGCGTCTTGAAAAAATATGCGAAGCGATTGGGATGAATTTTTTTGAGCTGATGCAGGCAGCCCTATCTTCCACAGCCATTAACAGGCAGGAACTATCGGTAGAGCAAGAAGAGTTCTTGTGCAGAAGTTCCGACAATTTCACTTTTTTTCATCTGCTCTTACAAGGGGAAACAGTGCAAAGCATCTGTAAGAAGCACGCAATTACGGATGTGAAAAAAACAAAGATATTATTGGAATTGGAAAAAGCGGGTTTATTGGAACTGCACACAGAGAACAAAGTAAAACTGCTTGTCTCACGCAGCATTCGCTGGATCCCGGATGGTCCTTTAAAACGAAAAAATGGAGACAGACTGAGAAACCAGTTTTTTCAATCGACATTCAAAGAGCCAGATGAATTATTGCGCATGGTATCCACAAGACTTTCTCTTGCGACCCAAGTCATTATTCAAAGAAAAACGAAGCAGCTCATTCGGGAAATCGAAGAAATGTGCAGTCTGGAAGACAACACAGATGATCTGCCAGATAAAGCATTCAATATCCTCATTGCCTATCGACCCATGAAGATGGATTTAAAATTCAGATAATATTTTAGTTGCTCTTGATCCAGAAGGGTTTGGTGCTGTCGACAGCTGTACCGTCTGTATCGTTTTTGCGCCAGGTAAGTTCAAGCGCACGTCCACCTTGGTAGCCATCGACGCCAAGACTGCCCGAGCGTTCATACAAAAGTGTGATCACTTCGCCATCTTTTAAAGGCACTTCGATATCGTGCAAGGTAATCATGTCGAGTGACTTAGCGTCTTTTACAATGGTAGTTCGCTTTCCCTGAGCGTCTTCCCAGTAAAGGGAGTAAGTGTCTGTCGTCGACCATTTCTTTGCATTCGCAAGTCCTGTGTGTCCGGATACAGGTAAAAGAATAGTGGCTCGTAAAATTCCATCTTGTACCGTAGTCCCCGCTACATCCGCCTGCATGTTTTTATACTCTTCCCAAGCTTTGGTGAATCGTATCGCCGTCCCAGTGACTGGTACCACTACCATTGGTGGGGTATCAGGGTGTCCAGCGAACACACCATTATGTTCGTCTGTCTGGTGCTTCATTTGATTTTTAATCGCTTGCTCTCGAGCAGCGTCTGATCTCCAAGTAACATTATTCGGACCCGCATGCGTGATATTGCTTCTCCATTGTGCTTCGGTATCACCTGCTGCTGCAATCAACGTTTTGCAGTCAAATGAATACGATTGGATACTTAGTAAACTCGATAAGACTAAAAGAATTTTCTTCACGCGGACTACCTCCTAAGTAGTGCAAGGGCCAACACCGTTCATAGCAGAGACTGTGCCTAAAAGAAGAAGGAAACCCATGCCTAGCGTGGCAATGAAAAAAGTAAAAGTGCCACTAAATTGCCCTTCGTTGTCGGTAGTGGATTACAAGATGACAATTTAATCATTTAGCAGCTGTTCAGGCCTTCGGCATATTCACGCGGTATACAGGAACTTCGTATTCCCTCAGTCTTCACTGTGAAATAGCGGTAACGCATCAGTAATTTGGGAAAGCGCATTCAGAGCCGTATACGGCCTATTTTCTGCAACACTTAATGGTAGATATCAAAAGTTATCTTGGGGGATACATGCGATACTCGATCTTTTTTCTTCTTATTATCAGTTTTTTTTCCATAGAATCGGAAGCTCGCATTTTCGGACGAGGAGGCGGTGGCTTTTTTAGACGCCCTATTTTCCGACGATTTCAACCTGCAGGAAACTTTATGCGCAGAGGCGGAGGCGGCTGCGCAGGCGGTGCTTGCGGCTCCAGGCGCTCCTCTTGTGGAAGTCAGGGCTGTGGCTCGAATGGCTGCGGGACCGGCGGATGTAGCGCAGGCGGATCGCAAGGACATTTCGCTGATGAAGTAAGTGGCGTAGACGAAGTACCAGCTCCAATATCTAACCCTTCAGGTTTCAGCAGAGTTCCATCAGGGGGAAGACCGGTGGTTAATTCGAATCAAAACAATTTACCCTCTGCCCCGATTGCAGATATAGTTGCAGATCCTAGTACAGCTTCATTGCAATCCATTGCCACGAAGCCTCAAACTAAAGAGTCAGCTATCAAAGATTTGGAAAGTAAAGGATGGGTACAAGAAACATGTACCGAACAATATTGTACTTTGAAAAAAGGCACTCAAGAAAAACGCGTATTTAACGACGGTAGAGTAGAAGATGTCGCGGGAGCCGGCTTCGATTCTATAGACACAATTACTGATAACGCCGCAGCTGCAGAAAAGGCAGCACAAGCACAAACTGCAACAAAGCACGGGTTTCGCTATGTAAAAGGGCAAGGACAAGGCATTCAAGCCTCTGAACTTGCTAGCGTAATGGCAGCGGAACAAAGTGACGCAGGGACTTCGAAAGTGCTTATTACATTCGGTACTACTTGGTGTGGCCCGTGCAAGAGCGCAAATAATGTATTGTCTGCAGTATCATCCAAAAATTACCCTGGAGTCACAGCTGTGAAAGTGCTTGTAGACGAGCAAAAATCACCTAATTCGACGACGGTACCTGGTCTCGCCAAGTTTCCACATAGTAGTTATCCAACAGCTTACGTAGTATCCAAGGATGCAGCAGGCAATTTTGATTTCTCATCCATTAAAAGAGTGAATGTTATCAATCAATCTGCTGCTAGTATCATGAGCAGCCTGAAATAGAAAAATGAGATTTAAAAAATTGAAAAGCCCGAGACTTTTAAAAAGTCTCGGGCTTTCGAAAATCGGCTTTAGTTTTTAAGTTACTTCTAGTTGTTTACTTTCAAAGTTGCTATTTTTTGTCTAATCAAGTTGCGAAATTTTTGTGTTTCAATTTTTTGTAATTCAAGCTGTAAAATCTAGATGAAATATATTTTGAAACTCTATGCTTGCGTATAATTTTGTAATCAAGATGTAAGTCTTATGTTGCTATGTCTTGTTGTTTTTAACTTAAAGGTTCTAAGAGCCGTTTCCTTTCTGTCGGGTTTGATATTATTAATTGCACCTGGAGTGCCAACTTTTAGGTATTGAGATCACAAGGGAAACAGCTGTCATGCATACACCACAGTGTTAAAGATCTGGCAGGTCGCGTGAATTCGACAGCGGAAAATCAATAAATTCAAATGGTTAGCATATATACTTTGAATACACCCCTTTTGCCTAGGGTGTATTCTCCTTTGGCAGGAGGATTTAGCCTTCGAAATCGAGAAAGGCGCTCAAGAGAAAACCCTGTACCCCAATGGGGTCGCGCTTAAAGCCGAACAGATAGGTGCCTTTAATTCCAATACTGGAAACATCATTGATAGGAGACCTGTACCCTACCCCGATTAAACCAGACATTGTGGTTACATCAGCGGCAGATTCAAGAAGAGTAAAGGTAGAAGGCGCAGAGGTAATTCCAATGCCATTCAAATATCCCAGTCCCCCGTAAATGAGCATGTGCTCTTCCACAATCAACTGCCCTTCTAGACTGATATCCAAAAAGCCGAACCCAGCTGAAGATCCTTGAGAGTCTTTTCCCTCAGCTCTGTAGTAACCAATATTAAGTTGTGCGCGCGAGTAAGAATTAAAATAAAGACCGGCGTGTACTTCCCCATTAAAACTCATGCCGCTGAAGGATTCTTCCGCATCGACATAGCCGAGCATGCTGTAATTGCCCCCAAGACTGGCTCCATAATAAAAAGACTGTTCTCGTTTCAGCAGCACGCCCTCATCTTTTGGAACGATGAGCTTCTTACTTTTCTTTACAGGCTTTGGCGCTTCTTTTACTTTTTCGGATTCGCGGCCTTTGATACTTGTGATTTCCACCCAGCCATTGAGAACGGTTCCGTTAGCCAGTTCGACTTCCGCTTCTGCAAAACTGTTTTCCTCTTCACCGGAGAACTCAACAATTGTGCCTTTGGGCAGTCGGCCTAAGGATGGAGCATCGAGAGTCGGGTATTTTTTTAACGTAGTCTCACGCGAGAGCTCCCCTTTTTCCACGCCTCTAGAAGATTCGGCAAATAAGGGAAGAGCAATGAGTGACAATAAAATTACGAGATTGAAAAGTGGGCGTAGCATTTTTATCCGTGTCACGAAAAGTGTAACACGAAGACTACTCTCTCACAAACTTGGCAACAAACTCGATATGACGTGTATGGGGGAACATATCAATTGGCTGGATTTCCACCAATTTGAAATCTTTCTTCAAAGACTGCACGTCTTGAGAAAAAGCAACCGGCGAACACGAAACATAGATAATCGTTTTTAAATTCGGGTGCACAAACTTCTCTAGAAAATCTCCTACTCCGGAGCGTGGAGGATCGAGTACCAGCGTGTCATAAGACTTTGTAAAGTCTTCAGGCAACTTGGATTTTAATTTTGCATCGACCGTATCTTTAAAGAACGATACTTTTTTGCCTTCTTCGCCAAGAGCATCTCTTTTCACACGGGCCGTTTGAATGGCCACTTCAGAGGAATCAAAAGCGAGTACTTGGTTCACTAGGGGGAGATAAGGGAATGTTAAATTTCCATCTCCTGCGTAAAGTTCCAAGACCTGTCTTGATTTCGCATCGCTAATATGTGCTTTTACCAAATTTTGAAGATTCGTATTTTGCTCGTCATTGACTTGAGAGAACCCGGCAGCACCATAAGCTGCGTTGATAGACTCAATGACTTCGCCTTTTTCATTCATAAAAAGTTCTACGCGAGTCGGAGTTTCAAAAGTTCTAGTTTCACGCATTTTCGCTAAATGAGCATTCAGCGCGGGATGCGCCACTACACATTTTTCCAAATCAATAATGTCGTGTGATTGTTTCTTAAAAAAGCCGATTTCTTTTCCGCGGGCTTTTAATTGAATGCGGTTTCTATAACCCAATGTGTTTTTTGCGCCGAGCATCGGCAAAAACTTTTCAGGCATCAAAGTACCACGTTCGAAAACATGTCTTAAAATTTCTTCTTTTGCCTTTAACTGTTCTTCGTACTTCCAGTTGAGCCAATCGCAACCGCCGCACTGGTGAAAATACTTACAGGCACTTTCGACCGTTTGTGCTGAGGTGGACAAAACTTCGAGCAAGGTAGCGTCTCTATATTTCTTTAAGGTTTCAAACCCGACTTTTACCTGATCGCCAGGCAATGTTTTTTGTACGAAGTAAATGTTGCCTTCAGCATCGTAGCCTACGCCCTGGCCTTCCAGCCCGACTCTTTTGATTTCAATTTCTGTTGTGTGTGTCATTTTAATTCCTTCATTACCCATTCCACGAGCAAACTTGCTTCAGGCATCTTGATGCGGCCTTCTTCAGCCACTTCTGGATAAAACTTCGCTTTCCAGGACTCGAGCACCTCTTTATGTTCCAAAAACCTGGGGTGATTTCTCAAAGAGAGATTCATTGTTGGAACGAAAAAAAGCGGGGTTTTGTTTCCGAGCTGGCTAGCTATTAGCAGACTTACAGGCCCATCCGCAATCCCCAATGCAGCTTTGCTGAGCGTATTTAATGTAGCAGGCGCTACTACGACCAAATCAAACTCTTCGAGGTTTTCCACTTCAGAACCGATGTCGGTCACAATCTTTTGGCCTGCCGCCCACTCGATACTTAAAGGAGTGATAAAACGCTCGGCATCTTTGGTCATAAAGGGAGAGACCAAAGCACCATGACGCCTAAATTCCCTAATAATCTTAACCCCTTCCGTAGAGGCTATCCCACCTGTTAATGCCAGGGCCAGACGCTTGCCTTTTAGCCCTAACGACTTTCGGCTAACCCCTTTATCTGCAACAGATTTGGTTGTTTTTTTATGCACTGCCATGGTGCAGTAGCATTATAGGATTAGAAAAAAAATCTCAACCACTATCTCATCGGGCTTGAGACAATAGACAGGTTGTGTTAAACCATCCACTTACTTGATCGTCTTTCGAAGGAGTTGTCATGGGTGAAATTGTCCTTTACGCAAAAAAAAGCTGCACACAGTGCAAAAAAGCTATCGCATTTTTAGATAAGAAGGGTGTTTCTTATCTCTTAAAAGATATTGTGAATGAACCGCCTCCAAGAAGTCTCTTGGAAAAGGTAATCAAGGCTGAAAACATCTACGCCAGCCTGAATCAAAGAAGCACTACCTATAAGGACAACCAATTAGGCAAAAGACGCACAACAAAGAACGAAGCAATCCGTTTGATGTTGAAAGACCCGAATTTGATTAAACGTCCGCTCATTATCCGTGATAACCGCGCATACCAAGGCTTTGATGAGAAGTCTTTGCTCGA
>CAYNEF010000051.1:0-26822 GCA_964396165.1 uncultured Pseudobdellovibrionaceae bacterium
ACTAGGCGCCACTCGGAATCGAACCGAGGAATAGAAGTTTTGCAGACTTCTGCCTTACCACTTGGCTATGGCGCCATACCCCTCTTTATACTCACAGCATGACGCGATGGCAAATCACATTATAAATTCAGGCTCGAATTGAGATTGCTTGGATAAGCGCACCAAACCCCGGTCACCTCTCCCTAGCTACTTTCAAATTGTGCCTGAATTTATAATGTATAATTACGCGCGGCATTATTCGCGCGAACGCTCTTTATTTGATAGAATCTACGGTAAGAGGATAACCCTCGAAAAGATTTCACTTAAAATTTGAATAGATCTCTACAAGAGGTGACATGACTAGTTCACTCGTCCGATTAAATCGCGTGGGCATGCGCTACAGTCGGGAAAGGTGTGCCCTGACCAATGTTTCTTTCGAACTTGAAAAAGGCGAATTCGCTTACATCACCGGAGTTAACGGCTCGGGAAAAACCACACTTTTAAAACTTTTGTTCGCGATGGAAAACGCAACTGAAGGTTCCATCACCGTTAATAACAAAGATATTTCACGTCTTGCCAAAAATAAGGTGTTTCAATACAGACGCGAAGTCGGCTTTGTCTTTCAAGATTTTAAACTTCTTCCCGATCTAACGTTGTATGAAAACGTTTCGCTTCCTCTTGAAATCAGAAAGATGACGAAAAAAGAAGTGGATTACCGTGTGAAGGGAGTGTTGTCTCTCGTGGGTCTTGCCGATCGTTCGCAAGATTACCCGACCAATCTTTCCGGCGGGGAACAACAGCGTGTTGCTATTGCACGCGCCATCATCGGAAGACCGATTTTGCTTTTAGCCGACGAACCAACTGGAAATCTTGATAGCCGTACAGCACGAGAGATCATGTCTTTATTTCAAGAAATCAACGAAATGGGAACAACCGTACTCATTGCAACTCATGATGAAGCTTTGATGGAAGAGTTTCCTGCACGCGTGATTGAACTCAATCAAGGTAAAGTCATCGAAGACAAAATAGGAAATGCATGAAATATAGAGGCCTAAAGCGCAGTTTCGCAGATTTCAAACGTCACCCCTGGTTGCACATGGTAAGTATCTCGACAATCACAATCTCTCTTGTGATTGTGGGAATTTTCTTTCTTCTTCATAGAAATTTTGAAGCGATTTCGGAAAAAACAAACCCAGCTATTACAGGCACAGTCTATTTAAAAGAAGAATTAAATGACTACCAACTAAAACGCCTCAAAGAAAAAATCTACGGGCTCGAAAATGTTAAAACTGTCACTTTCAAATCGAAAAAAACGGTTGTGGAAGAACTGCAGGGTTTTTTAGGGAGTTCCGGCAGTGAAATGGTTCCAGGAAGCGAACTTTTCCCCGATGTACTTGAGATCACTGTCGCTAAAGAAACAAGCACTCAAGGAATGGGCATTTTAAAAACCATGATCGGGCAACTGCCTGAAGTTTCTGAAGTCGATTTTTCAGATGATTGGCTAGCACAATACAAAAAAGTACGCCAGCTTCTGACTGTAGCAGGGTTTGTGTTGATGCTCGTGATCGTCATTGCTTGCAGCTTCATGATTGCAAACTTTATGGGAATGCGCCACCAGGCAAGAAAAAATGAGATTGAAATTGTAAATCTGATGGGGGCGAATAAAAATTTCATCCTCACACCGTTTTTATGGGAAGGCGTGATCGAGGGTCTTACTTCCGGAGTCTTTGCAATTATTCTGCTCCTGATTGGGAAATCGTTTTTAAACACACTAATACAGGTACACTGGAGTGCCGTATTCGGATCCTCACCGCTTGTCTTTCTCTCTTTTTGGCAGATCCTGGCCGTGTTTGCAGTCGGATTGTCGACTGCACTTGTGGGCGGCGTGACGGTCTTTTTACGCTTTCAAGGCGAAACAAACTAAAAAATGCAAAAAACTTTTATCCTCTTTTTACTAACTTCTCTCGGCTTTGCAGCTTCCGTCCCTCTTTTGCCTCCCGCATCTAAAGCGCAAGCAAAACGCCTAAAAGAATACATCGTAAGTGAAAAGAAAAATTTCGACCAAAGAGAGACGCAAAAAAAAGACCTGACTGACAACCTAGATAAACTCAACGCTGAACAAAATAGTGTACGCGTGAAAATTTCTGCAATGACGATGGGCCAGCAGGAATTAAACATGGCTGTTGATAATCTATCGATGGAATACGAAAAGCAAAAAGACTTAGAAAAAATGCAGCGCCAACGCCTTTATATGCTTTTAAAGGTCACTTACCGTATCAAACGTGACGGAGTTATCCGCTTTCTCTTTAACGGACAAGATATGGGACAACTTGCCGCTAGAGTCAGAGTTTTGTACCGCACGTTGAAATCCCACTCGCTAATCACGCAACAATTGCAAGAACGATCGATCAGAATTCGCGAAAGCGAAGTCAAAATGACTAAAGCCAAACACGATTTAAATTCCCTCTTAAATGAATTGCACGATCAAGAAGACATCTTAACTACACTTCTTGCAAAAAAGAGACAGATGTTGTCTGCGATAAACCAAAAGCAGTCTGCGTTTATTCTCGCAAACAAACAATATAAAAAACTCGAAAAAGAAATCGAAAAGACATTTAGTCAATTGCCCTCTGCAAAGCCAGCTGAAAAAGAATACACGCCTCAGTTAACAACTAATTTACCGCTTCCGGCACAGGGAAAAATCATCAAGGGCTTTGGAAAATCCGTTCACGAGAAGTTTGGTACGGTGACATACCACAAAGGCATCGAAATCGAAGCAGAACACAACTCTCCTGTGATTTCTATTTTACCCGGCACGGTTGAGCACGCAGGTTGGGTAAAAGGCTTAGGAAACGTCGTGATTGTTCACCACGGAAATGGAATTTATACTTTAAGCGCTTACTTGTTTAAAATTGAAAAAACCTTAGGTAGTCACGTGGATGCCGGTGAAATCATCGGCACTGTCGGTGATACCGGAAACAATGACAGACCTAGTTTGTACTTCGAACTCAGAGAAAATGGTAAAGCCGTTGATCCAGTGGCCTATCTCTCCCGCCAAATCCAAAACGGTTGATCTAATTCGCAGCTTCCAAAACTTCGCTTACCGATTGGTGTACCTTGAATGTTTCGTTTGAAGTCTCTTTCAAGATTTCCTCGCACGCTTCAGCTACAGATTCGGCATCCAGGTGGTGGTATTTAAAAATATCCCATGTCGTACCTGATTTCGAAGTCTTTCTCACAGCAAGCGCCTTGTGTTTTACACCTACGATGCTTCCGATGTTATCGAGAAGACCTGGTTCTCCGTCATGGACGGAAACAATCGGTACTCTACCGCCTTGTAGTGAAAACCAGTCAGCTGCATTTTCAACGGAATGCGATTGCTGTTTCTTTAAATAAAGATCTGCAGTGACTTGAAGGCCGTTAATTAAATGAGAGTAGTTATTATTGTAAGCATAGTTGCCGAGAAGCAAATCTGGACTTGTGACTACATACACGTTTGCATAAATACCTTTTTGGTAAAGAGCATCGGATGCGCGAATGGCTTCTGCGCAAAGTGCACCCATTGCAAACAAATGTACTACATTATCGCCCGGGCAATAATCTTCAAAACCACGGTAATCAATAAGTGCATAACCTCCATTCAAGGTGTCTTTACGTATTTCTTCCAAAATGAATTTATCGTCTTGTCCTTGAAAACGCGTCTGTTTTTTCAAGCGATCTAAAAATTCCTTTTGCACTACACCCTTGGTCACGCAACGGATAAGAGCCGCTTCACGTTCCTTACAAGCGCGCGTGAAATGATTTTTTAATGTATCCGCTAAAATCCATTCGAGCTCTTTTGCAAAGTACGGTTCCCAGGTAATGCAGTTTGGCATCTGAATATCTGACTTCCAGGAATGTTGTGCCCCTTCGGAAGAAAGAGTGATTCCACTCGGCGTTCCGATAGTTGCAAAATCAGCATGCCAGTACACATTGTAATAAAACTGATCCAGCGCGCGCTTGATGAAGAAATCATAAATCGTCATCGCAGGATAAAAGGGGATGCCGACGTAATGGAAAAACTTACCAAACGAGCCAGCCGCAGACATGCAATTGCCTTCTGCAATCTCAAAGCGGATATGACCAGTTCTTTGGTTTGCATGAGGAATCACGTCTGGTGCAGTACCATCCTTCGCCCCAAATTCGAGTTCGAAGTCGGGTTGTCCGATATCGCCGTACAACTTTCCATTCATATTCGGGCTAGTGTTAGTAGAACTTCCTACGTCTGGCGCCATCGTCAAAAAGAAACGCGCAACTTGTGACCAACCGTCTTCCGTATTTGTCGCTGGTTTTGTTCCTCGATCTCCTCTCGCAAGACGATCCAGCTTTGCTGCAATCTGTCCCCACATCCACTGCGTGTGTGCGATTGGGCTTAGCTTGAGAGCCGTGATATCAAAATCGACTGGAAACTCGATTTTGCGGGCTTCTTCAATCCATTTTTGCTTACGGGCTTTCACTGTATCAAGAATGTTTTGAATGCCGTTATTTAATTCTTCACGACGTGCCGAGAGGAATTTTTCTTCGGCAGTGCCACTTTCAAAATCTTCAAACGGATCTTCATAAGAAGAACCGACGCGCTTAGCATACGCTTTCAACTCTTCTTCTTCCGGCATTGCCGAGTGGTTTCCTGAGTGTGCTTGAAAGCTGAGGCCCTTACCTTTAATCGTGTAAGCAACAATTAGTGTTGGATGATCTTTTACATTTTTTGCTTCGGTAAACGCATCGACGAGACTTTCAATGTCATGGCCTGCCAAATTCGTAAACGCCTGATGTACCTGTTCATCTGAAAGAGGCTTTAAGAATTTTTTTAATTTTTCAGATTTTTCGCACAGCACTTTTCGAGTGAGATCGGGTTTTCCGGCAGACAAGAGTGCCTGGAATTCAAAATCAGAAAACTCATCATCCAATACGCGCCTGAACTCTTCACCGCCTGGTTTTGCAAATAATTCTGTTCGCAACTTTCCATGTTTCAACGTGATTGTATGCCAGCCGTTTGCTTTTCCAATTCCGACAATGCGATCTGCATCGGATCCATCCAATGCTTCTTCGTTCGTCACACGTGTACCGTCTAAGTTCTGGCGGTTATAGTCGACAATCCAAACGAGGTTTCCAAGCTGTCTTTCGCCTGCATCGGGCATTGCTTCATGCAAAGATCCTTCGCGAAATTCGGAATCTCCCATCACACACCAAAAAGTTGGTTCTTCTTTCAAATCAAATTTGTGGTCTTTAGCAAACTGATAACCCAAAGAGGTATAAAGCGCATTGACCGGAGGAATTCCCACACTGCCTGAGGGGAAATAACGGAAAGAGTCCGGATCGCTTTCAGCGTGATAGGATTGAAATACTGGTTCGCCATCGGTAGAGAAGTGGCGCAAATTTCTCATTGCAACTTTGCGTTTAGACTCTTCAAACATGTTTCCATCAGCGTCTCTGAAATTATGCAAAAGAAAATTAAGCGCATGATCCATCGGACTGATATGCGGTTTGAAAGCAAAGTAATCTTCTGGTTGGCGCATCACCAGATGAATTGCAGCGAGAATGTGTTGAGAAGAAGTACAAGCAGCTGGATGACCGCCCACTTTTGGTTCTCCTCTTTCTTTCTGCGGCCGGTGGTTGGCCATATGGATCATCTGCAAAGCGATATAAAGCGCTCTGTCACAAATATTGTGTAGAACTTCGTAGTTAATTTTTTTTGTTTTACTGTTGGCCGCCATCGCTGTCTCCCTGATTGGTGTGGTACCGAGCAAATTCTTTATTAAACGAAAAATTCGACATGTCCTTGATGTGATCTACGTACAATTTTCCCAGCAAATGATCACATTCATGTTGAATCACTGTCGCCATAAAACCTTCGGCCGTAAATCCGACTTTCTTTCCTTCTTCGTTGTATGCTCTAACCTGAATCTTGTTCGGACGCTCTACCAGCCCCCTTAAACCCGGAACACTCAGACACCCTTCCCAGTATTCGGATTTTTCTTCCGTAAGTGGAGTGATTTCTGGATTAATTAAAAAAACCAAGTACGGTTTTACTTCGGGTTCAAAATCCCAAACCATGACCAGCGCCTGCAAGCTTTCGTGAATTTGCGGCGCTGCCAGTCCGCGTCCATCGTATTCAAACATGGTATCAACCATGTCTTTTAGCATTCCCTGTATTTCGGGAGAAGTAATCGTATCTTCTGGAATGCGGGAAGCGACTTTTCTTAAAACCGGATTTCCCATTGCTGCTACATTACGTATTGCCATCACTACCTACTTTACACGTACGAGAGATTATGTTTTTTCATCTCGTCCAAAACTTTCAGACGGTTATACAAAGTGACCTTTGGACCTTCCAGCGGTTGATAAACGTCCCTGGTAAAAAAACCAGTTGAAAAGAAAAACCCTTTGGCACTGCTGACACTCTTGATGAAATCCTTAAACTCAAAAAGAGTGGGCAAAGACAGATAAGAATCCGGCTTTACCTTGTGGAATGCTAAAACATAATTACCGAAGAAAAATTCATTGGTGCTTTCGGCAACCCAGTACACTTCATTTTCATTTATCTGAATGGTGTCTTTCACTCGCAGTTCATTTTCGCCGCACAATTTTTCACCCAACTTGAACAAGTCAGAGAGCTCGAGTGCACGCACAGACTTGTCATCTTTATCGGCATCTTCTTCAACGGGAATCATGGGAACATTGGAAGCAGGCTTTGTGCGCGTGATGATCATGGCAAGCACCATCCCGACGCCAATTCCAAAAAATGCCAGTGTAAAAATATTAAACATACGAGTTGTTGATTACCTCGCCAATGCCACCGCCACCCGGGACGATGTATTGTTTTTCATTTAAGCCCTTTTCTTTTTCCCAGTGAGTTCCTGGCACAGTTGAAAGGACTTCTTTCGGAGAGAGCCCGCGGTCTAAACGAATCGCATACACAACAAGTTCCGGGTACTTTTTCGCTAAAGCCAGATACTCGGGCGTAATAATCAAATGGACTGCGATAAACTTTTTTGGTTTTCCAAGACTTTTATAAATCGCCATTGCCGATTCGATAGTAGATCCTGTAGCGCCCATCGGATCAGGAATCACGACAAAACTGTCTTCTATCGTGCCGCCGATTTTTACACCACCGAGATTAGTGCCCACTACTTTTTCGTTCTCGTCTACTTTGCGATTGATACTGATGTGATCTTGTCTGACACCATCAGGGTTTAAAATGTAATTAAAAGCATCAAAACAAATTTGAGAAGGCACAGTCCCTGCGCGCGCCAAATTTACACACACTACTTTTGTAGAAGAGTCTATCAACATTCCCTTGTACTGGCCTTCTGGATGCATGGAATGCATGCGGGAAGTGATAGTGGATTCTTTCAGCGGGAATTCATTATTCACAACCGCCTTTACCAATTCGCGGTAAAGGGTATTTAAAAGAGAATTTACCAAAGGCTGTTTTGTTTCTGGACTGCAGAGCTTGGCGAGTGTCGTGATTAAATACGGATCTTGAAGAATATGGGTGTTTTTACCGTATCGGTGTTCTATTTCTGGTAACTGGTATTTTCCAGACATATAGTTTTGATCACTTAACATAATTATGGATGAGGGAACTCCTAACAATGCGCAATGTCAAGACGCGCCCCAAAATAGGGTTAAGTAACCTTGACCTATAAAGAAATTACTTTTAAAAACTTAACTATAACGGAGAAAAAATGCAGTTGAGTTTGGACTTGGACGAAGTCGTTGTATTTGACTTGGAAACTACTGGCCTGAATGCCTGGGCAGGGGACGAAATCATTGAAATTGGAGCCATGAAAGTCTACGGCCAAGAGGTCGATGAAAAAAACCATTTCCATACTTTAATCAATCCCAAAAGGTTGATTCCACCCGATGCATCCAGAATTAACGGCATCACAAACGAAATGGTGGCAAACGCCCCTACTTTAGATGAAGTTTTTCCGAAATTTTTAGATTTCGTTGGGAATGCCTGGCTAGTCGCCCAAAATGCAAAATTCGACATGGGGTTCATCATGAAAAACCTCATGCAGCGAAAAATCAACAAACAGCTCGAAGTGTACGACACCATCGCTTTTTCAAAGCGCATCTTCCCCACGGAAAAACGACACAACCTGGATGTGATTTGTGAACGCCTGAAATTTACTTACGACAAAGCAGATCGCCACCGTTCTATCGGCGACGTGAGACTGACCGCAAAAGCTTTCATTACGATGAGAGAAATGCTGGGAACAAACTTGCCGCCGAGAGAAAAGTATTCTTCGTGAGCGCGTCAGCCCTCTAACACTGCTGATCGTACTGACACCCCTCTTTGTGTATACTCAAAAGTGGAATACACCTGTATCTAACGGTTACTTTTTAGAAAAACCGATTCTTAGATTTTTGGAATACTCTATGCAAAGATAATTACTAGTTGCTGAATGAGGTTACGTATGAGGAATTTTATTTTTCTGCTTTTTGCTTTCAAATTACTCTCTCCCTGTTTATATGCCGAGTCCCACAGAGAACCAAGCGTGCTACCGACAGCGCGCGCAGTGGAAGACTTGCAAGTGATCCGCGAAGACGGCTATCTGTACAGCAAAGAGCTTGTACGCGACGGGATAAGAACCATCGTTAGAGGCAACAACACCCAAGTTAAAACCGACGCAAAAACTTATTCAGATTTTGTCAGTAAAAAATCCTGCAATCAGGAAAGTGAAGCGCTCTTACTGGTCGCTTATACTTCGGGCAATGCAAAAAAAGCTTCTGCTGCTTGCTCAGAACAGTTAGACGGCAAAGTCCTAGTGAAAGATACTTCCAGCCAGACCTTGCTATGCAAATATTCCTGCAAAAATGTTTCGCTTGAATCCCTGCAAAGTCTCTTCTTTGAGAACTTCGTCCGCTATATCGAACCAAACACGTCGAGAGGGTTGAACTAATCCTTGTGGGTGTGAGATAATTTACTCTACACGTGACACACCCTCCCTCAAATAAGACTTCTGTCTGGAAGGCACTCTTTCAGAAGAAAATGTTTATCTGTTTTTTAAACGGCTTTACTGCCGGGCTCCCACTTTTTTACCTGATACAGCTAATTCCCATTTGGTTAAGAGATCAGCAGGTGGATTTAAAAGTCATCGGCACATTGGGGCTTGCGCAAATTTCCTATAACTGGAAATTTGTCTGGTCTCCTGTTCTCGACCGATTTGTTTTGCCCTTGGGAAGGCGCAGAGGCTGGATGCTTTTGTCGCAAGTTCTGATATTTCTCTCGATGGCTTCGCTTTCGCTCTGCGATCCGCATGTATCGATGACGCCTATCGTTTGTATTGCTGTCGCGATGGCCTTTTGCTCGGCAACGCAAGATATCGCACTCGATGCTTACCGCCGTGAAGTACTGACGGATGAAGAACTGGGGCTTGGAAATTCCATGTACGCCAATGCTTACCGCATCGCTGGTTTTATTCCCGGAGGGCTTGCAGTAATTCTTGCAGATCATCTTCCCTGGCCGACAGTGCATCTGATAACCGCCTGCTTCTGTCTTGTAGGAATAGGAATGACATTGTGGATTTCTGAACCAGTTCTCGAACATATCGCGGCCCCCAAGACAATGAAAGAAGCCGTCGTACTGCCTTTTAAAGAATTTTTTGCGCGCTCGAATTTCAAGTCTGCACTCTTAATTCTCGCATTCATGTTCTTTTATAAATTCGGCGATGTACTTGCAACAGCACTGCAGTCTCCCTTCTTTTTAGATGTGGGCTTTACAAAAACTATCATCGGAAGTGTTGTAAAGGGTGCTGGGATTACCAGTTCACTCGTGGGTGGTTTATTCGGCGGGATTTTTATCTATAAAATTGGAATCAACCGCTGCTTGTGGATATTTGGTTTTATCCAGATGTGTGCAATCTCCAGTTTCGCACTTCTTTCGACAACTGGCCCAGTCGTCAGTGTGCTCGCCGTTGTAGTGAGTCTCGAATACTTTGCAGTGGGTTTGGGTACATCGGCACTTGTTGCTTATATGGCCAGCACTACGAATCGAAATTTTACAGCGACTCAATTTGCTCTGTTTTCAAGTCTTATCGCCGTACCCAGAACCCTCTCGGGATCTATCGCGGGCTTTTTAATCGAAGGCTTTAACGGTTGGAAAGGTCTTGGGTACACTAACTTCTTCTACGTCTGCATGGTTTGCTCCCTGCCTGGAATGATCCTACTCAAATGGGTCGCCCCCTGGAACGAAAAGCCGAAAACAAACTGAATACACCCTAAATCGTTGCCATTTTTGTATACACTTTGAATTCCATTTATTTAATTTTCTCGCGTTGCTAAACTACAAACACTATCAAATAGCGCTCTCGTCTAGCAGGCCGTCGTACATACTTTGAATTTTAATGGGGTACAGGATGCAGGTCTCAATCAGACGAATAATTATTTTCTCTTTTTTACTACTCACTTTTAGTACCTTTGGCGAAACCAAAGCAAAAAAGCCAACACCTAAAAAACCTGTGTATTGGAACGAAGTCTACCAGGAAGATGGTACTGTCCGTCCTCAATATAGTTTAGTCATCGATTACATTTCTAAAATGACTGACAAACAGGTCAATGATTTTATCGCAAAGTCTAAAAAACTGATGTCTGGGGATACGCCTATTTCTCCTCTTCCGCGAGTTCTGACTCAAACGGAATATGACACATTAAAGGCCGGTACCGAACAAAGAGCAAAAGCAGTACAACTATTTTTAATGGATCACTATTCGGGCAAGCAAAGTTATAGAAACAAGGTGATACCAGGAGAAATTATTGACTCCATCGTGGCTCGTACAGGTGAAGCAAACTATAAAGATGCGTATAAAAGAGTAGATCCTTCCAATTTAAAGTTCAGATTCTTATACGGGCCTGACATTATTCGCGATAAAGACGGTAAGTTTTTAGTACTCGAAGACAACTTGGGATTTGTCGGAGGAACACCGGGAGACACCATTCCTGCGCGCGAAACGTGGGAAGGATTACTGCCGCAATTAGCTTCGATGCTACCCATTCAAAACCGCCCGACACAATTTCTTACCGAAGTCATGGACGAAATGCACCGGCTTGCAGAACCTAAAATCGGTTTTCATGAAAACGAAGGCGTAATGGTAATGCTCTCTTCTCCTCCTTACGGAGACAAAGAAGACGTAAGAATGTCAGAAGAGTTTAAAAAACGCGGGGTCGTTTTAGTAACCCCTAATACTGCAAAGAAAAAAGAAAAAGGCACTAGCCGCAATCTGGTCGTTCGGGCAGATGGCGTTTACCTTCAAGAAAAATCAAAATATGGCGCAGACTTACCCGAGCGCAAAGTCGGAATGATTTGGTTAAATGCCGAACACGCGTGGGTCGACTGGGAAGATCCAACGGTAAGAGAAAAAGCTTTGATAGAAGAAGCTCGAGATTACATTGATTACAACGGAGATAAATTAAAAAGAAAAAGAAAGTCTCCAGATGGAAAAATAATCACGCACACAAAAGGGACGAAGCAAGAAACTAAAGATATTTTGAACGCTGCCCTTCAACCAGATCCCAAAACAGGTCGAATCAGTGTGCAAAAACTCGAAGCGGCTATTAAGTGGGCGCACAAAAACGATTATTCCTGGGAACCTTCTGTTCTTACGCACAAATCTCCAGTACCAGGGCTCTTAAGAGCTATTATGGACGGAAAAGTTCAAAGTAATTATATGCCGGGCACTGAATTTGTCGGTGACAAGATGATTCATAGTTATATTCCTGATCTCATCAAGTTTTATTTGGGTGAAGAAGCTATTTTGCAAAACCCGCAAACATCACGCTTTTTCAAACAAGATGCATCAGGAAAGCTCGTCATCGACAAAAAAGCAATTGATACGGCAATGAACAACCGCGAAAATTCCGTTGTTAAAGTCGTAGATGGCCGTGGTGGAGACGGTATCAATATCGGTATCAAAATATCACCGGAAGAATGGAAGCGTCTGGCACCAACTCTTCAACAGGAATTTTTGCGCTACGTGGATCAAGCCTATCGCCATCCTTCAGTGATGGAGATTAAAAATAATAAGGGAGAGTCGCGAAAGTATATCGCAGATACGCGCATGTTCTCCTGGGTCGGCGAAAACGGGGTGATTGTCAGTGGTACTCCATGGGGACGTTCTACTTTATTTGAACACAACGGTGTTTCCACAAAAGATGATGGCAAAGTAAATATGAGTACCGGCAATGGAACCTTGACTTTAATGCTGGTCGTCCCCGATCCTAAAAAATGTGAAACGGCATTGGGAAAAACTGCGCGTAAGTAGAGTAGGCATCGTTGTTCTTCTGCCATTTCTCTTTTTTACTAGTTGCACTCAAAAAAATAATAACATCAATGAAATCCGTATCGGTTTTTACGACGCTCTTTCTGGAGCAGAAAGCGTTTACGGAGTCGAAACTTTAAAAGGGGCTACTCTGGCGGTAGAACAAGCAGGAAAGATTAACGGAAAGAGTCTTCGCCTGATTTCCATCGATGATGAGGGAAAAGCCGATGTTGCCGTTACTGCTGTGACCAAACTTATTACCCAAGACAAAGTAGACATCCTGATTGGAGAATCGACCAGTACTCGCACTCTTGCTGCCGCTGCCATTGCCCAAGCTTCTAAAATTCCTCTCATTGCGACCTCTGCCACAAATCCCAAGGTCACAGAAATCGGCAACTACATCTTTCGTGTGTGCTTTACGGATCCGTTCCAAGGGAAAGTAATGGCAAATCACACGATTAAGAATTTAAAGAAATTTAAAGCGGCAATTTTAAAAGACATGAAGGCAGACTACAGTCTTGGGCTTTCTTCCTATTACAAGAAAACTTTTGAAGAAGAAGGCGGAAAAATTGTCAGTGAATTGACTTATTCCAGCGGGGACGTCGACTTTCGTTCTCAACTCACTGCCATTAAAAATTCGCAGGCCGATGTGCTGTTTATTCCAGGCTACTACACAGAAGTAGGGCTAATCGCGCGTCAGGCAAAAGAATTACATTTCACAGGAATTCTTTTGGGAGGCGATGGTTGGGATAGCGAAAAGTTAATGGATATCGGTGGAGACGCTATCATCGGTGGCCAGTTTGCAAACCACTATTTCAACGGTGACAAAGCAGAAGGCGTACAAGCATTTATTCAATCTTACAAAGCACGCTACAAGGAAGTCCCTTCGAGCAGTTCCGTTCTTGGATACGATGCGATCAGACTCGCAATCGATGCGATGAAACGAAGTAAAACCAACACAAGCGAAGAATTGAGAAAAACACTTTCAGAAACAAAATCTTTTCAATCCGTAATGGGGCTTGTGAAAATAGATGAGAACAGAAATCCCATCAAAACTGCCGTAGTTGTACAAGTAGAGAAGGGCGGCCTTTTTTCTTTCGTCGCCAGCGTCAATCCTTAATGGGAGACTGACACCGATTTCCAAAGTTTTTGAGCGAGAAGTTGGTGGAAGTGGTGGTTGCCGTTTTCGCGTTTCACGCAAAATCTGCCGGGGCTGTAGTTGCTGCTTTTAAGGCCAAGTTGCACGCTATCACAAACCGCTTTGTCTTCGTCTTGGACGAGATCCGCAATACGAATGCTTTCGTCTTTAAACTGCTCCGTGATTGTTTCACTTTCACCGAAGTAAAAATCAAAAACGACTTTGCATTTATCAGGCCCATCTGGAATTACCCAGTTGGTATCCATCACATTGTCATAGATATTGACCATGAAGTTTGGCATCAACCAGAAATAATAAGCGTGTGTGCCTCCCCGTACATTCATGCCGAGTGAATCATTGTTTACAAGCGGGCTTTGCTGCAAAACCGTTTCATTTAAAATCAATGTTTCGTACGTTTTGTAATTCAAAGATTTTGCAAGCGTTGGGTGGACCGTATTGATGTGGTAACCACCATCGAGATAGTTATCTACATACACTTTCCAATTGCAGTCGACAGGATATGTTTTTTGCGCGTACCATTTTAACTTCGGCATGACAGGATTTAATTTTTCCATCAGCGGCGTTAAAAAATGAGACAGCGGTTCTGTTTTTTCACGGTTTAAATTTACAAAAACAAGAGGGCCGACTTCTTCCACTTGAAATTTGGGAAGACAAATAGACGACTTATCGAAATTTTTTTCTGTCGTGAATTCCGGGGTGGCCTTTAGATTACCATCCAGATCATAAGTC
Source organism: uncultured Pseudobdellovibrionaceae bacterium (assembly GCA_964396165.1). Lineage (GTDB taxonomy): Bacteria > Bdellovibrionota > FAC87 > UBA2466 > UBA2466 > CALCZU01. Next base: position 14,170 of record CAYNEF010000051.1, read on the forward strand.
CAGCCATGATACCGGCAACAAAAAGCAGGAGCATTGCCACAAGCAGAGTGCATTATCTTTGCTGCTTTATGCCGGCAAATATTTGTCATCGCAGAGAGCGTATTATTTTTCGTCCGCGCAATTAACAAAGGCTCATCCGCCAAATCCACAGTGATATAGTCACCTGCTTTTTTTAATTGCTCACTTCTGCCGACATAATTCCAGCCGCTACCAAAAACAGCTTTTCTTTCGAGCTGGTAAATTTCTGAATGGGTATACCAAGTTTTTGGTATAAGCACGGCTTCTTCAAGCGGAAGTTCCGCATTGTACTGCCGCAAAATTTGTTCAACCGTATTCACGTCATTCCACCCAAATCTTGGGCGATGTTGGGGTCGAACCAACGACCTTGAGCTTCGGAGGCTCACGCTCTATCCAACTGAGCTAATCGCCCTGCATTTAAAGGATTAATTCAATGAATGGTGTTTGTCTAGAAAGAGAAGGATACGCCGCCGGTAATGGATCCGGGGGAGTTGTAAAAAACAAACGAATTGAAGGTGTCGTTAAACCACACCGTAGCACCAACCATGTAACTGAAATTGGATGGTCCTGTGCAATAGCTGGCACGTCCTGACAAACCCAGCCATTCCGTACCAAAAAGTGTCGCCGCACCTGTTAGCGTAAAACCTTCGCCTTCGCTATTGGTAATCGGAGGTAATAGAACATTTAACTCCATATTATATTTTTTTGCTCCACCTACGCCGATTCCCAAATCGACTTGCGCTTTTTTCAAAAGATTGTAACCCACTAATCCCCAATTAAAGCCCGTCGGGCCGCCAGACATCATGGAAAGATCAAGCGCAGGGCCAGAGCCTGACTTTGTATCGATCACACGCGTTGCAGCGCCGACAGATACTTGACTGAGTTTTACGCCTAACCCACCGTACATATTGTTCACAGTGGTCGAATCGTATTTTTCTCCCAAATATCCCAGCCCCACTCCAAATCCGTTAGAGCCGATTTCAGTTCCTGCAAATAATTCTTGTGGCGCATCTCCGCTTCCCTTTGTGTAAGCCGCCTGGATATCGGTGCGCGTTCCATATAAACCAAGTGCCGAGGCATTCACACCTGCTGCAGTCACAACCGCAGGAAACAAAATCGCATTCACTGACGGAAAAATATGTGCAGTGGGGATTTGGTTTGCTTGAGCGCCCATATATTTTGCGTGAGCGTTAAAAGAGAAGACGACCAGGGATGTTATTAAAAAAGTTCTCATATTTCCTTGCCTTATCTATCGACAGATTTTGTAAATTACTTACTTACGCAAAGCGCTAGATTTTTCCTTATGACTAAAAGCTTCAAGTTATTGAAACTATGATAAAATTAGCTCTTTTTTAGAAAGGAAAATAAATGAAAACTCTACTTACTATTCTTACGTTAACAATGTCTGTTTTTGCCCAAACCTGGGATCTGGATGCAGGTCATGGAGAAGCAAGATTTAAAATTCGCCATATGATGGTTTCCAATGTTTCGGGAACACTCGGGGGCTTTAAAGGTACATGTGCAACCGAAGATAAGGATGAATCCAAACTTACTTCTTGCGATGTAACGATGGATGCAAACACCATCAATACAAACAACGAAAAGCGCGATGGGCATTTAAAGTCCGCAGATTTTTTCGATACGGCAAAACACCCAACCATCACTTTTAAATCCAAAAAAGCGGTAAAAAAAGGAGAAGCTTGGGAACTCACAGGCGATCTCACCATGCATGGAGTGACAAAGGAAGTTACTTTAAAGAATGTCGAACTCACAAAATCTCTAAAAGATTTGGGTGGAGTCGTCAGACGCGGTCTTTCCGGTAATCTTACAATCAATAGAAAAGACTTTGGAATTACCTGGAACAAAGCCATGGACAATGGTGGCGTTGCTCTAAGTGAATCAGTCGATGTTAGTGTCGAAGCGGAAATGACATTGCCTAAAAAAGAAGGCAAATCGTAATTTAAAATTCAAGCGGGAGGACTTAAAGGTTCTCCCGCTTACTTATCATGCCACGCATCTACGCAATAGATTTTGGGACTTCGAACTCTCTCATATCGGCTGCAAACGAAAATAAAGTATTCGAGCCGGTACCGATTGATCCCACAGCACTTGACCCTTCAGTCATGCGTACGCTTTTCTTTTTTCCCTCTGCCTCCAAAGTTTTTTACGGAAATGAAGCCCTAAGAGAATTTCAGGAAGAAGGACAGGGAAGACTGATTCGCTCCATCAAAAAGCATCTTCCCCAGAGAAGTTTTATCGGAACTTACATTGATAACAGGCCAATCAATCTGGAAGACTTAATCGGCTTGTTTTTAGAGACAATGCGAAAACGCGCTAATGAACATTTTCAAAAAGATATCGATAGCGTTGTATTGGGTAGGCCTGCTCGCTTTCACGAGGACGATGCGACCGATCGGTTTGCTCAAAGCCGGCTTGAAATTGCCGCAAAAAAAGCCGGCTTCAAGCACATCGAGTTTTTTCAAGAACCCACTGCTGCAGCCTGTGAATTTAAATCTACTCTCAAAGAAAAAAAGAATGTACTCGTAGCCGACTTTGGGGGTGGTACTTCAGATTTCACGATTTTGAAAATGGATAGTGGCCCATTTAAACCTGAAGACGTGCTTGCTATCGGTGGTGTTTCGTTAGCTGGGGATGTTCTTGACGGTGCCGTCATGAGAAAAAGAATTTCAAAACACTTCGGGGCTGATGCAAAATTTCAGCTGCCCTTTAGTTCCAATATTCTTACCATGCCGAAGCACTTGATAGAAAAAATTTGCTCGCCGGCTGACTTGTCGCTTCTTTTAAAAAGAGAAGTTAGAGACTATCTCTCTCGGGTAGAACAGTTTGCCCTAAAAAAAGAAGACAAGGAAAGTGTGGAAAGACTCTTCACGCTGATTGAAAACCAGCTGGGTTTTCCCATTTTTGAATCGATTGAACTTGCCAAGCGTGATCTCTCAGAAAAACCGGCAACAAAAGTCCTGTTTGATTACCCGGGTATCAAAATCGCAGAAGACATTTCTAAACCCCAGTTTGAAACTTATATCCAGCCCGATGTGACAAAGATTATCGGCTGCCTGGATGAAACACTGAAAAATTCCGGCCTAAAAGCATCTGAAATTGATGTTATCTGCTGCACGGGCGGGACAGCACGGGTGCCTTTGATTCAGCAGGAACTTATCCAAAGATTTGGCAAAGAAAAAGTTACCGAGTACAATCGCTTCCATTCGATAGTAAAAGGATTAGCAGAACGGGCAAAAGAGCTTGTTTCCAAATAAGGAGTTTGATTTTGAAGTTATCGGTTGTTATTCCCGCTCATAATGAATCCGGCTGCATAGAAGAAACAGTCACGGCCCTCTCTACAGCTTTGACAGATGCCTCGATTCAAAACGAAATCCTGGTGGTAAATGACAATTCCAGCGATGATACCGAAAAGATTTTAATTGCTACTAAGAATAAAATTCCAACATTACGTTATGTAAACAACAAACCACCGCACGGTTTTGGCTTTGCTGTTCGTTGCGGGCTTGAAAATTTTACGGGAGATGCAGTCGCAGTTTATATGGCCGATGCTTCCGATAGGCCTGAAGATCTCGTAAAATTCTTTCGCACGATGGAAAAAGAAAATGTCGACTGTGTTTTCGGCACGCGCTTTCACAGAGAAGCTAAAGTTTTTGATTACCCGCCCATCAAATTATTTTTAAACCGCATGGCCAATAAGTTCATTCAAGTCCTCTTTGGCCTTAAATACAACGACATCACCAACGCCTTTAAACTTTATAAAAAGGAAACCGTGGATGGGCTGAAGCCTTTTTTAAGCCAGCACTTTAATCTCACAGTCGAATTGCCGCTAAAAGCGATTGTGCGCGGGTACCGTTTTAAAGTACTTCCCAACTATTGGACCAACCGTAAGACCGGGGAATCTAAACTGAAAATCAAAGAAATGGGCTCGCGCTATCTGTTCATCGTGCTGTATTGTTTTATCGAGAAGTGGCTAAGCCGAGGCGACTACGTCCGAAACGACTAACAGGCACGCAATTCCGCTGGACACTAAGGGATATCATCGCATAGTTTGGGCCTAAATGAGCAGGCTCAATTTTAAAATTCAGGCAGAAGCAAGCGGATCGCGCGCACGCGCCTGCACATTCCGTACACTGCACACAGAAGTACAAACCCCTCTTTTTATGCCTGTCGGTACACACGCAACTGTAAGAGGGCACCAACATAAAGAATTGAGTGATCTTGGTTTTTCCATACTGCTGGCAAATACGTATCACCTGATGCTCAGACCAGGTGCTGAAGTTTTTAAAAAAATCGGCGGCATCAATAAGTTTATGAATTGGCCCAATTCTGTTTTAACAGACTCGGGCGGGTTTCAGATTTTTTCTCTTCCCAATGAACGCCAGATGACTGAACAGGGCGCCATTTTTAAAAGTTACGTTACACAAGAAAATATTCTTTTGACTCCCGAGCGCAGCATTGAAATGCAAAAAGCAATCGGCAGCGACATCATGATGGTGCTCGATCAATGTATTCCTTCAACGGCGGATCATAAAGATGCCGTAGCGGCAATGGAACTTACACACCGTTGGGCAAAGCGCAGTTTTGAAGCCCGAGGCGATTCCCCGCAGTCTCTCTTTGGAATCGTACAAGGCGCATGCTTTACGGACTTAAGAAAAATCAGCGCAGATTTTCTGACTCAAATGCCGTTCGATGGTTTTGCCATTGGGGGCTTAGCTGTAGGAGAAGGAAAAACTCTCCGAGAAGACATGACCGAGTTTACAACAGATCTTCTTCCAAAAAATCTTCCCCGTTATTTGATGGGAGTGGGAACGCCGCTGGATCTTTTGGAAGCTGTTCACCGGGGCGTAGACATGTTTGATTGCATCATGCCTACTGCGATGGGACAGCAAGGAGTTGCCTTTACCTCTGTCGGGCGACTCGATTTAAGAAGAGGGGCCTACAAAATTGCGGAAGAACCGCTGGATAAAGACTGCGCATGCAGTACTTGCAAACTTTATTCAAAAGCTTATTTGCACCATTTGACTAAAGTAAAAGAAGCATTGGGGAGCCAACTAGTGGGTTGGCATAATCTTTTTTTCTACTCAAAACTGATTCGAGAAATGCGACAGAGTATTTTGAACGATACTTTTTTATCTTTCTACAAGGCAAAAAAAGAAGAATTCGCAATCGGCGACGGGGATTACCCCATTAAACGACCGACAGTTTCTAAAAATAAAAAACGTTCGCGCGTTTTGGGCGACTATGAAGTGCATGAGTCACGACCGGGAACTTACAGCATCAAGCACACTCCCTCTCGCGAAGTAATGCATTCGGTAAATGATCCGACAGAAGAAGCGCACGCGCTCTATGTCACCCAATCAGCCCTTATCGATAAAGCGCGACAAGAGGGCGACAGGGAACTAGTCGTTTGGGATGTGGGTCTGGGGGCCGCAATCAATGCGATGGCAACCATAAGTGCGTATGAAAAGTCCGAAGAAAAATTAAGACCTTTGCATTTGGTAAGTTTTGAAAATGATTTAAACTCGCTTCGTTTGGCTTCAAAACATAAAAATCTTTTTCACCATTTACGCCATGCCGGGCCCGAAGCCATTTCCAGCCGAGGAAAATGGCAACACAAAACACTTCCACTCAAATGGACTTTGATTGAAGGCGATTTTTTACAAAAAATAGAAGTTAGCCCTGTTCCTGACATTATTTTCTTTGATCCTTTTTCCGCACGCACTGATTCTCATGCCTGGACGTACGACTGCTTTAAAAAAATATTTGATATTTGCGTCGGACATTCCACAGAGCTTTTCACTTACTCCAGTTCCACTGCGGTGAGAGCTCTTTTACTGTGGGCAGGATTTCATGTGGCAAAAGGACAGGGCACAGGCCCCAGAGTGGAAACGACAGTCGCGCTCACTCCAGAAGCTGCAGTTAATAGCCGTTTTGCGATCTTAGGAACTGATTGGCTTGAGAAGTGGGAAAGAAGCGGGGCAAAGTTTCCCAAGTCTCTTGTCCCTGAAACGTACCCGTTATTTGAATCTGCGATCAGATCTCACGAACAATTTAAATCCCTACAATTATCAAAAAATATATAAGTCAGTTACCGTTTGATAAGGATTGGTCTAACGAATAAGGCAGGAGTTAAATCTCCTGCCCTAAGCAATCTTTAGAAACTAATCCAAATGGGCGAGGAATTCTTTTTCCTCGGAACTCGCGGAAACCCCAACTGAAGTTAATCTGTCAGATTTCTTTTTGAGATCCAATATGCCATAGATTTTTGCCCGTTTTTCTGATCCGATCATTGCGTTAGCACTCTTGATAGTCAACGTGGTTGCATTGTCGAGTTCCAAAGAAATCGTATTGCCATTTGCATAACCAATTTGCTTTGCCCCTGCAAAGGGATAGTAACTTAAAGCCACTTGGCCCAGGTGCGTAGTAAAGGCAACATAAGCTGCTTCCACAGAATGTGCATTTCCCCAAACGCGTCCTTTGCTATCCGAAAGAATGGGGTCCTTTAATATAACCGGAAGCTTAGTGACATCCATTAATTCAGAATAATGAAGGTTTAGGGATGGGGTGAGGAGAACTGTCATTTTTTCAGAGGAAGACTCTAGAACAGTCCATTGAATCTGCGAAAGATTTACAACTTGAATGGTATCTTCCTTTAACAGTTTTCCGGTGACTATTTCTCTGCTTGTTCCGTCTTTTCTTTTCATCGTATCAAACTGCTGCAGGTGTACAGTGAGACTTCCATCTGGATTAATTGTCCACTCGTGGCGAATGGCAAAATTTCCATTAACACCATCAAATTTCCAGTTGCTCAGCAAATTTCCTTCGCGTCCGAACTTCCAGATGCGCTCCTCATTTTCTTTGCCTATTATTTTTTTTCCACTTTTATCAAAGTGATAGATTGAGCCTTGAACTTCGAGAGACTCACGTATCTCCTTGCCTTCTATTTTTTTTGCAACCGTGTCGGTACGCGTAAAATCGTTAGAGACGGATTGTCCGTAGCAGAAAGTAACAAGAGTGAATGTTAGTAGCAGTAATAAGTATTTCATAAAGTCTCCTTTCAAGAGATTGTTTACTCCATCTTGGTGATTACGTACTCGATGGTTGCATTCTCAGAAGAATTGTTCGCGAAATTCGTTTCAGAATGCTTTTTGTCAAAGGAGTACATGGCAAAGCAACCGATAAAAAAACCGACAAAGACGGCTGCAGTCACTTGCATGTATGGCATTCTATACGTCGCAGGCGTACAGAGCGGCACTGCCTTTCTAACTGCGGCCTTCCAATTTTGCACATCGAGCTCATTAGGCGTTTTCGCTCTTAATTCCGCCATGAATTTGTCAAAGTCCTGTTCGTTCATTTTCATTACTCCTTACAAAAGATAAAATTTCAAATAGTTTTTCCTTGGCTCGATGTACGTGGCTTTTTACGGTGCCTGTGGGAATGGAAAGAATCTGCGCGATTTCCACTAGGGAGAGATCTTCATCTATCATTAGATTTAAAATTTGTTGTTCGCTTTCGCTTAGTTTCAGAATCGACCGCCGCATGCGTTTAATATCTAGCACATCAGATATATTGTTATCTTCGGGGTGTTGTGGTTCTTTTTCTTCGCAAACGGGCAGCCGTGCGACTACCTTACGGTGTTCCATCGCGACGAAATGCGCAATACCGTAGGCATACATGCGGAGTGTTCCGCGATTGGATTGAAATATCCCTGCGCCTACTTTTTCCACCAGCCGGATGAGGGTGTCTTGAGTGAGATCGGATGCTTCTTGATCGGAAAAGCGAAAGGCGAAGTAACGATATAGGCGCGTGCCCAGTTCCTCTACTTCTTTGTCCCATTCAATGCTAGTTCCCATAGCCATACTTGGCAGTTCTACGGGAATGGTTGCAATAGGGTAAAGAAAAAAAGACGTTTTCGTTTACCCAGTGCGCTAACACCTTAATATTTTTTTTAAGTGATCTTTGGGAGTCCCTTCGAGTTAGCATTACTGTAAAAAGAATACGTATGTTCTCGCCATCTTTTCTTGGCCTCTTAATTGCTCTCACACTCCTTGAGGTATGGTGGATGAGTACTTTTAAAAATCTGCGTGTATCCTTTAAGAATACACTCCTACTATTGATAATCTGTTTTTGTACGAGCTCTGGATTTTCTTTTATGATCGGAAACTTACCAGATGGTGATTTACCAAAACAGAGTTGCCGACTGCTTTTATCAGAAGAGCCAGTAATCCAGAAAGATGGAAGCTCTATAATCAAACAGGTATCCTGTTCTGCGACAATAATTGGCAGATCTCACCTGATTTCTGCCGCTCATTGTTTCGTAGGACACTCCATTAAAAAAGGGACAGTTAGTTGTCCAGGTGAACCGGATAAAACTATTTCCACGTGGAAAGCTTCTAAAAATTATATCCCTTCCAAAGATGGAACAATTTCTACCGAACAAGTAAAATGGGATTTGTCTTTAGTGCGCATTAATGAAGAGTTTACGACTCCTCCGGCAAGACTTCCTAAAACCACTTCCGAATTAACTTCCCTATTAGAAGAGAGAAAAAATAGGACGGAAACGGGTTGTACTTTAACAGGCTACGGGCTCGACCGAGAAGACAAAATAGGAAACCACAACGGTCGAAAAGTTATTTTTGCAAAAGCAAAAACAGGTGAGATGATAAATTTTGTCGTAGATAGAGTAACCGGTGAAAAAAAAGAAGTGGGCCGAAATTCTCTATTTGAATGGTTCACACCACAATTCCCTCTTCAAATAATCGCTGAAGAAAAAGATAAAAATGACCGTTTTATTTCTGCCGTGAAACATGGAGACTCCGGTGGGGGGCTAATCTGCACAACTGAAGATGGAGCACCCATTATTATCGGTGTTATTTCAAGCGGTGGAATCAGCGAAACAGAAAAAGGAAAAAAACATGCTGGCTCGATCGCTTCGCTAGCACTCGACACAGACATGATGAAAATGCTGCTTGCACCTGATGCTGCACTAAAAGCCCATGAAAACACGCTAGAATCTTCCGATGCGAATTCAGTTCATACTGAGTAGTTTGATTGTGTCGTAATATACTCGCCGGATAGATCTCCGAGCGTTAAGGAAAAAACTGCTTTTGCTTCACCGTTTTCAACTCTGGATAAAGTGGGCAAATAATTTTCTGTGTGTCCCAGCCAAAAACCCGGGTGTTTTTTCGAGGGACGTTCCAATAAGACTGACTTCTCTTTTCCAACTTGGGTTTTCAAAAACGCTAGATGGCGTTCTTCGCTGAGCATCCTTAATATTTCAGAGCGCTTTGCAATATCCTGATAGGAAACTTGATCTTCAAATGCTGCAGCAGCCGTACCTTTTCTTACGGAATAGGAAAATACGTGCAGCTTAGACCAGAAACTATTTTTCAGCGTATTCAAAGTCTCTTGAAAGTCTTCTTCCGTTTCACCGGGAAAACCAACTATCACATCGACACCAATAAACGTATCGGGGTTTACGCTTTGGATTTTATTGCAAACATCGACAAATTCCTGCGCTTTATAAAAACGTTTCATTCTGGCCAAAATTTTATCGCTACCGCTTTGTAGAGCGATATGAAAGTGCGGGCAAAGCCTGCTTTCTGTTTTTAGCATTTCAATCAGCTCATGCGGAATTTCAAACGGGTCTAAACTCGACAAACGAATGCGGGGTCCTTCTTTTGTGGCAAGTAGTGTTCTCACTAGCGTCACGAGATCTGTATTGTGATCCCACCCGTAATGCGCAAGGTGAATCCCGGTTAAAACAACTTCTTTAAACCCTTCGCTGTATGCTTGCGAAACTTGTCTTGCGATGGTTTCAATCGGAAGACTTCTGCTTCTGCCCCGTGCATCGGGAATAATGCAAAACGTGCATTTAAAATTGCAGCCGTCTTGGATTTTGATGGTAGCTCGAGAATTTTTAGAGCCCGGGAAATTCTCCGGTAAAAAGCCCATTGCTTTTTCCACCTGGTTTTTTTCCACACTCGTGCTGCTTAATTTTTGTTTCACATGATCGAGAACGCGAAACTTATTCGCAGTACCGACAACCAAATCCACTTGAGGTAACTTTACAAGTTCGTCTGTCGCCACTTGTGCGTAGCAACCCACCATCGCCACTACCGATTCGGGGTTCACTCGCTTGTAACGGTTTGCTTGTTGGCGCGCATCTTTATCGGCGTTTTCAGTGACCGTACAAGTATTTATGATGTACGCATCGGCAACTGCAGTTTCATCGACAACAGTGAAGCCGCGTTTTTGCGCTTCTAAGAACATGGCATCTGTGTCTGTCATGTTGGCTTTGCAGCCGAATGTTTTAAACGCGATTTTCATTCGAGAGATAAGTCCTCAATCCATCCGCCGCCGACAACTCTATCCCCCTCATACAAGACTAACGCCTGACCAGGAGTGATGGCTCTTTGCGGAATTTCAAAATCTACACGCACGCGGTTTCCTTCAAGTGGCGTAACAAGTACCGGACTTTCTTTGGAGCGGTACCGGATTTTCGCCATAAGCTTTGTAGGCTGGGTAATCGGATCATTAATCCAATTTAAATGATCTACAGTTGCATATTTTCTAAAAAGAGAAGTCTCAGGTCCGACAACCACCTCATTGTTTTCCGGACGCAATGCTAAAACAAAGGTGGGATCTTTTGCGTAGATTCCCAGGCCTTTTCTCTGGCCGATGGTGAATTGATAAAGGCCCGTGTGTGTACCTATCACATTGCCTTGGCGATCTACCAGGTTGCCAGGTCTGCGCAACTCTGCGGGAACTTCCTCTTCAATAAATTCTTTATAGCTTTTAGCCTGTACGAAGCAGATTTCCTGGCTGTCAGGTTTTGCCGCAACTCTATCCAAACCATATTCGGTAGCAAGTTCTCTCACTTCGTTTTTTTTCATTTCGCCAACGGGAAAGATTGTTCGCTTCAAATCTTCCTGTTTCATTGCGAATAAGAAATAGGATTGATCTTTATCTGGATCATCGCCTTTTAAAAGTTCTGTTTGTCCAGTTGTCGGATTTACTCTTGTTTTTGCAAAGTGCCCTGTCGCTAAGTATTCCGCACCCAGATCCAGCGCCCAATCCATCAACTGTCTAAATTTTACTTTTTCATTGCAGCGGACACACGGATTAGGCGTTCTGCCTTTTAAATACTCATCTATAAAATCAGTAACGACCGCATCGTTAAATTCGTCTTCCATGTTATTTACATAAAAAGGAATATCAATTTTTTCAGCGACTCGTCTTGCGTCCGATATATCACTCAGCGAGCAGCAAGTGCCAAACTCGTTGTCCACTTTTTCTGCCATGTCATGCAACTGCAACGAAATACCAATGACATCCACGCCTTTTTTCTTTAGGTAGGCGGCCGAGACAGAGCTATCGACTCCACCGCTCATGGCAACAACCACTCTGGGTGCTTTTTTTACTAAATTGTTTTCACTTCCCGCTAACATCTTACAAAGCTTTCCTACGGTTTCTAATCCGGGTGACATGAGATATCACACGCTCACTTAAAGCATTGATTTCGGTGTCTGTCGTTGGTTTTCCAAAACTGAACCGCACGCACTCTTTTGCCTCAGCTTTAGACATGCCCATTTCCAGTAAAACATGGCTGGGGGTGATAGAGCCAGACGAGCAAGCCGAGCCTGCAGAAACACAAATACCCTCTAAATCAAGCGCCCCCAGCAATACTTCGTTAGGTACTCCACTAAAGCGTACGTTGGAAGTGTTAGGGATACGGGGAATGCTTTCTCCCTGCACTGTAATTTCTGTCAGCGCACTTTTTAAATTGGATTCAAATAGATTTCGTTTTGCACTTAAAGCGACGCATTCGGGATCGTCCGTCAAAGTTTCAGTCGCGCCCCCAAAACCGCAAATACCGATCACATTTTCAGTGCCTCCGCGCCTTTTTACTTCTTGCGCGCCACCGTAATGAGTAGAAACAAGCTTTTCGCCTTTTTTCACTCTCAAAGCGCCGACGCCCTTAGGCCCGTAAATTTTGTGCGCCGAAACAGAAACAAAATCTGCATCCTGATAATACTCAGGAGAAATTTTTCCGTACGCTTGAACGGCATCTGTATGCAGTTTAATTCCCATCGCTTTACACATTACGGAAATCTGCGGAATAGGAAAGAGCACACCCGTTTCATTGTTAGCAGTCATTAAGCTTACTAAGTGCGGTGAAAAACTTTTCAGTTTTATTTCAAACGCATTCATATCAAGTGCGCCCGAAGGCAGAACAGGGACAAACTCTACTTTTGCCCCCAAACTCTGCAAAAGTTCTACGGTATCTTTGATGGAAGAATGCTCTACTTTTGAGGTCAAAAGTCTAAAATCCTGGGGTCTGAGCCAGTAGGATCCAATGAGGGCATTTGCATTAGCCTCGCTACCACCCGAGGTAAAAACCACCTCAAAAGGGTCAGAAAGAAGGGACTTGGCCACAGCAACTCGATATTTTTCTATTAATTCCAATGATTTACGTCCAATATTGTGGGCAGACGAGGGGTTTCCCCAATCCAAAAAGGCCTTTTCTACAGCTGCTTTTGATGCGCTGCATATGGGTGTACTAGCATTAAAATCTGCGTAAATCATATCTTCTTACTTTGCGTCTTTGACGC
>CAYNEF010000052.1:0-22599 GCA_964396165.1 uncultured Pseudobdellovibrionaceae bacterium
TTCGAGAGATACGCGAGCCTGCCCCGATATCTTTCGAGAGATACGCGAGCCTGCCCCGATATCTTTCGAGAGATACGCGAGCCTGCCTGAATATCTTTTGAGAGATATGCGAACCTGCCTGAATATCTTTTGAGAGATATGCGAACCTCCCCGGATATCTTTCGAGAGATGCGCGAACCTCGTGACAATTTAGGTGAGATTGCTTCACTTGCGTTCGCAATGACTTAGTCATTGCGAGGGCGAAGCCCGTGGCAATCTCGTGGAGATGCTATTGTCTTCCTTTCTATTTCCCAGCAGTTCGGACTGGATCATGCTGGTGGCTTGCCCCCAATGTTTGTTCTTCTGTGTTGCCTTTTTATTGCTCGCCCCCAAATCCGACAATTAGGAAAATTGTCGGATAATTTTTTCACGGAAAAGTTATTTTGTTGTTGACGTGTTTTTTTTCGGTTTTTTTGAATTTGGAAATTTTATTTTTGGGATTGCGATTAAATCGGATTTGAGTCGGGTGGTTTGAGATATGGGCGCTTTAAAATTTTTAGGGCCGTTTTTTAAGTCTGTGGTCGTTCTCTTTCGTTCTTGGGGCTTGTGGGGGTGTCGAAAAAGCTGTGGTATGAATTTTCTCGGAGGTTTTATGCTTAAAGATTTGGATAATGGGGTTTTGATTTCTCGTGTTCTTGAGCTTGTGAAGGTGGAGAAGCAAACTACTCTTCAGGTACTTGAGTACTTGGCCGAGATTGATAGTCGCAAGGCCTATTTGAAAGAAGGGTACGCTAGTCTTTTTGATTTTTGTGTTCGGTATTTAAATTATTCTGAGAGTGAGGCTTTACGGCGCATTCAAAGTGCGCGGGTGATTGTAAAAGTCGAAGAGATTAAGCCCCTTTTACAGAACAATGAACTTTCTTTGACGGGGTTAAGTCTCATGGCCCCCTTTATCAATAAAGAAAATGCGGAGAGTCTTCTTTCTAAAGTAAAGCATCAGCCTGTTAGACAGATTGAGAAAGTTTTGGAAGCGCATTTTCCTGAGGTGAAAGTGAAGAAGGAAGAATTCTTAAATATTATTTTGGATGACGAGCTCAAAGACCTTATTGCCAAAGCTAAGGTGAAGGCTTCTGAACATGATGCTGTGAAAGTATTAAAAAGAGCCTTGAGAGAATTTACTCGTGAAGTAAAGCCAAGACAGTCCCAAGTCCAAAAGCATACCCGTTACGTGTCTGCAAAGTTTAGGCGGGAGTTGACACAAGAATCAGGGCATCAGTGTACTTTTAAAAGTGCTAGTGGTGTCAGGTGTAATCAAACTGCCTATTTGCAAATTGACCATGTAAGGCCTTGGGCGATGGGTGGGAGTAGTCACGAGAAAGAGAATTTACGTGTACTTTGCCGTGCGCATAACCAACTGCTTGCAAGAGAATATTTTTCAAAAGCTCGTGGTTTTCAGAAACGTCCAGTGTGAACATCTCTCAAGAGATACTTTCATGCCACCGTCATAGCGTCCGCCGCGCAGCCCGTGGCAATCTCGTTGAGATTGCTTCACTTGCGTTCGCAAAGACTGCTTTGGAAAAGTTAGGGTTTTGCGCCGATTTTGAAAAAGGCATCCATGTTTTGGGCTTCTAGCACTGTGATCACTGCCATGTTTACGATTTCATCCACATCGGCTGTGCGCTGTAGCACATTGATGGGTTTATTCATGCCCACAAGAATCGGGCCGATTGCTTCTGCCCCACCAATACGTTGCATCAGTTTGTAGCAAATATTTGCAGATTGCAGATCGGGGAAGATCAGCACGTTCGCGCCGCCTTTGATCTCACAGAATGGAAAACTTTCGTCCATGATTTCTGCACTCACAGCAGTATCTGCCTGCATTTCCCCATCAATTAAAATATCGGGCCGTCGCAAACGCACAAGTTGAGTCGCCTCTGCTACTTTCGTCGCTAATGGATGGTTGTTGCTTCCGAAATTGGAAAACGAAAGCATGGCCACTTTGGGCTCAACGCCGAAGAATTTAGCTTCTTCAGCAGCTCCAATCGCGATGTCGGCAAGTTGCGCAGCAGTAGGATCAATATTCACTGTCGTATCCGCAAAGAAATAGATTTTGTCCTTGAAAAGCATCATGTAAACGCCGGCAATGACCATGCCTTTTCTTGTCCCCACCACATGTAAGAAGGGCTTAATCGTATCCGGATAACTTTGAGTGATCCCAGAGAGAAGACCGTCGGCGTCCCCGCGTCTGACCATCATGGAGCCATAGTAGTTTTCGTTTTTCATCAACGAAAAACATTGTTCTTTGGTAAAACCTTTACGCTGACGCGATTGCCATAAGTCATTTGCATACGCTTCGCGCTTTTCGGAGATCGTGGGCTGAATGATTTTTGCAGATTTCACGGCCTCCAGTCCAAGCTTCTCAATCATCTGCTGGATGCGAGTTTCATTGCCGAGCAAGATGGGTTCCGCAATTTGTTCCTGAATAATCGTTTCACACGCGCGCAAGACTTTGGGATTCCCACCCTCTGGAAATACAATGCGCACTTTGGGAACGCTGCCCGCTGTCGGTCCTTCTGTTTCGGAAGTGACAATTTTTTCTTTGATCGACCTTACAAAACTTTGGCGAATGCCCAGTCTTTTTTCGAGAATAGAACGGTATTCCACCATGTCTATCGGAAATTTTGCGACTCCAGAGTCCATTGCCGCTTGCGCTACAGCCGGCGCGACTGACAAAAGAACGCGGCTATCAAATGGTTTGGGGATGATGTACTCAGGACCAAATTTAAATTGTTTACCGCCATAGGCTTTAGAAACTTGATCGGGTACATCTTCGCGCGCGAGTTTAGCAAGGGCATGCACGGCTGCGACTTTCATTTCTTCTGTGATGGAAGAGGCGCGCACATCGAGTGCTCCTCTAAAAATAAAGGGAAAGCCCAAGACATTATTCACCTGGTTCGGATAATCCGAGCGGCCAGTGGCCATGATGATATCGTTTCTTACTTTTTTGGCGTCGGGATAAGTAATTTCAGGATCGGGATTGGCCATCGCAAACACGATGGGTTTTGTTCCCATTGAAGCAATCATTTCAGGAGTGACAGCGCCTTTGACCGACAGACCGACAAACACATCGGCCCCTTTCATCGCATCACTTAAAGTGCGCGCTTTGTCTTTGGTCGCAAATTCGTCTTTGTATTTGTTCATGCCTTCTTTGCGGCCTTGGTAAATGACCCCGTTGCTATCGCACATGATGATGTTGGATTGTTTTACCCCTAACCGTGCATACAAGCGCGCGCAAGAAATGGAAGCAGCTCCGGCACCGTTCATTACTACTTTCACAGCACTCGCTTTTTTACCGACGAGATCAAGCGCATTGATGAGGGCTGCCGCAGAAATAATCGCTGTGCCATGTTGATCGTCATGAAAGACAGGGATCTTCATGGTGGCTTTCAGTTTTTCTTCTATGTAAAAACATTCGGGGGCTTTGATATCTTCGAGATTGATACCGCCAAAAGTGGGCTCTAATAATTTTACGCAATTGATAAATTCATCGGGATCTTCCGTTTTTACTTCGATGTCAAAGACGTCGATATCAGCAAAACGTTTAAAAAGAATTCCTTTGCCTTCCATCACAGGTTTGCCGGCTTCTGGACCAATATTGCCGAGACCTAAGACTGCCGTGCCGTTTGTGATGACGGCTACCAAATTTCCCCGTGCCGTATATTTGTAGACGTCTTCTACATTTTTAGAAATGGCGATACAGGGTTGCGCAACACCAGGAGAATAAGCCAGTGCGAGATCACGAGCTGTCTTACAGGATTTCGTAGGAACGACTTCAATTTTTCCTGGACGTCCTTTGGAGTGGTAATCGAGTGCTTCTTTTGCTTCATTTTTAGATTTAAGGTCTTTGTCCATCTTTTATTCCTTGAGTGGGGGTGATCGCTCTGATGTCGAGTACCAGTCTTCCTTCATTTTCAGTAGGCTGGTGAGGGGAAAACTGTAATTGTTTTTTTAAAATAAATTCGATGGCCACTTCACCTTCTTCAATCGGAGGGTAGAGCACGACATCTTTTACGAAATGGCTTTTTTCGAGAAGTTTTTTAATTTCTGCGATTTTCAAACGGTTACTGCGGATGGATTTGAATTCCAGAACAATTTTAGGCGATGCCCCTGCTTTGGAATAACGGATTTGAAATTCCGGTGCGGCTTTGCCTGTTTGTCTGGAGACCGTGTCGGAAAAATCAAATACCCAGCGTTCAAATTGCGCTTCAGCGTGCCAGGAAGAACGTAAATTTTCGATATTGGCAGGCACATTATTGCCGCCCGTAAAAGTGGTTTCATTAGTCAGATACGATCGGGGCGTTCTGGGGATGGGAGCGGTACGAATGCTTCCAAAAGCCAATGATGAAATAACCAAGCTGACTAAAATCATGTGCCTGCATACTAACATATTCTTTGTCGCAGGGAGACTAGAAGTTGAATTAATTGTGATGCATTGAGTTAATGATTTTTTTAGCCAATGCGGAGAGGGGAAGTGTGTGCAAATCCTTTTTGGGAAAATACGTTCCCCGCTGCCCTTTTTCAGATTTTTTTTCTTTTAAAATAACTGGGTAGACGTGGAGTTTATGGTGAGTGACCGTGTGTTTGTGAGAATTTAAAAGGGTAAGTGCATTCCGTCCGTACTTTTCGGTAAGTTTTTCTACTCTAGATTCCACTTCAGCATAGTTTTTAAATTCCTCTTTGGGAAAATCCCACAGTGCTTCCCACCATTCGCCTTTTTGGTTTTGGGATAGCAAAATGGCATTGTCTTTTTCATAAAGTATTTTGATCCAGAATAAGTCCACAGGCTTTTTGCGTGGCAATCGCTTGGGTAACTTTGCAGTCCATTTCTTTTTTAAAGCAACACAGTTTTCTTGAAGCGGACAAAGACCACATTGCGGGCTCGCTTTGGAGCAGACGGTGGCCCCTAATTCCATCAATGCTTGATTGAGCATTCGGGGACTTTTCGAGGCATTCACCCATTCTTCTGCCAATTGCCAGAATTTTAGTTGGGTCGCTTTTTCTTCAATCGGTTTTTGAATGCCGTAGTACCTCGCAAACACCCGCATGACATTTCCGTCGACCAACGGCACTTTTTTATCAAACGCAATGCTGAGTACCGCGCCCGCTGTGTATGGCCCAATCCCTGGGACTTTCAAAATTTCTTCTCTTGTTGTGGGAAATTTTCCTTTTAAATCCTGCACAATATAGCGAGCGCCTTTTTGCAAATTTCGCGCGCGGGAGTAATACCCAAGGCCAGACCACAGGTGAAGTACTTGCGACTCCGGGGCTTCTGCCAGGGCTTTTAACGTGGGAAGTACCGATAAAAATTTCTCGTAGTAAGGGATGACAGCATGCACCTGTGTTTGTTGCAGCATGATCTCCGAAACCCAAATTGCATAAGGGTCTTGAGTTTTTCTCCACGGCAAGGGACGAGCCACTTTTTTAAACCAGGATTCAAGTTGAGCGACAGGAGATTTCATTTTCTATCAGACTTTTCTACAAGAACTTGGCAATTAAGCCAAGCCATGCGAAAAATTGCCCATGTCCCTTTCTATTATCACGGCTATCCACAATAGCCTTCCCATGAACCAACTGTACTGGGAATGCTTGTGTAAAAATACGACAAGCCCTTTCGAGTTGATTGTGGTCGATAACCATTCGACCGATGGCTCAGAAAAATTTTTTAAAAGCTTAGCGGATACGTACCCCGCAAAAGTGGTTTATTTGAGAAATGAGTTCAACCAGCTTTATCCCGTTTCTCAAAACCAGGGAATGCGCGAAGCAAAGTTTCCCATCCTCTGTTTTTTAAATAATGATATCTGGCTTCCTAAGGCATGGAACGAACCCTTTGAAGAAAAGTTGAAAACTAATTCCCGTTACGTCCTGTCCCCCTCAGGGCAAGAAGCGCAAGCAACTCAAGCCCATTCAGATAAATTAAAAAATAGATGGAAAAGAGTGTCTGTCGCAAGCCGTATCTGGGCAAAGGTGTTTCGAAAAACAGAGCTCGAGCGTTTGTGGAAGTCTTTAGAATGGATGTACGGCGATTTGGAAAATTTTGTATCTCCCAATATAAAATCCACAGGCACCATGGATGGCATCAAGGGGGATTCCGTCATCTTTCATAAAGACCTTTTAAAAGT
This sequence comes from uncultured Pseudobdellovibrionaceae bacterium, assembly GCA_964396165.1. GTDB lineage: Bacteria > Bdellovibrionota > FAC87 > UBA2466 > UBA2466 > CALCZU01. The sequence goes on from CAYNEF010000052.1 coordinate 6,159, forward strand.
TTATCCCGAGGTCTGGGACGAGCGCATCGAAGCCGCTGACTGGCATCTATATCTGACGCTTGCAAAAATACACGAGCAAAATTCGGCGGTACCGTTACCTCAAGTATTACTCAATGCGTACAGCCACCACTTTGGCCGCTACTCGGCTCGCCAGACTTATGAGCCGATGCGAGACACCTCTCGTAAAGTCAGTCTTCAATCCCTCTGGGATAAAGAAACCATCGAGCGTTTATGGTGGGGTTTTCGACTCCCCCTGAAGTAGATTGATGCGCTGCTCTTAAGCCTCCTACTTCTTCTATGACAAGCCTATTATGTCTATGCTAAAAATACTCCATATGAAGTGGGGACTAGTCTTTTTGGCGTTGTTTACTTCCGCTCTTTATTCCAATTCGACTCCCCAGAAAGTTAAAAAAATGAAAACAGAAATTGCGACACTTGCAGGCGGCTGCTTTTGGGGAATGGAAGATTTGCTCAGAAAAATACCTGGCGTGATTGAAACGCAAGTAGGTTACACAGGCGGTGTTTTGCCTTCTCCCAAATATGAAGACGTAAAAAAAGGCACTACGGGACATGCGGAAAGCGTGCAAATCGAGTTTGATCCGACGAAGCTTTCTTATGAGGCAGTGCTTTTACAATTTTTTAAAATGCATGATCCGACAACGAGCAACAGACAAGGAAATGATTTAGGAACACAATACCGGTCAGCCATTTTTTACCATACGCCTCAGCAAAAAGAGATTGCGCTCAAAGTTATCGAGCGCGTGAATAAATCAGGGGCTTGGAAAAAACCTGTGGTCACAGAAGTGGTGGAAGCAAAGCCTTTTTATCCGGCTGAAGATTACCACCAGAATTACCTTGTCAATAATCCCGGCGGCTATACGTGCCATTTCATTCGTGATTTAAAATTCTGATGGATCAAGATTTTAAAATTACCCGGCGCGGTTTTGTCTCGGGGATTTTGACTGTGTGTGCAACGTCCTTTATCGGTTGTGCGACTTCAGTCATTGCCAAAGCCCGCGATGTCGCAAGCCGTGTGCCCATGCCGGATTTCGGGCCGATAAACCGAGGGAAACTCGCTGCCAAAATCTTTTCGGGAGATAACCCGGAAAAAGCACACCAGATACTTTGGAATTTGAAAAATAGAACAAAAGCGTCTTTTGTTGCTTCCTTAGAAAGAAAACGTCTGGTAGTTGTGGGCGGCGGGATGAGCGGTCTCATCAGCGCGTATTTACTCAAAGCGTATTCGCCTGTGGTCTTGGAACAAGCAGAACGTCTCGGAGGAAATTCCAAAGGGGAAAATTTAGCAGGGATTGATTATTCCATCGGCGCTGCCTATATCAACCGCCCCGATTTGGATTCTCAAACAGGAAAACTGCTTTTAGAGTTAGGGCTTTTTGGAAAATGGCGCGAAAGAACCGAAGAAGATCCGGTAGAACTATCGGGCAGAAAAATCGCGGCTCTGTGGGAAGAAGGCAAAGAGGAAAATGCTTTGAAGTTAAAAGAGTATTTTGAAACTCTATACAAAACTGCCGATGCGGTTCCGGAAATTCCGTTTCGGGATGCAGCACAAAAAGATCTGGTAACACGACTGGATAAGAAATCCCTTCTTACGCACTTGCAGGGACAGATTTCGGGAGAAATCCCCACTTCTATTCTTACCTATTTAGAAAATTATTGCCGATCTTCTTTCGGTACAGCAGCTTCGGAAACTAGTGCTGCTGCGGCGCTGAATTTTTTATCGGGTGAGTTTAACCCCATCTGTTCATTTCCCGGGGGGAATTCAGCGATTTCTGAAAAACTCTCTGAGAAGTTATTCGAATCTCTTCCAGAAAACTCGCTCCGTGTTTCTTCTCTTGTGACCAAAGTAAAGGTGGTCGCGGACGGTGTAGAAGTGACTTACGTCGATTCTAATAGCAACACCAAAAAGATTTTAGCAGACAGTGTCGTGATGAGTTGTCCCAAATTCGTTGTGAAACGGATTTTGGATGGGATAGAACCTAAGCGGGAAGCTGCTATCGATGAAATGGAATACCGCGCGTATGTAGTCGGAAATATTCTTGTGAATAAAAATATTTCCAAAGATTTTTACGATCTCTTTTTCTTAAGCCAAAAAGAACAGGGACTCGTGACGGACGTCATCTATGGCGGACAATCAGCGGATGGGGAGAAGACTCTATTAACTTTGTACGCACCACTAGCGTATTCAGGCGGTAGAACGCAGTTGTTTTCTGAAAATTTTGAGACGGTAAAAAAGAAAATGGAAGCGCAACTCGAAAATACCATTCTACCGTTTTTTAAACTGAAAAAATCCGATATCGAAGAGCTCAGACTGACGCGGTGGGGGCACCCCATGCCGGCAGCTAAACCTGGTTTCATCTCTAGTGATACGCTTGCACTTGTTCGCGCTCCGTTCAAAGACAGGGTCTTTTTCGTAGAACAAGACAACTGGTGTTTGCCAGCATTTGAAACTTGCGTCAGTGAAGCGTATGCAGCCGCTCCGAAGATATCGGCGTTTCTGAGTTCTAAGCTTGCATTTCGTTCTTAATAAAAGCCATTCCCATTTAAAAATGCAGTGACTTTTTCCTGTACTGCTTTTTCTGTAAACATTCCCCGGTGCTCAAGATTGAATGTGATTTGTTCAAGTCTAAGTGCGCGTTTATACGCAGTAGGCACAAGTGCCGATTCTACAGTGACCAGGCCATCTCCCTCAGTGTTTGTTTCCCAGTGGCTATAGTCTTTTACAGCACTCCATGTTTTGTATCCTGTCCCCACAATGGCTAAATAAGGAATGGGATTAGCGTTGGGTTTTTTATATTCTTCTCTTAAGAGCGCATTAAATTTTAATCCGTTTTTAATATTGTTTTCAGTATAGGTTTTTCTCGCTCCTAATTTTTCAAGCGTGCAGTCTTCTGTATTTGAAAATAATCCCATCTTCCACTTTTGCCAGTTTTCTATTTTATAGAGCTCGGGATAAGTTTGTACGGGCGGCAGAAATTCATAGTAAGAAGGAAAACTCCCCAATGCGACAGCCGATAGGGGTTTACTCGCCAGGCCTACCTTTGTGCCATGGAGCAAGTCTCGGAAGGCAGCAAGCGTGCCCCGAAAGGGAGTTCCCGCAATGACTGCGAGATCTACTTGCTTTGCACCTTCCCAGGTTTCTTTCGCCGTTCCCATTTCTTGCTCACCGTAGCGTAAATAAAATGAAATTAAAATGCCGCCAAGGCTGTGTCCCACTAGGGCGATGCGTTTTGCGCCCGCCTTTTTTAAATTGCGCACTTCTAATCCCAACTTTTGAACATTTCTTAAATCGTCTTCTCGCCAGTCGTAGAAAAAGGGAATGACTCTATTTTTTTTACCAAACTGGTTTTGCAAATAACGGACACTCTCGCCGTAACCGTCTGCCGCGTAGATCCCGGGAATAATCGAAACACTTTCAAGTAACGCTTCAGCGCGAAGCACTCGAGAGTCTGCAATCCCCAGCAGATCTCCATTCAGTGCAAGTGTACTGCCCCAAAGCGCTTGTCCGAGAGTCTGATAAATTCTATCGCCTGAAGTGACATCTGCCAGAGCAGATCCGAATAACCCTGGAATAAAAAGAATAATATTTTGTCCCGCTATCTCATCTGATTTCCATTGGGAGGAGGGAAGTGGAGCAGAGGAACAAGAAATTAGTTGAAAGAAAATACAAAAGGAAATCAAAAATATAATTATTCGCATTACTTGAAATACTCTTTCGCTTTTTCGCGCATATTGTAATTTGAAGACATCGTCATTCCATACGCGCCGGTGTCTTTAATGACGAGAATATCGCCGGGTTGTAACTTCGCTGGTAATTTTCTTGCAAGACCTAAGAAATCTCCCGTTTCACAAATAGGACCAACGACATCATAGGTGATCTTTGGCCCTTTGATAGATTTTAGGGGGGTGATTTCGTGGAATGCGCTATACAGCGCAGGACGAAGCAAATCATTCATGGCTGCATCGACAATGACAAAATGTTTCTTAGGCGTTTTTTTAGTTCGGATGACGGATGTTAGAAGTATTCCGTGTTTTGCGACAATCGATCTGCCGGGCTCGAGATACAGTTTTAAGCCCGATTTTTTAATCTCGTTGATGAGTACTTTTGCATACGCAGAGACAGTGGGGACCTTTTCTTTTTTGTAGGAGATGCCGAGTCCTCCTCCCAGATCGATAAACTGCAATTTAGTTCCCGATTGCTGAACGCGTAATGCCAGTTCACACATTCTTTGTCCTGCAAGTTTAAAGGGTTTCAAATCTTGAATCTGGCTTCCCAAATGGCAAGAAAGCCCGATCAGCGAAACCGTGGGGTGTTTTTGTGTTTCAAGCGCAATTTTAAATGCGGTTTTTTCATCAATGCCGAACTTTGTTTCATAAAGACCCGTCGCAATATACGGGTTTGTTTTTACATTGATGTGCGGATTGATTCTCAGTGAAATGTGCGCTTGAATTTTCAACTTGCGCGAAAAGTAGACGATTCTTTCCCATTCCTGAAGAGACTCCACTTGAATCGCATGTATTTTTAATCGGATTGCGGCTGCAATTTCTTTGTCTGTTTTTCCGACTCCAGAAAATAATATTTTGTTAGGGGAAAGTCCCAAACTGAGACACCGCTTTAATTCTCCGAGAGAGACGACATCGGCTCCAAAGCCTTGTTTAAATATTGTTCTTAAAATTTGCGGGTGGTTGTTCGCCTTAACAGCAAAGAAAAGGGAAGTGGGGTAGGAAGAAAACGCTTTCGTCCATTCGCGTGTAGTTAAAAAAATCCCCCTGCTATCGTAAAGGTAACAGGGGGTTTGCATAAAATTACTTTACTTCAAGAAGTTCAACGTCAAAGAGCAACGTCGAATTAGGAGGAATGACGCCTCCGGCACCTTGAGCGCCATAACCCATTTCGGGTGGGATAGTCAGTTTGCGTTTTCCGCCGACTTTCATCCCTTTAACGCCTTCGTCCCATCCTTTGATGACCATTCCTTTTCCCAAATCGAAACTGAACGGTTCTTTGCGATCGACAGAAGAGTCAAATTTCTTTCCATCGGTAAGTGTTCCTGTGTAGTGGACTTTTACAGTCTTTCCCGGAACGGCTTCTGCGCCTTTACCGACTTTAACGTCTTCGACTTTCAAACCGCCTTCGAGGGTTTTTACTTTTCCCGCTTTTGCGGCTTTTTCTGCTTTCGCAGGTTTCTCTTCTTTTGCCTTTTCGTTTGCCATCGCAAACGGTGCAACAAGAAGGAGTGTTAATACCAGTATGTTTTTGTAAATATTGTTGTTTTTCATAATAACTGTATTATTCCGGCATCCCCTTCGTCTGACAAGTAAATTTTTCTAAGACCTAGATATCGCTACCGTTTCTTTCAGGTTTCGGTTAATAAAGTTGATGAGAGCCTATTTCTTACTTTTAAGGAGAAGGCATGAGTGCAAACGCAGGTACCCTAGATGGAGCAGTGATGAGCGATAAAACAAAGTCCGGATTTCCCTCACAAATAAAATACATTATCGGTAACGAAGCAGCAGAACGCTTTAGTTATTACGGGATGCGAAGCATCCTGGTGATGTTCATGGTCAAATATCTCATGATGGCTGAGAACCAGTCGAAAGAGATTTACCATCTTTTTATCGGCGCTAACTATTTTATGCCTTTGATCGGCGCCTACATTGCCGATAGATACTGGGGTAAATACAAAACGATTCTGTATATCTCCTTGTTTTACTGCTTGGGCCACGCGGCTTTGTCTATTTGGGAAAATACATTTGGTTTGTATCTCGGTCTTGGGTTAATTGCCTTTGGTTCGGGTGGTATCAAACCTTGCGTCTCGGCGCATGTGGGAGATCAGTTTGACTCCACAAATAAACACATGATCAAAAAAGTGTATGATCTATTTTATTTTTCGATCAACTTCGGTTCTTTCTTTTCGACCCTTTTAATCCCTTGGCTTTTGAAACATTACGGTCCTTCCGTTGCTTTTGGTGTCCCAGGGATTTTGATGGGTCTTGCGACACTCGTATTCTGGATGGGACGTGACCTCTACCGCATTGTCCCTCCGACAGGAAAAGAAAACAGCGCGCGCTTTATCGGCGTGTTGTGGCATGGGTTGACCCATTTGTCTGAGAAAAAAGAAGGACAATCCTGGCTGGATACAGCTCGCGAAAAATTCGGCGAAGAACGTGTAGAAGGCGCCAAAGCAGTTTTAGGCATCATCAGCGTTTTCATGTTCGTCATCGGATTCTGGTCTTTGTTTGAACAACATGGTGGAAGCTGGGTTCTTCAGGCAGAAAAAATGGATAGAAACGTCATGGGCGTCTTGTGGGAATCTTCACAGATTCCTTCTCTGAACCCCATCATGGTGATGGTCCTTATCCCACTGTTTGGTTACGTCATTTATCCCGGAATTGAAAAACTGGGAATCAAGATGACGCCCCTTCGTCGTATGGGTGGCGGTCTTGCGGTAACCGGTCTTTCTTTCATCTGGGCAGGCGTTCTTCAGTCGATGCTAGATGCGGGAACGAGCGTTTCTGTCGTACACCAGATTCCTCCTTTTCTTCTTTTGACTGCAGGAGAAGTGATGGTTTCTATCACTGGGTTAGAGTTTGCGTATACCCAAGCTCCTAAGGTGATGAAGAGCACAGTGATGAGTATCTGGTTACTCACAGTTTCTATCGGAAACTTGTTCACTGCCTACATTGCGCATTTAAATCCGTTTAGTGGCGCGATGGAGTTTTACTTCTGGGCCGCGTTTATTTTCGTTTTAGGTGCGATGTTTGCTGTAGCAGCAACTCGTTACAAAGAACGCACTTACGTCGGTTAAACGATACAATCTATTTCAAAACAAAAACCCTCTTGGGCCTTAGCTCAAGGGGGTTTTGTATGTTAAAGTAGTCTCACTTCTATGAACCGCAACTACCCCACATGGGTTTGGGATTTAAGTAAATTCATTACCGGAAAATGTATTGCTACTTTTTCTGTCGAAATGATTTTCATTGCGATTGGTTGGCAGGTTTATGATCTGACACATAATCCGATGAATTTAGGGTTGATAGGGCTTGCTCAATTCTTACCCTTTCTCATTCTGTCTCTGTGGGGTGGTCAGGCAGCTGACAGATACAGCAGAAAAAAATTGGCTTTGGCCGGTCTAACCTTAGGGTTGCTTGCAGTAATCTTAATGGTTCTGCAATCTATCTATGCTTCAACCCAACTTTTTTTAATCTACTTGGCACTGGTTATCTTGGGAGTATCTAAAGCAGTAAGTTCGCCTGCGATGCATGCAGTGATGCCATCACTAGTTCCTGCAGAAAAATTTTCTCAAGTTGCTGCGTGGAATGCCTCTCTCTGGCAATTGATGGTTATTTTGGGACCGACGACAGGGGGCTTTCTCTTAGCGTATTTTGGATCTCCCACAAAGGTTTATCTCACTGGCATGGTGTTGTTACTCATTGCGACGCTCTTTATTAATCGGACGAATATTCCCCATGCTGTTTCAAGTACGACCGAATCCTTTGTGGAAAATTGCTTAGCTGGCTTTCGCTATGTCAAAAAACATGAGGAAATTCTGGGGGCAATTTCACTTGACCTGTTTGCCGTACTTTTTGGCGGAGTCATTGCTTTACTTCCAGCTTTCGCCAGCGATGTACTCAAAGTCGGTCCTGAAGGACTGGGCATCTTAAAGGGTGCGCAAGGGTTTGGGGCTGCCGCCATGTCTGTTTATCTTGGGATAAATCCGATTCGTGCAAAAGCGGGTAAAAAACTTTTTATCGCTGTTTTTACATTTGGGTTTGCCATATTAGGTTTTGGACTATCGACAAACTTTTATCTCTCGATAGTGTGTCTGGTTTTAGCGGGCGCGGCGGATGCAATCAGTATTGTGGTTAGACATGGTCTTGTGCAACTGCGCACCCCACCTGAAATGCGGGGGCGTGTGAGTGCAGTAAGTGTCATTTGTATTTCTGCATCCAATGAGCTCGGTGAGTTTGAGTCGGGTTTTGCCGCTTCTTTCTTTGGTCTTGTTCCTAGTGTTATTATTGGGGGAGTGGGGACACTAGTGGTAGCTGGAATTTGGATGTTCACATTCCCCAGACTTAGAAAGGCGGATACTCTTGAAAGTAAAACGTAATATACCTCGTGTCTTGTTTCCCGCAACTGCGATTTTAGTACTGTTTCCGTACTTTACTTCTGCCAGTGCACTTGTACTTGGGATAGTCATGGCGCTACTGCTACACAATCCCTATGCAACGAAATTTAAAACCTATTCGACGACACTTCTAGCGCTGTCTGTGATGGGGCTTGGCGCGCAAATGGATTTGGATGTCGTTGCCCGCGTGGGGGCTGAAGGGATTAGTTACACCTTTTTTGGAATCTTTCTATGTATGTCTGCAGGATTACTAATCGGAAAACTTCTTAAGTGTGAAAAAGATATTACGGTTCTCATCAGCGGGGGAACGGCTATTTGCGGGGGAAGTGCCATTGCCGCACTCTCTAAAGCCATTAAAGCAAAGCCCAATGAAGTCAGCGTCTCTCTTGCGACAGTTTTTTTATTAAATGCTGTGGCGCTTGTAGTTTTTCCGTGGATTGGAACGGAGATGGATATGACGGAACGACAGTTTGGTTTATGGAGCGCGCTTGCGATTCATGATACGAGTTCCGTCATTGGTGCGGCGATGACGTTCGGAGAAAAAGCACTTGCCATCGGCACTACCGTAAAACTTGCGCGTGCTTTGTGGATTGTGCCGCTCACTCTTGTTGTCAGCATGGTCATGAGCAAAGGAAAAGAGAGTCTAGTTTCCATCTTGAAAAAACAATGGTTCATCATCGGCTTTCTTTTGATGGCAGCTCTTGTGACGTATATTCCTTCTTTAAAGGGGATGGGAAATGAAGTGGCTCATCTAGCACGCCGGGGATTCGTACTGACGCTCTTTTTTATTGGCAGCTGCATTTCAAAAGACGCAATCAAAGCGATTGGAGTAAAGCCATTGGTATTGGGAGTGGTTCTCTGGTTTTTAACGGCGAGTGTGACGCTGGTCTTGATCTTAAAAGATGTGATTCGTTAGTAGAGTTTAAAATCAAACGTCGGGTTATTGATATCGCACACCCCATTTACAGCGCCTATTTTGCCGAATGCATTGACGACAAATTTTAAATTGATAGAGCCCGCAATCGAAATGCCACTTGAGAGCGTCAACCCGTTTGTCAGCGTGGTTGCAGTCGGTGGAGCAAAAGGATTGGTACTTGTAGAAAGCGTCGCTGCAGTGGAAGCTGTACTTAAATACAAATAAACACTATCGCCCGCATCTGCAGTACAAGTGCTTGTCGTACCATCTACTCCGGTTGTTACAATTCCTGCAGCACAGATGTTGGTGCTGAATTTATTTCCCGACACACAGGTGCCGGACCCTAGTAGCGGCACGAATTGAATCGTCTCACTCATTTTTACTATGATGCAGCGGTAAGTCCCATCGTAATAAAATTTAGAGTTGTCTAATTGCCCAACTGTCGGCCCACCTAGAAAATCTACGAAGCCTGGCTCAGAGGTCGTAAAAACTTCAATGGGGCTAGTGCAAAAAGGATCTTTCGACATATAGACCGCAAGAACTTTGACGTCTATTTCTGTCGGATCTGTTGCCGCAGAGAGAGGAAGCGAGAGAAGAACGCAGAGGAGGGCAAGAAAAGTGCGCATTTTTACTGGCCTGCTCCGATGATCTTGATGCGTTGAACGTTTGCTCCTTCACCGCAACTGGAAATATAAAAGCTTAAGAAGGCTGAAAGGATTAAAAGACTAAGGGGTATCAGTTTTTTTTTGTAAGTTATCTTCATCCTTAACAGTATAAGTTGAATCGCAAGCGAAATCTTGCTGCGTTGAGTTACCAGACTGGTACTACTTTTTTAAACCCGCGTACTTTACTGTTTAAAGCAAGCAACTTAGTTTTTGCTTTGCGACTAGAAGAGAGTTTTCTGACAGCCTTTTTTTCAACATGTTTTACGATTTTGGCAATTTGTTTGGGAGCTATAGGCTCTACTTTGGCGAGCATCAAGTCGTCTGCTCTTTTTTTCCAGGAGTCTTCGGCTTCGACTTGTTTAATGGGACGAGGTGCAGGGTAACCAGGTACCGGTACATAAGCCGTTGGTTTAGTGCCCGTGCAAGAGATGAGAAAAAAATTGGAAGCCAAAATAATAAATATGGAAAAACGGATCTTCATACGTCCACCTTTTTATCTACTCTCTTGCTCGAAAGGGGAATATTGCAAGGGGACTGCCAGTTTTAATCACAGGCTAATAGGCACAGTCTCTAAACTTACAAAAGTGACAAAGAATGTCATTTGCGCCTGCGCATTTCGTACGCATTGATAGCGATAAGTACTAGGCCGATAACTTCTGCGGAAATCAAGGTAAACGTAAATTTACTTTCCCAGTGTTCGTACATGTTTTGAAAAGGAGTGGCGTAGAATTTAAAGCCCAAAAGAGGAAAGAGCATGGCTTGAGTCGTAGCACTTGCATCAAATAACTCCCAGGAATCTCCCATTACGTCTAAGAAAACGTGAGTAAACATCCCCAGACTGAGTGCGGTAAATCGGGTAGAGCCCGTAAAGACAACGAGAGTAACCAGCAACAACAAGATTCCCGAATGGCCGAACGTTCTTGTTCCACTGATAAGCCCCAGATCTGCGCCGTACAGACCTGTGTATCTGCTGAAGAGATAATACAAAGGTTTATCGATCAGATCGGGGAGGGTTGTCCCTAAGTAGATCCAAAAGAGGGGCAGATCTTTTGAAAAAGGCCGTACGATTCTCGACCCTATTCCCATATGTCCAAAAAGCAGCATGGAATAAATATGATATCATGAAGTAGAAATGAAACCTTCAAAACGCAAAAGCCTTCTTATCAACAAACGCTTCCAACTTGCAGTTCTTGTGTATGCCAATGCACTTGCTTTTTTAGTGATAGGAATATTCAGTTACGGTGTGTACGTTTTTAGTTGCAGGCTCAACGAATTTGCGGGCCAATTAAGTGATCAGCAAGCCGAAGTGCTCATTAATTTTCTCTACATGCAAGAAAGAAGTCTGTTTGCCGTATTTGCCTTCGTGTCTATTTGCGCGTTTGTAGTGATTTGCACAAGTGCAATGGTCATCTCGCATAGAATCGCTGGCCCACTCTACCGCTTGAACAAACATTTAAGCAAAGTAGCTGCGGGTGAAACATTGGAAGACGTAAAATTTCGCGAAAATGACTATTTTCCCGAACTTGCTGATTCGTGCAATCGCCTTTTACAAAAACTGCGTTCTTAGTTTTTGATAAACATTGTTACACGGTATTCTCGAGCACTTAAGTCTCTCTGGCAAACACCGGTAATTACTTTTGGGCCAATTGCTGTTTGGTACTTTTCTAAGAGAACATTTCTATTTTCAAAGCACGTTTTGTAATCTTTGAATTTTTCTAAGGATTTTTTCGTGTAAAACTTTCCTGGCTCCGGAAAAAGCATGATGTCTGTTGTATAGTTTGTCGTAAACGGAGAGCCGCAATATGCTATCGGCATTGTGATCCCCTCGCGTGACAGTTTTTCTAAAAGCAGATTCAACTCTTGAGAACAGATTTCAGTATTTGGTTGTGAATAGAGAGTTTCGTGAGAAAACACGAGTTCGGTATCTGCGTAATAGAATAGAGTAATCGTGTTCTCTGGCATCGCAGTACGAAAGTTAACGTGTACGAGGTTCGCGTTTCTTTCAGCGAAATATGCTTTTGCTGTGTTTGCTATAGTCTGCGCTGTAGGCGTTATCGCTTTGCTGTCGCTATAAAGACTCATGTATTGAGGTTTTCTTTTTGCATCTCCTAATGCATCAATTCTGAATCCGTAAGGGCCAGCATTCGATTGGGTTTCCGAAAAACAATAACTTGTAAAAATAGGCAAACCTGTTTCTTTTTGAAATAGACTTTCTTCACTAGGAAGTGCTTCTTGGCACTCTGCTAATGTTTTATATATTCCGTGATAAGTTGTTTTAAAGGGATTTGGTTCTGTTGAGACACTACTTAATTCTTTATCAGCTGTGTAATCAATCAGGATGGATATAGTTTGAGTATATTCTGCAGCTTCGCACTGTACATTCGATATTGTTACAGCCGCTTGAGATTCCATCTTTGCTGCAAGTAGTTTTGCTTGGCTCATGCAACTTTCAATTTCCTGGTAGGGAACATGAGAAAGCCTATAAGTAAACGTTTTGGCAAATGTAAGAGTTGATAAAAGTGCTGTTGCAAAGATAAGTTTTGTTTTCATGTGTAGTAACATCACTTCCTCTTAAGTTGTTGTCAATATTAGCGCACTGCAATACCATACTTTTATGAAACCTATCCTGATTGGGATTTCCTCTTGTCTTTTAGGTGAAAAAGTTCGCTACGATGGCGGGCATAAGCAAGAGAACTATATAACCGACACTTTAGCCGAGTATTTTAAATGGGTTCCCTTTTGCCCGGAACTGGAAATGGGGCTGGGAGTCCCCAGAGAAAGCATGCGGCTTGAAAAAGAAAAAGCTCAAGTGCGGTTAAAAACGGTAAAAACGGGGCTGGATTTAACCGACGCGATGACAATGTTTGCTTCGAAAAAAATTAAAACATTACAAAACTGTAATCTTTCAGGAGTGCTATTAAAAAAGAATTCCCCCAGTTGTGGCATGGAACGCGTGAAAGTGTATAGCAAGGGCATACCCTACAACGATGGAGTCGGTTTTTTTGCGACAGCACTGCAAGCGCAATTTTCGGATCTTCCCATAGAAGAAGAGGGGAGACTACGCAATGAGAAACTGCGAGAAAATTGGATCACGCGCGTGTTTGTTTATTACCGGTTTCAATTGTTGCTTGAGAATTTTTCAAAAAGTAAATTCATCCATTTTCATACAAACCACAAATTGATTCTGCTTGCTCACAGTCCAAAGGCCTATACAGAACTTGGAAGAATTGTGGCAAAGGGAAACTGGTCGAAAGAAGAAATACTGCAGTACCGATCTAAAATGATGCAGGCTTTAAAAGTACTTGCAACCAAAGGCAGACACGTCAATGTGATGGAGCATATGGCTGGTTATTTTAAAAAGCAGATAGACAAATCGGACCGAGAAGAACTACAGGCCACCTTTCAAGACTATAAGAAAGGGGAAATACCTCTCATTGTGCCTGTAACGCTTCTCAAACACTACGTGAATAAATTTAATATAGAGTATCTTAAAGAGCAGTTTTATTTAAACCCACACCCCAAAGAATTGGCGCTGAGAAACCATGTCTAAACAATTAAAAATTGCAGTTACGGGTGCCAGTGGATTTGTGGGAAGTGCACTCGTAAAAAACCTATCTGAAAAATACCATGTTATTTGTTTGGGAAGAAAAAGACCGAAAGTAAATTCTGTGAACAATACAGAGTGGAGAGAGTGCGATTTACTCAAGCAAAATTCCACTTTGAATGCGTTGAAAGAAGTGGATATCGCTTATTTTCTTGTGCATTCCATGATGCCGAGTGCGAAATTGACTCAAGCCAATTTTCAGGATTTGGATGCATTGACTGCTTTGAATTTCGCGGATGCTGCAAAAAAAAATAATATCAAACAGATTATTTATCTTGCTGGGTTGATTCCAGAAGAAGAAAAAATCTCTGAGCATCTGGCATCGCGTCTGGAAGTGGAAAGAATATTAAAAAGTTCGGGCGTCCCTGTGACTGTGTTGCGTGCGGGGCTTATCGTGGGTGCAAGCGGCAGCAGCGCACAAATTCTTTTTAGGTTAGTAAAACGCCTGCCTGTGATGATTTGTCCCCGTTGGATGCGCATTAAAACACAACCCATCGACTTAGAAGACGCCATCAAGTTACTGTCATTCTGTGTGGATAATCCTGTGACGCAAAACCAGGTGTTTGATATCGGTGGCCCCAGGGTATTAAGTTATCAAGAAATGGTGGAAAAAACGGGCGAGAGTCTGGGTAAAAAAAGATACTTCATGCCGTTCCCCTATTTTACGACAAGTCTTTCCTCCCTGTGGGTATCGCTTGTGACAGGGGCGCCGATGGCACTTGTGAAGCCGCTGATTCAAAGCCTGAATAATGAAACAACTGCCCGAGACAACAGACTGGCAGGTTTAGCGCAAATTGAAATGAAGCCCTTTGAAACCAGTTTAAAAGAATTGAATGCGAAGTACCAGGAAGTAAGAAAAGTAGTTCCCAGAGCATTTCAAAAAAGTAGTGGCGAAAAAATGAACGTGACTTCCATCCAAAGACTCCCTCTACGCAACAACCACACGGCAGAGTGGGTGGGTAAATTTTATTTCAGGTGGTTACGCAATTTTTTACCTGTATTTCGTGTGCAGACGTCCCTTGGCAATATGGTACAGATATATTTAACCCCTTTTCAATACCCGCTTCTTACTTTTGAGTATGACTCTCTCACCAGTACTCGGGACCATGTGTGTTACCGAATCACGGGGGGCAGTCTTACTACAGCTCCTCATGAGGGCTATCTCGATTTTGTAAAAATTCCCAATGAAGATTCCGTACTGGCCGTGATTCATGATTTTATTCCGCGCATGCCCTGGCGATTATACAAATTGACTCAAGCCCGAGTGCATCTGCTTGTCATGAATGCTTTTTCGCGTTCTCTTGCGAGAAAGTAAGGGGATTTGACCATCGGCTGAAGTCCCATTAACGTGTCCACTATGGCAAATCAAGGAAGAGTGGGCATCAGTCGCATTTACGTAAAAGATCTTTCATTCGAGCTACCCTCTGCTCCTGAAGGGTTTAAAAAGCAGTTTCAACCTGAAATTAAGGTAGATGTGGCTGTTCGTCATTCTGACTTAAAAGATAATTTATACGAGGTTTGCATCGAAACGACTGTCACGGGAACGGAAGAAGGAAAAAAGGTTTTTGTCGTAGAAGTAGAGCAGGCTGGATTATTTCTCATCGAAAATGTCGAGTCAGAACAGATGAATTACGTTTTGAAAGTGTATTGCCCTAATATTTTGTTCCCCTATGTGCGCCAGACAATAGACAATGCGATGGTGATGGGAACGCTGCCCCCATTGCACTTGCTCCCCTTCAATTTTGAAGTTTGATATATATAATCAATTGTGAAAAATTCTCCTTAGTTCGTTCACAATCCCATCACTAGCATTTTGTACTATTGATAGTGTTCGGGGTTATGCGTGTGAGAATCGAAAAAAATAAAAAAGCATTCAGTAGTCTATTCGTATTCTTTCTCTTGTTCTCCTTGTCCTGCACTGAATCCAAGCCGCCACTTGTTCAAACGCATACTATCAAAAAAGAAAATGGGGAAGGGTACGCAGGCGCTTTTAAAATGCCGCATACGATGTCTGAATTTATTTTGGATAGCATCAAGGATATGGAAAGTACGTTACACAACTTTGGTGCCCACATCGAGCAAGGTGTCGCAGAATTTGATGGCTCAGGTTTTTCAAGATACTGGGGCGGTAATGCGTATTTGTCTGTGGATTCAAACCCAGATTTAGACATGGGTTTATCTGACTTCACCATCGAAACAGAAATAAACTTCAAAGAGATCGGTTTGTACAACAGTATTCTTACTCGTTGGGACAACCCCGATAGAAACTGGAATCTTGTATTAATGGAAGGCCCGACACCTTTGCCGCGTGAAAAAATGTTCTGGCAATTCTGGTGGTCAACCGATGGTAGAAATACACGCTATATTTCTTGTCTCGCGAATGCAAAAACAAACACTTGGTACCACATAGCCGCCACACGCAATGGTTTAAATATGAGACTCTTCATCAATGGTAAACTCTGTGCAGAAGCATTAACTGCTGACTCGATAGCAGGTTCGAAACAAGATCTAGTGATAGGTCGACCCAACCGTTTTGAGGCCCCGCAATTGATAGCATCGCAGAAAGACATTCGAATAATAAAAGGAAAGGCGCTTTATATAAGAGAATTTCCTAGCCGATCGCCCGCGTCTCCCATCGCGGGACCAAGTTTCTTTTGCAAAGACTCTCCCGATAACTGTTATTAGATTGTGAATGTTAGGATTAAACGAACAGGGCGCCAGAGATTCGAACTCTGAACCTAAGGATTTGGAATCCCTCGCTCTACCATTGGAGCTAGCGCCCTATAATTTTTTGTTTTGTTTGCCGATCTCTTCGTCGCCCGCGCCCTCTCGTCGCTGCCGCGTACAGCTAGTACGCGTTCGCTCCGTTCGGGCTTGTCTCCTCGACCTCGACAAACAAAACAAAAAATTATGTTTGTTAAGGAGATCCTGGGAAATAAAAAAAGCGGTCTCCCGAAGGAGACCGCTTTTGCAATTAAGCTTTTACTTCTTTGTGCTTGGTATGGCGTCGGCAATGACGGCAATACTTTGCAGTTTCGATGCGGTCCGGGTTCTGCGTCTTGTTCTTCGTAGTCGTATAGTTACGACGCTTGCACTCGGTGCATTCCATATT
>CAYNEF010000053.1:0-8677 GCA_964396165.1 uncultured Pseudobdellovibrionaceae bacterium
GCATCTCGCGATACTTGGCAACGGTGCGTCTGGCTATGTTGATGTTTTCTTTTAACAGAAGTTCTACAATCTTTTGATCGCTGAATGGATGCGCAGGCGGTTCAGTCGATACAATCGCCTTCACTTTTTCCTTCACGGTTTCGCTCGCTACATCGGCTCCACTGACACGGCTGATGCCGCTGTTGAAGAAGAATTTCAATTCGAAAATTCCTCTCGGAGTATGCACGTATTTGTTCGTCGTCACACGCGAGATCGTGGATTCGTGCATGCCGATATCGTTTGCTACGTCTCTTAAAACCATCGGTTTTAAATGGGAGATCCCTTTGTCGAAAAATTCTTTTTGCTGGCGCACAATACTTTCGGTCACTTTGAAAATGGTTCTTTGTCTTTGGTGAATACTGCGGATAAGCCATACAGCACTACGCAATTTCCCTTGGACGTATTCTTTTGTGGCCGCTTCGTTAATCCCTTTTTCATCAATCAGGTTTTTATAGAAGGGCGAAATTTTCAATTTAGGAAGACCGTCTTCGTTCAGCATCACCACGTATTCTTCACCGCGCTTTACGATGTAAATATCAGGGATGATGTAATGCGCAGGAGAACCCCCGAACGCACGTCCCGGTTTTGGCTCCAATTCTTCAATGAGCTTGATGCGCTTAACGACTTCTTCCATCGAAAGGCCTAGTGCTTTGGTGATGGCTGCGTAATTTTTCTTTTCCAAATCTGGAAGATGATTCTCGACGATTCTTTCGAGCATTTCGTCTTCAAGTTTCATGTCGTAAATTTGCACAAGCAGACATTCTTTTAAATCTCGTGCCGCGACACCGAGTGGATCAAATTCCTGCACGCGGTAAAGAGCAGCTTCTAAATCATGCACATCAAATTTTTCTTTTTGCGCGATTTCTTCAAGGGAACACTGCAGGTAACCATCGTCTGCAACGTTTCCGATAATCACTTCGGCCATGGCTTTTGTTTTTTCATCCATGTCACTCATGTTCAGCTGCCACATGAGATGGTCTGTCAGATTCGCTGCTTGAGTCAGTGTATTTTCATAAGAAGGAAATTCGTCTTCGTTGCCGCGGTAAGCAGGCAAACTGGGAGTGGACTTAAAGTTGTCAATGTAACTGTCCCAGTTGAAATCTTCACCTTGTTGTGGGTTTTCATCCTGTTTTACTTCTTGAGGAGCAACAGATTCATTTAATCCCTGGATCGTGCTTTCAGAGTCAGAAGATTCTTCGAGGGCCGGGTTTTCTACCATCTCGGTGTTGATTAAATTTTCGAGTTCCATTCGAGAAAGCTGCAATAATTTAATCGCCTGTTGGAGCTGAGGCGTCAGTACAAGATGTTGTCCAAGTGATAGAGATTGTTTTAGTCCGATTGCCATATTTTTACCCTAAACTGTTTACAGTCTAAATCCTTCTCCGAGATAAAATTTTCTGGCCGATTCATTCGCCACAATTTCTTGTGGAGTACCGTGCACCCAAATCTGGCCTTCTTTAATCAGGTACGCTTCATCACAGGTGGAGAGCGTTTCTCTCACATTATGATCTGTAATGATGATCCCAATCCCTCTCTCTCTTAACGACCGGATGATCCCTTGAATCTCTTGCACGGCGAGAGGGTCAATGCCGGCATAAGGTTCATCGAGTAATAAAAACTTGGGATCTAAAATCAGTGCTCTTGCAATTTCCAGCCTTCTTCGCTCGCCACCACTTAGGGTCATCGAGCGGTTTTTGGCTAGGTGCGAAATGCCTAAGTCTTGCAAAGCCCGTTCCGATCTTACTCGCTTTTCTTTACGGCTTATTTTCAAATTATCCAAAACAACAAATAAATTTTCTTCGACGCTAAGCTTCCTGAAGATGGAAGCTTCTTGAGGAAGGTAACCGAGTCCCATGCGGGCTCTCATAAATATCGGTAACTTAGCTAGGTCTGTATTGTCGAGAAACACCGAGCCAGAATCAGGGCGGATAAGCCCTACAATCATATAAAAAGAGGTCGTTTTACCCGCACCGTTTGGCCCTAGTAGGCCAATTGCTTTACCACTTTCCACTTGTATAGACACTTCGCGTACCACGGTGCGTCCTTTAAAGCTTTTCACCAGTTTTTCTGTACGCAATATCACTTCTCAGAACTCCCTTCGGCTTCTTCGACTTCCACGCGATCATCTTCAGTATAAAGTCTAATTCGCCGTCCTGCGAGCCTACTTTTGTTTTCTTTTGAAATAATTTCGGCTCTCCCGTCCAATATAATTTCGGTTCCACCAACTTCAAGGTATAGATTTTCCGCTTTTCCATAGCGTTCCTTGCTGTCGAACTTTACATTTCCACGGGCTTCGAGTTTTTCATTTGAACCATCTGTCAGCATTTCAAAAACGTCGCTGTCGATGATGGTGGCGTCCGGCATTTCGGAATGGACCTTGTTGATAAAAACCGCGCGGTTTTCGTTTGTGAAAAATTCACCCGTTTTAGAAACGATGCGCATGTTTTTTCCGTTTTTAAGCTTTTTAATTGCACTGACAGATTTTTTAATAATGAAGTGTTCTCGCTCTAAATTCGCAAGCAGTCCTGTTCCTTTTAACTGCATCGTCGGGTGCAACTCATCCGGCCCGCGCATGGTGACTACATCTTCCGACGTAAATTCTTTTACATTTCCGTCGTAATTCAGTTTATCCATGCTGAATAGATATCCCTTTTGGGAGCGGACAGTGACGTTGCCTTCCAGTTCCACAAGACTCTTGTTCGTCCAGCTTCTTCCATAATCGCTTTTTGTGGTGATTTTGTTATTTGTTTTGTCAGAATAAAAGTAAGTCGTTACATCTTGCAAGTAAGCATAGTTTTCTTTTCTGTGTAACTCGCCAAACTTTGCTTCAATATTCCATTTGCGCTGGTTATTTTGGCTTTCAAAAAAATGCACACCGAGAAGCCCGAAGTTCGCGTTCGTGATTTGGGATTTGTACAATCCCTCGTGACTGCTTTCGCGGGCTTCTTCCGGATGGAGATTGTTCGAAGATTTTGGCCAAATTACGACTAACAAAAACCAAAGTGCTAACGCGGTATGTAATTTTGCCGGACTCAGATTCATTAACCAGTAAGTTATCAGACATTTAGCACTCAGGTAAATGACGATGGCATGGGCCTAGTGTTTCTTCGCGTTTTCCCCTAGAATAGAGAGTAAGAAACCCCACACATTTATTAATCGCGTCATGAAACTAATCATACTGTCACTTTTAGTCTCTACACTCAGTTTTGCTTCCAACGAGCTCGATGCACGCTTAAGTTTCAAATCCATCGTTGGGGTAGTCGTGAATTCCCAGGAAGAGCCGGTGCACTCTGACCAGATAGAATCCGAAATTGCGGCACAATTAAAAGACAAACTCCGTTTTGATTTTTCTGAAAGCGGTTACCTGGCATTGAAAGAAAGTTTCAAGCAAACGCAAATCACTCCAATCGATGCCCTACAAAACATCAGACTCGATAGCATGAAGCCTGGCCTGGCTGCAGTATCCGCCATCGGCGTGAAAGCAGCGGTGCTTTCGTATTTACGCAAATCTTCAGATGGTTATCAGGAATTTTTCTATCTCGTTGCATTGCCGTCTAATGAAATTATCCACAAAGTGGAAGTACCTGTGGAAAACCCGACAGTACTCAGTAGTTTTTCCGATGCAGCGAAAAAAGCGATGTTTGAATTGATGAAGGGGCTTCCTTTCGATGCCACAGTCGTCAGCCGCGACGGGTACAGAGTAATTCTGGATAGAGGAGCGGACCTCTTAAAACCCAATCAACAAATTTCTACTTACACAATAGAACAAAAAGACGGAAATCTCGTTTTTGAAGAAACCGGGATTATTCAAGTAACACAAGTGGAACCGAATTTAGCATTCGGAAAAGTAGTTGTGGAAAAAAGACCCAGAGAAGTCGTCACAGGAAATAAAATTCGCTTGGAAGCAACCAACGCAAATATTGTATCGACTATTCAGTTACTGGAAGAAAGCAGTGCGAAGCGCGGGCTTGCCAGTTTACCGCCTCCCATGATGACAAGTGACTCCAGCGGCGGCAGCGCAAGTGTCATGCAAACGCAGGCTGATTTTGAACCCCAGTTTGAAATCTCAAAAGGTAAAGTCGGGAATGTTGGAATGGATCTT
Source organism: uncultured Pseudobdellovibrionaceae bacterium (assembly GCA_964396165.1). GTDB lineage: Bacteria > Bdellovibrionota > FAC87 > UBA2466 > UBA2466 > CALCZU01. Next base: position 4,142 of record CAYNEF010000053.1, read on the forward strand.
GGCGCAAGTCTGGTGAACTTCGATACGCTCACTACTTATGGAACGGATGACCAGGGAAATCCAAAACGCAGAGATTTTCAAAACAATAGAATTTTTCCTCAGACTACCATTAGAGGAGAAATTTATTTAACAAGCCGTGTGTTTTTTGAAGGCTTATACAGTTATGCGATGGGAAATGTAGATTCTTATTCGGGGGGAGCAGATGTGCACAACGCCAGTCCTACGGCATACAAAAGTACATCCACATCGATGACCGCAATGCGGTTACTTCTCGGTTACCGCGTGAATATTTTTGCACCAAACGCAGGGCCTATTGTGTATGTGAAAACAGGTTACGCGCGCCAAGCATTTTCCTTTAACGAGGACGTGAAACAAACGCAGTTTCTCAGTACCACCTATGGCGGTTTGTTACTCGGCGGAGGCGTGAGCATTCATCCAGTCGATAAAATGCAAACTGCGTTGGAAGTGAACACAAATATTTTCCCCGGTGTGCAAGAAGAACCCATCACTGCGGACACAACCCAAGTCTCGAGTGGCGCCGATTATTCTAATGTCTCGTCCTGGGAACTCGCAGTAAAAGTGGGATACGAAATTACAAAAGATATGGATTTTACCGTACGCGGATTTTTGCAAAGCTACGGAGCTGAATTTTCAGGAACTAAAAAGCGTACTGTTAAAGTTGATTCCATCTCCGAGAACATCAAAGGCTTTCAAGCCGGCGTTTCTTACTTCTTCTAATCTGCACATTCATGCCTGATGACACCAAGCGTCTTCATTCTCTGAATTATTTTCTTGTCGTCTTCTCGTCCGCCAAGCTATAGCTCAACTGTAGGTTTGAGAACCCGTATAAGCCGGTAATTAGGTCCGGCGTTTCTACTAGGCACCACAAATGCCTGACTATGGAGGACCGAATGATACGTACCTTGTTTCTTCTTTTCTTAAGCAGCACAACATTGATGGCTTCGTCTTATGGCGTTTTTTTCTCGCCCTTTGATGTCAATTCAAAATATCCAACGGGACCGAATGAAAAACTGACTCCCGGAGATTTGTGTGAGCGCGACCAATCCAATACCTTTCGCTACCCGGAAAGAATTTTATACTGCAATCGCAGTGTCTCTTCTGGAGAAAAAATCTCCATTATTAAAATGTATGATCGCGAATTAGGTTTTGAAATTGGCCAGATGAATCGCCAAGAATTCAAAATCGATCACTATATTCCTTTGTGTGCTGGCGGAAGCAACGATACGGAAAATCTTTGGCCACAACACAAAACGATTTACGAAATTACAGATCCTCTCGAAGGCAAACTTTGCGAGTTGATGAGCAAAGGAAAACTCACTCAACTTAAAGCAATTGAGACTATCAAAAAGGCAAAGAAGAACCTGGATGAAGTCCCAACGATTGCCCGCTGGGTAAATGATCAGTTTTGACTTAAGGGATAATTCCGGAAGACGCTTATAAAATCTTTGTTACAGCACTACGTGCCTTTGACCCCAGTACTAATTACACTTCTGTTTAAACGAACTATTTATTGTTTAATATCTATTATACTAAATATAAAAAATCCTCGATACTGTATCTAAGAAGAGGAGATACAGTATGAATCACTTACATTTAGTATCAAAAACAGATGTTGTTCAAAATGAAGCCACATTGTGTATGCTGGCCGCTCTTGCCGATCATCATATTACTGATGCAGAGAGAACAAAAATCGCAAGCCAAATTCGCGAGCTTTCAATAGATGAAATTACCAGCTTGTACCATAATGTTCTTGTCCTAAAACCATCAGTTGAAGAGGTGTTGGAAAAAATGGAGGAAACAACTGGAAAAAAAGAAACTTATCAACTGGCTTTGGAAGTATGTATCGCTGACGGAGATTTGCAAAAAAAAGAAAGATACATGCTTTCTAAAATCAGGAGCTGGGCAGAGAATAAGCCTTACAAAACACTGGGAAAATCTCAATTATTGGCACCGTTAAGGGGTGTTAAAAAGAAAGTTAAAGCTATTTTCCATAAAAGAAATTGGGGAGAAGCTACAAGTGCTGTGACTGGTGGACACCCAGAAGAAATAAATGGGTTGTGAATAGCTAAGGAGAGAAATATGAAATCACTATTAATTAAACTAGGATTAGTCACTTTTTCAGTTTGCTTGATTGCAAACGAATCACTACCAAAGGAGTTTAAAACTTTAAGGAAGGGAGTCCCCTATGGTACATCAAAAAAAATAATGGAAAAAAAAGGTTGGATTGCATCCAACACCGTTACTGGTGAGACATGTGATCATGAATGGAAAGAAGTTTGCTGTGAAAAAGGGTTGGATAAATGCACGGTTAACTTTACTAAAGAAGAAAAAACGATATCTCTGCATCTTAGGAAAGATACTGACAAAAAACAGTATTATATTTCAGAAGACTTTAAACAATAATTATTAGAGGAAAGAAAACTTAAAGAGGAATAGTTTATTCTATCCCTCTTTAAGTTGATATTTTATTTATGAATTCACAAGCACGAGCCGTAAAAGCACTTCATACAATCGAACCATTACCATTTTTGACAAACAAGCCTGAGTCAAAGAAATTTCTTAAAACAGCCTTGGCTTGGCATGGTTCAGTAACTCCACACGTTCTGCCGAGAGTGATATCAGTCATGCTGTACGCTCTTTTGGTTTATGCACTTTCAAAAGTAGTTGAAGGGTTATCAATTCCAATTACACCTTTTGAATACTCAGGAGCAGTATTGGGTTTGTTACTAGTTCTGAGAGTAAATGCGGGGCTAGACAGATGGTGGGAGGCAAGAAAAATTTGGGGAAGTATTGTAAATCAAAGTCGCAACTTGGCTATCATTGGTTATGAATACACGGAGACAAAAGATGCTAATACTCTCTCATTTTTGAATTGGGTGGCAGCGTGGCCACATGTGATGAGAGAAAGTTTAAGGCAAGAAAGCGAATTAAAAGACGTTGTAGCACTCATTGGTGAAATGGAGACGGCGCAATTAAAGAAGTCAAACCATATGCCTACTTATGTAGGGGCCAAAATTGCCCGTTTGTTACAGCAACTAAGAGGACAAGGGCTAGATAATTTTGCTTTTCAAAGGGCGGAAAAAGAAAGAGCGCTCTTAATTGATGCAATAGGAGCGTGTGAAAGAATCAGGAAAACGCCAATCCCTCATGCTCTAGCAATTAAAACAAGAAGGTTCATATTGCTGTTTTTGTTACTATTGCCATTTGCTTTGGTGGATAGAGCCGGGATGCTAACACCTCTTATTGTCGCATTAGCCTCTTACCCCTTGTTTTCGCTCGATGAAATCGGAGCGGAATTGCAAAACCCATTTTCGCCACGCAACGTAAGTCATTTACCGCTAGCCGATATTTGCAAAACGATAGAAGGCAATGTGCTAAGTTTGAAAGAAGTATAAATCTAATGAATTTTGGCCTCTAGATTTTTTTACTCTTTCTTCAAGTAGAGCTATTTTATATTTTAGCTCTGCACGCATTTTTAAGATGGTTTGGATGTTAGGTCTATGTAGTCTCTGTAACTTGCTTCGATCACCTTAAAGGCATCTTGCTTTCCATAAATTTGCGGAATTTCACAAACCTCTCTTCCGCTTCCAGGAAGGTTTTTGTATGTCAAAAAATAATGCTTCAAACGTGCAATGAGCGCCTCTGGACATTCAGTAACATCACTCCAACTGCCGTAGACGGCGTCATCCTTAAGAACGGCAATGATTTTGTCATCTGCCTCACCATTATCGATCATTCGAAAGCCACCGATAGGAACGGCTTCGAGCAAAAAATTTCCGCTGGGTATTAACTTCTCGCTGAGGACGCAAATATCAAGGGGATCTCCGTCACCTATGATACCGCTTCGTCCCGTCGCTTGCTCGCAGAGTGTCGCTACATTCTTTCCACAATACGAGCGCGGAATGAATCCGTAATTGGCAGGACAGATGTTAGAATAAACTTGAGGACGGTTAATCATTAGGTGACCGCTCGCCTTGTCGACTTCATACTTCACAGTATCCGAAGGTACAATCTCAATGAATGATAATACCGTTGTTGGAGAATTCTGGTGAATGCGGATTCCGTGCCAGGGATGAGCTTGAAACTGCGTAGGCGAATGCATAGATACCTCTTCTGTTTAGAAGTTAGACTTTTATGACAACTTTACATCTCTCTTCTCTTTTTTACTATGAGTCACTTTAAACAACCAATAACATTCGTTAAAAACGAACTATAACAGCATATTTATCTATTTTAATTATATTTAAGTAGGGACGATACTATAAACAGGTTAACGATCCTTTTTAAAGGGGGGCATATGAATAACAGGAAAGAAGGGAAGTATAAAAAAATGGTATTAAGTTCTATCCATACGATACTTATCTTGGTTGCTCTTACTTGGGTGGCTTGGGAAACTACACTGAGCGCAAAAGACAGAGCTCCAGCCTTGCTCGAACCAAAGAGCGGTGTAGTGGAATTACAAATCTTGATTGATAAATCCACTCTCTTAAACCAAAAACACAGAGAGTGGGAACG
>CAYNEF010000053.1:8777-20839 GCA_964396165.1 uncultured Pseudobdellovibrionaceae bacterium
ATGAAAGCATTAACACTAAATGAAATTAAAACACTTGTTGGAAAAAATAATGGTCCCTATTTGACTGTCTACACGTCGATTACTGAAGGGACAGATCTAAAACATAACTTAGATGCCGCGAAGGAGGAAGCAATAACGTTGATGTTAGGTCAGTACTCGCACTATTATATTCAAGACTTTATTAATTTGGATTTTAAAGAAACGCTTTCCAAAAAGTTTCGTGGCACTTTAGTTCTATTCAGAAGTGTGGACACATTAAATTATGCTCTGATTCCGAATGAGTATATAAGCCTGACGGTTGTTGCAAGTTCCTATCATCTAAAACCGTTTCTAGAGGCAATCCAGGCTGTACCCTCTTACGTTCTTTCTCTTAGTCCATATGCTGCGAGGTTGTACAACGTGGACATGCTTGGCAAAAACATGGAGTGGTCCATTGAGAATCGAGCTGCTCTTGACATCGCGTGGGATAACAAAGGTTCAGTGAAGCTTGAGAGCAAGAGACAGCTCATTCATAAAAAGGTTCATGGGATAACCAGTAAAATTGCCTTTTTAATGGAAGTTAACCAAAGAGTACAAAATAGTATCGGCCAAAATGACAAGCTGATACTCAATGCGAATAAAAAAGATGCAGTACTCTACCGCTGCGTGAATACTCATAGCAATCTTACTCGTTACCATATCGATAGGGAGAAGTACTTAAGAGCCAAATCCGACATGCATGCACTGACTATGCAAATTGTTGATAAATTGGTCGAGGAAGAAAAGAGTCTCGAACTGGGAAGTATCTTAAGACTTCCAAAAACTACCGACATGAGTCAGATTATATCGAGTATAAAATACAAAACGGCAAAAACTTTGCTCATCTCTAAAGATTCGTTTCTATGGGGATACATTGACTGGGAAAATGACAAGGTGATATTAAATCAGAAACAATCCGATGCGCACGATGACGACATCTTGGATGACTTGGCAGAAAAAGCAGTGAATAATGGCATCACTTTAAGAGTTTTAGACTCTTACGAAATGCCGTTTCGTGCCAGTGCGATAGCGATCAAGGATGGAGCCGAACCGATGGACTCAATTATTAGTCTGCCGGATTTGCCTCTTAAATCTGTTGAAAAACTAGTAAACCCTACGTGGGAGAAAATAGCAGTTTAAATGACACCACAACTTTTTCCATTTAGTGATTATTGGTCCTTTTATTTAATTTTCACAGGACTGGTAGTTTTTTTACTCGTACTTGATCTGGGAGTGTTTCATAAAAAGGCTCATGTAGTGAGCCTTAAAGAAGCCGGTATTTGGAGTGTGATTTGGATCTCCCTGGCTTTCATATTTAACTATTTCCTTTACCAGTACTCCCAGGTCAAGTTTGCAGCCGATCCCAGGCTTATCGGTCTAGAAGGTTTCGTCCCCGAAGTCGCTTCAAAACAAGTGGCAATGGAATTTTTGACGGGCTTTATCATTGAGAAGTCCCTTGCTATCGATAATCTTTTTATTTTTATTGTTGTTTTTTCCTATTTCGCGATCCCAGCAATCTATCAGCACAGAATACTTTTTTATGGGATCTTGGGCGCTTTATTTTTCCGTTCCATTTTCATTGCTTTAGGTTCGGTCTTAATGGCTTACCACTGGGTGATAGTTTTCTTTGGTGGTTTTTTAGTGCTCACAGGGATTAAAATTATCTTTAGCCCCGAAAAGCCACCCGACGTTGAGAAAAACCCTGCGATCAGACTACTAAAAAAGATTTTTCCGGTTACTCATACGATTGAGGGACAGAATTTCTTTGTCAAAAAAAATGGGGTCTTGCATGCGACCCCACTCCTACTGGCTCTTGGGTTAATTGAATTTACCGATATTATTTTTGCTGTGGACTCTATCCCTGCGATTTATGCCATCACCAAAGAGCCTTTGATCGTTTTCACCTCCAATATTTTTGCAATTTTAGGGATGCGATCCCTTTATTTTTTACTTGCAGGCGTGATGCATCTGTTTCGTTTCTTAAAATTCGGTTTGGGATTTGTGCTCGTATTTGTTGGACTAAAAATGGCTTACTTAAATGAGCTTTTTGGCGGTAAGTTTCCTGTTTCCTGGTCGCTCGGAATTATTGCAGGCATCTTATCGTTATCTATTATTGCGTCTTTGGTATTTAAGAAGAAGTAGCTAAAGTAAGGATCCTGCAAGGAAGAAATGGTTAAAGCAATCACTACTAGTTGTCCAAGTGAAACTCTTTCATGAGTTTGGCTGCTATCCTGTTTTCAATTTTTCTGGCTGCTGACACCAGCCAGAATTCTTCTTTCACCTCATGTAGTACGCCAATCTTGACAAGCTTTTTTTCTTTTACGAGTTGGTGTGCTGCAAACTCTGGTATGGGAATGAGTCCCATTCCTTCCAAACCTAGTAGCTTTTGAACGCTGGTGTCTTGTGTTTCTACTAGCGTGTTAATACGAAGACCATTCACGGAAAAATAATGGTCTAAATCCTGTCTTAACTTGCTATGAGAAGTCGGCATAATAAAAGGCTGACCGACTAAAGACTGCGGAAAATTCTTTTTCAATGCGCTAAATTTTGGTGCACCAAATACGGCGACAGGAACTTTTGCGATACTGCGGGAATAGGTTTTTCCGTGTTCAGAGGTGACGGGCGGATAGTTTGAGAGAATTAAATCAATCTGATGAGCAAATAACTCTCTAAATAACTCATCCCCTTTTCCTTCAAGTATGGTGACAGTGCAATCTTTGTTTTTTAGTGCCTCTGTCGTGATACTTAGAATGATGTGTTTGGGAATACTGTCCAAACAGCCGAACTTAATGTCGGTCTTTGCAGTAAAAGACTTATCGTCGAGAACCTGGATCAGCTCATTGCCCATTTTGAAAATGTCTTCAGCGTACTGCAACGCCACCTTTCCTGCCTCCGTTAAGAGAAGGGAGCGATTTTTTCGTTCAAACAGAGGTTGTTCAAGAATATCTTCCAATTGCTTTAACTGGGTAGAGAGAGTCGGTTGACCAAGCCTTAATTTTACTGCAGCTTTTGCAATGCCGCCTTCTTTGGCGATTGTCATAAAATAATAAAGGTGGTGGTAGTTCAGCCATTTCATAAAAATCTCCCGATATCAATAGATTGATTTAAGGAAAGTATTTCGTCAATAATATCTATTATATTTATCACGACGGTTTCAGCCATACTGCATGAGAGGGAATAATCAAGGAGGCTAGTATGCTAAAACCGATTACCATCAATGAGCTTTTTACAGAGATCCCAGAAGAGAGTTGGGCTGTGACAATTTATATTTCTAAAGAGATACATTCCAAAAATGAAGCTACGGAAAGGACCAAATTAAAAAATCGAATACACGAAATAGAAAAAGAACTTAAAAATAAACTTTCGAGACGAGATTTGCTTAGAGTAAAACAGGAATTAGGTTCAGCGTTAGAACATTTATATTGGATCCCCAGAGAGGGCTCTACAGGTTTTTATATTAGCGAAAAGAGTTCGGGGTATATGACTTTTCCTTTTAAGACTGAAGATAAAATGGTTTTCGCAAATAGTTTTCATTTAAAGCCTGTTTTAAAGTGGTTGTATCTGAACAAGAGGTTTTATTTTCTTAAACTCGAGGATTCAATTGCAGAGCTTTTTATCGGGGATTCGTTTGGGATGGAAAGCATCTGGAAGCTTTCTGAAAATGGAAAAAGTAAGAAAAAATCCGCACGGTTTTTAGAGGATATAAATAGAAGTGTTTTAATTTCTCTGAATGAAGAAACGATACCACTTGTTTTATCTGCCAATAAAGAGATTCAAATGCAATTTAGAGAAGTTTGCGGTTATCCCTACCTCTTGGAGGACGAGCTTTATATTATAGAAGCACTGACTGACACGATAAAGATACATTCGCAGGTCTTTGAACATGTTTTAAAGCAATATGAGAAGGACGTAGTTCGTGCAAACGAATCATTTAACCTAGCTTCCCTTATTCAAAAAACGTCCACAGACATCACTGAGATAGGTAAGGCCATCGTATCTGGAAGGGTTAAAAACTTATTTATAGCCGAAGATAAAACAGTCATCGGTAAGTTAGACAAAAAGACAGGGATAGTAATAGTCTCCAAAGCAGGTGATAAATCAGATGATTTACTGGATGATTTGGCAGAGGCTGCCATATCCTACCGAAGTCAAATTTTTGTATTACCACAAAGTAAAATGCCGACTAAATATCCGATAGCTGCAACGTTGAGATGGTAGCAAGCCTTGATTAAGGGATAATTCCGTACACTTCGATTAGTTCAGTTTCGCCTTCGACATAAAAGTCGACGCTTCTGATGCGAACAGGAACATCCGAGAAATTTTCTTTTACAGTTTCACCTGGACCGACTTTTAAATCATCGGTACTTAAGATCATAGATTCTTGCGGCTCGTTAAAGCGCATGTGGTGAATGTAAATTTCTTTTGTTCCCAGATTTTTAAATTCTACGGAAACAAACTTACCCGGAAACACATTGTTTTCTACAGTTGTGTTACCCGAAGCGTTTACTACTTGGCCCATCGAGAAAACTGCGTAGTGGGCGAAAGTAAGGGTTGAAGTGAGTGCCATAACGGAAAGAATAAGTTTTTTCATATGGCTTAGTCGTATTTCAACCTGCTCTAGACTGTCAAGTGGCGCGCTTATCCAGCAAAAATGCCTGCCTGAATTGCTGTGTTGCAAGCTGAATAATCCCTAATCCGGATACCACCCAGATGAGAGATGTCCCAATTACCTTAGAGACATAGTTGTTTTGTATCTGCAGATGAAAGAAGGGATCCCACACTGCTGTAAACACGATCGTAATGAGAAAAAAGGAAAATGCGGTAAATCTTTTTTCCATTCGAGAACCGGTGGCCATCAAAAGCAGATAACAGGGGGCAAGAAGCGCGAAGGTCGGGGATTCGGTACGAGGTGAGATAAGTAAACAGGCAGCAGTTCCAAATGCTATCCATTTCCCCCAAGGAAAGCCTTTTAAGAAAACAAAACGAGCACCGCAAAAAGTAACTATGAATATTGCGGTCATTACACGTTTAACTGGATCCGCAATATCCTGATGGCCCAAACGGATTAATGTACTGTGCAAATCGACCATTCTTCGATGATCGAGATCAGAGAGTAGTGCCGAAAATTGAGCCTTGTGCAAAAATAGATTCCGTTCCCAACCTACAAAGAGTGCGGGTGCAATAAAAAATAATAGTAAACCGCCGACAAGACCAATCACATACCGCTTGTTTAGCGGCCAAAGTAAAGGCAACGCAAATAGAATAGGAATAATTTTAAAATTTATGCCAAGGGCAAAGATAAGACCGGCCAAAAGCATTTTTTTATCACGATAGAGGGCCATTGCGATGAGGCTCATACCAATAATAAGCGCATTTGCCTGGTGGTATCGTTGCGAAATATCAAGTTCCATCAGACAGGCGACAAGAGCAAGCCACATCCATACGCCCATTTTCAATTCAAATTTAATCCATTTATTGATAGCAAAAAACAAAACGAACGAATTCAACGACGCCCATAAAATCAAATGCAATTGCGTGGGCGAGTAAGCGAAAATACCGTAAAGTGCTGCAAAAAGGGGAGAGTAGTGAAACACATCGCCGATTTCGGGTGTCGCGTAAGGATTTGCATTCGTCCAAAAACGCAAACTCCCTTCCATAAATGTTTTTGAAACAACACCCAATCCCTTCATCCAAAAAAAAGGAAGAAGCACAACGACACTCCAAACAGAAAGTCCGGTGATCCAACTCCATTGTGTGGGTGACTCGTTTCTTTTCAGCATCTGTATAAACTAATGAGTTTTTTCATAAAAGTCAGTGGGTTAACTCGTTTTTTTTGTGCATTAAAATGAGGTAGAAAGTGTCTACTATGTATGCGTGCTTTATATAGTAATTTCAAATGGATAACGATTTTTACTGACTGGCTTGTATACACACTATTCAAATTCACAATCTTTTCACGCACGAAATTGTGGGCGGCATCTTGCAACCTAAAGTGCTGTTATGGCGCTTTCCCACAAAGATTACCGCTCGCATTTATATGAAAATCGCACGCACCCTGAGCGTGTGGAAAGTAATCAAAAAAACTCGCTTTCGTTTTCCTTTTGGATTTTATCGTGTGTGCCTTTTTTGATTGTGGAATATATTTTACAAAAAGAATTTAAAAAAATGCCCTCGGGACTTGTATTTCCTGCAGGGTTTTTCCTGTTCTGGGGTTTTTACCAGACACTTTTATTTTCAAAATTTAAATTTAATCACAAAAGCATCGCAAAAAAAGTTCCACCGCCTTTAAGAAGTGTGAAAGCAGCTGTGCCGCCCACAACTCCTCCGCCCAAAAAGCCGGAAAATTTCTTGCCGGAAAAAATATTACAGAATTTATCGGTGTTGGGACTTAAACCCACAAGAGACTGGAACACGATTCACAAACGTTACCGGGAACTCGCAAAACAGTATCACCCGGATCTGAATCCAGATGTCACTACACGTGGAACACGCTTTATGATTTACGATGCGGCTTACCGTAATCTGGTCAAATACAAGAAAGAGTATTTCAAATGAAAAAACTCTTTCTAAATAGCCAGATGAAGTTTTTATTCCTTTTTACTTTACTAGCACTCTCGTCTGTTTGGGGTGGACCTCGTACATGCCACAAAGTTTTTGCGATGGTGGCAAGCCATGGGACTGAAGCATCTATCGCCTATGAAACTGGGCTGGATTACGAAACAAATATTGCGCCCAAGGCCATCACGCGCAAAGTGCGTGGAAAAACTGCCACCTACTTCGATAAGAACGGAAAACAAATTACGGATCAAAAAGAATTGGAAAGAATTGCGGAGTTGAAAATCCCGCTAGTGTATAAAGACGTAGTTATCTCCTCTAATCCCAATTCCCATTTGCAATACACGGCCGTTGATACAAGCGGCAAAAAACAATACCGCTACCACCCGTTTTGGAACGAGGCGAGACAGAATCAGAAATTTAAACGTATTGAAAAGTTTGGCGCTTCCCTACCCAGTCTGCGTCGCGCAGTAGAAAAAGATTTAAAAGGCTCAGAGCTAAGTAAGGCGCGCGTTCTTGCCGCTATGTTGCGCATTCTGGACAAGACAGCTATTCGCGTGGGCAACGAAGAATTTGCCGCTGAAAATGAAACGTACGGCTTAAGTACTCTTGAAAAGAGACACGTGAAAGTGAAGGGCAATAAAGTGATTTTATCTTTTGTAGGAAAAGCCTCAAAAGAGCAGGTGATAGAATTTGAAGATGCTGATGCTGCAAAAGTGATCACTCAATTACAAAAGATTTCCGGTAAAGAACTTTTTCCGTATAGCTCAAGCGATGTAAACGAGTATATTGCTGACAATATGAACCACGCGTTTACCGCTAAGGATTTCAGAACCTGGATGGGCACAGTAGAAGCGTACAAAGCATTAAAAGTAAAAGGGGCAACCCGCAAAGATGCTGTGACTGCAGCTTCTGAAAAATTGGGAAATACACCAGCAGTGGCTGAAAAGAGTTATATCCATCCGAGTGTTTTAGAATCATTTGAAAATGGGGATTTAAAAAATCTTTCTACAAAAGTTAAACCCGGTTTATCCTCTGTAGAATCAGCCGTTCTCTCTCTCATTGAAAATAGTTTTTAAGGTGGGAAGTAGATTCCTCCCGCATTGGCCGAGACGCTACTGCCACCAAATATGAGCATTTTGGCTCCCGTCCAAACTGCCGAGTGAAAATAACGTCCACTAGGAGCTGAAGTTGTCGTGATGGAAGACCAAGTATTTCCTACAGGATCGTATGCGCCTCCGGTGTTAACAGCAACACCGTTAGCATCTCCTCCCCAGATATACATTTTTGATCCATTCCAAATACTGCTGTGTAATCGACTAGGAATTGGAGCGGATAACGTCGTAATACTTGTCCATGAATTCCCCGCAGGATCATATTGTCCCCCCGTATTTCTTTCCGTCCCATTTTTTCCGCCATAAACGATCATACGAGAACCGGTCCATACGGCACTTCCTTGAAAACGGCTTGCTGGAGCTCCCGTTGTTTCTGTTTCCGTCCAAGTGTTTGCTGTGGGATCATATATTCCACCTGTGTTAAAAGGGGTTCCATCAAAACCACCAAACACAATCATTTTATTTCCTGTCCAGACGGCAGTGTGTACGTAACGTCCGCTGGGTGCTGAAGTTGTTTCAAGTTCTGTCCAAGTATTTGTTGTCGGGTTATACTGTCCACCATTATTGAAAAATGTAGTATCAGTCCCTCCGAACACAACCATTTTTGTTCCGGTCCAGATGGCCGTATGCTCGTCGCGAATACTGGGCGCTGAAGTTGTTTCTGTCTCAGTCCAAGAATTTCCTACCGGATCATATTGTCCGCCAGTGTTAAGATAAGCGCCGTCGTTTCCACCAAATACGATCATTTTGGCACCTGTCCAGATGGCCGTATGATAACCGCGAATACCTGGTGCTGAAGTTGTTTCTGTCTCAGTCCAGCTATCCGATGTCGGATCGTATTGCCCGCCAGTATTTAAGTAGGCTCCATCATTTCCGCCATAAATAATCATTTTAGATCCAGTCCAGACACCAGATTGATAGGTGCGGCTAGAAGGTGCACCTGTCGTTGTCATCGCAGTCCAAGTTGTAGCGTAAGTATATCCGCCAGCCGCCGTTGCTGTTTGCGCATCTGCATTGGTGACGACAATATCACTGCTGCCAGCGACACCCCCTGGAATCGTGCATGTTATTTGCGACGAGGAAACGAAAGTAAGTGTACCGCAATTATTTCCTCCGATGCTGACAGTGGAAGCACTGGTAAAGTTTTCACCATGCAGTGTGATTGTTTCTCCACCTGTAGGACTTCCATGCGTCGGAGATACATACGTAATCAAAGGCGCGGCAGTTCCACTTGCTCTCGGTGTGTATATCCCCCCTGTGTTGATATAAGGGCCCACGGCTCCAAAGCCACCAAACGCAAGCATTTTTGTCCCTGTATAAAAAGCTTTTGGCCCGTAACGGATATCGGGAGCGTTTGTCGTTGAAAGACTTAGCCAAGTATTAGCTGTTGGATCGTATTCGCCACCGGTATTCGTAAATACGGAACCATCATATCCAGCAAAAACTAAAAGCCTGCTTCCCGTAAATACTGAAGAAACATGGAATCTGCCAGAGGGCGCAGCCGTTGTCGTCATTACCGTCCAACTATTTCCCGACGGATCGTACACACCTCCCGTGTTCATATTCGTTGTACCATTTGTCGTTCCGCCAAAGACGAGCATTTTGGAACCTGTGAATTCGCTTGTATGATAATACCTTCCAGAGGGTGCGCCTGTTGTGGTTGAGATTGTCCAACTGTCGAGCACAGGATCGTACTGACCACCCGTATTTAAAAAAGTAGCGCCTAGTCCTCCGAAAACAACCATTTTACTTCCCGTAAAAATCGCTGTGTGGCGTGCACGGATGGGAGGAGCGTTTACAGTTGTCAGAGGAGTCCAAAGATCTGCTGCGGGATCATACGAGGCGCCTGTATTTAAATTGCTGCCGTTATTTCCTCCGAAGACAATTATTTTTGTCCCTGTCCAGATCGCAGTTTGATGAAACCGTCCTGGAGGGGCATTGATTGTTGTTGAGCTTGTCCATGTGTTGAGTGTCGGATCATAAAGGCCACCGGTATTGTGATAAGTGACGCCATTATATCCTCCGAAGGTAAACATCTTACTCCCCGTCCAAGTGGTGGTGAGATAAAAACGCGTCGCTGGAGCTCCCGTTGTTGTCGTCTCAGTCCAACTATCGGTGACAGGATCGTACTGCCCGCCAGAGTTAAAATAGACAGTGCCATTCCAGCCACCAAAAATAATCATTTTGCTTCCGGTATAAACGCCTCTGTGTGCATAACGTCCAGTGGGGGCACCGGTTGTTGTCGTTGCTGTCCAGAAATTTGAGATGTAGGTAAATAAGTTTGTACCCGTTCCACTTTGCGAGTCTGAGTTTGTGACTTTAATGTCGACGACGCCGGCAGTCCCACTGGGCGTTGTGCAACTCAATGTGGTGGTATTTGTAATGGAAACAGAAGTGCAGGAGTTATTCCCCACTGTGACAGTTGCTCCTATTAAAAATCCAGTGCCGGTGACTGTGATACTCGTTCCGCCTAAGATAGTTCCTTGATTCGGAGAGACGAGTGTGACTGTGGGTGCAGGAGAAGGTGTGGGAGTAGGTGTCGGCGTCGCTGTAGGCTCTGCGCTGGGAGAGGGCGTTGGCGTTGCCGTCGGTTCACTCACGGGCTGTTGATTGCGCTTGATTGCGTCTTGTGTGCTTTCATAGATGCCTTCGCCACACGCCGGTAAAAAAATAAGCAATAGCGAAAATACAATACGAAAAAATAATTTTAAAATACTGACTCGCATATAAGGTAGTACAGCTTCTTATCGGAAAGAAGAACGAGTCGAAAAAGACATAGAATATGTTTCTATTTTCACAATTGAGAAAGGACTACTTACGCGAAAGGTCACGGATGGATTTTGTAGCTTCGCTGGCTAGAGGCCCTCGCGGATCGAGTGCCAGACTTTGCTCGAGCAGTGCTTTGGCTTTATCTTTTTCGCCCAAGCTTTTGTGGCTGAGGCCCAGATAATAATAAGTTTCGGCTAAGTCGGGTTTTAATCCAGAGGGGGCGTTAGAAAGGGCAGTGAGTAAAAACTCGATTGCAGTTTTCGAATCAGATTGGCGGTACGCGTATATCCCTTCAAGAAGGGGAAAGTAAAATTCCTGAAATGTTTTCTTCGCTTCTTCCGTGAGTTCCTGCTTGTCGGATTTTAAAATGTTTTTTGCCGTATTGATGAGAGACGGAACTTCTTTCACATTTGCATTCCAAAACAGGTAAAGAGAAGCCAGTTCATAGTTGGCAGATAAATCATCCTCATTGGATTTTAAAATTTGTTTGTATTCTTTTTCCGCTAACTTAAAAGATTTTTCTTTTGCTTCATTCTGGTTCAGTTTCTCTTGTGCAAGCCCCATGTAAAAATGCAGACGAGGTGAGTGGGCATCAAACTCGGCAGCTTTTTGAAAGCTCTGCATTGCTTCAGCGGTTTGCCCAAGAAAATATTGGGCTAATCCGACTTGCTGGTAGCTTATGGAAATATAAGGGTGCGCGTTTACCAGAAATTCTGCCGTAGAAAGGGCTTTTTTATATTCTCCCGTGGCGAGGTATGCGTAGTAGAGATGGAATTTGGATTTTGTTTCTTCCTGTTCAGGAGAGAAGACTACCGCTGTTTCGAGTTGTTGAATGGCTTTGGGGTAATCTGATTTTAAAAAATAGGCGATCCCGTTTTCTCTTAAGCGCACAGAGGTAGAGTTTTCTTCTTTCAGTGCAGATTTGATTTCTTCTGGTTTCAGTGTCGCTTTAATTTGTTCTGTCGAAGCCACTTCTCTTACGGGAGTAGAGCTGCAGGAGGTAAGTAGTGTCATGAGTAATATTACTAGATAGGTCATCCTTTTATTTTCCTCCTCGCGTGCGTTTAAGTAAAGAAACGGGGCATTTCATATGACGCAGACGGAAATATTCTTAGCTTGCGTACGAGGCGTTTCTCACTAACAATAATCTCTTTTCAAAAGGAGGGCTTAATGGCCAAGAAAAAAATGGAATCTCTTGTAGTGGGTAGCAAAGCAAAATCAGTGTTGAAAAAAGCGAACTGCAATGTTGCAGGCGATGCTTTCGACGGATTGAATGCAGTTGTTTACTGGTACCTTGAGCAGGCAGCTAAACGCGCCAAAGCGAACGGCAGAAAAACCGTACGCGCTCACGATTTCACTGCTTAAGATTTATAATGGAAAGGGAACCTGTCTTAATCAGGCGAGTTCCCTTTTTTTATTTGAGCACGCGTTTTTAAGAAATAAAACGTGGGGCCTGGTCGGAAACAAAGTTTAGTAGAGTTTGATGAATACTAGACGACCACGTAAAGCATGCTCGTCGAAGTCGCCAAAATTTAGTTAATACCAGAAGATTCGTTTTTGAACCTAATCTGTAGATTCTACCAAACCTTCCCAAAAACGAGCCCC
>CAYNEF010000054.1:0-17947 GCA_964396165.1 uncultured Pseudobdellovibrionaceae bacterium
ACTGTCATCAATTACTAAAATATTCATTTTATGCTGCCTCCTTGACGGATCCTTGGGAGAGTTTTGCTTTCAGTTGTGTTAATCCGGACGTAAGGCTTAAGTAAGCATCTTTGCTGCTTAGCCAGTAACTTTCTTCACTGCAACGCTCGATAAGTACTTGCCGGATTTTCCATACTTCTTCGATGCTTTGTTGAAATAATGAGACTAATTCGGTTAAAACAGGACCAGTCACTAAAGCAAAATTATTCATTCCAAGTTCAGCACTTTCTTCCAAGAGCGTTACCAGGTTTTCAGTTAAACTTGCTTGAATAAAGCGCGCAAGTCCTCTTACTTCATGCAGGCCTTGCCAGAGTAATACCATGCTGTCTTCCGGGCCCATGCCATCAGCACCTTTTACTCCAGTTTGAATGACAGAAAGTAGACTTTTTAGCGCGACTAGTCTGCCGTCATCCAGTAGGGCTGAGTAGTTTTGGATGGAACTAGGATCAATTAAAAGAAAATTGGGAGTGTCATCAGAAGTTTGATCTAAACTCACAACGACTTCCGGAGGCGGAGCAACCGGTAGTTCTTCCGAGACCTGAGGTTCTACTGCTTGTGGTATTGCAGGTTCTGCTTTTGCCTCAGGTTCTAACGCTGAGAGAACTGCAGTCAATACAGGTGTTTCAACCACAGGAGCACTTTTTGTAAAATTTTCCAGACCGCTTAAATACTCATCCAATGCTTTTGTGATATCCTCAAAACCCACTTTTCCGTTACGCACAAGAATTTGACCCAAAGGGATTTTTTTCTCGGAGAGAGTACGAGAAACTCTTTCTTCAATCTCCACACTCCAAAGTCCTAGTTTTTCTGCTGCGGTTTTAAAATCCAGTTTTTCGTTTGTTTGTAAGCTTAAGATAGAGAGAAAACTTTTTGCTGGAAAAAGTTTTGTTTCAAAAGCGATTTCTGTCAACGAAGGCATTGATTTCAACTGTTCGATTAATGCATCCACCAGTACTTCGTCAGTCACCAGATTTTTTTCAACCAGGAATTCTCCAAAGAATTTCATAGTTCTCTCCTACTTGGCCATTCTTTCCATGACCGATTTGATTTCTTGCAAATTACCAATTTTGTCATAAGCGCCGCATTGAAATACGGCACCGGGCATACCAAACACAATACAAGACTCTTCGCTTTGAATCATGACTCCGCCACCGGCAGTTTTGATTGCTTCGCATCCTAATTTTCCATCTTCACCCATGCCCGTTAAGATTATTCCGGCAAGGCGTTTTCCGAATAAGGCTGCTGCAGATTCAAATAAACTGTCTACTGCCGGTCTGACTGAGTTTCTTTGCGGTCCTTGATCTAATTTAATCCGTAGAGCTCCTTCGTGATTGGCGATTGTCATGTGAAAATCTCCAGGGGCAATATAAATGCGTCCTGACTTGATTGGTTCCCATTGACGTCCTTCAGCTGCCGGAAGTCCAGAAATGTTTTCGAGTCTTTTGGCAAGACTAGCGGTAAAGACAGGAGGCATATGCTGTGCAATGAGAATAGGGCACGCGATGGGTTTGGCAAAGTTCGCAAATACTTTTTCAAGCGCGTCTGGTCCACCTGTTGAGGAACCGACTACGATAGCGGCAGGTTTTAATAGTTCTAAATTTACTCGTGGATAACCGTTCGTCTTGACTAAACTAGGACGAGCAACAATTTTTTCTCTTGCTGGAGGTACCGCACCCGCACGAGGCAAGTGTATAAACTGGCAAACTTTTGGTATAAGTTCATTTTTAATTTCTTGTAATGCGCCCTCCAGCGTTGCTGTACCACCAGATGGTTTTCTCACTACGTCTGAGGCGCCATGGGTGAGAGCTTCGAGAGCTTTATCTGCCCCTCTTGCTGTTTGCGCTGAAAATACGATTACTTTTGCATTGTATTTTTTTGCTTGTAGTTGGATTAAGGTCTGTAGCCCATCCATTTCGGGCATTTCCATATCAAGCGTGACTAAGTCGACATGGGTCTGCGCCATTTTTTCGAGCGCAATTTTCCCGTTGGATGCGACACCGACTACTTCCACGCCGTCCGTGCTCTCGAGTGCGGCTTTGATTTGAGAGCGGAAGACAATGGAGTCGTCCACGACTAATACTCTGAGCTTTTCCATTTTTCCTTATGAATAATGAACTTGAGGGGACCGGAAGATCCGATCCCCTCAAGTATTAAATTAGTGGACTATTAAACTTCAATACTCTTAACGAGAACTTTGAGTTTTTCTGCAAGTGTAGAGAGTCCTTTTGCAGCATCCAGTGTCTGACCGGCAGCTTGGGTGTTTTCATTTGCAGCTGCAGAGACAACTTTAATTGTCTGTGCGATGCCTTCTACACCTTTGCTGGACTCTTGAACGACGCGGGAGACTTCGTTAGTCGTTGCATTCTGTTCTTCAACAGATGCGGCAATAGCTCCTGCGATGCCGTTCAGTTTTTCTACAGCGGATGCGATGCCGCCGATTGCATCAACAGCGTTTGTGGAATCCTTCTGAATTGCACCAATTTTATTGGTGATTTCTTCAGTTGCTTTCGCTGTTTGTTTAGCAAGTTCTTTCACTTCGTTTGCTACTACTGCGAACCCTTTACCAGCATCGCCGGCACGGGCTGCTTCAATAGTTGCATTCAGTGCAAGAAGGTTGGTTTGTTGTGCAATGGAACTAATCACTTTCACAACGTTACCAATTTCTTGTGAGCTTGCTCCAAGTTGTGTAATCGTTTTGTTAGTGTTTTGAGCTTTGCTGAGTGTGTCGCGTGACATTTCAGCGGACTCATTTGCACTACGCGCGATTTCCTTGATGCTTGCAGCCATTTCTTCCGTATTCGTTGCGACAGTTTGAACTCCTGTTGCGACTTCTTCGGCAGCGGATGCGGCATTATTGGATTCTGAACTTGTCTTAGCAGCATTTCCAGACATCTGCGTAGCAGTTGCAGTAAGTTCGTTAGCTGCGCTTGCTAAGCTGTTGGAGGTTTCTTCCAAGGAATTCACCAGATTCAATTTCTTGGTAATGATTTCCCAAGTTACCATCGGACCAACGTATTCTCCCGTAGAGCTGGTAACCGGAGAGACAAGTAAATCCAGGGTTTCCGGACCAACTTTGATTTTGGATTTGAAGGGGAGGTTTTTCACATTGCTGATGATATTTTTCTGGTGTTCAGGACGTTTATGGAAAATATCGATGCTTTGACCAACCAAACGATCTACTTTATCTGGCAAAAATGCTTCAAGTGTTCTTAAAGTTTTTGCAGAGTTGTCGTTCATGTAAGTAAACTTACCAGCAGGTGTCGCAACCAAAGTATTGATTGGGGACAAATCCACCATGCTCTTGAAGTTTGCAAGTTGCTTTACCAAAGTAATGTCTGATGCATACTTTACTACTTTGCAAGGTTTGCCTTCCAAGTCAAAGATTGGATTATAAGAAGCCTGAATCCAGATTTCTTTTCCACCTTTGCCAAGACGTTTGTATTCACCTGTATCATATTCCCCGCGATTCAATTTTTCCCAGAATGCCTTGTATTGAGGAGTGCTGGTATAAGTTGGATCACAGAACATGCTGTGGTGTTTACCTTTGATTTCCTGGAGAGTGTATCCCAAGGTGGCACAAAAATTTTCATTTGCGTCCGTTACTGTGCCATCCAGCTTGAATTCAATCACTGCTTGAGTTTTTAAGATAGCGCTAACCTTGCCTTCGTAGTCAGCATTTTGTAGCTTTTGCTTGTTGATGTTTTGCGCAAGCTTTACGACTTTTACTACATCGCCTTTGCTGTCTTTTACAGGTATATACGAAGCGAAAATCCAGAGTGCTTCGCCGGATTTTGTTACGCGTCTGAATTCTCTGGTTTGTGGTTCTCCATTTCTGAGATCTTCCCAGAAAGCTTTGTATTCAGGAGAAGAAGCTTCTTTCGGATCTACGAAAGTTTTGTGGTGTTTGCCGACGATTTCATCCAAGTCATAACCAAGTGCATTGGTGAAGTTTTCGTTTGCAAAGACAATTTTGCCATCTCTGCTGAATTCAATGTAGGCATAGCTGTTGGTAATTGCCTTTAACAGTGAATCACTTGATTCTGCCTCTTGTGGGAACTCGAGGACTTTTGCGTTATTGCTGCTCATGTTTCTTCTCCTTATAGATAAGTTAGTAAATTAATTTCCACTTTTCTTGTTTAAAGCTTTGGTGATTTTTTCCACTTCGATGATGCTCAAAATTGGCCCTGTGGTTTTGTAAACACCGTGCATGAACCTCTTGACGTTTTCCGGAATTGTGTCCGGTGGGAGTTCAAAGCCCGATTCGTCTACTTCGACTACATCACCAATCTTGTCTACCAGGAAACTGAGGAGTACACCCTCAGCACGGCAGACGACATTCATTTGTGTGTCCGCGCTGGCATCCGTTAATTCAAAAAGATTTCTTAGACCAATTGCGGTGGCAATCTGGCCACGTAAATTTATGAGACCCTTCACATAAGTGGGAGCTAGCGGAATATTAGTAATTGGCAGTGTTCTTGTTACTTCTTGCACTTGCATTACGTCAATTCCGTACAGGCGCTCTCCAATATAAAAAGTAGAGTACTGCCTTGTAGAAGCGCTTTTCTTTTCGCGACTTGTATTTTCTGTATCCACTGTCCTTCTCCCTATTTTAATAAGTACGCATCAAGTTGTTTGATCAGTTGTTCTGCATTCATTTTTTCTAAGTATTCATTGAAGCCTGCTTCTTTGCCTTCTTTCACGCTGCGATCACTGAATTTTGTTGTGAGGGCAATCATCGGAATCGTTTTGTACTTTTCCTGTTTGCGTAACGCTTTCGCAAGCTCAAGTCCGTTCAGTTTAGGCATTTCGATGTCAGACAAGAGCAGTTTGATGTCTCCTGCAGTTCCGTTATCCAGTTTGTCGAATGCCTCTTGGCCGTCGATTGCAGTTACGACCGGGTAACCTGCACCTTGTACTACTTTGCAGACATGTTTTCTAAAAAACGCCGTATCTTCTGCAAAGAGAATGGGGAATTTGGCTCTTCGTTGATCAAAGTCGGTGATATTTTTATCGGCACTGCTAGTAAATACGTTCTCTTTTTGTCCGAGTCGGTTAGCTTCGCCAGAAAGTACTTCGAGAATATCTACAATCACCACAACTTCAGGGCCCATGATGATATTGCCTAAGATTCCTGGTCTGTCTTTTAAACTATCGTCGACATTCGCATCTACTGAGCTGACATCCAGAATATCGTTTACTTCTACGCCGTACAATTTATCTGACTTTTTCACTACGATAACACTCAATGTACTTCTTTCTTCTTTCTTCTCAGGAGCTGGGAATTTTAAGAATTCATTGAGGCTTACAATCGGAAGAATGCTTCCTCGGTATCTCAGAACACGTTGTGTTCCTGAAAATTCTACCTGATCCAATTTAAATTCTTCTAAACGGTGCACTAGGTTAAGCGGAATAGCATACTTCCCTTGTGCGTTCACTTTGAAGAGTAAGAATTCCTGTGCATCGCTTGATTTCGAACGTGCATCGGAAGCTCCCACTCCAAGCGACTTATCTTCTTTTCTACGACTTGCTAGATGTACAGTATTAGCAAGACCGTTCACATCCAGAATAAGTGACACACTACCATCTCCCAGTACCGTAGCACCGGAATACAATGTGAGTGTTTTTAAGAATGCGGAAAGTGGTTTAACAACAATATCTGCAGTATCTTGAATTTCATCAACAATGAGACCGAACATCTGTCCCTCAGCATTTAAAACCACAATATTGGTTACCGAATTTTGTTGTTCTGATTGCGTTGCTAGTCCTAATACTTCTTGTAAATTAACGAGTGGAAGTAAATTTCCACGTAGTCTGTACATGGGTTTTCCCTGTAGGTATTCCACTTGTTCAAGGGAATTGCCTACTTCCACACGTACTAATTCTACAAGTTTCACTTGAGGGATTGCGTATCTTACCTCTCCAGAGCGGATAATCATGGCTGGTACGATGGCTAAAGTAAGAGGAATTTTCAGTCTTACAGTCATCCCTTTGCCCAGTTGGCTTAAGATTTCTGCTTGCCCGCCGATTTTTTCGATATTGCTTTTTACGACGTCCATTCCGACGCCTCTGCCCGATACATTGGTAACTTGAGCAGCCGTAGAAAAACCGGGAGCAAAAATGAGGTTAAAAGCATCGCCTTCGCTCATGAAAGCGATTTTTTCTTGCGAGATGATTCCTTTTTCAAGGGCTTTTGCAATTAATTTTTCTTTATTAAGTCCTTTACCGTCGTCCTGAATATCTACGATGACTTGACCACCCTCGTGATAAGAACGGATGCAGACATGGCCTACTTCTGATTTTCCGGCTTTTTTTCTTTCTTCGGGCGTTTCAATCCCATGATCGCACGAGTTACGCACAATGTGAGTCAAAGGATCTTTGATTGCCTCTAAAAGTGTTTTATCAAGTTCAGTTTCGGTTCCTTCAAGCGTCAATTCCATTTTCTTATTCAGATCACGCGACAGATCTCGCACTACACGTTGAAATTTCGTGAGCACGTTTCCGATTGGCTGCATGCGCGTTTTCATCACTTCATTTTGCAACTCAGAAGTAACGAGATCGAGCCGTTGGGAGAGGTTTAAGAAATTCAAGTCATCGCTTTGATTGGAGTACTGCAATACCTGATTTCTTACGAGTACCATTTCGCCCATTAGCACCATCAATTTATCCAGCAAAGAGACTGGAACGCGGATGGTTCCTGCATCGGATGTTTTTGCTTCATTATTTGCCGTGTTTTCTGCTGGTGCGGCGTGTTCGTGTACTTCCATTATAGGTTTATTTTTTGGCTCCATACTCAACTGTACTCCTTCAGATTTTGGAGAAAGATTCTCAAATTTTTCGGGTGTAGCTTCCACATGCACAGGGGCAGGTACTTGTTCTACTGGTTTGGCTATGCTTGGTTGCGGTTTTACAGGTGCAGTTTCTTTAACAGGTTTTTCTAGGCTGACGCTCCAGGGAGCGGTATCTTTTTGTACTGATAAGTCTGCACCAAAACTGGAAAGGCTTGCTTCAATAAGCTTCGGAATGACATATTCGAGTTCGCTTTTGAAATTTGTATCTTTGCCTTCTTGAACACTTTTTACCATGCGTTCGATCAAATCGAGACACTTGTAAAGAGCTTCCATCTGTTGTGGAGAAATCCCTTTATTCAGTCTTCTTACCGGATCCAGGCAAGTTTCCATTGCATGGGCCGCTATACCAATAAATTTAAAACCAAAAAGTTGTGAAGAGCCTTTAATCGTATGCATGTCACGATAGACTGTATCCAGTGTGTCGTGGTCAAATTGCCCTTTTTCTATCAATGCAAAGTTTTGAGAAACTCTTTGAGAGAGTTCTTCGCACTCTGAAACAAATTCAGAAATGGCAGCATCAGATATCTTTTTTTGCGACTGTGTATCCAAAAGTGTAATTCCTTGAAGACCTTTTCGGAAGGCTCGTATTAAATAATGAGTTTAAAAGGGAAAGTATTTTTCCGTAGTTAGAAGCTTAATTACTTATTTTAGGTGAAGTCTTATTATGTGCTAAATAGTTGGAAATATAAAACCTTGCCGCATCAAGAACAGTTAGCGAGCTCTTCACTATAATGCCATGAGTTGAGTTTGTGCGATGAGTCTACTCGGCTACTACAGTTCTCAAGTCATCTCACCGATAAAGATTGTGAAGAAAAAAACATATTTAACTCCACTATGATCACGCTCATTAATCACCAAGGTTTAAAAGTCGTTAAAGGTCTGCAGTTGCAAACGCCTTCTCCTTCCATCGGTCTTGCCTATATTGGTGCGTATTTAAAATCCAAGGGGATAAATTATAAAGGCATTGATGCGTGCGGAGAGGCACTGGATCAGGTTTATCCTTACCTGGATTTTGATGCGACATTGGTACAGGGGTTAACAAATCGCGAAGTGTTAAATCGCATTCCCTTAGATACAAAAGTTTTTGGTTTTACTTGCTTGTTTTCGCAGTGCTGGCCGCTTGTTTATACACTGGCAAGTGAAGTGAGAAAGCAGTACCCGGATAGTCTGTTTGTTGTGGGAGGAGAACATCCAACAGCAATGCCTGAAGCAGTACTTGGCAGTGGAATTTTTGATTGTGTGGTGTACGGAGAAGGGGAAGAAACCTTTTACGATGTGGTATCAAAATTTACTTCGCAACAAAACTGGCAAACCGCTGAAGGAATTTATTATTTAAACAAAGAAAATAGAGTTGTAAAAAATGCACCCAGAAAACGCATCACCAATATCGATGATTTTCCAGAACCGGATTGGGACGCATGGCCTATCAAGGAATATATCAGTCATAACCAGGTAACTGGAATAAATCTCGGAAGATCGATTCCCATTTTGGGAAGTCGCGGTTGTCCCTACGCTTGTACTTTCTGCTCTAACGAAGATATGTGGACTCGTCGTTATATCATGAGAGATCCCAAACGGCTTGTTGATGAAATGGAAAGAATGAAAACCAAGTACGGAGTGACTGGTTTTACTTTTATGGATTCCACTTTCATTGTGAACCGCAGAAAAGTGATGGATTTTGCGCAAGAACTCATCAATCGAGATTTAAACGTTGTATATCAATTGCCAGCTGGTACGCGTGCGGAAGCATTTGATCAGGAACTCGCTTTTGCCCTCGAAAAATCCGGTTTGAGAAACCTTGCACTTGCTCCTGAGTCGGGTTCTGAAGAAATTTTAAAGGCCATCAAGAAGCAAGTGGATTTGAATAAGCTGCTAGATTCCGCAAGGTATATCGTCAAAACGAAAATGACATTGGCAGTTTTTATCGTGATTGGATTTCCCGAAGACAATAAGAAGACTTTGCGACAATCGCTTTCCTTGGTAAGAAAATTGGCTTTGATTGGCGCACATGATGTGACGGTATCTAAGTTTACTCCTTACCCGGGCTCGCCGTACTTTCATCGCTTTGTAAAAGAAGGCAAAATGATGCCGGATTATCAGAATGTTTCGAAGATGATTAATTTTTATGCCTCCGAAGCACAATCCTACTGTGATAATTTTACGACCAAGCAGTTGCACAGATACATGCTGTGGTTCTTTTTGAACTTTTATGTAATTTCTTTTGTCATTCGTCCGTGGCGAGTGCTTTCAAATTTTAGAGATTTTTTCCAGCGTGGCGTAGAAAATACACGCTATATGCGCATGTTCTCAGAACTTTTTCTTTACCGTAAAAAATGGAAAACAGAAAAGCGCCTTGTAGTTGCCTCTAACGTCACACCCCTCACACCCCCTCAAAAAAATAAAGACCGTAAAGCAGCTTAGTCGATAGTAACTATTTATAATCTTACTTTTTTTAGGGTGTCCAAGATTTCAGATAATTTAGCTTGTAAACGTACAGTGGTATCAAAATCCGCTACAAACAGTTCTTGTCGTGCACTCTCAAATGACCTAGACAATATGCTAGCAATAAAATCTACTGGTACGCTTGCACTATCTTGCGATTGTAAGAGTTCACTGAGCGTTTTAATTTGTGAGAAAAAAGCTGCGCATTCCACCGAGTTGGAAATGTCTGGTTGAACGTAGAGTATTCCCAAAATTTTATTCAGTTCTAAAGCATCTGCATTTAAATGCTCTGTAAGTTTTTTATTTACGATTTGTACAGATCCTGATTCAAAACTCACCAAAAAACTAACTGGAGAAAGTGTTTTGTCTTGAAGTAATTGAATGAAATGCGCGAGTGAATAGAAGGGGACTTTTTTGTAAGTGCCTTGTTGGTGCGAAAGGAAATACGGAATGCAGACAGATTTTCTAAGAAGCACATTGCGTTTTACTTTTTCCAAAAAAAGTTCCTGACCAGGAAAAGGATACTCACCATCGTTTTCTTCAAAAGCATTGGAGATTCTCACAAAGTTTTGAGTCATTCCGAAATCACAAGTGCTAGGTGCAGTTTCCTCTTTTCCACCGATTCTTCCCACTCCTTCGGCGCCACCAATTTTGATTACTTCTCGGCCTACTCCTTCAGCCCCACCGATGCGCCCGACACCTTCTGCACCGCCTACTTTTGGATCGGATAGGCTACCTGCAAATTCAAAACGCAGTCCATTGGAGAACACGATTTCATTGTGTTCTAAAATTTGCACCTGTGGGCTTCTGACAAAGGTCGCTTTCGAATTGGGGGATGCAAGTACCGAATGCACCCAAGCCGCTATAGCATTTGCGGAAATCACAAAGAAATGATCAGAGACTGCCTTTCCCTTTGAAATAGCAGAAGGAGAGGTAGCGCCTTCGGGACTAGATTCCAATGCTTGGTGCGTAATCAGACCAAGATATTGACCCGACTCTTTTGACAGAAGAGCACCTCCACTCATTCCAAATTCCACATGAGCGCCTTTTACTTCTACTAAATTTTTCAATAATGGGATTGCAGGCCGTTCGCTACTAATCGAAAGAATGTAGCCTTCATCTTGAATCAAATTATTAGTACGGCGCGGATATCCTACTGCAAGCACTCTTGCTTGTTCTATTGCAGAAAAATCGAAAAATGAGGCCATGTCTTGAGTCCCCGGCACGTTTTCTTGGGTTTCTAAGAGTGCAGCTCCATATCCCCAATCTGCAAGGACCAGTTTTACGCTATAGTGCTTGCCATTAGCTATTTCAATGGAATGACAGATATTTTTATTTCCATGCAAAACGACATGCTCTGAAGTTAGCACATAGGTTTTTCCACGGTAGGAAAATAAAGTCCCACTTCCTGCAAATTCCGCGGAAGCAAAATTACACGGATAAGAAAATACCTTTACTACTTCGACTGATGGCATATTAGCCGATAGGTGACTTGAGAAGATTAGAAAACTTAAAAGAAGAAATAGTTGTTTCATGCTGTTATTCTTCCTTCGCGTATTTGATTAAATAGAAAATCACTTAGAAGATACTGCGTCGCTTTTGCCTTGCCCATTCTTTCAATCAGGCCTTTTTTCTCCCAGCATGACAAGAGTCTACCAACCGTAGCACGAGATTTACCCGTATACTTCTCCAATTGTTCGCGCGTCAAAATAGATTCAATATTATCTGAACGTCGAACGGGCTCTTTCAGCTGCACACGTTCCTGGTAAACTAAATCGCGCCAGCGACTGTTAGAAAAAACGGCAATCGAGTTCACTTCTATATCCGGAACGAAAACTTGCGTCCAGTCGCCTTCAGAATAGATACGTCCGGCTTTCACTTTGAGAGTCAAATAGGGTGCCAGGACTGGCTTTAGTCTTGAAATCAAGTTGAAAACTTTTCCCTGATGCACTGTCGAATCGTAACGGCTGATACCAAAACAATGCGCAACGAATTCCTCTATGGAAATATTTTCCACTCTTTTTAATAGAGTCACGGCACGAGTCATCGGTTCAGAGACGATTTTTTTATTTATTGTGTTGTTCAAAATCTGGTAGGAGCCACTGTCAACACGAATCGGATGCGGTTTTAGTTCGAAACGAGATACTATATTTTTCAAGTTCTGACTGAGAATAGCAAAGGAAGCAGCCGTCTCGTTGTCTCCTAAAAGCGATGAAAAGAGGAATACTTTATTAGAATATAACGAGTGCATACGAATAGCTTGCAAGTAATCTGCTGCAACTTCTTTGTGCCCGTCTCTCAGGGCAAGAAAATAGTGGATGATTAATTTTTCAAGTGCGAACAACGGATAATCTTCTGCTTTTCTGCTGCTGAATAATTTTAGAAGAGAAGCAATATTGGTACGGCTCGAGGAATCAAATAGACTCATCCATAAAAGCCCATTTCTTATCATCTGCTGATCTGCATGGGTAAGGCGGTACAAGTCTCGTCTTTGGTGCAACGGAGCAAGCAGAGCAGACACTCGTTCTAGCGAAAACTCTTCTGGATTAATGAGCCAACGCCATACCCAGAGATAAAAACGATCAGCCCATTGGGAAAGATTGGAAGGCGATTCATCATCAGGATGTAGAATTCCCAGTAGTGTACGTGAGCGGTAGCCAAATTGGTAGGCTTGCGTGATGTGAGTAATGAAATAGTCTCGTACCTTATCGAAATTTTCATTTTCCATATGGTAAGGCAAAGCAAGCGTAAAAGCCTTTAGATAATACACAGGGTTATTCTTATTTGAATTACAGGATTGAAAACCTGCTACGTCTTCGATTTTGCCATGATGCAAATTTTTAAAACAAAGTACTACTTCATACTGTGACCTGATATTTGTCACTGGAAGGTGTGCTGGAATCAAAGGGAGAAGCGATTCAATACATTCCATTTTCTCGTCAATTGGCAAATTTAAATTGCAACGGCAAGCTAGCAAATTAGATTCACATACAAGTTTTTCATAGGAGTTTTTAGAACGCATATTGGCAAGACCAAAGTATTCAATGGCCTTTAAATGATCGCCAAATCGTAAAAAATGCACTCCGCTTTCGAATAGCAACCAAAAAGACTGTGGACACGTATGTGCTTCCAGTTGTTCTTGGATTCCTGTTAATAACCGCTGGTAGGATTCAGTTCTCTCCTCCAATCTCAGTAAGGAGAGTTGTAATGCAAGCGCGTCTTGATAGCTTTGGGTATTTTCATCTGAAAATATTTTTTCGAAAGGAAGACTATCCGTGGGAAACAGTAGTAAGGGAAGAGCGCTACGCAATTGTTGAAAAGCGATTTCGCACTTTTCCCTCTGATTATCTAAGCGAAGAGCCCATGCGTTTTGCACGAGTTTCTCCAGCTCCTGCTTGTGAAAAGATACTGACATTTTATTCATTCACCTGTGCGAATTCCCCATACCATTCGTTTAGCCCGCGAATTTCATAAACTAAATTGAACGCTGCATGAGAAGAAACGATTTTTTCAAATACCGGGTAAAGGGATGTGATTTTTTTCTGCAAAGGAATTGCAGCTTCATATGTTTTTGGACGGTCCCCTTTTCTTGCTATTGCAATCACATTTCCCACCGGAGCAATGAGGCTTTCGGCTTCTAGTCGAATGTCATCGGGCACGCCAGGTAAAGTTCTTAACTGTAAAAGCAGTTTATGCATCTGAGAGAAAACGGTTGCAGTGATGCGAGTAGCGGGCGATCCGTCTTCGTCAAAATCAATTCTTACCGCGATGGCTTCATTTGTTTGAATAATCTTTTTCAGCATTCCACTTGTATAAGTAGTTTGTACTTCATTAAAAAAGGCCATGGAATGGCGGACGGTAATTAACATGAACTCATAACCTCGCACGGTTTTGAGACTTCCCAGGCCTTCACTATTCAGCAAATCCGAAACATCGTGCATGCTTCTTTGGATGACGAGAAAACGGCCAATATCTTTTCTTTCAATATATGGTTTGATGCGTTCGCACAGATCAATCATTTCCTGCAATTCATTTTTTGCCGTTTGAACTTCATCAGAAGCCACTGCAAATTGAGGAAGCGAAAGTAGTAACGCCACAATGAATAATCTTAAAAACATAAAATGTTCCTTTTATAAATAAAAATGAGTCGATTAAATAACCTAAATAACGCCTTGAGTCAATGTGTTTACCTAGATGTCGAAAAAGAAGGCAGGGCTAAAGCTCAGCCCTGCCTAACTAATTGAATTAACGTAACATTTGATCGAGTCTATCGCCCAGAGATTTTAGCTGAATAGCTAATTCGAAAGCGTAATCGCGTTCAAATGTAACCTCAATATAGGGGATTGAGAATAGAATCGCCTGTTTTAAAGCAAGTAAATGCTCACGTACATTTAAAGAGAGCGGTCCTCTTGCTTGCGAAGAAGCATAGGCGCGCGCTGCTGCTTTTTTCACTGGAAGCAGATACGTTCCATATTCCGAATAACTTGCATAACCCTCTAGTCGATCCACGATGCGAATTGCTTCGCGGGCAAGATAAGATGCTTCGTTTCTATAGGGTAATGGCATCGGCTCATAACCCGGAGCAATCGGCGGCAATTCACAATTACTACATGGCACTGACACAGTAGAAAGTACAGCTTGGATGCTCTTAATATGTACGGTGCTACCACTTACATGTCTCAGTTGAATGGAGTTTGTGACTTCACCGACCGTCACAACATAACTGGGATCACGTCCGGGGACATGAATTGTTCCTTTTACGTCGCCATTTACAACCACTTCAAATGTAGCATCGTAGTTTTGGCCAGATGCTTGGATGAATAGTTTTTGTACATTTCTCCACTGGCTACTAGGCAGATTGATTGTATTTGTTTGTGAGTTGTAGAGCCACGTTTGGTAACTGAGCAACTCCACGGTTTCCGTGCTAGTCGAATAGGCTTGCGCCACTGATACAGATAATAGACTCAGGACAATCCCGAGCTTTGTAATAAGTTGATTCATATGTACCTCCTATAAAGTATTTGTTTGGAATCAATGAATAAGCTTCTATGGATTTTTCGAGCTCGAAACAATTTCGAAAAAAAATCGATGAGCAGATAGTGAGCAAGCGGAAGAGGAGCCGCAAATTGTCACTCATTTTAGTTTTCTTTTCCGTTCTGCTCAATTCAACTCAAGGAGAAAAAATGAGTATAGATTCACTCTCAAATCAGGTATATTGCTTTGCGTCAACAAGGAGCCAATAAATGAAATTTCCGTTTCAGATGTTTTTATTTCTGATTTGTATCGTTACAACTTTTTCTTCGCTGTTTGCTTACAACAGTGCATTCCTAGAAGACGCAAGAAGGAATGGTCCGATACTACTTGCAGGCGGTTCGATGTACGCCGTACTAGATCAAGAGGGAAATTTCGACTGTCCCTATTTTAGCAAGACCATGCCCAAGTTAAATAATCCTACCCAAATTGCTTTAGGGAATCTGAACGCCTGTGCCATAGAAGATGCAGGTGTTCGCTGTTGGTTGCCCGGGAGCGAGATTGAAGTTCCCACACTAATTCATCCACGACAGGTAGAAGTCGGTTCGCTTCGGATATGGGCTCTTGACGATAGGGGCGTCGTTTCCTGGACCTGGGCAAAGGGAGGCCCGGACCTAATTGTTTACAAAGACATGCCTCACGCCACAAAACTTTTTTCGGGATCTGACCACGTTTGCGCCACCGATGGGCTGAATCTTAAATGTTGGGGAGAAAACAATTTTGGACAAACGGATGTGCCTGAACTTTCTCATCCCACACAGGCTGCATTAGGCGACAAGCATACCTGTGCAATTGATGATTCGGGTGTGAAATGTTGGGGAAACAACGAACGCGGGCAAACGGATGTGCCTCTGCTCTCTCACCCCACTCAAATAGCGGCTGGTAGAAACTACAGTTGCGCGCTGGATGACTATGGCGTGAAATGTTGGGGAGAAAATGACGGCACGCAATTCCCTCTAGGGCTTATCGAACCTGTTCAAGTAGTCGCGGGAGGAAGCCGTATCTTGGTTTTAGATGCCGAAGGGGTAAAGGTGAATGGAAGCACCGAGGACTTCAAAGGTAAGTATGTAGTTAACAGTAATACTCGTACTCCATCTTTTAAATTGAGCAATCTAGAATACAGTTTAGAAAAAACGGCGGAAAGAATGTATTCTTCCAAAGCAGGATTTATTTCTGGTTTAGCAAGACTTGCAAAACAATTCTCTGGTAATACGTTGGATCAAAGAAGCTACCGTAATAATCTTGCAAGATTAATTCTCTTCGAAATGGCTGAGCCCTTATTAGAAGGAGCGCAGTCGGAGTATGTGCAAGGGACCTTACTTCCCAAATACCAAAAAGCAGTAGTGGTTAATTACAAAGCAATGGGAATCGATACATTAGCTGATATTGACTTAAACGCCTCAGTACTTAGTGTGCTCCTTGATTCTACTGCGCTGGCGCTTGCCTCGACCCGCAATACAACTACAAACGTAAGCCTCAAACAAGAAATTGAAAAAATGTCGGCTGAAGTCGGTATGTTGAAAGCTGAATTCAAGACTAAGTATAAATTCGTACAGGGCGAGAAGTTGGCCGAGATCTTAAAGCAAAACGCAAGCCTTAATAGTCAACTCATGCAAGAAGCTGAGTCTCAGCCGTTCGCTTTAGTCTTAACAAAAATTCAAAACTATTTAGAGAACCAAAAATGAAAAATCTAAAATCAATCATTACAGCCACCCTTTTTCTAATTTGTCCGCATTTATCTGCATTCGAAAGTACGACAGTAGAAGAAGCTAAAAAAAATGGCCCTATTCTAATGTCAGAAAGCAGCGAGTTCTGTGTGTTAAGTGCAGAGGGCGAATTCGACTGTCCGATGGCAGATAAATTTACAAATAAAGGCAGGCCCGAGCTTCATAACCCCAGACAGTATGCAGTAGGATCCTTATTGGCTTGTGCACTCGATGATTCAGGAGTTCAGTGTTGGGGTCATTTTGATGAAACTTTCAAAGTAACGCCCCTCTCAAATCCCCGGCAGGTGGTTGCAGGGCTCGGAAATATTTGGATTCTCGATGACACAGGCGTTGTTCATTGGCAAGACCATTATAATTTTGATGATATCGATTCTAAACCAGCACCTTTACTTTCTCATCCGAGCAAGCTTTTTGCTGGCGCTTTCCATGTATGCGCTGAAGATGAGGGTAACTATAAATGTTGGGGAAAAAATTCCGATGGACAATCGAATGTTCCACCGCTTTCTCACCCGACTCAAATATCATTAGGTAGCTTTCACACCTGCGCTTTGGATGATACCGGTGTTAAGTGCTGGGGAAATAATAACTACGGGCAAACGAACGTGCCGCCGCTTTTTCATCCTAGACAGATCTCCGCAGGGGGCGATCACAGTTGTGCTCTCGACGACAATGGAGTTCGATGTTGGGGAGACAATACACATGGCGAATTAAATCTTCCGCGTGTTTCTCAACCTATCAAAGTTTCTGCTGGAGGCTCCCACATTTGTGTGCTCGATGAAGACGGCATAAAATGCTCGGGGTTAGACTCTCTCTTGATTCGCAAGTACCAGGCTCCGACGTTTAAGCTGGAGTTTTTGGAGACGAGTTTAACAAAAACTTCTGAACGACTCTATTCTTCTAAAGCTCAATTTGTTGCGGGGCTAGCAAGTTTAACGGGGCATTTCGTGGTAAATCTTTCCACGAATGAACCAAAAAACTATCGCAATAGTCTTGCAAGGCTTATGATCTTTGAATTTATCGAGCCAGTCGTCGAATCTACGCAATCTGAATATGTTCAAGAAAAACTACTTCCGAATTACCAGAAGGCTGTAGTCACAAATTACAAAGCCATGGGCATCGAATCTTTAAAGGAAATCGAACTAAATGCTCCGGTGCTAAATGTGTTACTAGATTCAACGGCGTTAGCCCTTGCTTCTGCTCGCAATACGACAACGAACACGAGCATCAAACAAAAAATTGAACAAATGTCGTATCAAGTAGGAATGTTAAAAGTTGAATTCAAGGCTCAGTACAAATCCATGCAAGCCGAGAAGTTAGCCGAAATTCTAAGACTTA
Source organism: uncultured Pseudobdellovibrionaceae bacterium (assembly GCA_964396165.1). Taxonomy (GTDB): domain Bacteria; phylum Bdellovibrionota; class FAC87; order UBA2466; family UBA2466; genus CALCZU01. Next base: position 17,423 of record CAYNEF010000054.1, read on the forward strand.
ACTTAAGTCTTAACAGTCTGCTCATGCAAGAAGTGGAGTCGCAACCATTCGCACTCGTCCTTGCGAAAATTCAAAACTATCTAGAAAACCAAAAATGAGAAACATAGGATCAAGGATACGGTTTGCCAGGGCGTAGCCGAAGGCGAGGAATGGTGCTCGGAGAGAGACTCGCCTACTACGCAAAATTCCGCTTACGCGAAATTTTGACTGCGCAGGCCCCCCTCCGACTAAAAAACACCAAACCGTTGGTGTTTTTTTGCTAAATGCTTTTCGCATTTAGCACCGTCTCCGCTTCGAGTCTCTCTCTGCAGAAATAGTTGCTTTAAATGAATTTATTAGGGTTTGTCAGGACGTACAGTTGGTAAAGAATGGTGCTCGGAGAGAGACTCGAACTCTCACGGTTTTACCCACAGGCTTCTGAGACCTGCGTGTCTACCAATTCCACCATCCGAGCGAAAAAATCAAAGATAATACTTAACTGTTCACCCTATATTTGTCTATGATGTGTAGTGAGAAATGATGCGT
>CAYNEF010000054.1:18047-20760 GCA_964396165.1 uncultured Pseudobdellovibrionaceae bacterium
ATACTTAACTGTTCACCCTATATTTGTCTATGATGTGTAGTGAGAAATGATGCGTCATGGCAAAAAAATGAAGTCCTCTGGTCTTTTGATCACCTTTGAAGGGGGAGAGGGCGCTGGCAAGTCCACCCAGATTCGCGAGCTCGAAAGCTTTTTAAAAGCGCACGGCTACAGCGTTGTCGTCACTTTAGAACCTGGGGGAAGCACGATAGGTAAGGGAATCAGAGCTTTGCTCTTAAACCCCGACACAAAAGATCTGTGTGATCGCGCGGAACTTTTACTTTACGAAGCAGACCGGGCGCAACACATGGCCGAAGTTGTTTTTCCGGCACTCGAAAAAGGCGCCATTGTTCTTTCCGATCGCGGGCAGGATTCTTCCACCGTCTACCAAGGCGTTTGCCGCGGTTTTGGGAAACCCCTTGTAAAAAGCATGAACCAATTTGCTACCGACAACTGCATGCCCGATATGACTTTTGTTTTTGATATCGATGAACGTGTGGGCCGATCACGAGTTAGAGAACGTCTTTTAAGAGATGCAAAACTGCATGGCATCCGAAGACGCGTAAAACTCGACAGACTAGAACGCGAAAAACTCGCTTTTCATAAAAAAGTGCGAATGGGTTTTCTGCAACTCGCAAGAGAAGATAAAAAACGCTTTCGCGTGATTGATGCTTCAAAAGATGTAAGAAGCATACAAAGCAGAGTAAGCGAAAATGTGATTGAACTTTTAGTAAGGAAAAAACTGTGGCGGAACATGTAAAAGCAGGCGCATTGGGAGTCAGCGGCGCCGTTGTCTTCCAAAACAGAATGCTGAAATATTTAAAAGCAGGCAGAATCCACCAGGCCATTCTTCTGTGCGGCCCGGACAAGGCAGTAAAATTTGAAATCGCAAAAAGCATTGCGAAATTTATTTTTTGCAAAAATAAAACAGCTTCTTTCTGTGATGATTGCACAAATTGCCGGCGAATCGCGAAAGAACTGCACCCAGATTTACTAATCGTAAAAGAACCAGAAGAAGACCAAATTAAAATTGAAACAATCAGGGAAGTCTGCCACCAGATGGAAATCGCCCCTATCGAAGGCGGTCCCAAAATCTGCATTGTCGAAGATTGCCACAGACTCAATTCAGCTTCTTCCAACGCGTTTTTAAAGTCACTCGAAGAACCTGGCGATAACCGCTACTTTCTTCTTTTAACACCGAATCCGAACGTGCTGCTTCCGACGATTTTATCCAGATGCATCCAGTTTACGTTGCGTCCAGAGGCAAAACCGTTTGAACAAACCCCTGAAAGCCAGACACGCTATGGCGAACTTTTACGGGAAGCCATCCGCAGCAAAAACATTTTGCCCCTGGTAGAAGAACTCGACACGAAAGAAGAAACACTCTCTTTCGTTCGCTTCTTGCAAAACGAAATGCACGCGACTGTCACAGGGCGTATCGCCAAAGAAAATTTCTTTCACGCACTTTCTCCCCACGAGATTACACGCAAGTACGCAAGTGTTCTCGAACTGGAGGGCCGATTGCGTTCAAATGCCAATTACGGTTTAATGCTGGAAACACTTTTAAGAAGAGACTTCATCGGAGTTTAACCCCACTATGAGTAACGCTTATTACATCACCACACCGATTTACTATGTGACAGATGCGCCGCACATCGGACATCTTTATTGCACAGTCGCAACAGACATCATGTCGCATTACCAAAGAATGTGTGGCAAAGAAGTGTATTTTTTGACAGGCACGGATGAACACGGTCAAAAAATTGAAAAAAAAGCAAAAGAAACAAATGAAACGCCTAAAGCACTCGCAGACAGAGTGGTCGAGCGTTACAAGGACGCGTGGAAATTATACGGAATTGAGTACACCGATTTTATCCGCACCACCGAAGAAAGACATAAAAAAGTCGTACAAAGCTTTGTTAAAAAATTAATGGATACCGGCGATATTTATCTCGCCGAATACGAAGGCTGGTATTGTGTACCGGATGAAACTTACTTTACGGAAACCCAGTTAAAAGATGGAAAATGTCCGGACTGTGGAAGGCCTGTCGAAAAGCTGAAAGAAGAAAGTTATTTCTTTAAAATGTCAGCTTACAAAGACAAGCTTTTAAAACACATCGAAGCAAATCCTGATTTTATTTTTCCTGAAAGCCGCAAAAACGAAGTCTTGGGTTTTTTAAAGCAAGATATCCGAGATATTTCTGTGAGCCGTACTACGATTCAATGGGGCATTGAAATGCCCAAAGATCCCAAGGCTACCAAAGAACACAAAGTGTATGTATGGTTTGATGCCTTAACGAATTATATTTCGGCCCTCGGAGTTCTCGAAAATACTCCCCAGTACCAGAAATTCTGGCCCGAAGCTATTCATGTCGTTGGAAAAGACATTTTAAAATTCCACGCCGTGTATTGGCCTACCTTTTTGATGGCGCTTGGCTACCCACTTCCGAAAAAAATCGTAGCACACGGGTGGCTTACGGAATCAAACCGCAAAATCAGCAAATCTTTTGGAAACGCAGTCGATCCCATTTCACTAGCAAAAGAAGTCGGCATCGATGCGATGAGATATTTCTTATTCCGCGAATTTGTTTTCGGGCTCGATGGGGAGTATTCGAAAGATACAATGTACCAGCGTATCAACTCTGATCTCGCAAATGATTTCGGAAATTGCATTAACCGTACGTGCAATATGGTTCCTAAATACATGGGAAATGAT
>CAYNEF010000055.1:0-20503 GCA_964396165.1 uncultured Pseudobdellovibrionaceae bacterium
CTATGATTGGAAGTACCGCGATCACGCTAACAGGTACTGGCTTTTTAGCTGGCGCCACCGTTTTAATTGGTGGCAACGCCTGTACTGGAGTCACGGTAAATTCTGATACCTCTATTTCTTGCACGACTCCCGCACATGCTATCGGTGCAGTAGACGTGATAGTAACAAACACAGACACACAATCTGGAACGGGAACAAATGCATTTACTTTTTACGATGCTACCGCACCCACTGCTGCAGCTTTTGGTAGTACGACAAGTATTGGGTACACAGGTTTTACCTTAAATTGGAATGCCGCCAGCGATAATTTAACTACTGTAAACAATCTTCAATATCTTGTATGCACAGCAGCGGCGGCGGTAACAGTAAGTACAGTCAATGGTTGTCTGGGCGCGACAGTCGCAATGAATTGGACTGCAAACACAACCACATTTGCTGTCACCGGAAAAACACACTCGACTGATTATTATTACAATGTACTGGTAAAAGATGAAGCAGGAAATTACGCTCTGTATGGAGGAGTTACACAGAGAACTCTCAACGCTTTTATTTCGAGTTGGAAGACAGACAATGCCGGAACTTCCACTAATACACAGGTGACATTACCTTTAGAATCCTCAGGCACTTATAATTTCACGGTGGATTGGGGGGACAGCTCTACAAGTACTATCACTACATGGAATGCTGCTGCGACAACTCATACTTATTCGTCCAGCGGTACCTACTCAATCTCAATTACAGGAACTATCACCGGTTTTAGATTCAACGATGGTGGGGACAAATTAAAAATTCTAAATATCAGCCAGTGGGGACCTTTACGACTGGGAAGTAGCAACGCATTTTTTTATGGTGCTAGTAATCTCACTATAACCGCCACAGATGTTTTAGATCTCACTGGCACCACTATTATGAGTTTCACTTTTAAAAACTGTAGTTCACTTACGACTGTTCCGAGCATGAATAGCTGGGACATGAGCAGTATAACAGACCTGTATGGTATGTTCTGGGGAGCAACTTCTTTTAACCAAAATATTGGTAGTTGGAATACGTCTGCAGTCACTACCATGGGCTTCATGTTTGTTAGTGCAGCGGTTTTTAATCAAAATATCGGCAGTTGGAATACCGCAAATGTTTTGTCTATGGGAAGCATGTTTTATGACGCATCTTCTTTTAATCAAAATATCGGCAGTTGGAATACTACTAAATTAAATTACACGGCTTACATGTTCAAAGGTGCCTCGGCTTTTAACCAAAACATAGGAGGCTGGGATATGAGTCATGTAACAGATATGTACGGTATGTTCTGGGGTGCATCGTCTTTTAACCAGAACATTGGTAGTTGGAATACATCTGCAGCCACTACCATGGCCTTGATGTTTGATGGTGCAGCGGCTTTTAATCAAAATATAGGCACTTGGAACACTGCAAATGTCACAGCAATGAACGATATGTTTCATGGTGCCACGGCTTTTAACCAAAACATTGGAGCGTGGGATACTTCTAAAGTAACTAATATGAGCAGTGTGTTTCAAAGCGCCACCGCTTTTAATCAAAATATCTCAGCTTGGAATACTGCCAATGTAACTAGTATGCGCTGGATGTTTGCTGCGGCTACAGCTTTTAACCAAGACATAGGGAGTTGGAATACTATAAAGGTCACATTAATGGACAGTATGTTTCATGGCGCCTCAGCCTTTAATCAAAATATTGGCGGGTGGAACACGGCAAATGTCACAGCAATGAGCGATATGTTTAATAGTGCTACGGTGTTCAACCAAAACATCGGAAGTTGGGATACTTCTAAAGTTACTAACATGGCCTACATGTTTGCCAGCGCTACTGCGTTTAACCAAAATATTGGTGGTTGGGTGACTACAAATGTTACCGCCATGAACGACATGTTTTCGCACGCCACAAATTTCAATCAAAATATCGGAAGCTGGAACACGTCTAAAGTCACCAACATGGGAGGAATGTTTGATACCGCCACTGCGTTTAACCAAAATATTTCGGCTTGGGATACCTCTAAGGTAACGGGAATGTACTCAATGTTTTATGCGGCCAACTCTTTTAATCAAAACATTTCGACTTGGGACACCTCTAAAGTTACGCGTATGGAAAATATGTTTGCTTACGCTACAGCATTTAACCAAGATCTGTCTGCGTGGAATGTTGCTCTTGTTACCAATATGACGTACATGTTCTATGGCATCACACTTTCTACTGCGAACTATAATGCTTTACTTATTGCGTGGGATGCGCAAGTTCTTCAGCCGAATATTTCTTTTTCTGGTGGGAATTCAAAATATAGCTCTGGTACTGCCGCAGAGACAGCTCGTAGCCATATGATCAGCAGTGATACTTGGACCATTACTGACGGCGGGGGAATCTAGATTTTCCTCATTTGTGTTTGCCTTTGCTAATACTGATCAAAAGACATAGGGTAGTACAATGATAAATCAAACCAGAGCGTGGGTAGAGACAATGGTGATTGGACTCGATCTTTGCCCCTTTGCGAAGAAGGTTTTTAACGCAGATACAATTAGATACCGCGTTTCTGAGGCGACTACTAAAGACGATTTATTAAATGATTTAAGAGCAGAATTGCAGCTTTTACTCTCCAGCGAACGCACTAAAATTGAAACCACGCTTGTTATCATTCCACACCTGTTTAAAGATTTTCTTGAATTCAACGACTTTATCGATGTTGCAGACAAATTGATCGGCACTTCAGGCAATAGAGGTGTTATTCAAATCGCAAGTTTTCACCCTAAATACCAGTTTGAAGGGACGACAGAAGATTCTCCCGAAAATTATACAAACCGCTCTCCTTTTCCGATGCTGCATCTTTTACGAGAGCAAAGCATCAGCGAAGTGGCCGAAAGCCGTGCCGATTTGCTCGCCATTCCTGATCGAAATATTAAATTATTAAAAGAAATGGGCACAAAAAAAATCCTCGAATTATTGGCAAAAGCCAAAGCTTCCAGCGAAGACTATTTTTAAAAGGTTAAAAGGTACCAATCTACTTTTCGGCCGAAAAGGTAGCGGGTGCGGACTGTTCCACATCCAGAATTACTGATTGTGCATTTTTCGATGCGTGTTCTTCCCACAGTTTGGTCACTGTAGCTAAAAATTCTGTTTGGAATTTGTTTTTTGAAAAACGTTCTGCTTGCTTTCTGCAAACGTCTACAGAGAAAGAAAGTTTTTCGAAACGCTCGATGGCATCCACGAGAGATTCCACCGAAGGCTCTCTAAAGAATACGCCTGTTTTGTTTTCGATGACCGTTTCAAGCGCTCCGCCACGTGCGTATGCAATCACCGGTCTGCCGCTTGCCATTGCTTCAAGGGGAGAAATGCCGAAGTCGTCTTCTCCGGTAAAAAGAAGCGCTTTGCATCCAGAATAAAGATCTGCCAACTCTTCAAAAGAAATTTTTCCTACAAATTTTGTATTAAGCCCGGCAAGTTGTTCCAACTGCGCTTTTTCTTGTCCTTCTCCAACGATGATCAGTTTCTTGCCCATTTTTTCGCAAGCTTTAATAGCGAGATCCAGACGTTTGTTTGGTGCAAACGCAGAAACGGTTAAAAAATAGTCTCCTTGTTCACCATGAATAGGTTTAAAAAAATCCAAATCTACATACGGAGTGATTACGGAAGCTTCACGGCCATAATAATTTTTAATGCGAGATTTCACCCAATTTGAAATCGCAATGAAGTGAGAAACGCGGGAAGCAGAATTTACGTCCCACATTCTTAAGTAATGCAAAAAAGGCTGAACGAGCACTTTTTTCCAACCCGAGAAATAGTCACTGGCTTTATCCCAAGCGTAGCGCATCGGTGTATAGCAATAACAAATATGCAAAGCGTGAGGCGAGGGTATTACCCCTTTTGCAACACAGTGGCTGGAAGAAATTACCAAATCAAATTTAGACAAATCAAAACTTTCAATCGCCATGGGAAAAAGTGGCAGCATTTCGCGGTATATTTTTGTTTTGCCTGGAATTTTATTTAAAAAAGAAGCATGAATCGTGTGTGCTTCAATGCGCGGGGAAACTTTTGCCTGATTATAAAATAACGTAAATATTTCGGCTTGAGGAAAGGCCTCTAGCATGACTTCAAGCATGCGCTCGCCACCACGATACCCGACAAGCCAGTCGTGAATAAAAGCAACTTTGAGTTCAGATAAATTCTTAGTAGGCATGTCTATCATTAAACCCTTTAAAAAGTGTCAGCACAAGAATCTTGATGTCAAAGTAATGTGACCAGTGCCCAATGTAGAACAAGTCATGCTTGATGCGCTCGTCAATCGAGGTGTTCCCCCGCCAGCCGTTAATCTGTGCCCAACCGGTAATTCCCGATTTCATTTTATGGCGCAACATATACTTCGGCACTTCATCACGGAATTGATTTACGAAAACCGGGCGCTCCGGACGCGGCCCGACGAGACTCATGTCTCCTTTTAATACGTTAAAAAATTGGGGAATTTCATCGAGACTAGTTTTTCTTAAAATTCTGCCAATCGGCGTAACACGTGGATCGCCTTCTACCGCCCAGACTGCGCCACTTGTTTTTTCAGCATCCGTACGCATCGAGCGGAATTTATAACAGGGAAAAATTTTGCCATCGGCACCCATACGAGTCTGTGAATAAAAAACAGGACCACGTGAAGTAAGTTTTATCACCAGAGCGATTGCAAGATAGAGCGGAGAGAAAAGAGTAAGGACCGTGAAAGAAACCGCAATGTCTAATGCACGTTTTAAAAAACGATCCGTTGCACCAAGCGGTTGTTGGTTAAAGACGAGAAAGGGAATTCCACATTCTTGATCCGACAGGTAGGTAAACGTACTGTATTTACCAAAGTCTGGCAGTACTTTTACCGTTACCATTTCATTGGAAAGTGTTTCAAGAACTTCATTATAATTTCCTGGATTATCCGTCGGGTATGACAGCACGACCACATCGACCGGATTTTTGCGCACAAACTCACGCACTCGCGTTGCATCTCCGACGAATGAAATTTCTGGTAACTCTGCTTTGGAATCGTCAGGACCAATTCTTCCAATCCAGTCTACCGGGTAGGGATTTCTGGTTTTAATTTGATTTACGTACATGGAAAGAATTTCGCCCCGACCAATCAGCAAAATGCGCACACTTCTGACTAGTACCCTCTCTATCGTTAGCCAGACAAAGTGCATTGCGATTCTTTCCAAGGAAAGACCTAAGATCGCGACCAAGGGAAAGAGCCCCAAAAAGACGCGAGAAAAGTGTACGGCGTCTAAAAAATAGAGTGTTGAAATAAAAACAAGCGTTCCTAAAACAGAACCCTGAACGATTTTCTTTAAAGAGCGAAAGCCTAAGTTTACGCGGTCTTTTCTATAAGCTCCCACAACGTGAAACATCGCGCAAAAAACGAGCATCAACGGAAAAGTAGCTTTTGAATAAACTGAAAACTCTGGAATGCCTTTCTGGATGGGCAATAGCTGGCTTTGAAAGCGTAAATACCAAGAGAGTTGCCACAAGGCAGCAATCGTAAAAACGTCTGCAAGTTTAAGAAGTAAGACGTATAAAAAGAGGGCCTGACCGTATTCCATGGTTATTTTGCATCTTAATCAGGCGATTCTAAAGCTCAACCTATTTATTGCTTTGAGAATTTAATCAAAAACCTTATAATAATAAAGTACTTAGAGTCGTGGATAACACTAACGAGTCTTTTAGGGAGGACCCGTGACGAAATCAGAACTAATTGAAAATATTGCGCGTAAAGCCAACCTCACCAAAAAGAAGGCTGAAGAGCTGGTAAATACCATCTTTGACTCCTTTTTTATGGCGATGGTCAAAGGGGATCGTATTGAAATCCGCGGGTTTGGGTCGTGGTTTGTAAAAAGTTACAAATCCTATGTCGGCAGAAATCCTAAAACAGGCGCTGATGTTTTTGTTCCCGAAAAGAAATTACCCTTCTTCAAAGTGGGTAAAGAGTTGAAAAAACGTATCGACTCCTAAGTACTAAAAAAAATTTTGATAAAAAAAAGCCCGGAAAGCTTCTTAGCTTCCCGGGCTTTTTCGTTTTTTGAAATATTAAATGTCAGTACCGACTTTAGGAGACATTTTAATAAGTCCCCAGATCATCAGTAAGCTGAACGCTACTACCACAATCAATGTCGTTGCATTGATAGAGGGGTAGTTATTCGGCGCAATCATTCCGAAAAGCATCGGACCAGACAAAAATGTATTGGTACGAGACGCAAGAAGTGCGCGCTTAGCAAGTGCAGCTGCTTCTGGCGGAGTTGTTCCGGCTTTCATCCAGGTGATGATTTGTTTTTGCGCAGGCCAAATAATGAACCAAACGTTAAACCACATGATGGTACCTAATGTTCCACCGAACAAAATCCACATTGCACGATGAGTCATTCCACCTTCGGGATCAAACATGAGTGCCCAATTGCCGTGTCCGTACTTCACAAGAAGCAAAGTCCAACCAGCCAGGAAAGTGATCATTGCGCCCCAACGAAACCACCAAAGTGCGCGAGGTAACAAAAGCGGGTTTACTTGTGGCTTGATGTCTTTGTTTAATACCGCCTGAAACGGGACGTTTACGAAGTTAAAAAAGTACAAATGCCCAATCCAGGTAATCCCTGCCATGATGTGAATCCATCTCAGCAAGAAAATAAAATTATCGTGAAAATCACTAATTGCCATAACGTGGCCTCCTCTTAAGTTGTTAAAACTGCCAGATTTCACCATTAAAATGGCTGTGCGGCAAGGCCTAACCCCTGCTATTGTAGTTTTTATGTCGGAACAACAATGGGTAGAGGTCCCCACAAGCGAAATTCCAAAAGATACTTTGGTTGAACTCGTGCAATCTTTTGTCTTACGAGAAGGCACAGACTATGGCTCTCAAGAAGCATCGATGGAATCGAAAATAAAAGCGGTAATGACTCAACTAGAGCGCGGCACTTCTCTCGTTGTATTTGATGTAGAAACGGAAAGTTGTACGATTTTAACAAAACAAGAATTTAAACTACGCCAAAATGAACACAAAAGACTTGATCAAACTCGCTGAGGCGCGGATGCCGTTTGGCAAATATACCAATTGGCGGCTCGTCGATTTGCCCGAGCGTTATGTCGTGTGGTTCTCGCAAAAAGGTTTCCCTAAAGGGGAATTGGGAGAACAATTAAAAGCCGTATACGAAATCAAAGTGAACGGTCTTGAGTATCTTTTTAAACCTATAATCTCGTCTAAATAGACCGGAATATGAAGAAACAAGCACAATTCTAAGAGTGCTCATCTTTCGACCTAATTTTACCGATTTTTACTATATGAAAACGTTTATTCTTTGCCTGCTTATTGTCCAAACGCTGTCTGCGAATGATTTAAATTTGATGGTACAAAATGAATTTCAAATCACACAGAATGAAGCCAAAACGACTTTAAATGATGCGACTGAACGGCTCGCCTTTTTGAAAAAATTAAAAGAAAAAGCAGTTTTCGAATCAAAAAAAGTTGGCACTGCAGAATTAAACGGTAAAAATCTGATGGATAAATATGCGGCCCTTTTGCTGGCTAAGTATCACAATAAACAAGATGAGTTTGAAGCAGGCTTTGTCATTTCTGAAAAAGATCAGTTCAATATCAATAGGCTATTTCAAGGGTACCTGGCTTCTCAACCTTTAAAAGATCAAACAAGTGCGGGAGAAGCAAAAAGAATTCTGGAAATCGGATCGAAAGCACTCGAAGAAAAATCAAAAGCGCACTTGAACCCTTCAGAGAAAAACAATTCTCAACTTGAAATTTTAGAATACCAAGTGCAAAACGCAGAAGCAGTTTTGAAAAAAGCCACTAATTTAGCTGCTGCTCTGGGCATCGGTACCAAATCGGGTACTGCTCCAGTAAATTCCAGAAAACCGGCTTCTAAAGAGTAACTTACGGATTTACAAATTTGGGAATCGTAAAAAGGAAGGTAGAACCTTTACCTGGTTGCGATATTGCCCAGATTTTTCCCTTGTGGCGTTCTATAATTTTCTTACAAATGGCGAGCCCCAGACCCGTGCCAGAAACGTGTTTGTTTTCACTGAGTCTTTTAAAGGGGCGAAAGATATCTTCTGCTTTAGTCATGTCAAAACCGATTCCGTTGTCTTTCACAGAGATTGTCCAGTTATTTGCTGTTTCTTCTGCGCTGATTTTTATATCGGGCATTTTTTCGCTCCGGTATTTAAGTGCATTAGCAATGAGATTTTGCAGGAGCGCGTACAGCGACTTTGGTTCCGCTACAAGTTTGGGAAGGGACTCAAATTCGACATGAGCAGAACAATCTTGAATGTCTTTTTGAAGGTTCTCTACTACTGATTTCACTACATTTTCCAGCGAAACCGGTTCTGTTTTGATCTCCATATTTTCTGCGGAAGAATAGGTCAGAAGATCATCCACCAAAGTTCTCATCCTCTTACTGGAATCCAAAATGGACTTCATAATTTCTTCGGTGTTAAGTTGTTGTTGCTGATGGATGTCCGAATTGAGAAGCTGCAAATACATCGACATAGTCCTGAGCGGAGATTTTAAGTCGTGTGCAGCTATCGCGGCAAACTCATTCAGATTCGTGTTTACATGCTGCAAGCCTTCCACTGTTTCTTTCAGCTCCTCAGCTGATTTTTTTGAGAGATCATAAAGGCTAGAAAGGCGCCGGTTGAGGAGGAACACAGTGATCACCACCAAAAATAAAGCAAGAGACGTCGCGCTGAGAATGAGCCAAAACACGCGGTTGGAATTTACGGTAACTTCTTGTTTGGTAAGTTGTAGTTCCTGTTCCTTTTCGATACGTAGAGCTTCTATTTGTGCGCGCAACTTGTCACGCATGGGCTGAATTTTATTTAAGAAATAGGGTTCAATCTCTTTGGATTCGATATTGTTTTTCTTAAGTGCGATGGCATGTTCAATTTGCAATCGGTGCTTTGCGTAAGATTGCAATAGATTTGTCAGCGACGTGCGTTCCTTCTCTGAAGTGGCTGTATTTAATAGTGCTGAGATTTCGGATAACAATAAAGTTTCTGCATCTTGATAGCGTGTCAAAAATTCAGGCTCTTCTGAGAGCAGAAAACCACGGAAACTCGATTCTATGGCTTCGGAATCCGCTTTTAACGTAATGATACGTACAGTATCTTCGAGCTCATCTTGCAATACAAATTCATTTGCGTTCATCGAGTGGCGCATCAGCACTAAAGCACCAATGCTAATAGCTAAGCTTGTGATCAATGCAATTACGAAAATTGTCTGAATTTTTCTACTAGAAGAAAGATGTGGAATGAATTCCATAATGCACTTTGCTTACAGAACTAACTTAGTATTTTAATGGGTGAGGGTCAATATATGCTCTATCCAGGCGTGCTGAACTATTCCTCAATTTTTGGGGTAATAGCTTTGTATCAGTGTACTTAAGTCGTTTGTGGCATCGTCTATCTGGTCATTGATGACTGTGTGATCGTATTCATTCTCGTGAGACAATTCCTCTTTTGCATTGGCTAGACGTTTTTGAATATTTGCCTCCGTCTCTGTGCCACGTGCGCGCAGGCGCTTTTCAATTGTGGCAAAATCGGGAGGCTTTACAAAAATACCCACGCTTTCTGGATATTGTTTTCTCACATCTTGTGCACCTTGTACGTCGATGACTAGAACAACACCTGTACCTGCAGCTCTAAAAGAATCCACTTCGGACTTTAAAGTGCCATAGAAATTTCCATGTACTTCAGCGTGTTCGATAAATTCATTATTTTTAACTGCGTCTTCAAATTTTTGTTTGCTCCAAAAGTGGTAACTCTTTCCATCAGTTTCACCAGGCCGTGGGGCTCGTGTTGTTACGCCGATTGCGGAGCGCAGGGGAAAGGCTTTTTGGGTAAGCACTTTTTCCAGAATAGTGGTTTTTCCGGCTCCACTGGCACCCGATAAAATAATAAGCGGAGGCAGTTTTGTAATTTTCTCAGAGAGAATTTTAAACGAGGTTTTGCAACTATCTGCAAATACAGGAGTCGCTATAGCCAAAAAAACTAATAATAATTTATGCGAAATACGCATCTAAAAACCACCCACTTCTTAGCAATTCAGGCACCAAAGGCTCTGTGCGGGTGGGAGCGGAATAGGGCGTAATTTTGTCTGCCTAGCGCATGTCAGTGCAAAAGTATTAGACAGGGCGAGATCTCGTTCTATCCAACTTCGAATAGTGCTGCTCTCCCAGCCGCGTTGGGTCGCTTATGAGGCTTCGACAAAACTCGTGGCCACTTGGCCTAACTTTTTGTCACTGCTTCACCGATGAATCATGCACATTTTGAAAATCGGATTTTGACCCAAAAAGAAAAAATATTTTTTAACCTCTGGAAGAAATGTTAAATAATTTTGCAGGGAAGTCGTATGTCTGCTGGTAAAAAGTTAGGCCAAGTGGCCACTGAATATACTCGAAGCCGCGTAAGTGACCCAACGCGGCTGGGATCTCGGTCCATTAGAAATAACTGTCCAGTAAACTCTACAGCATCTTTTGCTTCTTGAATGCTGAAAGTACCTTCGAACATCTCGCGCGTGATGTGAAAATTAAAGAAAAAATACTTGACAGAAAAATACCTCACTATTTTTTGACGACGATACATTCTAAATATCTTGTTTGAATTCGCAATAGACCACTCTAAATTCGGATTACACGCATTTTTATAATACATCAGTCGAGCCGCTCGTTCGTACTTACAAAATCGCGTCTAAACCTCGCCCAGACCCGTCGAAATACCCGTGGTACAAGATAAAAAAATGGAGGTTATTCATGGAACTAAAAGCAATATCTGATACTGAATTACTGAGCAGTCTTTCATCACTAGTAAAGACTGAGAAACAAACGACACTAAAAATATTGGAGTATTTAGGGGAGGTTGATTCTAGAAGACTCTGGCTACGCGAAGGGTATTCAAGTCTGTTTGATTTCTGCGTGCGTCACTTGAAATACTCCGAGGGAGAAACAGCAAGACGCATTCAGGGGTGCCGAACACTAGTAAAATTTGAAGAAGTTAAACCTGTACTAGCTAAGGATGAAATATCCTTAACAGCACTTTGCCTGCTTTCTCCTCATATGACTGCATCAAATGTGATGCCGCTTTTGGATGCGGCGAAAAATCAAAGTACACGACAAGTTGAGAAAATCATTGAACAGCACTTTCCTGAATCTAAGCAAAGACCTCGTATACTTTCCATAGAATTAGATGATGAACTGGAAGCGCTACTAGAAAAAGCAAAACTGGAACTGTCTGAGAAAATGCCGTCTGTGGTATTTAAGAGAACTCTAAAAGATTTTCTCAAAATAAAAAGCACTCGAAAAAGTTTTGTTCAAAAACACACGCGCTATGTTCCTCAATCGATTAAACGAGAAGTTAAAATAGTGGATGGAAATCAATGTAGTTTTGTGGGTACAAACGGTATCCGTTGTAATCAAAGATACCATTTGCAGTTCGATCATATTCGCCCGTATGGCAAAGGGGGCAGTAGTTTAGATGTGGGTAATATTCGACTTCTTTGCAAATCGCATAATTTAATGCGGGCCAAGGAAGACTTTCCTGACCGCCGTATCTCGCGCGAGATGTAAAAAGTTGTTTAGGGAAGCCTTGGCCACTCAATCCCCGCAGTTTTTAGCGACAACACAATGCAGCATGCTTTCCAATTGGGGCCTTTTTCAGTAGACTCCAGGCCCAAATGATAAGTGAAAAGTACGAACCAAAACCGATAGAAACCAAATGGCAAAAACGCTGGGAAGCTGAAAAAACTTTCAAAGCCCACGATGACAGCCCAAAGCCAAAATATTACTGCCTTTGCATGTTCCCCTATCCCAGTGGCGCTATCCACATGGGACACATGCGAAATTATTCCATCGGTGACATCATCAGCCGCTACAAACGGATGAAAGGTTTCAACGTACTGCAACCCATCGGCTGGGACTCTTTTGGATTGCCAGCAGAAAATGCCGCTAACCAAAGAGGCGTACACCCACGCGACTGGACTTTGCAAAATATTGAGCAAATGAAAGAGCAATTAAAGCTCATGGGAATTTCCTACGACTGGGACCGCGAAGTGGCCACGTGCCTCCCTGAGTATTTTAAATGGGAACAAGTGCTCTTTAGAAAATTTTATGAAACAGGCCTCGCCTATAAAAAAACGGCGACTGTCAATTGGTGCGCGACTTGTGAAACCGTTCTTGCCAATGAGCAGGTGCAAGAAGGCAAGTGCTGGCGTTGCGACAACCCAGTCACACCCAAGGAATTAGAACAGTGGTATTTAAAAATCACAGACTACGCGGATGAACTTTTATCCGGACACAAACAGCTCGAAAAAACCTGGCCCGAGCGCGTGCTTGAAATGCAAAAGCACTGGATTGGGGAATCCCATGGCGCGAGAATCTTTTTTGCTGTCGATGGCTCTACGGACAAACTGGAAGTCTTTACGACTCGCCCTGATACGTTGTTCGGTGTGACGTTTGTGACGATTGCTGCACTTCATCCGCTTGCGCAGAAACTCTGTACCGCAAAAGATACGCACGCAAAGTTAGAGGCAATGAAAAAAGTTGTGCAAGCGCGTGCGCGAGAAGAAGAAGCAAAAAAAGACGGTTTTTTCACTGGCAGTTACGCTATCCATCCTGTTACTGGAAACAAAGTTCCTATTTGGGTAGGGGATTTTGTCGTGATGGATTACGGCACAGGTGCCGTGATGGCGGTGCCGGCTCATGATGAACGGGATTTTGCCTTTGCGAAAACGTTTTCTCTTCCCATCAAACAAGTGATTGTGCCAAAGGGCGAGACTGCAAAGTTACTAGAAAACGCTTTTACTGAAACAGGTGTGCTTGTCGATAGCGCCGAATTTACTGGCCAAGACAGTGACAAGGCAAAACAAGCTATCTCTGAATTTTTAGAGAAAAAAGGCGTTGGAACAAAAACAATTCAGTACCGTTTAAGAGACTGGGGCGTCAGCCGCCAACGTTACTGGGGATCACCCATTCCCGTTGTTTATTGCGATGATTGCGGTGTGGTGCTCGTTCCTGAAAAAGATTTACCAGTGGAATTACCATACGACGTAAAGTTTTCCGGTAAACAAGGAAACCCGCTTGAGCAGCACCCGACGTTTAAACATACAAAATGTCCTACGTGCAATAAGCCTGCTCGTCGAGAAACAGATACGTTTGATACCTTTGTCGAGTCTTCCTGGTATTACGCTAGGTACACAAGTCCGAAATGCGATACTGGTCCTTTTGACAGAAAAGCTGCGGATAAGTGGTTGCCTGTAGATTTTTATATCGGCGGTGTAGAACATGCGTGCATGCATCTTCTTTACTCGCGTTTTTTCCACAAAGTTTTGCGCGATTGGGGATATTTAAAAGGGGACGAACCTTTTTCCCGTCTGCTTACACAAGGCATGGTCATCAAAGATGGCGCAAAGATGTCCAAATCGAAAGGCAATGTAGTCAGTCCGACAGCCATCATCGATACCTACGGCGCAGATACGGCGCGCATGTTTAGCATGTTTGCCGCTCCTCCTGAAAAAGATCTCGACTGGAATGAAAAAGGGGTGGAAGGCTGTTACCGCTTTATCCACCGCGTATGGCGTTTGTATTTCCAATTCCAGGAAATTTTAAAGAAAAAACCGGAAGCAGAAACTTCGCTTCAGTTTGAAGATGCCTTAATGGTTATCCGTCGCAAAACGCACTGGATGATCAGCAAAATGACGGAAGACATTGAAACTGAAAAATTCAATACCGCTATTTCTGCAGCGATGGAACTGGTGAATGAGGTCTATGGCTTACTTGCTAAGAACGAGAAAGCGTATGCAACACCAGCCGGTCATTTCGCTATTCACGAAGCAATGAAAGCGCTTGTTGTTTGTCTGTCTCCCTATACGCCGCATCTTTCGGAAGAATTATGGGCAGAGATGGGGCATACCACTTTGGTATCCGTTGAACCTTGGCCCACATTTAGAAAAGATCTCTTAGTCGACGAAAAGTTTACACTCGTTGTGCAAGTGAACGGAAAATTGCGAGACAAAATTGATCTGCCTAAAACGATGAAAAAAGAAGAGATCCAAAAACTCGTGATGGATTTGCCGAAAATAAAAATTGCGACTGAAGGCAAAACATTAAAACAGTTTGTGTATGTCCCAGAGAGGCTTGCGAATGTCGTTGTGGTTTAAAAACAGTACAAAAGCACTCTTACTCGCTTTTGTTTTATTTTTCAGCGGCTGTGGGTATACCTTCAACCACAGGTTGTCTGATAAATTTAACCACCCCAAAGGTATTTACATTCCCATTTTTTACAACGCCTCGGACGAAGTGGGTGCCGAGATGGCGTTTACTAATGCTCTGATTCGAAAACTTTTAAGCCACGGAGAACACGTGGTTTATAACGAGAGCGAAAGCGGTCTTATTTTAAAGGGCACGATTCAACAAATTGTCAGCCGTCGAGAAAACGATCAGGCAATTCCTGCCATTAACGCAGAGAAAACAACTTATTCCTACAACCACATCCCGGATAAAATCGCAGTGAATGCTAGCATTCGCCTTTCTTTAGTAGAAACAGAGACCAAAAAAGAAATATGGAGTCAGGAGTATCCGGGATTTGAAAGAGTCAGTGCGCCGCTTTCACGCCTTGCAGACAAAGATTCGCCAAGCTCGTTCGGGCTGATTACGCAGTCTAAAATTGAGTCGTCTTATTCCGATCTCGCCCGCCGTTTTGCATCGGCAGCCTATGATGGTATGGTCGAAATCTATTACGGAAAGAAGTAAATGGCGAAAAGTGCAGCACAGATTTTTAAGGATTTGGAAACAGGTAAACACAAGCCTGTGTACCTGATCATCGGT
Organism: uncultured Pseudobdellovibrionaceae bacterium; assembly: GCA_964396165.1. GTDB lineage: Bacteria > Bdellovibrionota > FAC87 > UBA2466 > UBA2466 > CALCZU01. The sequence continues at coordinate 14,862 of CAYNEF010000055.1, forward strand.
GAAGAAGAATTTCAGATTAATGAAATTCTCGAAAAATTCCGTGAAACTTTTCTTAAAGACGAAAATAGCCGCAACTTTTCTTTTGAGTCATGGGAAGGTGAATCGCTGAATGCGTCTGAGTTAATCGCTTCTCTTGAAATGTTGCCAGGTCTTTTTGACGCCTCAGAGAGTACGCGTCTGGTTTTTTGCAGACGCCTGGAAAAAGCCTCTCCTACTTCTATGGATCTGATGGAGAATTATTTTTCTAACCCCAATACCTCCACCTGTTTTGTCATGACAGCTGCTAAAGTGGATAAGCGCAAAGCCTGGGTTAAAGAAGCCATGAAAAATGGCGAAGTAGTCGAAGTGGCGGAACCTTATGACAGAGACTGGCCGAAGTGGCAGGGATATTTTGAGAAAAAAATTGGCAAACGCATTGATACAGCTGCGTGGGACAGACTGGTGGAAAGCGGACAGAGAACCCTGTCTCTTGTCTGGAGCGAAGTCGAAAAAGCAGCCAACTATGTCGGCGTGAGCGATAAAATCACTGAAGCAGAGGCGAAAGAGCTCACCACCGGGATGGGAATGGGCGACGTATTTCAGTTTGCTGAAGATGTCGTCATGGGCAACAAACTAAAAGCGATGAAGCAGTTTGAAAGTCTTTTGCAATCCGGAGAAAACGAAATCAAGATTGTATCCATTCTGGTGCGTCAGTACCGCATGGTAGAGCAGTGTATATTCCTTACAAAAAGTGGAGTCACCGATCCCAAAACCATTGCGGGTAAAATCGGGATGCATCCTTTTTTCGTTGGTAAAGTTATCAATCAGGCTAAAAAACATACGTTAAAAAGTGTAGCCACTCACTTAGAAAAACTGTCAGATTTAGATTTTAGACTGAAGACCGGCAAAATTCCCAAAGGCACGCACTTCTTGTTTGTCTGATTACATTCCTGCGTCGAACTGAATCTTTTTTGTAATCGCGTCTTTGCAGATAGGGCAGAATTTTGTGTCACTTTTCATGATGCAAGAAAGGCCGGGCTTGTGGCTTTTTCCCATAGGTTCTGTTTGCGCGTAACCGCCTTTGTATGCTCCCCAAGGTCCATTCGAATGCCAGGAAGAAGAGGGTGTTGGCAATGAAGTAGAAGATTCCACGAACTGAGCCCATTTCAAATCTTCTTTCTTCGGATGAAACGTAATATTTTGTGACCAGGGTTCTTGCATTTCAGGAGCAAAAGCCAGTTCCGTTTTTCCGCCGCTTTCGTATTCTTCGTTCAAACCAAAAAAGTGTCCAAACTCATGCGTGAGTAAGTAGGTGAAAGAAGGATGGCGCGAAGGGATTGCCGTAAAGACATTGAAATTGCCAATGCCCCAGTACTCGCTGTTATCGACGAGAATAAATGCGTAATCGTAGGGGATGATGCCAAGCCCGTCTCTCAGTTTTTTTTCTGATGTCGGGTACACGATATTGTACCAGCGGCCAAAGTCATCCCAGTATGGGTAATAAAGACCGAGAAAAGAATCTCTGACGGGAACAGGAGTTCCTAAATCTTTTGCTTTTCCCAGCTGTGTTTTGGAAGGTTGATAGACTGCCACCATTTCAAATCGGTCATATTCAGGGAAGTTGTTTTGCTGAAGGGCATCGACCACGTGTTGCGCATCTTTAAAAAAGACATCTGCCGTTCCGCCTTTTGCAGGGACATAACCGTCGGCGTAGACATTGAGACGGATGAGTGGCAATTGCGAGGCTTTTTTTAGTTGTCTGACATCGGCAGTTCCCGCAGTAAGTGCCGGTAAAGTAGTCGGATCAATCACTGATTTTAAAACTTCTTCCATTTTTCCGGTTTGTGGGTTTTCTGCAGTTAAAGAAAATTCTACTTTTTCAAGCGTGGTGGGAAAGCGAAATGTCATTCCACGCGTAAGAAGCCGGTACTCCATTCCCGTTCCGACGGAATCATAGGCAAGTACTCTTCCTGTTTTCGAACTTTTGAGAGTGCCAATATAACTTCCAAATTGCGGGACATGCTGAGATCGTTTTGCGAGAGCTTCTGTGCCGGACACTTCGAGAGCGACTCTATCTAAAATGTAGGTTTCGGGATTCGGAGTCCAACGCACATCCACGCGAATAACTTCAGCGCCCTGTTCTTTTAATTTTTGAATCGAAAGTTTTGTGTGTGTTTTTATCTTTGGAATATAAGGCGGATCTACCGGTACTTTTTTTGGATCAGGGTAGGGGTTAGAAAATAAATTCAAACCGATTGCGCACACAACAAGACTGATTTTTTTCATAAGTTTATTTCTTTAGTTTTTCATCCCAAAGTTTACTTTGTTCATCCATGCGTTTAGCGGCAGGGCGATCCATGCACTTGGATACATAGGCTGTAAATGTGGGGCGTGGTTCAAGAGCTTTCATCATTAGGGAATAGCCCATAGAAGAAGCTAGATATAAGTCTACTGCGCTGAATTTATCACCCAGAATATAGGGACCTTTGCTTAACTGATCTTCGAGTACTCTTAGCGTATCTTCATAGGTTCCGTAACCGATATGGCCAGCTTTGTCTGTCGCAGGACGTCCCAGTATTTTATCCATTGTGGCTGCATCAAAACAATTCGTAGTGAAAAAGAACCAGCGCAGATAAGCACCGCGCTTTGGATCATCCAGTCCGGGAGATAATTGTTTTTGCGGGTACAGATCTGCAAGATACGCGCAGATAGCAGCAGACTCAGTTACTGTTACTCCACGGTGGACAATCGCGGGAAGTTTTCCCAGCGGGTTGATTTTTAAGAAGTCAGGCGATTTCTGTTCTTTTTTCGTAAAATCTATCAGCTTTACATCGTATTTAGCGCCGACTTCTTCCAGCATCCAGTGCACAATGCGGCCGCGGGACATAGGGTTTGTGTAAAAAGTAATCGTGTCTGACATGGGAACCTCCAAAAGCATTATGATTTGCTCTCTTTAAGACAACGTCAATCATGCCACGCGACACAATAGGGCTTGGAACAGTTTTTTATTTAGTTAGGAGCGACAATTTGGCTTTGTAGGTAGTCTTAGATAAGCTTTGTTTGTCATAAGGAGAATGTATGCGCATTATTTTTAGCTTTGTATTTATGTTGCTTAGTGCCTCTGCACAATCGGCTGTAGAACTGGGCAAAGTGGCACCGGATTTTAAATCTACGACACACGAGGGAAAACCTTTTAACTTAAGTGAAAGAAAAGACAAAGGCTGGACAGTACTTTATTTTTATCCCAAAGCCGGCACGCCTGGTTGCACAAAACAAGCTTGTGGATTTCGTGATGCGATCAAGAAAATACAAGTACTCGGGGCTGAAGTGTATGGCATCAGTTCTGATTCGGTTGAAGCGCAGGCAAAATTTCACAAGGAACACAAATTACTTTTTACCCTTCTTGCTGATCCTGATTTAGAAGTTATTAAAAAGTTCGATGTAAAAATGCCCGTAGTTTCGATGTCCAAACGCTGGACGTTTATTTTGGATCCAAAACTAGTAGTACGCGCAATAGACAACAATGTAGATCCCGTGATGGACGCCGAAAACGTAGCGAAAAAAATTACTGAGCTACAGAAGAGTGGCGGGTAAGAAACTTAACGAACAACTTGTTATTTGCCTGTCGTATCCATGTTGGCAACTTTTTCGAATTTGTCTTGGCAAAGGCGTGAAAAGTAGCGTGGGTTCACGACAAATTGAGTTCCAGCTTCAGTTTCCAAAATCACACGGCCTGAAGTGTCTACTGCTTTGATAGCATGCAAGCCACCTTGAAGAGTGTATCCACCCTCCGCTACTGCACCTTCATTTAGAATAATTTTATCGCCTGATTTCAATCCGTTTAATCCTGCAGTTAATACTGGTTTGTAGTATCTATTCGAGAGCACAAATTGCGTACCTTTAGAACTTTCGACTACGACTCTTCCGATGGAATCGATTGCTTTGACCTCCCAAATACCCCCCGATAATGTCGTTCCCCCTTCTGCAGCTGCGTTTTCATCGACAATGATTCGAGAACCAGCTTTTAGTCCGTTGCTTGCGTGAGCCAATACGGGTTTGTAATATTTACTGGAGAGCACGAATTCGGTGCCTCTAGGTGTTTGAACTACGACTCTTCCGATGGAATCGATTGCTTTGACCTCCCAAATACCTCCCGATAATGTCGATCCCCCTTCTGCAGCTGCGTATTCGTCGACAATAATTTTAGAACCAGCTTTTAGCCCGTTACTCGCTTGAGCCAATACTGGTTTGTAATATCTATTCGAGATCACAAATTGCGTACCTCTTGGAGTAGCGATTACTACGCGGCCGTTGGAATCTGCTGCTAGAACATTCCAAACTCCTCCAGGCACGAGAGCGCCCCCTTCGGCTACTGCGTATTCGTCTACGATGATTTGATCTCCCGCTTTAGTTGGCGCACACCAAGCAGAATGGGAAAAAAGAAAAGTAATTAGAAATAACGCTATTAATCTTAAACGCATGAATGCCTCAAGTAATTAGATAAATGGCGTGTGTGCTTGTAAGTATTGCAAACGACATACCTTTGGAAACTAACCACAAGACTCGTGTATTCAATAAGAATGAATTGTAGAAGAAAAAGGCGGAAAGGTGATTATTCTACATTTACGACGTCAAAATCGCGGATCTGTTTTTGAATTTGCAACGTGATTTGATCGCCGACTTTTTTTCCAAGTAGCGCTTCACCGATAGGAGATTTCGGCGTGATGACCTGAATGCGCTTGCCTTCGTATTGCGTCGATAAACCGCCAGAGCAGGGCATGAGAATATAATAAGACTCTTTCCCATCGCAATCTAAAGTAACAAGCGCTGTTGCCGTAATAGGATCATTTTTTGAGAATTTTTTTAATTCGAGAGTTCTAAAAAAATGTAAATCAGATTGTAATGTCGCAGCCCTGTCCGACTGCGCACCTGCCAGGTACGAAGCTTCTAGCCCGCGTGTATCATACTGATCTTCTGCTTTATTTTCCGTGTGAATGGCAGCCTCGTGTGCCACTTTCGCAGCTTGAATGACAACATTCAAATCTGCTTCAATGAGCAGCGCGAGTTGATCCAGTATTTTACGTTTGTTCATGCTAGTTCCTAGCTTAAGTGTGCACTTGCAACGAAATGCGTGGAAATTATCTGGCTCTCGTGGATTTGCCTTGATGTGGCAGATCCGCTTTTACATCTTGAGCAAGTTTTGCGGCTTTTTCGCCTTTGATTTTGTGAGCAGCGGCGTGGCCTTTTTTCAAGTCGCGAGCTTTTTTCAATTGCGTTTCCATTTTATGGCAAACAGCATCGATGGCTTCATAAAGATCATCTGCTTTGGCAGCTGCCACCATTGGTTTGTGTTCAGCACGCAATTCGATTTCCGCTAAGTGGCGGCTTTTTTCAATACTCACAATAAAATGGCATTCGACTGGATAAGTAATAAACTTATCAAACTTGGCCACACGTTTTTGGATGTGTTTTTTCAACGCATCAGTGGCTTCGATTTTTCTGAAATCGATATGGATTTTCATTGGGAGTTCCTCGCTTTAGGTTTTATTTAGACATCCGACGTTTGCTTAAAATACCTTCTTGCGCTTGGAGGAGGGTAAGATCCCCAGCATCTCGCGATACTTGGCAACGGTGCGTCTGGCTATGTTGATGTTTTCTTTTAA
>CAYNEF010000056.1:0-19620 GCA_964396165.1 uncultured Pseudobdellovibrionaceae bacterium
ATTTGGTTTGGATTTTCTTGTTTCCAGTTCTTTACCTTCTACCCTAAGGAGAAAAACAATGGGCGGACATCAAATGACGGCAGAAGAAGTTAAGAAGCATGTAAAAGGCTATTATATGGTCTTTGGTGCCTTACTTGTTTTGACTGTAGTCACTGTAGCGGTTTCTTATTTGCACCTATCTATCTTCGGTGCTGTGGTAGTTGCATTGATTGTAGCTTCTACGAAGGGTACATTGGTTGCATTGTACTTCATGCATCTGATTTCTGAAGAAAAAATCATTTATTGGACATTGGGTCTGACAGGTGTTTTATTGTTCTTTCTGATGATGATTACAGTTTATCTTCATAAATAAACTGACAAACAGACGTGGAGGTTTAGCGTCATGAGTCTAAAAGCTTTTCATTTTGCCTTAATTACGATCAGTGTACTGCTTAGCAGTTATTTTGGTGTGTGGTGTTTTCAATCGTACACCGATAACCAACAGACTGGTTATTTGGTTTCCAGCATCGGTTCATTTGTTTGCGCACTTGGACTGGTAGTCTATCTGGGTTGGTTTGTCAGAAAGCTGAAAGATGTTTCGTATCTTTAGTATTTCCATTCTTTTGTTCTTGCAGAAGTCGGCGCTTGCTTGTGCCGTTTGTCAGGGCAATCCTAATCATCCGATGATCCGTGCAGTGAACTCTGGTGTGGAGTTTTTGATTTATGTCATTGGATCGGTGCTTTTGTGTTTTATTGGGCTATTCGGTTTTTGGATGTACCGCGCTAGTAAACCTCGTACTTAAATTGTGCCCGTCGTATTTCTACAACTGAGAAATTAATAATACGGGTCCTGTCACCTGCGTATGGGATGCTGTCGCTCTTGGCGCGCCATCAGCCCATACTCCGGCGCCACCCGTCTTATTAATTTCTCAGTTGTAGAAATACGACGGAAAAAGTTATGTGCAGTTTGGGGCGCGTTTTAGAATAGGTCAGTCATTATAGGGAAATTTGTGCGGCTATTTTAGTTTGGTTTGGTAGAGTTTGTAGGAGTCGTAGTCTGTGGGCAGGGCGGAGATGAGGCGGTCGCCCTCGTCGCTTAGCCACATATGGTCTTTTTTCATAGGGTTGTATTCAGAGCCAGGCAGAATTGTCGCGCGTTTTTCTTCGTTGGGATATATCAGAGAAAGTCCGTCGTACTTGCCCCATGCTGCGATCACAGGCTGTTTGCTACTCACCACAAAAGATTCTCTTTCAGCAAAATTAAAATAACGGCAGCCTTTGCCGTCTTCTTTGTTGGTCCAGATCAAGTTTCTTTCTTTGTCCGTTGTGCGGACGGCAAACATCTTTGAACCTTCGAATTGTGACACACTTCTTACGTGCCCCGGGATTATATGTACGTACTCATACGCTAAATCCAATTTGCAGGTAAACGTGGGGCCAGCAATATTAATGTTGTAGAGTTTTAACTTCGTATTCTCACCCGAATTGATTGTTTCATACAGAAATACATTGGGTGCGAAGTGTCCTTCACCCAATTTGATCGTACCCTGGATATTACCCAGATTGCAGTGATTTGCATGCCATTGTCCTTGATCGAAACTATAGATGGTGATGCGTTGCTTGCCAGTAGCTCTGTCGCGCCAGTTTGCGACTTCAAAAAAGACATCTCTTTTTTTAGGGAGTAAAAAGCGCTTCCAGTAAAGAGGCGTAATTGATCCCTGATCTGGCACACCAATATAATTCCATCCCATCTGTACGTTGAACATGTCGAACAGAAAATTCGACTGTTGTGTCATTAGGTATCTTCCTTCATCGTCGATCACTTTAGAAAGTGGAGAATGCGAATGCGTGAGAAGCGCATTATCGTGAGTGTCGATATCCATCTGATACACACGGGAAGCTTCATTGCGGTAGTAGATAGAGGCATTGGCTTCAGTCACTACAAAATCTTTTACGTTGCCAATCGTATTTAGCATTTCGGGTCTGGGAATTTCAGAGGAGATGTCATGGAGCATGAGAGGACCTGGCCCTTCTCCGGGGCACGCAGCCATTTTAATTTGTGACGCAAAAATCACATTAACTGCAAACAGGATAGATAGGATAAATTTATTCATGTGATTTCTCCATTTTGCAGTTTTAATCCTGGATTCAATCGGTACCCTTCAACAGTTTTTTCAATAGCATCATTAGGTAGTCCGACTTTTTCCATCTCTTTTCTGAAAGTATGAATGTGGTAATAGATTAATTTATTATCGGGTTCGCCAACGTATTCACGATCGTAAATTGCTTTAATAATTGTATTTTTGGAAAGGGTATCATTTTTCATGAAAAGTCTGACAAGTCTTCCGATAGAAGTGCGTTTTTCAAGCTGTATTTTTTTCTTATTGTAGCAGACTGAGATGACATCTTCGGTGTCATCTACTTCCATAATGCCCAGTGAATTTTCATCGCTAATTCTTTTTTCCAAATCGTCCATTTGGTCTTTTACCGTTTTGAAGGCTTTGCCGTGGAAGTCTTTTCTTAACTTTTGTGCGGTTTCTATGGCGAGGTCTTTTTTCTTTTCCTTCAGATAGAGCGAGGCAAGGATGATCTGGCAGCAGAAGTAAGAGTACCAGTCGTTTTCAATCGTGACAGAATTTAAAACTTTATCCAGAAGCTTGTGAGCAGGCTCAAATTTGCCCTCGTCTTTTAAAACCTTGGCTTTCCAAATATATACTAACGACTGTAAGTTTGCGTCTCGTGCTGATTCGATAGTATCTACCAGTTTTCTGCAGGCAGCGACATCACCCTGTGAATCATAAATCTTTGCAAGAAACATGGTTGCTTTGATTCGAAGGTCTTTATCTGTAGATTTTGTAATAACTTTTTGAAAGTATTGTTTTGCCAGAGAGAAATTGGTGAAAGAACCTGTGGAATAGATGACTCCAATTTGAAATCCGAATTCTGGCAGTTCAATGGAGGTATGTAGTTTTTCAAGTTCAGTGAGATAGAACTTCAATTCATATTCTTTTCCCAATTCAACAAGGCAACGAGCAAACATGCCAATGTACTCGACATGCTCCATTTCTGGTCGAAAGGGCAAGCGATCAAAGTATCTGCGGAAAATATTGTAAGCCTCTATTAATTTCCAGGAATAAAAGTATTCCTTGGCTTTAAGTAGATCTTTTTTAAACCGCTCCTCGGTGCTGAGAAGTGATGGTATGTGATTAGATAGTTGGATAAATGCCCCTTAAAATGTGGGGAATACAGACAGAATTAATTAATGGGAACTAGGATGCTTTTTTAACTTGAACAGAAATTCTGAAAACAAACACTACTTCTCAAGGTGAATTAATAACAGGTTGTTGCGTATATCTTATTGTACCTGATCCAGCGCCACTTTGAATAGTAACCGTGCGTTCTCATTTTCAGGTTGTGCTGCAACATATAAATTTTTGCGATCTCGGGTTAAGTAAATATTGTCGCCTGAGATGGGACGAGTAACCATTTTCTCTAAGATATCGACACTTTTCTCAACCCAAGGGTAAAACAGTTTTATTCCGCCTTCTTCTCTTTGCATTGCGACAACTGGCACCTGCGGATTGGGAATCATAATTTTGGAAATCGGTGCATTAAAATAAGTGCATTGTTCGCGAAAGCTCCACAAAAGGCGTTTTTTGGGATTTTCTATATCCATGAGCCACGCGCTTCCACTTGTGTCCTCAAGATTACCGAAGTGGTAAAGCGCTTTTACTTTACCCGGCATAAGATTTTTATACGCGTTTAGAGATGTGAGTTCGCAGCGAGGAATTTCACCTATAATTTTCTTTTTCGCTTCCAGTCTAAGTGCGTACTTTACCACTTTTGTGCCTTCAGGAAATTCCTGTGTGGTGTAAAGAAAGAGATAAGGGTAGGTGTGCCCTGAATTTCCCACATGTACTTCGACGTCTTTTGGAAAAGAAAGACTGCAGGATAGTCTCTGCGTACCACCGTTTACATGTTGGATGTTGTACCAGATGGTTTGTTTCGAGTAATCGGGAGTTTCTACAGAGAAAACTCGCGAGCCTTCCCAGTAGAGATCTTGTCCACGCTTCTCTTTGTTGCCAAGCGGGTACCACCTTTTATTGTACGTGCTTAATACCCATGGAGTGCTTTTAGAAATGATGTAGCTATTCCAGGGGTCAAGAATTTTGGAGAAAGCGGTTTGCATGTGCGAAATAAAATCGATGCTTTTAGAGGTTGCTCTCCAGACATCATTATCCTCAGTGCGGTAGACTAACTCAGCGGTGTTTTCTCGAACGATAAAATCCTTGATAAGACCGGGAGTTTTTACAAGCTTTGCGTTAACATTGAACTCTTTGGAAATATCAACAAAGGGCGTACCGGAATCTCCGCCGCCTTTGCACTCAACGTCAGCAATTGACTGCATCGAAATCAGAAGAATAAACAGATTCAAAAGACATAGGTAACGAGTGGAAAGTTTCATTTTTGCTCCTCAAGAATCACTTCAGTATTTAATTTGTAGACGGAATCTTTGTTTTCAATCGTATTTCTAGGAAGGCCTACTTGATTGAGTAGGTCTCGCACTCCGTAGATATGGTAATAAATTAATTTATCGTCTTTTTCAGACGCATAGGCACGATCGTAAAGCGTTTTTACGATCATATCTTTGTTAATGAACCCTTTTTTCAGCATCAGCTGTAAAACTTTTTCAGCGGCATTTTTTTGATTGAGCTCGATGCTTCTGCCACCGCAACTGATGACACTTTTCTCTTTGGTATTTTTTACCGTAATGGGAGCAAGTGTGCTTCTGTCCCAAATGCGCTCTTCAATGGCTTCTTTTTGCAAGATGCAAGTCTTCAAGGGCTTTTCATCAACGAGAATTTCTATTTCTTTAAGATGTGCTTTTGCCGCCTCGGGATTGTTTTCATCGAGATAAGTGCCGCAAAGATAAATCTTCAAGGTAAAACTCGTGTACCAGTCTTGTTGAATTTCTTTTTGATTGAGTAATTTCTCAATGAGCGCTCTTGCTTCTGGATACTTTTTCTGAAAACGCAATTTTTTTACCTGCCAGGTTTCCCAGTAAATCGCGAGCCCCGGATCTTTGGGTTTTTCAATGTGACTTATTAGGCTGATAATTTCATCTGCAGGTCTACTAAACTTGTCAAAAATATGAGCGAGTAAAAACTTTGCTTTTACTTTTAATTCGTCGCTGTCAGCAACGCGAATAACATCTTCTGTTTCCCGAATTGCGTAACTAACTGGATACTTACCCAGTTCTGTCATTGCGTAAACAGTCTGGTAGCGAATGAGCGGGCTTTGTTCTCGTTTTGAAATTTTCTCAAATTCGCTTGCATAGAATTCCAATTCAGACTGTTTTCCTAACTCGAAAAGAATACGAATGAACATACCAAAACACTCTGCGTGTTCAGGCAGAAAGGTAAAAGGCAGACGGTCGTAAAATCTGCGGAATAAAGGATAGGCTTCTGCAATCTTAAGTTCTTTGTACAGAGCCTTGGCTTTATCCAAGTCTTTTGTAATTCGAGTATTCATTTTTTAAATTTGAAACTTAGCAGCGCGCTTTTTTTTGGGGACATACATAAGGTAACACAAACTAAGACGGCTCGAAAACGGTGAGGTGCAGATTAGTGTTCCAATTTCAGCTGAAACATGATTACACCGCCTCGCATTATCAATTTGCCCTCACGAAAACGGTAGCGAATGCTCTTCTGATCAAACGTTAATACAAGGAATTACAAATAGAGCTAAGTTTGTTACTATTGCTGTTAAGTTAGCTTTTACGCTCATCGCAAAGTTCATTTCCAAGCGCTCAGTTTCTAAAAATAAAAAGTAGTTTAACAAAACTAAAGAGGATGCTCACATGAAGATTCTTTCCTTGTTATTGGTTTTTTCTATCTGCGTATTTGCGAGAAACAGCTCTGAAAAACTCTATTCCGTCAGAGCTTATGCGACAAACCAACAGGAGCGTACAAAAATCAGCGAAGCTGGAATTGCCATTGATGCGGTCTTTTCAGATTCCATCATGTTTATTGGTACGGAAAAAGACATCGAAAAAGCGACTCGTACCGGGATTAAGTTGGATGTGGAAGAAATGTCTTCTCGTGCATTCGATTTTCCGACAGGAGATCAGGCTTTTCACAACTACACGGAAGTTTTAAGCACTTTGGATGGTTTAGCCGCTAAATTTCCAAAAATTGTTTCTCGAATTGAAGCGGGAAAAAGTTTGGAAGGACGACGACTGACTGGCGTAAGAATTTCTTCGCAAATAAAGCCGGATTCACTCCCCACCGTCATTTTCGTCGGGTGCCACCATGCACGTGAACATTTAAGTGTAGAAGTTCCTCTAAAAATTGCAGAATACTTAGCAAATAACTACGACAAAGACAGCAGGGTAAAAGCACTCATCGATACCCGTGAAATTTACATTGTTCCTATGCTTAATCCAGACGGTGCGGAGTATGATATCGCATCAGGCAATTACAAGTACTGGAGAAAAAATAGAAAAGACAACGGAGACGGCACATTCGGCGTAGACTTAAATAGAAACTACGGTCCCAGTGATTTCTTCGGTGGTCCAGGTTCAAGCTCTGATACGGATTCCGACACATACCACGGAACGGCCGCTTTCTCAGAACCAGAAACTGCTGCTTTAAGAGATTTTATCCGCGCAAGAAAAAAAGCAACCGTACTCTTATCTTTTCACACATTTAGTGAGCTCATTCTCTGGCCCTACGGACATTCAAACGATCCCATCGCCAACAGTGCCGATAGAAAAGTATTTGAAATGATGGGAAATGAAATGTCGAAGTGGAATAACTACACGCCTGAAAAATCTTCTGAGTTGTATCTCGCATCGGGCGACACAACCGATTGGGCGTATCAGGAGTTGAAACTTTTTGCGTTTACATTTGAGTTGTCACCAAGTTCCATGTTTGGTGGCGGCTTTTATCCGGGCGCCTCTGCTATAGAGCCAACATTTAAAGCGAATCTGGAACCTGCCTTGTATCTTATTGAAAAGGCTGGCAATCCTTATTCTGTTTTAAAAGAAAAAGTAGAGACAGATCCCCTAGGTATTTTATAAAATACCCATTATGGCAAAGCACAGTTCCATCACCATCATCGTTCCGGCACTGAACGAAGAAAAAAACATCACGCCTACGCTCATGCTGCTTGTTTCCCTTTTGCCCGAGTATTTTGCGAAGTGGGAAGTGATTGTTTTCAACGACGGCAGTACAGACAAAACGTGTGAGAAGGCACTTGCCTTTGCCGGGTGTTACCCGTCAGTGAAAGTGGTTAACCATGCGGTACCTCACAATTTAGGTGCTTGCTATAAAGAAGGCATCTCACTTGCCACAGGCGAATATGTGATGCTCGTACCGGGTGACAATGAGTGCGGCGAAAATGTTTTAAGAAGCGTTTTTGCAAATACTGGGCTTGCAGACATCATTATCCCCTTCACAGCGAACCAAGAAGTGCGACCACTCTTTCGGCAACTACTCTCCAAGGCATTTACAGGGATCTTAAATTTTCTCTCATCTAAAAATTTAAATTACTATAATGGAACGGTGCTACATAAAACTGCAATCATTCGTCAGATAAAACTGGTAACAAATAGTTTTGCCTATCAGGCCGAGGCTTTGGTTTCTTTGCTAAAGGCGGGGCACAGTTATATCGAGATACCTATTTGTATTGATTACAGAAATGAAGGCAAATCAAAAGCCTTGAGCATCAGAAACATTCTTGAAACATCCAAATGCCTTTTCTCACTCGCGATGAGTCACTGATTTTTGAGCAGAAAATTATCCCGTCTCAAGATATGATTAAAGACAGTTCATACTTCCAGTTAAGTTCCTACATCCAATAAATCAAAAATCCTAAAAAGAGGAGTTCCTCATGAAAGCCTTCCCTGCTTTGCTATCCGTGTTCTTATGTTCTTCAATTGTTTTTGCTTTGCCTCTGAGAAGCCAGAGTAGATCTATCTGTGAAAAAGACGACATGACTTCCATCTTAACTGAGTCGGAACAAATCAAGGAAATGAGTACACCCATCGGCATCTGGCAGATCGATGAAAATGGAATGGGTGGAATGTGTACCGGTACTTTGATTTCAAAAGATTTATTTCTTACTGCCGAACATTGTTTTGCAGAATGTAAAAGTATTTCTGTTACTTTTGGTTATTGGAAAGACGGCAGATTGAGAGAGGAAACATTTGGTTGCAAAGAAATCGTCGAAAAAGGAAATGGAGAGCAGCAAAATGATTACTTGATTGTAAGGCTCGAAGGAAACCCGGGCGTAAATCTGGGTTGGTACGATGTCTCTGCTCGAAAAATGAAAAAAGGGGATGCGCTCATGATGATCCACCATCCAGGGGGAAGTCCGATGAAAGTATCTTTAAAAAACTGCGCAACTTTTAATCAATCAAATGAGTTTCTTGAACACAGATGCGATACGATGCCCGGAAGTTCGGGAGCAGGAATTCTTGTTCCTGATTTTAACAAAGTGGAAAACACCCGTATCGTGGCAGTGCACACATTGGGTGGATGTAAAGACGATGCGACTTCATACAACTCCGGCCCCAGTATCCGGCATCTTGTAGAAGTCAGCCCGCTTTTAAAAGAAATGGCAAAGCCTTAGTGCTGCGCGTTATTGACTGGCATTTTCAACAGACATAGAAGTAAAGAATATGACAAAAAGCTTATCCATTTGGTTCTTGCTGTTTTTTTCCCTTCTTTCTTTTGCGATTCCGACTACAGAAAGACCGGAAGTTGCGCGCTGCCCCATTTGCGGGATGGAAATTAAGCTAACAGCTAAGATTACCTTTATTGGAGAAAGAGAAGGCGAAAAGGTAAAGATGTGTTCTTTCGCCTGTGCCAGCCGTTATTCAAAAAGACACAGTACAGCAAATTTGCTCGTAAAAGACTATATGACGGGTGAATATATTCCTGCCGAATCTGCCACTTACTTAATCAAAAGTGCAAAAGTCGCTGAAGAGATGAAGCAAGAGATGCCTCCCTTTGTCATTGCGGTAAAAAGCAAGCTCGAAGGCATGTCGCACTTGAAAAACCTCGATGACGGCGAATACGTCGATGGTTATGCGAACGCCAAACGCGCCCTGGAATAATTGAGTAAAATAGAACTGCGTTTCCGACCAAATCCTACAATTCTTATTAAAGCGAAATACGATATTTAAATAATGCAGCCCCCATAGATAATTCTCCCAAAATCTAGGAAAATAGTCCTATCTCTTTTTAACTCACCTACATACTTTTAAAGGGCAACTTTGATGATCAAGGCGATTGTATTTGATCTAGATGGTGTTTTAGTGGACGCGGCAGATTGGCATTACAAAGCGCTGAACCGCGCATTAAATCTTTTTGGCTATTCTATTCCCGAAGCAGAACACTTAAAACAGTACAATGGTTTATCCACGCAGCTGAAGCTCGATTTTTTA
Source organism: uncultured Pseudobdellovibrionaceae bacterium (assembly GCA_964396165.1). Lineage (GTDB taxonomy): Bacteria > Bdellovibrionota > FAC87 > UBA2466 > UBA2466 > CALCZU01. Next base: position 9,431 of record CAYNEF010000056.1, read on the forward strand.
ACCAAGAAGAAAAACCTTCCTTTTGAATTGCATTCTTTTTTAAATGAAATGAAACAGAACATCACGCAGGTGATGATTGAGAATAACTGCAAATTTGATCCAAACATCGTGCGCATGCTCGAAAAATTAAAAAGCGACGGTTTGAAACTTGCCCTTGTCACCAATAGTCTTAAAAAAACGGCGAACGTAATTTTAGAGAAAATGGAAATCCAAAAGTATTTTGACGTCATTCTCTGTCAGGAAGATGTGACAAAAGTAAAACCCAATCCGCAAATATACTTAAAAGCTCTTAAGAAATTAAATTTGGAATCCTGGGAGTGTCTTGCAGTAGAAGATTCCATTCCCGGAATCGAATCTGCAAAATCTGCAAATTTAAATGTACTCGAAGTACGCAATCAGAAACAAGTAAGCTATCATTTCGTAAAAGAAAGACTGGATCAAATGGCGCAAGAAGAATTGAACACACCTGTAATCGAAATCGTGATTCCAATGGCAGGCATGGGCCAACGTTTTAAGGCAGCAGGTTATGAAAATCCCAAACCGTTTATCGATGTAATGGGAAAACCGATGATCGAGTGGGTAATAGACAATGTAAAACCCAAATTATTCAAAAGCCATTTTACTTTTATCTGCCATGAAGAACACCTAAAGAGTTTCCCGGTAGAGCAAATGCTGCGTTCAAAACTTCCAGATGCATCCATTGTTACAGTGAAAAACACGACAGAGGGCGCTGCTTGCACCGTACTGCTCGCAATCGAACATTTAAAACACGCCCGACCCCTTCTTCTTGCCAATTCCGATCAATGGGTGGATGTCGACATCGATGCATTTTTAAAACAAGCGATTGATTCCCAAAGTGACGGCACGATCATGACGTTTGAAGCCACTGACAAAAAATGGAGTTTTGCAAAACTGGATGCAAATCATCGGGTCACTCAAGTGGCAGAAAAAAATCCTATTAGTAATCATGCAACGGTCGGCATTTATTATTTCAAGCACGCACAGGATTTTGTGAAAGGTGCTCTCGACATGATTCGAAAAAACATCCGCACTAACGGAGAGTTTTATGTATGTCCCGTCTATAATGAGTTGATTAACGAAAATAAAAATATCCAGATTTTTGATATCGATCCATGGAAGATGAACGGGTTGGGCACGCCAGAAGATTTGGAAATTTTTCTCGCTAAGAGTTCGCTGCAGTCTTCAGGATCGACTGTGCCACTGCATCAGCCGTCTTATCCCAAGAAAAACACTTAACTCTTTCCAAACCCTTCGCAATAAATTCCCGGTTTGTTTTTGGAACGAGCATCTTTTCTATCTGTTTGCTCATTTCCTTTGGATCTTCGGGGTTAAAATACAACGCAGCCCCTTCACCGATTTCTGGAAGTGAGCCCGCATTGGCTGCGACAACTGCACACCCAGAAGCCATGGCTTCCAGCATAGGTAATCCAAAGCCTTCATAGAGCGAAGGGTAAATAAAGCAATCCGCTTTCCGGTAAAGATCTGCCAACTCTTCTGTAGAAGGCTTCACTTCCGCCTCCAGCCGGTTTGTAATCCCTAATTTTTTGAATAGAGTTTTTTCTTCTTCGCTAAAAGCATAACCTGCTACTTTAAGAATATAATCTTTTTTAAACGGGCTTAAAGCAAAGGCTTCTGCCAAACGCACAAAGTTTTTGTGATTCAGCCTTCCACCGACATACAAAATATACGGAGTCTCGCAAAAGAGTTTCTCAGAATCCGGAAGAAAAATCTTTTCATCATAAGCAAGGTGGGCGACATCCACTCTTGATTCTTCAATGCCCATCATGTGGCAAAGATCTTCTTTCGTCTTATGAGATATCGCGACAAAGCGCCGAGAGCGTTCGATGCATTTTTTTTTCAACGTAATGAAATTCTCCCGATAGGTTTTGTCGATTCCATCCGGAAATTTTTCGATGATCATGTCGTAGATGACGCTTAACTCCGGACGTTTGGGTTGGCCGGGCACGGGCATGTAATAAGTCGAAAAGTTGATCTCATTTTGATTAGAAGATGATTTGATGGCGTTGATTTTTTTTTCCGCCGTTCGTTTTACCTGGCCTAAAAAACTACGTATGCGTCCCTGGGGAAACCATGTTCCACCGGTTAGCGTAGATTCTTTTACTTTGATTCCCTCTACTTTTTCGTGGCTGGGAAGGGGGGCTGGACTGATTAATTCCACGACCAAAGCAGGGTTTTTAGACAGCCTGGGAAGCAGTTCTTTTAAGAAAATATAGGCTCCACCCACCGGAGAACTGGTTAAAATCGTACCATCCATATAAGCTTTGGGCAGAGTGTGTTTCATGCAAGTATTTGAATAATATCACTTTTTTAACGTGATTGTTATTACTTCTTGATTTCTTTTTTACAGCATTGTAATAAGTACCTCCTAGAATATAAAAATTACACGGGGGTTGCGTTGGCTAATCTAGAAAGAGAAATTTCCACGGAAGGTTTCATCACTCAAGATCCTGCCATGCTGAATCTGCTTCAGATGGTCGCGAAAATCGCACCAAGCGAAGTAACTGTGCTGATTCAGGGCGAAAGCGGTACGGGTAAAGAAGTTATCGCAAAAAGAATTCATGAACAGTCCCGCCGTAAAAACAAACCGCTCATCTCGATTAACTGCGGCGCGATTCAAGAAACATTATTGCTGAGCGAATTATTTGGACATGAAAAAGGTTCTTTTACCGGTGCAATCAACCAGAAAAAAGGGCTCGTAGAACTTGCTAGCGAAGGCAGTCTTTTCTTGGATGAAATAGGCGAAATGGGTTTGGAAGCGCAAGCAAAGCTTCTGCGTTTTTTGCAAGAAGGCGAAATTTATCGCGTGGGCGGCAAAGCCCCCATTAAAGTAAATGTGCGAATTATTTCTGCTACAAACAAAGATTTGGAAACTCAAGTAAAGAACGGCAGATTCAGAGAAGATCTCTATTACCGCTTGAACACAGTTACCTTGAGAATTTCGCCGCTTCGAAAAAGATGCGGGGATATACCGCTTCTTATTAATAAGTTTTTAACGGACGAAAAGCTGGGTCCCAATACTGTTAAAACAGTAAGCCCCCGCGCGATGGAAGTATTAAAACAATACGGCTGGCCTGGTAACGTGCGTGAACTTCAGAACACAGTAGAGCGCTTTAAAATTCTCGTAGATGCTGATTTGATTACGGAAGATGATATTCCGTTCAATGTAAAAAACCGCGAGGCTGAAGCTGAAACAGACTTCTTTGACGAACCGTCGAGCTTTCTTTTACACAATATTGAAAAACGCCATATCGTGCGCGTACTTTCTTATTTTAAAGGAAACAAGACCAAAGCTGCAGATGCAATGGGTATCACTGTGAAGACGCTGTACAACAAGCTTGCGCAGTATGAAAAAGAACGCAGTGATAGTTCTGAAGAGATTGTTAAATTTGCGGCCGATGAGTCGGCGTCGCATTCTCATCCCAACCTTTAATAGTCTTTACGATTAAGGCAGCAATTTGTTTTTTTGTTGTGGCCTTTTTTGAATTACCCGTGTCATTTGAAAATATGTAGGCAGGATGTTTTTTTCCGCTTATCTCATTCAAAAAGTTTAGACACAGTCCTTCCAATTCTTTTTTCTTCATAATTTGTAATGCATGCGCTTTGATTCGCGCCGGTGTGAAATTTCCCACTTCAAGTTTGAAACCGAATCTTTTGATACCGGGAAATTTTTTTTGCACTTCATCAATTATTTTTTTTGTGGGAACCAGTTCCAATTTCCAGATTTTATTTGTGGAACTTGTTTTTCCTGTTTGTGTTTTTCTTGGCACAAAATCCAAAACAGCGGCAGCAGGCAAAAAATAATCCGGTTTGAAACTTTGACATAATTTTAAAGTGGAGCTGCGCATTTGATCAACTGTGATGACATGTTCCACTTTTTTTAATGACTTGTTTTTCATGTCAAAATGCACGGGCCCCACAACTGCTGCTACTTCAAAACCTTCTTTGAGCAAGGCGCGAATAATTTCGACCCCTAATTCGCCTGTAGAATAATTGGAGAGATAGCGGACGCTATCTAAATAGGCGCGGGTGGGGCCTAGTGTAATCAAAACGCGTTTCTTTTGTCTTCTTAAAGACATATGAAAATACCTTTTTAAAGATGCAAACTTTCAACTTTGAGCTTAATGCGCATCATTTTTAAAATTATTTTTTGAAAATGACATGACATATAAAGCAAGTAAATTACTTTCTTTGACGCGGCGAAAAGGTACTTAAATTTTTAGAATATTTAACTGTCACTCGAAATAGTGTACGCATTGCGTCTAAAATCATATCGCAAAGCGTTGTTATTTTTAATTAAATTAGATCCTGAAGTAGTCGATGAAGTGCATGCAGAGAGTTTCATGCAACTTGATCTTCATAATCACTCTTAGCAAACCAGATTAGCAACGGAACGCTAATCAAAAGTTCTCTAATAATGGGGAACTTAAAATCCAAGGAAAGGAGGTTACAAGCATTTAGGAGGACACTTCAATGGGTCTACAAATTAATACCAACGAGTTAGCTACAGCTGCTCAGCGAAATTTGGAGAACACTCAACGTCGTTTGAGTGGCACAATCCAAAGATTAGCTAGCGGTTCCAAAATAGTACAAGCCTCAGACGATCCCGCAGGCCTTGCCATCTCAGATAGATTAAACGCTACAATCAGATCATTAGGAGCTGCCGTAAAGAACGCGCAGGATGGGGTATCTCTCATCCAAGTGTATGAAGGCGGTACCAATGAGATTAACAACATGGCAGTTCGTATCCGCGAACTTCTCATGCAAGCGTCTACTGACACGATTGGTGATAGAGAGCGCGGCATGATCAATAACGAGGTCGTTCAGCTTAAAGAAGAAATCGACCGCGTTGCCAAAACCACAAAATTTAACGGTAGAGAATTGCTTTCCGGTGAAGTCATCGAGATGGAATTCCAGGTTGGTACTGAAAACAACCCGGATGTCGATCGCATCAAATTTGCTCCTGGTGATACCAATATGACATTGGGTGCACTTGGAATGGCTGATGTAGATGCTTCTCAAAAAGGCAATGCCCAAGAATCTTTGGGAATGGTCGATGAAGCCTTGAACAAGGTGAACGACATTCGCGCCAGAGTGGGATCTGCTCAGAACCGTTTGAATACAACGATCTCTGCTCAGAGTATCTTTCAAGAAAACTTGATGGCTGCAAAAAGCCGTATCAAAGACGCTGATCTCGCAGTTGAAAGTGCGAACTTGGCAAAAGATACCATTTTAAGAAAAGCAGGCGTGGCAGTTCTCACGCAAGCTAATGAAACGCCAGCATTGGCTCTTCAACTTTTACGTTAATCCTTTCCCTTTTCTAGGCAAGGCTTTGACCTAATCGCTTTTGATACCTTGCTGCATTTCCTATAGCTCCGCACCATTCCTCGCTTTTAAAATGATACACCGCATTATCGTCTTTCAGATGTATAATAAATAAATCCCCATGCAAATCTCAAGCATCAAACTCTCAAGTCAAGGAACTTATATTTTTCATGAAAGTTCCAAACTCTCATTTTCTTTAGATCGTGAACTGGGAATCGTTTTTGTTGTTCCCACAGAACAGATCGCAGGTGTGGTCTTGTACCATCCCGACAATAATTTGCAGGATCTGCACGAGATGCTGGATTCCCTGTTAAGCAAATTAACAAATTCTCTTCATATTTCGACCGAGAAGATTCTCGTCAAAGTTTTTGGTTTATCCAATATCCGCAGGGTGGTTGTAGAGACGGCTTATAAGTGGTTGAAGGACAGAAACCTGTTTATTGCGGCTGAGGACACGGGCAAAAATTATGTCCGTCAGGTACTGGTAGACTGCGCTACGGGCAAGGTAGGGGTCTCCTACAGCACCGAATACAAGGAAATCCCCTACATCACGACCCGTACGGCACGAGACAGAAACCCACTCGACGAAGTGTACGCTCAAGTGCTCGTACTGAGCTCTTCTCCGACGAAAAGAACGCTCGCAAAGCAGTCCATTGAAGAGCACAGAAATTGGGTGGCCGTCGCGCCGGAATCCCCGCGTTCGGTATTTACCAAAAAGCAAAAGGATACTTCCTATGCTGTGGCTGTGTTGTTTGACGATTTAAATGATTCTCCCGACACGATTACTCATTGGGTGGAAGAAGCGCATGCGGCTCATCCAGAATTGCAGTTTCGTTTTTCGGGGACTGAGATTCCAAAATACTTGCGGCACTTAAGTTATGTCAGACAGCTGCCGCCACTGACACCGTTACTGCTTCCTGAATTCAAGGGCATTCTTGCCCGCGCCATTTTCGATCACGAGGTCGAATCCTTCGGCGATGTCATCCCCATGAAAAAGAAAAAAGCTTAACTAGCCGATCTTCAAAAAATCTGTTGTGCTGTACCGAGAGATCGTACGTACGGGTCCTGTCACCTGCATGTTAGACTGTGTCGCTCTTGGCGCGCCACAGCCCAACATTCCGGCGCCACCCGTACTTCATTTACTTGATCAACTTTTTAATCTCAATTTCGGGTTTGGATATGTCAGCAGGCAATATGGTTTGCTTTGTGATGTCCTGAGCAAAGCAAGATTAAATTATCGGGATGATTTGAACCGCCGCGACTTAGCGGTTGTTTATGATGGATTTCCAGGAATCGTCGCGATTCGCATCTCTGGCCAGTCGGCAGTATTGCCATGCACTGGCTATGGCTCCTCTGATGTACGAGGTGTTTGACCCACGCTGGGTGCGCTGTTCTCCCCAATTTGAGTGGTGTCACTTTTACTTTGTCCGTACGAAGTGCACGCGCAGCTTTCTTCACGGGATCGTTTTTCTCCAAGTATAGCTTTGTCAATTCTTCTATTGCTTCGTCTAACTTCACAGGGCGGCGTTTACTCTGAGAAAGCAAATCCTGGACGCGTTTTAATTGTTCAATTACCTCGCGCTTTAGTCCCACCTTCAACTCAGAAAGTTCCTCAGTTCGCACCGTAATCCGATCGAATGGCTTCGCATTCGGATTTATCTTCGCAACTTCCAGCTTTAAATTTCGTGTACTAAGAGAGCCCGCTTTCTCCAGCCAAACTTCTTTATTATCATTCTTCAATTCACTGACAATCAAAGCAGCTTTAGGAAGGGAAACTTCCCCCTTTGCCACCGCAAGTTTGAGTTCTGGTATTTCTTTAGACTTTCGCATTACAGAAATAAATTGCTGAGCCTGACTTTCGGAAAGTTTTAACCCCATGGTTACGTAACTCCACAGTGACCCATACCCGAGATGAAGATACGTTCTCGCCCTATCTATCTTCTCCAAGATTTCCATTAGTCGCATTGTTGAAGCAGTAAAATCTTGCACTCTTTTCAACGCTTCGGCGTGCAGTTCCTGATGATTCATAAAACCTCCTGAATCGTCGATAAAATATAAATCCACATGCCGACTGTCAATCATTTACCGTCGTTAAAATAGAAAGTTTTCCTGCGTTTAAATTAAAATATTCAAATGAATGAAGTGGTGTCACTTTTACTTTGCGCGCACAAAGTAGATTAAAGTTATCTGATTATGATGAAGGGTAGAAGAACTGCTAAATGAAGTACGGGTGGCGCCGGAGTATGGGTTGATGGCGCGCCAAGAGCGACAGCATCCCATACGCAGGTGACAGGACCCGTACGTACGATCTACCGGTACACTCTTTAAATAATTTTTACAGATCTCCGTTGCCCTGGTCGTAATCGCCAGGAGTGACACTCAACTTCACTGCAACAGATTTTTTCGCCTTACCACGAATGTAATGAATCGTAATCGTATCGCCCACGTTTTTGTCGACGAGATAATCCAAAACATCGCGCATAGAGGAGACAAGCACATTATCGATTTTATAAATCACATCGCCGCCAATCGGAATTCTGTGAAAGCCATAAACCAATTCTTTGTTCGCTCCCTTTAATCCGACCTTAGCAGCAGGCCCTTTCGTATAAATCTCCGTAATCATCACCCCGTTCTGTGTCGGAATATCCAAATTCGCAAAGAGCCGCGCATTTAATCCCACTCCGTGAATCCCCAAATCCGGACGCAAGACGCGTTTGAATTGGATCAGTTGCTCGACCATCTTTCTGACAGTCTTCACCGAGATAGCAAAACCAATTCCCTCACTGCCCCCGCTACGAGAAAAAATCTGCGCATTAAGGCCTGCGATTTTTCCGCTGCTATCTAATAATGGCCCACCGGAATTGCCCGGGTTAATCGCGGCATCCGTTTGAATCACGTCTTTTACCAATCGATCCGTTTGTGTGCGGATATCACGCCCCAATGAACTGATGACACCCACACTTAAGGAACCACCCAGTCCGAATGGGTTACCAATCGCAAGTACTTTTTCTCCCACTGCGAGAGACGCAGGATCTCCCCAATCTAATGATGTTAACTTTCTCCCTTTTGGATCAATTTTAATCACGGCGATGTCTGAGTCTGGATCAGTGGCCACTACTTTTGCAGGAAACTGCGTTTTATCATTCAAGGTGACTTCTACATCTTGCGCATTTCCTACCACATGCTCGTTAGTGACAATATATCCCTCAGGCCGAATGATGGCGCCCGAGCCTTGTCCTTTTTGAGGAATAATTTCAAAGAAAAAATCTTGAGTCAGGGTCGTTGCCGTAATATTCACCACACCCGGACTGCATTTTTGGTAGATATCGACGTTATTTTGTTCATCAGGAAGGCGTGCATGCCCTAAAGTGGAAACAAAAATCAGAAAACAGACGCTTTTTTTAACGAGTGAAATTTGCATAAGAATAAATTTTAACCAAATAGTTTTGAAATCAAAAGAATCTAATCAATTTGTAATGACTCGATGCAGAAAATACGCGTCGATAATACTCAAAAAAGGGCTGTAATCTCCCCAGCGCCGATTGACGTTTGCCCTTATAAAACATAACCTTCAACCCGGTTTATCTTATTTTAAGGAGAACGTTATGAGTCAAGGCGAGAAGATTACCTATACGGGTCCTAATCAAATCAAAGTACCCAATTTCCCCATTATTCCTTTTATTGAAGGCGATGGGACAGGGCCTGATATCTGGCAAGCTTCGGTCCGCGTTTTTGATGCTGCCGTTAAAAAATGCTACGGAGACAAAAAGAAAGTCGTCTGGAAAGAAGTACTGGCTGGGGAAAAAGCTTTTAACCTGACTAAAAATTGGCTGCCCGATGAAACGATCACCGTCATAAAAGAACACGGTGTCGCGATCAAGGGACCTTTAACGACTCCTGTCGGTGGTGGTATCCGCTCCTTAAACGTAGCACTTAGACAGATTTTAGATTTATACGCTTGCGTACGACCGGTGCGTTGGTTCACTGGAGTTCCTTCTCCTGTAAAAGAACCGCAAAAAGTGGATATGACTATTTTCCGTGAAAATATCGAAGACGTTTATTCCGGAATTGAATGGAAGAGCGGTTCTCCTGAAGCTAAAAAAGTTATCGATTTCATGAACACGCAAATGGGAACAAAAATCCGACCTTCTTCTGGAATCGGCGTAAAGCCCATGAGTCCAGAAGGTTCGAAACGTCTTGTGAAACAAGCAGTGCAGTATGCGCTGAAACATGGAAAGTCGAGTGTCACCTTGGTGCACAAAGGCAACATCATGAAGTTCACAGAAGGCGCCTTTAAAGAATGGGGCTATGCACTTTGCAAAGAAGAATTTGGCAAAGAAACCATTACCGAAGATGAAGTCTGGAAAGACCACAATGGTAAAGTGCCTGCCGGCAAACTTCTGATTAAAGACAGAATTGCAGATAGCATGTTTCAACAAGCGCTGCTTCGCCCGGACGAATATTCTGTCATCGCGACACCGAATTTGAACGGTGATTATTTATCTGATGCTTTGTCTGCTCAAGTGGGCGGTCTGGGAATTGCTCCCGGTGGAAATATCGGCGATTTCAATGCTGTTTTCGAAGCAACACACGGTACAGCTCCTAAATATGCAGGATTGGATAAAGTAAATCCAGGCTCTGTTATTTTGAGCGGTGTGATGATGTTTGAATACATGGGTTGGATTGAAGTGGCAGAAATGATCACAAAAACGATGGAAAATACCGTCGCTAAGAAAACTGTCACCTATGATTTTGCACGCGGCATGCAAGGAGCCAAGGAAATTAAATGCTCCGAGTTTGCAACAGCATTAATACAAAATATGTAA
>CAYNEF010000057.1:0-19351 GCA_964396165.1 uncultured Pseudobdellovibrionaceae bacterium
AAGCCCGGTTCTACTCGGTATTGCTTTCCACCTGTTCTAACAACTGCGTACATAAAGAGTCCTTCTTTCGATCACGAAAATTCAAAGGGATTAAATAATCCAATAAGGCCTATATAGTCAATCATTTAAGAAATCACTTCTCGATTCTTTTAAAAAGGCAGAGGTCAAAAAAAATGGGCCGTTAAGTGCATGAAAGTAATCAGGTATTTTACGCACCCCACCAATCGTTGAAAACCAAGTAAGACCATGGGAACCCACCCCGCGTGCGAATCCTCTCCCTTTTTTTTATACTCGGCGTGGTACTGACGACCCTTATCCACTGGAAAAACGTCTCAGATTCCAGTTGGCAGCTCTGCTCTGAACTCTCGCTTTTAAACAACAAGAGCATAGAAATTGGGCCGGGATGGTTTTTTTCAAAAGGCGGAATGAAGAGCCAAGATCCTACTGTTTGCTGGGAAGGAAATTGTAAAAAACTGTATCTCGATGTTTTTGTTCCGATAGAAATCAGAAATGAAAAAATGGCAAATACGATCCAGGGCAATTTTCTTTGCAAAGTGAATAGTGCAAATCCCTCGCAGTACTTTATACTGCGTTTTTTTAGACGCCCACAATTGATTGCGAAAAAATTTAAGATTACTTACTTTGAAGATGCTCCCAATTTTATTGATCGCTTTTCTTTCGAATACCAAAAACAATTTCCACTTTTAAACGCGCTTGTGGAATCGGTCTGGAAGGGAAGTACAAGCTCCTTCGACGAATCTTTTGTCGCGTTTTATCGACGAGGCGGATTAAGCCATATCCTGGCAGTGAGTGGCACGCATGTGATGATTTTATATTTTTTGCTTAATAAGATTTTTGGCGTAGTTGTCCTTGTTGTGCCGCAGTTTTTCATGCGAAGTAGAATCTGGTTGTGTCGTACGTTGCTTTTATTTTTGTCCGCACTTTTATTATGGAGATACAGCCCCGGAAATGCGCCCGTTCACCGCTCACTTTTTTTTCTGATCACCATCAGCGCTTTGAATTTCAAAATGTGGAAAACAGAATGTGTGCAAATCGTGTGTTCTGGTCTTGCGTTGTTGCTTCTATATGAGCCGAATCTCTTTTTGTCAGAAAGTTTTTGGTTGTCGGCTTTAGGTGCACTCTTTCTCAGTTTAAGAAGTGAGGAAGAAGTTTTAAAAACATATGTCTGGGGAATTCTCCTAATCCCCATTCTAATGGCGCCTACTGTCTCCTCTGTATTTGGACAACTGTCACTTGTAGCACCTATGTTTAGTTTGGTTTTCTCACCTCTTTGGGACGTTGTGTTGATCCCGATGGGGTATGTATCTCCCTTTGTTTCAAACTTTGTTGCTGGGCATTATTTATTAAGCGTTTTTGAAAGAGTTTTAAGATTTGTATCGTCGTGTCAAGACAGCCTTTACCCGTTAATCGACAACACGCAGCTTGTAACGAGTAGATTAGATTTAGTACAAACAATCTTGCTTACGATCTCTTTGGTTTTACTGGTATTTATCGCATCGCATTTCCGTCAAAAAACTGCCTAAGGAATGATGCAGTATCCATTGATTTTTACTCGGAAAAAGGATGAAATTAATAAGATAGACATCAGTGTATCTAACACTTTGTGTAATTAATTAGAGGATTCGGAATGGAAAAAGCTCCCAGACACACGCGCATCAGAGAAGCTTTGGATAAGTTGTACGGAAACGAACCGCCGCATTTCAAAGAATATTTAAGAAGATTTCAAGAAGATCCCACAAGCCGTGTTTTTGCACCGCTTGCAGAATCGTACAGAAGAATTGGCCGCTTGGATGAAGCAATCGATATTTGTCGCGAAGGAATTAAAAACCACCCCGACTTTCACGGTGGCAGAGTAGCGCTCGCCAAATGTTATCTGGACAAAAAATTATACGATGAAGCGCAAAGTGAACTGGAAAAAGTGATCCAGCATTCTCCAGAAAATTTACTCGCGCAAAAATTGCTGGGAGACTTGCATCTTACTCGCGGAGATAAACGCTCGGCTCTGCACTGTTTTAAAATGTGTCTCATTCTCTCTCCACAGGATGTGGCAATGCACGAGAAAGTGCGTTCGCTCGAATCGTCCATGGGAGACGGAGCTGTCAAAGGGACTGAGGCAATTCGCTTTGTGCCCGAGCCGGAAGAAGTAGTCACTCAAGTCGCTTACGCAAAACCTGTGGAAGCGCCGGTGGTTTTTCAGCAACCGGAAATTAAATTGCCCGAATTTGAAGAAGACAATACGACAGATCTCGCCGTCAAAAACCAGATAGATACATTACTTGGTGTGGGAGCAGACGAAGAGGAAGACGAAAGCTTTAAAGTCGGAAGTCTATCTGCCGTGTTTTTGAAAGAACCCGAGATACAAAAAGAAATTACGACAGAGACGTTGGGTGACTTGTATTTCTCTCAAGGACAGTTTGAAAAGAGTCTTAAAATATTTGAAAAACTATACCGTAACAACCGCACAGGAGAGCTCGAACATAAAATTCGGGCCTGCAAATCAAAACTAGGCGTTGATCCGGAATCTCTACACAGAAGTAAGAAAATCGAATGGCTCAAAGAGGTACTGGTCCGTACACGTCAACTCAACTGAAAAAACTTGAATTTTGGCCTGAATTGGGAGAGAACATCGCCCAATAATAAATCCCAAGGATTAAAGATGATTGATACAGCAGATTTTAAAAAAGGCGTCCATATCGAACTCGAAAACGTTCCGTATGTGATTGTGGAATTCCAACACGTAAAGCCAGGCAAAGGAAATGCCTTTGTCAGAACGCGTATCAAAAATCTCATCAACAACAACACGATTGATAAGACTTTTAAATCCGGCGAAAAAGTCGGCGAACCAGAACTTGAAAAGAAACGGATGCAGTACCTGTATTCCGATAACACAAACTTTCAATTCATGGATTTGGATTCATACGAACAAACAGATTTGGACAAAGACACAGTGGGGGATAAAAAATATTACCTCATTGAAAACCTGGAAATCGAAGTTTTGTACTACAAAGGGCGCCCCATTGCAGTTGAGTTGCCTAACTTTGTGGAACTGACAGTGACTTATACCGAACCTGGTATCAAGGGAGACACTGTGAGTGGTGGCGGGGGAAAACCTGCAACGCTTTCTACAGGATTAAATACTCTTGTTCCGTACCACATTACAACCGGCGACCGTCTTAAAATTGACACGCGCTCGGGTGAGTACGTAGAAAAAATCAAATAGCAAATCCGATCTGTACCGCTCTGCAATTTTATAAAAGTTTATAGTCGAGTTTTATCCAGAATTTCGTTTTTAACTTCCTAAAAATTGGAGAACAGCTATGGGGAACTTCAACCCAAAAGCCGCTTTGAAACTAGCTCAAGACGCCAGAAAGAATGGTGACAACGAGTTGGCAGCAAAACACTACGGCGAACTTGCGCTCTATTTGAATTCTAAAAAGAAATTTACCGAAGCCCAGTCTTTGTATGAACGGGCCGAGAAACTTTCTAAAAACCCGCGAGTCAAAATGGTAAAGGTGGTTTTGGAACATGAAAACGGCGCGTATGACAAAGCCAAACTCACCATGAGTGAAGTGATTGAGTCCGTTATCGCGTTGAACAAACTCGATGCGTTTTCCTCCTACATTGAAAAAGACTTAAAAAACTATCCGAAATATAAAAGACAGTACTACATCAAAATGCTTAAGCTTGACCGTACAAGTCCCCTGCCTTTTCAGGGACTGGCGAGAGCAGAAGTGGAAATGAATCAGCCGGATGAAGCGATAAAAATTATTTTAAAGGGTTTAAAAACCGATCCACAAGACAGTGTTTTAATCGGGCTCTTATCCCAAGCAATTAAACAGTCTGACAATCCGGCTACTCTTGCTTATTTAAAGCGCTTTGAAGAGGGCAAAATTAATCTAGAGGATTTAAGGCTTCTGATTTCTCCTAAAGAGAAAAAAGAAGTGATCCCTCTTGATACAAGTACGCCTGAGTCCAAAGAATTGGATACCATGATTCGAGAGCTGGAACTGGTCTTGGGAAAACGCAATGACGAGGATCCCGATACCGTACAGCCGTTAGTAAATGAATTTAGACAAAAGGCAGACAAAATATTGGGAGAGGATTCTCAAGGGCGTATGGATCTGGCGCTCGCTTTTTTAGAAATGGGGTTGTACCGGGAATCAAAAGAAGAGCTGAAGCGCATTGATTCAAATCATGAGGATTACCCAAAATCCCGCTGTCTGCTTGCAGAGACCCTGATGCGCGAAGGGCTCGTCATGGAGTGCATGGAAGTCTTGCAAAGCCTGCTTAGAACAAATGAACTTCAAGATGAGCTGAAATTAGATGGCCTGTACAAACTGATGAAAGTATATTGCGAGCTGGGGGATTACGTTGAGGCTTTAGAAAAAGCCGAGGAAATAGAAAGTTTACAAGAAGGGTTTAGAGACGTCAGGGAGTTAAGGCAAAAGTTATTAACCAAATCCAGGAAAAAGAGTGCTTAAACGCATTATCAAAAAACTGCCCTTCTATCTGGTAACAGGAATCATCCTGTTCTACGGGCTTGTGCACCTTTTGCTCGCAAGCAGTCCAGTGCAGCAAAGAGTGTTAAAAGAATTGCGCTCTGTACTTGCGACTGTCGGTATTGATTTGGAGATGGAAAGTTTTGAATTCGCCACTTTCTCAGCGAAGCTTTACCTGAACCGGGTTACGCTAAAAACAAATGCCAAAGCTGAAGTGAAATTTCCGGAACCTTTGAATATCGATAAAATCAGAATCGAATTTTCGCCTCTTGCGTTGTTTTACCGGCAAATTGTAATTGATGAAATTGCGCTCTTTCATCCACGCATTCTTCTTCCCGAAGCTGATGTGCTTTATCACAAAATAAGTAAAGTGCTGACCGAGAAAAGCGGCATTACTTTAAAAAGAAGTGGCGATTTAAATGTAAGAATCAAACGCATTGGTGTTGTAGACGCGTTGGTGCATGTTCTATCTCAAGAACCTGAGTTTCAAATTCACTCAAGAAGTATTTCTGCCTTTTTGGAACAGAGTAGCCGCGATCAACAGACAATCAAAGTCGAGAGCTCGAATCTTGAGGTGGTAAGAGGGCCTTTACGTCTGGAACTTTCCAAAGTGGATGTCGATATTGACCTATCGAAAAGTAGTGTACGCGCGAACAAGTTTGTTCTGGAAGGACAAGATTTATCTGTAAACTTAAAGGGCGCTGCAAGCTTTCCCTTGTTTAAACAGAACAACCTGGACTCCACGCACCTGATTTATGCCATCAAACTTCCTCTTCACATGTTATCAAAAATTCCGCCCATTAAACTCCCCCAGTTTGGTGGACTGTTAAACGCAAATGGAAATTTGGATATCCAAAAAGGAATTTATTCAGGCAAAGGGGATATCCAGTACGAAGGACTTACGATCAACGGAAAGGCATTAGGAAATGGTCTATTAGATCACCGTCTGGATGAGAAAAAAGTAGTAGTCAACAAGCTCAATTCCAATTTTGGCGAAGGAAAAATTACTTCCAATAATATTACGGTGGAATTAAATGAGAAAAACGCGGTTTTAGGGCAGCTCAATGTTCAAGGCGTTAAGTTAGATTCTGTTTTAAAAGCCATGAACATAAAAAATCCCCCTTTGCGGATGCTGACCTCTGGTCAAATTAATGTCAGCGGACAATTACAGGGACCTTTGAATTTGATTGCGGATGTCAGTACCGAAATGAAGGATTTTAAACTCTACAACCGAATGGACCAGGCACTTACGCGCGATAATACGATTTTAGATATTGCAGAATCCAAGTTGAAGGCACAGGTTCATATCTCTCCAGAAAAAGTGGATTTAACTTCGACGCTTTCTGCATTGGGAGGTGAGCTAAATTCTACGGGCGCCATCACCTATGATGGCAAAATTAAAATTGCGTCTACTGGTAAAAACTTAAGTCTCACCAAACTGAGCCATATTGCCGGAGTCGATTTTGGAGGGAACATCGAGTCGCTTAATTCCAATGTCACTATCGCAGGAAGTGATGTCACGGTAGAAGGCAACTTTGATTTAAAAAATGGAGAAGTACAGGGCTTTTTCGTAGGAGACGTAACAGGAAATGCGAATTACGATGATTTCCTTCTTTCTTTTGAAAACCTCTTCTTAAAGGGAATTGAGCCGATTCGTGGAGAAGGGTTCGTCGATTTTCGCCCCGTAGACAATCATTTTAAATTTAACGTCAGTATCCCTCGTATCAGTGTGGAACAGGCATTCAAGACTTTCCAAAAAACTGAGCTGCCCTTTCCGATTCCCACGGGTGGAGAAGTTTCTAATGGGATTATTCTGATAGAAGGCGGAGTAGATCCCGATGGAGTAGAAGTAAAGATCTCCGGCAATGCCCGTAACTTTAATTGGTATAACGAAAAATGGTTCTCTAGCTTTTTCTCCTTAACCTACCATCCGAGTTTTGTGGATTTTAAACGTGGCGTATTTGTGAAAAAATCTGGCGCGCTTGAAGTCAGCGGCAGGTTTGAAAAACAAAAATCCCGTTTGAGGTTTTTAAGTCACGGGCTCCACATGGAAGAGTTTACCTATTTCGGTACAGCCCCAGTTGTAGGAGAAGTGAGTGGCGAAGTCACACTCGAAGGGGATTTAAGCAAACCCAAAGGGAAGGGAGATTTAAGATTGACTCGTACCGCGTTTAGAGGTGTGTCTATCCCAGATTCTAGTCTTAAAGTTTCTACTCAAGACGGAAGAACGGAATTTTTAGGGAGTTTCTCAGGAGACAAGCTAAGAGCACGCTGGTTAAAAACGGCGCAGACGGATGGTTCAGAGCAATCAGAACTCCTATTATATTTAACGAAAATGGATGTCGCACCCTTTCTTACTGTATGGATGGGAAAAGATATTCCGCCTATTGAATCCATCCTGGCTACTGGGGATTTTTCGCTGAATGGGGATTTTCAAAAAGTAAATACGTTGAACGGTTCTGGAACTTTTAACGAAGTGGTATTAGGGCTACGCACATCTCCACTGAGAAATGAAAAACCCATCGAAATTTCTGTTAATAAGGGAGATATACAAGTTAAACCCTTTAAACTTTTAGGCGAAGACAGCCAGATAATGGGGAATTTCAATCTGGAACAAGGAAACAAGGTATCCGCAAACTTTGATGCAAAAATGGATTTGCAGTTTATCCAACCCTTTATTCCGGGGTTGGCTTATGGCATTGGAAAAGTCTCGGGAAATTTCCGATTAAGTGGCCGTCCAGAAAAATATTCTCTTTTAGGAAATGTGATAATAGAAGATTCCGTTTTCAGGTTAATGGGGCTTGAGAGTGAATTCAGATCGGCAAACGCCCAGCTCACCATCAGTCAGGACAAGATCAACGTAGACAGATTTGAGGCCTTACTCGGTGGCGGAAAAGTGCTTGTAAACGGGGAAGTCGGCCTCGATAGATTTACGAGTTTTAAACCTGACATTCAATTGTCTGTGTCGCAGGTATCGGTGAAAGCTCGCCCCTCACTGACATTGCAGCTGGATGGAAATCTTTTCGTCAAGGGTGATAAAGCGCCTTATCTGATGGGCGGAAGTACTAAAATATTAGAAGCAAAACTTACGGAATTGAATGACGGAGATTTAAACGAACCCATGGCAGATATTCCTGCTTTGAAATTTGATGTGACTGCGGAAGCTCCTGAGAAACTTTATGCAGTCACCGACGTACTCAATGCCGAATTTAAGGGGAGCTTGCGATTATTAGGAGATACAAACAAAGTAGCACTATTAGGCACACTTGAATCTGTAAACGGCAGCATGTTTTTTAAAGAAGTGAAATTTGATTTGCTAAACGGTACCGTAAAATTTGAAGATCCCAAACGGATTTATCCGCGCTTTAATTTATCCGGAAGATCTTTTGTCAAAGAACAGGTGACAACAGCCCCCAGAGAATTTGAAGTGAACCTTTTGATTTTCGGAGTCCCCGAAGACTATAAGATTCGCCTGACCTCCACTCCCGATCTCGCTGAAGCAGATTTGATTTCACTGCTCGTACTCGGTGTGACAAGCCGCGATCAAGGCGGCACTGTGGTCGATTTAGGTACTTCCATAGTAGGACAGACACCGTTACAGTCTAAACTGAAAAATGAACTAGGCTTGGGTATTAAGGTGGAAGGGAAAAGTACTTCTTCCACAAACGACAATACGACAGGGGATGCTACGGGTATGGTACCTTCTGTGAAAGTTCAAAAAGACATCGGTAATAAGACAAAAGTCTCTGCCTCTAACCCCATCGGTGGTACAGGCTCGTTACCGGAGTTCAGAATTGAACACCTTTTGAATGAGAATTTTAATATCAATGCGACATCAGGAGAAAAAAGCAAAGCTACCCAATCGACGGGAAGTTCCAATAGATCCTTCGGTGTGGATCTCAGGTATAATTTCAGCTTTGAATAGACAATGCGACTTGTGCAAATGAAAATTCTAGTTCTTGTCTTACTCGCCTGGGGCATGTGTGCGCTTTCTGCAGAGCCGCTAACCGGTAATATCAATAAAATTGAATCTCCTAATTTAAGTAAAAAAGAGCTTGATGATTTAGTTGTCTTACTTGGGGTCCGTCCAAACGAACCTATTAATGCATCCGCCTTAGATGCGAAACTTAAAAAGATTTACAGCGAAGGGGCGTATGAAGTGCTCTTTCTCGATGTGATCAAACGTGGAAAAGACAATGTTCTGATCGTTAAAGGAAATAGGCTTAAGAGAATCAGCAAAATTAGCTTTACGGGATTGGAAAGTACATTAGCAGACGAATTTAAACGAGATCCCGAAGTGCGCGAAGGCAAAATGGTGGGTTCTAAATATTTGGCCAACGTACGAACTCGTATTGAAGGCATGCTAGAGCAACGTGGATATTTCTATTCAAAAACAGAATTGAAAACGACTGAGAGTGCAGATGGCAAAGACTTCGAACTGGAAGTCATTGTGGAAAAAAATAAACCAACATTAATCCAGCGAATCTCATTCAAGGGCGTAAGTGAGGAATTAGAAGAAGAATTGCGCAACTATGTTAGTTTTTCTGTTGGTGATGTCTTTAAAAAGATGGAACTTCTAAAAAGTGTAGAGCGTATTAACCGTTTTTTCAAAGAGAACCAGTACCCCACAACAAGAACGGAAGATACGACACTTGTCTTTAGCCAAGACAAATTGGAAGTGGAAGTGGTCTTTTTAATTAAACAGGGCGAAAAATTCCAATTTCAATTTAGTGGAAATACAGTTTTTCCAGATGTGATTTTAAGGGAGTTTCTGACTGACGAAGTGCTTTCCCAAGCGGACGCGACAAATAAAGTCGTAAGCCTTATCGAAAACAAATACAAAGCAGTGGGATATCACTACTGCGTTGTTAAAGTGGAAAATGAACTTTTAGCATATGAAAAACTAAACACCGTTTACTTCAGAATCAATGAAGGAACAAAGATATTACTCGATCATGTGGAATTTAATGGGGGTGAACGTGTTGGAAACTCTCTTCTTACGAGATGGATGTATGAGGAAGCGCCTGGAGTACTTGCACGTGGTGTATATTGGGAAAATGGTTTGCAGGAGTTGACACAAAAACTCCAAGCACGCATGCGTAAAGAGGGCTATTTGTCCGCAACGCTTACTACTCCGAGAACCGTATTCACGGAAGACAGAAGGGGAGCCGATCTCATTTTTGAAGTACAACCAGGACAGCGCACTTTCTTCCATTCCATGGATATTGAAGGTGTTCAAAGATTGTCTAAACCTGAGATTTTATCGATTATTGAACAGAAAAATACCGAGCCCTTCAATATTGAAAAATTAGAGGCTATCAAAACTACGGTATTAAATATGTACTTAAGAGAGGGCTTTGCAGACGTTCAGGTAAAAGGTGCTTTCACAAATGCGGAAGCTTTCAAAATTTCTCAAGATCAAAAACAAGCTGACGTTAAACTACTCGTCATAGAAGGTCAGCAGTACTTCATTGGTGATACAATTGTTGAAGGAAATAAACGCACAGACGCCGATGTGATTGAGCGCGAAGTAAAGTTACAGAGGGGCGACAAGTACGACTTGCAAAAAGTCAGGGCATCGGAAGATGCGGTAAGTCTTTTAGGACTATTCTCACGTGTGGAAATTGTGACTTCCACAAATCCCAAATCAAACTCACTCAAAGACTTAAGAGTCATTGTCGTTGAGTCTAAACGAGGATTCGGCGAAGTAGGGCTCGGCGGCTCTTACGAGCAACCCCGTTTCCGTTTAAGAACATTTTTGGGACTGGCTTATAAAAACTTATTCGGTAGAAACCAGACTGCTTCTGCACGTACTGAAGTGGATCTTCCTTTCAGTGACGGGGACAAGCTGATTCCCTTTTTAGAATATTCTGCTGTCTTGGGGTATCGTTTCCCTTATCCACTGGCTCTGCCTTTTACTTTTTCTTCGCAAGCAGGTTTGGACAGATTCGAAGTTGCGACTGCCGAAGATAATGCCGTCAGTAAATTGCAAACGAGAACAAAAATAGAAGAGAAAATTGAACGAAAAATTTCGTCATCTGTTACCGTGCTTTACAGACTGCACAAGTATGAACATACACTGAACCAAGATATACAATTAAAACAGCGTTCCCTCATTGTGGATCCTTCCGATGCGACAAAACTTATCAATCCGCCCGAACTAGCAAAGGTGGAAGAAGATATTGGTTCCACAGGCCCAGGATTGATCCTCGACTTTAGAGACGATCCCTTTAACCCGACAAAAGGCAGTTACCATACGTTTGATTTTGAACTGGCGAATAAGAACATTCTTTCACAAAGTAATTTCTATATGGCTACTTTGAAAAATTCTTTTTACCTGCCGATTTATAATTCTTTCGGACTCATTTTCTATATTGGAGGGAACTTTGCAGAGAGTACGGAAGACGCGGGAGAGTTGCCAAAAACGAGACGCGTAAATGATTTGGCCTTGGGAGGCCAGGGTTCTATTCGTGGGTACCAACTACACAATTTTTATCCGCAAGAAAATAGCCATGCTGCCGCCAACTACAATACGCGTATCGAGTTGACGATTCCCCTTTATCCCAATATCAGTGCTGCCGTGTTTTTGGATTCTGGACAAATTTATTCTCGTAAGTTTGCGGAACCCTGGAAAACGAACCCCCGTTATGATGGGATGGGCATTGGGTTGAGGTATAAGACTCCTGTGGGGCCTGTTGTATTCGATATGGCTGAGGGGCTTACGGCTCCTGGTAAAGGCGTGAAATTTCTTTTCAACATCGGAACATTCTAAAAAATAAAAAGCTGAGTAATTAAGATGACACGGGTCCTGTCACCTGCGTGTAGAACTGTGTCGCTATTGGCGCGCCACAGTCCCACACTCCGGCGCCACCCGTTTTTGCTTTTTGAACGCAGTACTTTCTAGTTGTTTAGACGTCAAAGGTGAATGAAGGCTGCTCAAAGTCGATTTTAAATAGAGTAGGCAATTTGTGGTGTTGAGTTAATAATATTGTGGAAGAAAGTTAACTATTAGAGGCGGATTTGATTTTTAGTTTTTTGCCGGGGAAGATTTGGGATTTTTTCAAAGTGTTCCATTTGAAAATGTTTTGTACGGTTACGTTGTACTTTTCGGAAATGGACCAAAGGGATTCGCCGTTTTTTACTGTGTGAATGATAAAACCATCGGTGCTGGCCAGTGCGGGTGGAGTGACACTGGAAACATCACGCTTTTTTGCCACTTCTTTTTTCGACTGGTGCCCGCCTTGCGTTTTTGGAATGAGAAGAGTGGAGCCAGGAGAAAGTTTTTCTTTAGTCGATAAATTATTTGCTGCAGCCAAGTCTCTGGGTTGCAGTCTGTATTTATTAGAAATGGATTGCAGCGATTCACCTGCTCTTACGACATGTTCCTTGGGAACTTCGCCTTTTTCCATATCCAGCCCACCGTTAGAAGCGAGCGTTCTTTCTACAATCACGCGTTTGCCGACAGGCACTTTTACTTCATAGCTGCCATCTGGCGGAACCATGCCACGAACAAAATGGGGATTTAAATCCAAAATATCGTCTTCAGATGCATCTGCAACTTTCGCGATTTCTCGTAAACGGATGGGTGTGGAAATATTTACTTCTTCAAACTCAAGAGGCTCCTGGTAAACAACTTCTTGAAAACCATATTTATTGGGATTCTTCGCGATAATCGCAGCCGCAATCAGCTTGGGAATATAGTCTTTGGTTTCTTTACGGAGCATTTTTGTATCGGAAATGCGCCAGTAGTTATTCGTTTTTAATTCTTCGATGGCACGCAGTACTTTATACTCGCCGGCATTGTACGCACTCGCTGCCAAATACCAGGATTCAAACATCAGATAGAGATCTTTTAAATAGTTCGCAGCTGCTTGCGTGCTCTTTAACGGGTCACGGCGTTCGTCTACCCAACCGTCCACACGTAAACCATAGCGCTTACCCGTTGGCTTCATAAATTGCCAAGGGCCGACAGCTTTCGCTCTGGATTTAGCTCTTAAATTAAAACCGCTTTCAATCAGCGCAAGATAAACCAAATCCTCAGGCAACCCAGATTTTTTAAAGATCTGTTTCATGATGGGGATGTATTTGCCCGAACGGCCAAGATACCGAACCATGTGATCTCTTCCACGGCCGGTGAAATAATCAATCCAGCCTTCCACGCGTGCATTCACCGTGATGGGAAAATCGTAGCGGCTGTTATCGTACAAATTTTGGGTATTGGGTTCTTCGAGTCGGATGACATCGCCAATAGTGAGTTTTTCTGCACGCGAAGCTTCGTGATCGTTTGGATTATACAAAGGCTCGGGATCGGTATTTTTTAAAAGTCTTGCAACCGCATCATTGGAGCGTGTGGTACTGACTGTTTTTTGTGCGCACGAACTTAGAATAAGGGCTGAGAAGCCAACACAAAGGTAGGAAAAGTTTTTAAAGTTCAGTCTATGCATTTTCTTATTATAAACCGTAGATTATAGAATGATTGATATAATGTGTCACTTCAAAATCAATGTTCTATGCCACGGGGTTTATGCGGGATATGCTCCAAAATTCCCGCCATGATTTCACGTAGATAGCTTGCGGCTACCGTTCTGAGTTGGTCGACTGTTAATTGACTCACTTCGATATTTTTCTTGTGTAAAAGCGTTTTTAATTCTTCTTTGATTTTATCTTTGGGAAGACCCGTCAGTTGAACCACGTAATTAAAGAGTTCTTTGCCTCGATCCGGCCGTCGTTTCTTGGTCTTTTTCTTCCTGCTTTTTGGTTTTTTCTTTAAGATCGTCATTGAGGTTGGTGAGCCAGGTTTTCAAACGTTGCGTATTGTCCAAGCCACGCTACTTTTGCCGTACCTCTTGGACCGTTACGGTGTTTACCAATAATAAACTCTGCCACAGACGCACTGTTGGGTTGTGCCATGCTGTCTGTTTCTTCTCTGTGAATAAAAACGATCAAATCCGCATCTTGTTCGATCGCGCCAGATTCTCTTAAGTCTGCCATGAGGGGACGTTTATCCTGTCGCTGTTCGATATTTCGATTGAGCTGAGAAAGGGCGATGACAGGAACGTTCAACTCTTTTGCGAGCGCCTTTAAGGAACGTGAAATATCTGCAATCGCGTTCTGACGGCTTTCCTGTTTTGCGGGTGTTCCCATGATACCGATGTAGTCTACAATGATTAATCCCAAATCACCAACTTTGGATTTTAACTGTCTTGCACGGCCGCGCATTTCCATAACAGGCAGCGAGGCTGTATCGTCGATATAAATTTTGGAATCGCATAACATTCCGGCAGCGCGCGTCAGATTTTGCCAGTCTCTTTCGGTGAGTTTACCTGTACGCAGGCGCGTTTGATCCACTTTGGCTTCTGCAGATAAAAGTCTGTGCACGATCTGCACTTTCGACATTTCTAAAGAGAAGAAGATAATCGGCTTGTTGTAGTGCTGGGCTGCATGGCGAGCGACGCCGAGAGCGAAACTTGTTTTCCCCATACTCGGGCGGCAGGCAACAACCACAAGATCCGAAGGTTGAAACCCTTGGGTCATCTTATCTAATTCGATATAACCAGACGGCACGCCAGTCAGTTCATCTTGCACCTGGTATCTGTGTTCTAAATCGGTGAATGCTTCGGCAACAATCTCTTTGATGGGAGACATGTTACGAGTGCGTTTGGAGGAAGTAAGTCCGAAAATGGATTTTTCCGCAAAATCTAAAAGCTCGTCTGTCGTTTCTCCGGGTTCCATCCCTTTGGAAGAAAGTTCATTACAGGTACTGATTAAATTTCTCTTTAAGGCCTGATCGGCAACGAGTTTGGAATGGTATTCCGCATTTACAGCGGTCGGCACTTTTTCGAGAAGTTCCGCAAGGTAGGCTGTGCCCCCTGTTTCTTCGTAGGTACCGAGCTCTTTTAATTTTGCCGTGAGAGTAACAACATCGATGGGCTCATTGCGTTCACCGAGAGCGCGCATGGCGGAGTAAATTTTTCCGTGCGCAGGACGGTAAAAATCATCCGGGGAGACTAGATCTACAATGCGGTGAAAGGTTTGAGGATCAATGAGAATCCCCCCTAATACTGATTGTTCTGCCTCTAAATTTTGTGGCGGTACTCGTGTTTGTAACATAACTACTTTGTTTAAACTTTAACCGACACTATCGTTCTCAAGCGTCTTTTGTAAATGCGCAGGTTTGAATAAAAACTAAACGCATTGCATTAACTTGGAAGTGTATTGGGTATCTCTGCTGTTAATTCTGATGCGCCAAGTCGAGTTACTGCGCTTTCGTAGCGTCCCAAGTGCGTGGCAGCAGTATTAAAAGCAGATTGGGCTTTGTTTAAAGCACTGCCGACTTCTTCAAAGCGGCCTTCGAAATTTTTAAAATGTTGTTGGGCTTTTTTCACTTCGGAAATCGTTTTCTCAACCCCTTTGGCCATTTCGTAGTAATTACGCGCTAGTGAGATGGCATGTAAGGTAACTGAAAGCGTATTGGGTGAAACGACGAAGACTTTCAATTTAGATAGATCATCATTTAAAGACACGTTTCGGATTACTTCAAAATATAGCGTTTCACTGGGAACAAAAAGAAGCGCCATTTCTGTCGTTCCATGTTCCGGGTGGATGTATTTTTCTTTGATGGATTTTGCGAGTGTCTTCATCACTTGCGCTAAATCTTTTCGCGCTTTCTCTAGCCCTATCGGATCCAGTGTTTCAAAGAGAGGCAAAACCTGTTCTCTAGGAAATTTACTGTCGATGGGAAGGACACAACTTGGGTAACGGATAATCGCGTCTACACGTTCTGTGGAATTGGGAACAATACGGTATTGCAGTTCAAAGCTATCACGCGGGAGTAAATCGGAGAGCAGATTTTCCAGCATGGCTTCGCCAAAGTTTCCACGCAAGTGCGGAAGCTTGAGAAGATTATTTAATTCGTTAATGGAAGAGCCTACCGTATTTAAATGGAGGAGCTGTTGCTCGGCCTGTTTTAAGTGCGTTTGAATCTTTTCGAAGTGGAGAAAACCCTCTTTCATATTCTGTTCGAGTTTATTGCCCACTTGTTTGGTTAAATCGCCGATACGGGTATCTAGTTTTGTATCCAGTCCCGCGACCTTTTGCTCGAGCAGCTGGGTAGTCTGCATGAGGCCGGCTTGAAGCTCTTTACGGGAGTTTTGCATGGATTCTGAAATTTCTGTTCTCAGTGTAGAAGATTTCAGCTCATAGTTACGTTCCAAGGAATCAAAGTTGTCTTTGATTGTTTTCAGCCCCAATTGCACGTGGCCTTGGCTTGCTTTTAAGATAAATATCATAGCGGTAAGTCCCGCTACCAAAATCAACGCAAAAAGAAAAATGAACCCAGTACCCATATGCAGCGGACTATACACAGGGCACCTCATGTTAACAAGTGTCGTACGATTGCCAATAATAACGTTGGAAAGGCAGGTTTTTATTTGCTAGCTTTGGGGCACAATCGTTGGAGGTACAGCTTTTATGAAGTCATTACTGTGTTCAATATTCTTTTTTCTTTGCACCCAATCTCCTGAAGCACATGCTTCAGTGAAATTGGAAGTTGTCGCAAGCGGACTAGAGGCGCCTATAGGCATTACCTTTGCTCCAAACGAAAAGAATAAATTTTATGTTATTGAACAAAAAGGAGTAATCCAAGTTGTCGAAAACGGATCTATTTCTGCCACTCCTTTTTTAGATATCGAATCGCAAGTATCTTCTGGTGGAGAGATGGGGCTTTTGGGGTTGGCGTTTCATCCTCAGTACGTGGAAAACGGCAGATACTTTGTGAACTACACGGCACGTAATCCAAAATTGAGAACGATTGTGTCAGAGTTTAAAGGTG
The DNA here is from genome assembly GCA_964396165.1 of uncultured Pseudobdellovibrionaceae bacterium. Classification (GTDB taxonomy): domain Bacteria; phylum Bdellovibrionota; class FAC87; order UBA2466; family UBA2466; genus CALCZU01. Next base: position 16,351 of record CAYNEF010000057.1, read on the forward strand.
GTTCAGCCGTAGAAAAAAGCATTCTCACTTTTTTACAGCCTTACCAAAACCATAACGGAGGGCATTTAGCATTTGGCAAAGACGGTTACCTTTATATTTCTGCTGGAGACGGCGGATCGGGTGGGGATCCACATGGAAATGGCCAGTCGTTAGGCACATTACTCGGAAAAATTTTGCGTATCGATATCAATAGCGGAGATACTTACGGAATTCCCAAAGACAATCCATTTCGAAATACTTCAGGAGCTCGGGGCGAAATTTATGCGTATGGCATTCGCAATATGTGGCGCTTTAGTTTTGATAAAGTGACGGATGCTCTCTTCGGTGGCGATGTGGGCCAGGATAAATATGAGGAAGTGGATATCATCGAAAAAGGCGGAAACTACGGTTGGGGACGCATGGAAGGAAACCACTGTTTTAATCCTGCTACGAACTGCGAGTTGCCGGGCATGATTCGTCCTATTCACGAGTATCCTAGAAGTGGCGGAAATTCTGTAACAGGTGGGTATGTGTACCGTGGTTCTGCTATTCCTTCATTATATGGAGCTTACATTTACAGCGATTTTGGCTCGGGAAAAATCTGGGCGCTTTATTATGATCAGGAAAATAAGAAATTCCTCCATAATGATTTACTCTTAAATTCTCACCTTGCTGTCAGTACCTTCGGGCAGGACAACGACGGAGAATTGTATGTCGCTGATTACGGCGGCAAGATCTTCAAAATCGTAGGAAATTAATTACGGTTGGTAAACCACCATTGAACCGCCAAGCATTGTGGTTGGGTTAATGTGGTTTCTTACAACGTAATGTTTACCACCCATGTTTTGATGCAGAATATCGATGCTGCCGTCCGCATATACCTTTTCTACAATTGCGTAGTGTTTATCGGATGTAAAAACATTCCCGAAGTTAGCTCTGTTCCAATCGAGAATTTGTCCAGGGCTCAGCGCAACTGTTACTTTATGACCTGCAGACACAGTGCCTAAGTTTTGGCCCCAATCACTAATTCTCGGGCCTGCAGCTTTTTCAGGTAGCCCATTGCAGTAGCCGCCTCCGACTTGTTTGCCAATGTTCTGCTGAGAAAATTCCAGGATTTTTTGTGCGCGTTCTGTCTGCGCTTTTGTGATACTTCCGTCGTCAATTTTTTCGGAGTCTTTAGAGGCTTTAAACCAGCCAAAATTTCCCACTTTAAAAAGAATATCGCCTTTTTGGTATTCTACTTCCTGGCCTTGGGCATTTTTAAAAGAACTATCTTTATCGGCAATTATTTTCTCTGTAGGAATTCTAAAGTTCCCTAATCTGTCTTTGTACTGAAACGTATTTCCAAACCATCTTCCAGGAATGTATCCTGTTTTTCCTTCTTCTTTCTGTTCTATTTGAGCTTGTTGGGTTTCGGTTCCTTGAGCTTCTAATCGGGATTCTGGAGGAGGAGTTGCTACTTCTGGTCTTACTTGTTGCTCCACTTGAGCTTGTTCCGCATGTTGGTTTTGCGCTGGTTTAGATTGTTTGGGAGAAGAGAAGTTGTTTCGTCTTCCTAAAAATTTACCTGGGTACCAACGAGCCTCTGCTGCCGTTGTTAAAACTAAGGAAAAAACGATAATTATTGTATTTAAGTTTCTCAAAATCCACCCCACCTATATTTACGAGTAGTGAATTTAAGTGCAATTGAGGTGCCCTTTTTGATAGGCGCAGAGAAGGACAGCCATTTGAAAGGGAATATCAACTAAATAGAGGTAAAAATAGTTTTTGGAAATTATATCTAGCTGATAGAAAAAAACTAAGAATACAAATTCGTGCAGGCTTGAATACGTTAGAGAGTGAAAATATCGACAGCAATTTGTGACTGAATACAAACTGTGTACTGGGAAAAGGTACCAATCTACTTTTCGGCCGAAAAGGTATCGGGTATTTTGTACCTGCTACCTATACGGCCGAAAAGTAGATTGGTACTTTTACTCTGATTGGTACTTTTACTCTAATAAATTTATAGATCCCAACTTGTATTTTCTTTTACGCAACAAGTCTCGCTGAATTGGCACTACTTAGACTTTTTCTCTTCGGTGATGGAGCGGGAGAGAAGGAGTTCTTTGATGGCTGGATCTTCTTCAAAATCTTTGCCCTCAAATACGCTTTTCCAATAAGCAAGAGTCACAGCCTGTACTTTGGCTTGGAATGCTTTATTCGGTGAGGGTAATGTCGTTAGCATATTATGGCCCGTGAATGCGATATGAGTAGCATCATTGCCTTCGATTACCACTTTATACTTGTCACCACCTTTAGAAGATAAATTGTTAAAAGATTCATCTCGCCATTCAGGCGGTCTACTCCAGGGTGGTACTTCTTTATCTGCAGCCCCTCGCAAGATAAGTGTGGGAGACTCAATTTTGTTCCAGGAGCTAGCCGTAAAACCCCAATCCGGATTACTACCTTGAGGAGAGATATTTAAAAAAGCCTTAAAGCGGTTTTCTTTTAAGTTTTTCATATCGGCATCAGGGACAATCGTAGGTTTTGCGCCTGCTAATATCATCGTGGCATACGATCCCCAAGAGTGTCCGGCCATTGCCATCTGTTCTGTTTTTATTCTGCCTTTGAGAGCGGGAATTTTTTCTTGGATGAGCGGTAACGAGTCGATTACTTTTTTTACATCTAGTGGCGAGTTTTCCGCTTTGTCTCTTTGTTTGGTATGCGCCGCAATTTTTATTGGCCATCCGAGCACTATCCCAACTGACGAACGATCAATTCCATAATGTGTTGGCAATATGACTGTATAACCGTGCGAAGCCCAATAGGCCGCCAGATATTCATAACTTGCGTTGGATTCAGACCAACCGTGAGAAAAAATAATAACGGGACTATTTTCTTTTCCCACAGGGTAATAAATTTTAAGTGGTATTTCGCGATCCTGTTTCAATACAGGAAGTAGTTTTCTCGTCGAATCTATTAAAGTAACGGAAGTATCTACCGCAACTTCATATTTCCCCTTGGGAGCTTCGAAACTCGG
>CAYNEF010000058.1:0-18929 GCA_964396165.1 uncultured Pseudobdellovibrionaceae bacterium
TTTTATAAAGAAGTGAATGCAGAAAAATGGATGGGCGCATCTGTGATTAAACGCGTCGCTGAAAAACTTTTATCTCTGCACCGCTCTTTGCACCAAAGAGTTTTACTCATCACCAAACGTTCTTCGTACGCCTCTTATCCCGTTAAGAAATTTTTAAAAGGCTCGTTGGGTTTCAGTGATGAAGACATCTTTTTTGAAAAAGACGGAAAAACCGCACGCATGGAAAAAGAAGAAGTGGGAATGATGTATGGCGACGCAGATTCTGACATGCAAGATGCCGTTGACGCAGGCGCAATTCCCGTCAGAATTTTACGAAAAGAATCAGCAGTGAACGGGACTCAAGATTATCATCCCGGGCTTTACAACGAAGAAATCATTATCCGCTCCGAAAATTAATTTATTCCTAATATTCTGTTTTACCGGTAAATTAAATGTTCCGTGAATAAAACAGTTACATTCTCTCTTTTCTTTTTTCCATTAATAACGTTTGCCGTATCGCCCCAACATGAGAATGAGCTCCGGCATGAAGTTTCTCCAAAGTCTTGCGCAGATTATTCTCAAAACAGCGCATGGTCTTTCCGTTACGGAGAGCATTATCCTAACGGGAAAAAAGCGGTTGATTTTGCCTATGGTCCTGACGGGACGTGGCAACAAATGAAGAATGTGGAATACAAGTGGAACTACTACGGACAATACCAGACGGAAAAACACCCCTACGGAAAAAATGAACTAGTCGCCTATTCGCACGGCGATCACCAGACCACAAGCCGCGATGCGAACGGACATTTACTTCTCGACTTTGAAAGAGACGGCAAAAAACACGACGGTGAAATTGATGAGAATGGATCGGGACACGGGGGTTTTATCGAGCATAGTGGACGAGGCGTAAATTCAACAAAACGCGGGAACTCTTTCAACCAGTTTTGGTACGACGATAACTATTTAGCACGCTACATGTCGCAAGCGTATCACAAGACAGAACCTTACGGCTTAAGCCATTATCCAGATTTCACGCGTTGGTCTGTCATTGGAGGTGGGACGGAAAGCTGGCTCCCCTATGAAGACGAAAATTTCGATCAACTAGCACTGAATGGAATGTATTACTTAGCTACTAACCAGAATAAAAAAGCGATCAAGACATGGGCGCGAATTGTAGAGTTGAGCGGTGCAAACTATTTACAGGACAAACAACACTATACTTACAAAAATGTGCATGAAAATTATCATCTGGCGTTGATGAAAATTTTTGGCGATCACTTGCTCGATAAGGTTCCTCAATCTTGTGAGGATAAATCAAAACTTTTGCAGCATTCTGTTTCTTTAAAAGAAGAGATTCTCGCGAACCAGCAAAAAGATGCAGGATGGGTTTCCAGCATTCACGATGCTAATTCGCTCATGAATACTGAATCGATTACTGCAGGGGTACTCGCTCTTGGAGCGATGAGCAGAATGTCTTTTGAGCCGGGTGGTGCTCCCATGAAAATTGGAGTGGGAAATTATTTTAACCGTCCTTATTCCGCTGTTTCAGCAGTGACAGGATTGTCGAAAGCAGGAACGATTGTTTCGGGACCGGGCATTTCTTTTGGCGAGGGCTCTCAACAAGTGGATTTCTTCTTGCGTTCCCCAAAACCGTGTTCAGAAACTGCTGAAGTCGACGTATTTGATACGGATTCTAATCAAGTAATCGCTTCCAAAAAAGTTTCTGCGGGAGATATGACGAGTGGTAACCAATGGACAAAAATTACGGTTCCTGTTCAATTAAAAAATAATCATAGACTGGATTTCAGAGTCCATTGGGCAGGTAAATGCAATTTGGACGTTGGTACCATCCGCATCAGATAATTTTTTACATTCCTGTTTTGTGTACACACGAGTAAGCTGAGGGCACTGTACATCCCAATACTTTTCTGACATTGGAATCTGCCAAAAATATTTTTTCGATTCGATCTCTTGATGCGGGATGCTCATCAAACTGGCTTGTATATTCGTGAAAAGCACTGAACAAAATCGGGCCTGCACTTGAAATATAACCCGATGTCGCCATGAATCTCTGCATACAAATCAAATTTCCGAAATAAGCGATAGGTCCTAATTTCTCAAGATCGGATTGTAAATGTACGCCTGAGAGAAATTCTCCTACTACGTGTGCGGAGATCCAATCTGCCACGGCTTCACCCATGTGGCTTTTTTTCTCTGCTCCTTGGCATTCAGGATGTTCTGTCAAAGCATCCACGATCTTTTTTTCATCCTCTGCGCGGCTATAGGCGGGCTCTCTGTACTCTGCACGAACGCCGCTGACGACCTGAGCGAATTTCAACATTTCTTTTCTATCAAAGCTGCGAAAACTTCCCCCTTTTGGGGACTTTAGACATTCATACACATCGTTAAAGACATAATTAAAGAAAGGAACGGGTTCGCTCATTTTTACAAGTACGCCTTCGTCTCTAAAAAACGCGACTGTTTCCTCTTTGACTTCTAATTCGAATGGATAGGCTGTGCGATCAGAAACTTCTCCGATCTTAGCTAGTCTAATCATCATCAAAAATTTATCGTTATCGTTACTGAGAGCATGCGCTTTGTTTGCATCATCTTTTTTCTTAAGTTCTGCTAGCTTATCCATTTTCAAACGATAGGCCGGAAATTGGGAGTTGCAAGGGTCAAGAACATGTCCGATTTCATGAGCAATAAGAGATAGAACTGCTGTGTCTGGCAAACTATAGAATGCAGGGCAAAGAGTGATACTGTGGTCCATCGCATTGTAATACGCATTGGGGATAGCCTCTGCGCAAACAGGGCTATTTTTTACCGCTTCAGACTGAAAGTTATTAAAGCGTATTGTTTCTAATTTCTTTATCGCGTTTGCTTCTGCTTTGCTCAGTTTTCTGTCTGTATCAGGGCCAGTGATGAGTTCTTTGATTCTTGCTTGGGCGAACTCCACCATTTTTGTGACGTATTTATTTCTTTCGGGCGAAACTTCCTTTAAAGCCTCTAAAGTTTTATTTTCTGCCTCAGGTTTGGAAAGAAGTTTTTGTGCCGCCAGCACCTCTTTTTGTAGGACTTCCAGTTTCTCGTATTGTTCTTTTGTGATTCTCGCAAGAAAGCGAACAAGAAACTCATCGCGTTTCACAGCTATCGGTTCAGGAGCCGGATTATCGATCGGCCAGGGCATTTCCAGCTTAGCTTCTTTGGGGGCCTTGTGCATGAATTCGGTGATTTCAGAAAAGTGATCGATGAAATACGTTTTAAAACGCTGGTGCATTTGCGTAGTAGGAATATCTCCCATTAAAGTGACTATCTGCCCTCTCTGCCGGGCTTTTTCTGTCTCGTCTACATCTCCTTTGTTCTTCATGCGATTGATTTCTTTTGCAAGACTGATTTTTTCACCTGCTTTAAAGATGGCTGAAAAATTGGGAATGATTGTTCCATCCGGCAAAACGATTTTGTCGCCTTTCTTAGGAGAAAACAGTTCACATGAATTTGTAAGGTTCTCAAAACCACAAGAATCGGGAATGTTTTGTTTTACCGCCGGTTTTGCCAGGGCAATGAAACACAATGCCATTGTCAAGATTAAGGTAGATAAGTATTTCATAAGTTTTTTATGAAATTATAGCACAGAGGACTAGCGCCAAAGACTGGCTAAATTTTTTGTGACAAGAGGAGTAAGTGTTACTCCCCAGCCGCCGAACCCAGCGACTTCTTCCGTTTTGGAGTCGAGAAACACACGAGTATTTAAATCACTGATTGAAGCATGCTTGCCTTTTCTCAAACCCATTGTACCGGCCCAATGGTATTCTACTTTAAATTTGTCATGCCCAATGACTTCTTGTGCAAGTTTAATCAGGTAATTTTTAATCTCAAGCGTTGGTTCGAGCGAATGGGTATCTTCCGCTTTTTTATATTCCAAGCGGCCTCCACCAATCAGTACGCGTGATCCGATAAAGCGGAAGTAGTCATAACCTGAACGTAAAAACCCAAGGCTTTTAACGGTAGAAGTTTCGCAAGGGTTTGTAACGATGATTTGACCGCGTGCTGGTTCAACATTGGTTTTAGGGTTCAGTGCTTTTGTGAAGCCATTTGTACAAACAAACGCATAACCATATTCCATGCTTCTTTTTTCATTCACAGCAGTAAATGTCGCAATGCCATTACCGATTTCTTCTACCGTGCAGTTCCCCTGGAAAACGACGCCGAGTTTTTTTAAACGAAGATGCAACTCTTGTAATAACTCATATGGGTTTACTTCGCTGTCAAAACTGTTGAATGCCCTTTCTTTTTCTTCTTTTCCAATGACCAGATTTTTCTTTAGGAAAAAGGGCTGAATTTTTAGGGAAGAAAGACTTGAATTTAAGCGTTGCATGAGAAGAATTTTCTCATCTGTGAGTGGATCAGCATCCACAGATCCGCAGTTGCGAATGGAGGGAAGTTGGGGTGCTAATTCTTTGATCAGATTGATGCCGTCGATTCTTGCTTTGAGAGTAAGAATTGTTTCTTCCCAAGAAACTTCTTTAGAATCTTCGAGCCATTCGGAAATATTTCCGCAAGATAAAAAGCCTGCGTTTCTTAGGCTTGCACCGAGATTGATGAAATCGCGCTCGAGTATCGTAATCTGCAATTTTGGATTTTGAGTTTTTAAAAAATACGCAAGCCATGAACCACAGAATCCGGCTCCAACGATTAAGACTTCGGTTTTTTTTATTAAATTTTCAAAGTTAGTTTGAGAGGGAGACGTCAATCCCTGAGAGATTTCCCAATAGCTGTAGTTACGCTTATCCACAGCAAGTATTTAACTCGGATTTCGACTGCCTTCAAGAAGGGGTTTAAGGAGTGTATACCCACAAGTCATTTAAGTCGGTGTTGGTGCCTACGCTGTCTATTCCGAAACCTCCAAATAGCCACAGGTTATTGGAAGAATCCATCCAATGAGCTGCATACCCTCTGCTGCCAGGTTTCGTCGTTAAAGTAGCTGTACCGAGTACACCGTAATTTCCACTTTGATTTTTTAAGTTAGAGCCGTTAACCCAAGTCCACGCCGTTCCATCAAATTTCCACAAGTCATTTAAAATACCGCTTGTTGCTGTGCTATCGATTCCGAACCCTCCGTGCATCCATAAGTTGCCGTTTGTATCTATCCAGGTAGAACCACTATCACGCGCCCCTGGTACGTTAGCAATGGAAGCGACACCCATTGTGCCATAGGTACCTTGTTGTCCTTTGTTCGAACTTCCGGAAACCCAAGTCCAATTTGTACCATCGAATTTCCAAAGATCGTTGAGATCTCCAGTCAAACCTGCAGAGTCAAGACCGTATCCCCCAAACATCCATAAATTGTTTGAGGCATCTCGCCATGCGTGTGCACTGTCACGTGCTCCAGGTACATTCATAAATGAAGGTGTTCCCTGTGTTCCGTATGTACCGCGTTGTCTGACAAGTTGAGAGCCGCTCATCCATGTCCAATTAGTGCCATCGAATTTCCAAAGATCATTTGTGTCGCCAGTTGCACCGGTAGAATCAATCGAATATCCGCCAAATAACCAAAGATTATCTTGAGAGTCTCTCCAAGAGATAGAGTATCCACGAGCGCCCGGTATATTTGCCGTACCTGCTAGTCCTAAAGTGCCGTAAGATCCTCTTTGTCCACACGTTTTGCTTCCGGAAACCCAAGTCCAATTCGTTCCATCAAACTTCCACAAGTCATTTAAAAATCCTTGAGTGCCTACAGAGTCGGATCCGTAGCCACCGTAAATCCAAAAATTTTCATGTGAATCGGTCCAACTTACAGCGTTTGTTCTAGCTCCAGGTACATTGGTAGATGCGGCAACACCAAGAGTACCGTAAATTCCTTTTGAATCTGCCAAACCACTTCCGGAAATCCACACCCAGTTTGTTCCGTCAAATTTCCACAAATCAGACAATCCGCCTTGCACTCCTGCAGAATCGAAACCAAAACCGCCGAATAACCAAAGGTTATTGGAACTATCGACCCAATTTAAAAGACTATCACGTGCACCAGGAATATTGGTGGATGCTACAACGCCTTTTACTCCATAATTCGATCGTTGATCTCCGAATTTACTTCCAGAAGTCCATGTCCAGCTTCCTTCATACGAATAAGCATTATTCAAAGTGGAAGATTGTAAATCCGCATTTGTTACACTGATATTTACAGACCCAGTGGCATTTGCTGGAGTGGTACAAGTTAAGCTAGTGCTGGAAACAAATTGAGTGGAGAGGCAATTTTTACCTGCGATGCTAACTGTACTGTTTGATTGAAATCCGCTGCCAGACAATGAAATCAGTGTACCGCCTTTATTTACACCTTTTGTAGGTGTGACAGACGACAATGTCGGAGGAGCAATAAAAGTGAATGCGTTCGGTAAAGTAGAACTTTGCGCATCTGGATTTGTCACTGTGATATCAAAGGTTCCAGCAGAAGTGCTTTGGGTGAGACAACGGATTTGAGAAGAAGAATCTACGTTGACTGAAGCACATGCATTTGCGCCCACTGAAACGGTAAGGCCAGCCACAAAATCATTACCCGTCAATGTAATCAAAGTGCCTCCTTGGGAAGCGCCTTGAGAAGGTGAAACAGCGGTAACGTTTGGTGCTGGGTTTTGATAAAGAAAACTATTGGCAAGGGTACTGGAAACGGCATCTGGATTGATTACTTGAACCGAGACAAGACCAGAGGCATGCGCATCAGTTACACAATTAATAAGAGTGGAAGAAACGACATTAATGGCTGTACAGAGTGTTCCGCCAACGTAAACTGCAGCGCCCGTTTGAAAGTCTGATCCTGAAAGAGAAAGTGCTGTGCCGCCCACTAGTGGACCTGTACCAGGGCTCACTGCACTCAGTACTGGAGGATCAAGATACGTATATGCATTGGTAAGGGTAGCCGATTTTAAATCTGTATTGGTAACTTGAATGCTGACGATTCCCATTGCGTGTGCAGGAGTAACGCAATCGATTTGTCCCGATGAAACGAAAGTTGTATTTGTGCAACTTGTTCCGCCAACCACAACTCCTGCTCCGGATCTGAAATCAGTTCCGAAGATAGATACTGTATTTCCACCACCAACAAGTCCCGATGTCGGAGAAACACTTGTAATTTGAGGAGCGGGGTAAATATAGGTAAATCCATTTGTAAGAGAAGCAGATTGAGAATCTGAATTAGTTACAGATAAATTTACTGCTCCGGCTGTATGAGCGGGCGTGACACAAGTTACTTGAGTCGCCGAAACTACTACAACGGAAGAGCAGTTATTGCCACCGATAGAAACAGTGGCTCCTGTGCGAAAACCTGTTCCTGTTATAGTTAACAAGCTTCCACCAGATACAAGTCCTGATGTTGGAGAAATACTAGTCACAGTAGGCGCTGCATACCGATAGGTGAATGCATTCAGCAGTGTAGAATTTTGGCTGTCAGAATTTGTAACAGTTAAACTTACACTTCCTACAGCATGGGCTGGAGCTATGCAGTTTATTTGTGAGGATGAAACTACATTTACCCCAGTGCAATTATTTCCTCCAATAACGACAGTAGCGCCTGCGCGAAACCCACTACCACTAATCGATATTGATGTGCTCGAAGTATATAACCCTACATTTGGATTTACGCTGCTAACAACAGGTGGGGCTAAATAGGTAAAGGCGCTAGTAAGCGAATCCGTTTGATTATCTGAGTTAGTTACAACCACATCATATGTACCACTAGGTCCTGCAGCAGTTGTGCAAGTCAATTTGGACGAAGAGTTAAATACCAAAGTACTGCAATCGACTGATCCAATTTTTACACTCACACCATTTCTAAAACTGCTTCCGTTGATAGTGATGACAGTACCTCCGCTCGTGGGGCCGCTACTAGTGGAAATGGATGTTACTGAAGGGGCAGACTGGTAAGTGTAAGAGTTTGAGAGCGTGTCGAATTGTCCATCGAGATTAGTGACCTTCACAGTCACAGTTCCGCTCGACCTAGCAGCTGTTACGCATGTCATTGTGTTACTGGAGATCACATTTTCAGCGTTGCAATTTGTAGTACCAAATCTTACTGCAGCACCAGCCATAAAGTTGCTGCCAGTAAGGGTTACGAGAGTTCCGCCGCCAAGTGCTCCAGCCACCGGACTAATGCCAGTGAGGATTGGTGCGGGTTGGTAAGTGAATGCATTTGAAAGTGTAGCGGTTTGTCCGTCTGGATTAGTAACGACTACATTTCCAGTTCCAGCAGTGGAACTTCTTGCAGTGCAGTCAAGACTTGTGGATGAGAAGACAGATACGCCAGTACAATCAGCGCCATTTAAACTGACTGTTGCGTTACTTTGAAATCCAGATCCGGTTAACGTAATTGTTCCACCACCTGCTAGTGGCGAAGTCGATGGAGAAACAGATGAGAGCGTGGGAGCATTTGCGTATCGGTACGCTGAGAAAATACTTCCAGTTCTACCTGATGTATCCGTCACTACTACATTTCCTGTACCGGCAGCATGAGCACCTGTCACACAAGTTAGAGTCGTAGAATTAACAACATTAAGATTCGTGCAAGGAACACCATATATTTTAACTGAGTTAGCAGCAGATAGTCGGGTACCAATGATAGTAACCGCTGTACCTCCGGCAAGGGGGCCACCGACTGGATCGATTGTATTAGGGTTGGGTGCAGAAGCAGCTAGTGCAAACTGACCAAGTAAGAACACAAGAAACAAGATTATTTTTCTCAACATAAAATGCCTCGCAAACGTGCTACTTTAATTTCGTTGAGTTGTTTTAAACCAATAGTTGTAATGATCTCTGTATTACAATTATGAGTGTATCAGCAAATTTTAGAGGAAAAATGTCGCTAGCTCGAAAGTACTGCTATCATTGGGTTTAGAGGGAGAATCGACTACAAAATTCTACCTATTAAAAGCGGTCAAGTCATACCTTCAGTCAACCAAAAAAATAATAAGCATAATTTCTCCACAATTGGGGAGTACTGTGAAGTTAATAACAAAGGAATTGGTGGTACGTATGAAGAAATTAAATCAAAAAAAATCCATTCTTATATTAGGTGTCTTTATCCTAGGCAGTTTGACTGTGTACTACACAGCCAATGCAGCTTCTACGGCTTCGGCTTCAGCCAACAGTACAGTGAAAGTGATAGCAAACATTGCTATCAGTAAAGACGTAGGTAAAGACCTACTCTTTGCCGATGCAGCTCGAAACGATGCTGCACAAACAATCGCAGCAGGGGATGCTACTGCCGCTGCCTTCTCAGTATCCGGCGAGGCCAATCATACTTATACAGTTACTCTTCCCGCCAACGGTACTGTAACAATGATAACTGGAGCTGGTGCCGTAGCGGATGATCAAATCGCTGTAAGCAACTTCACCTCTAGCCCAGCAGCCGGAAATAACGGGCTTCTTGACGGTTCAGGTGCACAAGCACTTACTGTGGGTGCAACTCGCGCCGCCATTCGGGCAACGCAAACTCAAGCAAACGATTATACGGCAAGCTTTAGCGTTACCGTAACGTATTACTAAATTTTAGCAGAACGTAAGAGGTTTTTATGCGCGTCATATTGATGCTCAATTTGTTATTTTGTTTTGCACTTCAAGCAAGTTCAATTAATTCTGCCACGGCATTTGCTTCGGCAAAAATCGTCATCATGCCGGCACCTTTGACCAAGCAGGTGAGATCCCTACAATTTGATGGGGGAGAATCCAACACGCCTGTTACGGTTTCTGCCAATGATGAAAGTGCGGCTGTGCTGCAAGTTACCGGTGTAGACGAATATGTCTTTCGCGTTCATCTTCCTGAAAACGTCTATATGAAAAATGAAAATCAATTGGATGCAAGCGCTAAGGTAAAAGTACACAGCTTTACCACTTCCAACTCAACGGAAGCGACTTGCCCGGACTCTTTGCATATCGGTGCAACACGGGATCCTCTGCCGTTGGTACAAAATACCCCAAGTTACCGCGGGGCATTTCTCGTAACCATCATTTACTAAACAAAATCCCAGCAATACTTGGAATTTAGGACGATTCATTATAACATTCAATAAATGTCCAAAAGTTTACTCATTGCAGTATTTCTTGTTTTATTCTTGGTTGAAGGGGCATTTGCTGGGCTTCAGGTTTTTCCGTTTCGATTGCAGCTGAACGATACAAAACGTGTGGCGCACTTAAGTTTGAGATATTCAGGCGAAAAGCCAGCCGATTACAAAATTTCTACGATTTTCTACCGGATGAAACCGGACGGTTCCATTAATATTGTTCAAGATGCCAAAGAAGAAGAACGTCCGGCTACTAAATTGATACAGTACTCTCCCCATCAAGTACAACTTGCTCCCAATGCAGAGCAAGTGATCCGTGTACGGTTATCGGGACCTAGAAATATTCCTGACGGAGAATACCGTGCGCATCTTCTTATTGAGCCAATGAAAGAGTCGGCAGAAACTGCGGCAGATGGTAAAAAACCTGCTGAAAAAATGGGAATGAAATTGGATGCAAGAATTGCAGTCGCGATTCCCGTTGTTTTCAGTCACGGCAAAACTCAGTTTAATGCCACACTTTCTAAATTTCAGATCATGCAAAACGCAGAGAATAAACCAGTCTTTTCTGTAGAGATGTCTTCTAATGGAAATGCGTTTCCGTATGGAGATTTAGAAGTTTTATATCAACCCACAGGTGGTCAAGTTCAGTCCGTAGGGACTTACCGTGGTGTAGCTTCCTTTTTGCCTGCAAGAACTTTTTCGTTTCCGCTTAAACTTGAAAGTAACTCGCCTTTGCTAAAAGAAATAAAGGGAACAGCTCCAGTTACAAAAATTTCATCTGGAAAATTAAGAGTGGAATTTCACGAGCCGCAAGAAAATGGCAAAGATGGCAAGCTAATCACCTCTGTAGACATGCCTAATTCCTGATTAGAGACAGAATCCGATCTCAAGAACCGCTGCCGGCCAAAATCCGCTAAAACCCAAATCAAAATTCGAAGGTTTGGCATTTAAAATGTATTGTCCGCCCGCTCCCAATCCGAAATTAAGGCCTGAATCCCATTTCCAATGCCAACCGAGTAAAACGGACCCCCCTGGTAAAGTAAGTTGTTCCGTACTGATGCTATTGGAGGCATTCATCTGAAAAATTCCCAGCGCCGTTTGCATCCAGATGCCATCAAAAAGTTCGCTGCTATAAAAATTGAGCGTCAGAAGGCCACCATAACCTTTTAGATTATTCCCAATGCTTGTCTGGTAATTTACAAGAAGCGAGTTAATGCCAAGACTGAAGTGCTCGCTCATTTTGTATTCGAAATGTAACTGGGGAAAAATATAATTGATTCCCAAAGACAGATTGGAATGGGCGGGGACGGGAATTTTTGTCTCCACTTTTTCAGCGATGGCAGCAGTTTCTCTTTTCTTTTCCTCTTCAGTGAGTTCTTGTTTTTCGGGGAGATTTTCTGGTGCTGTAGCGCCGTAAACGGATTCTACTTTGATAGACGGCTCTCGGGGTTTTTCCTCGATATAAACGGGAGGAATTTCGTTTTGTACGGGTTGTACTGGGGGAACATACTGTGAAATTTTATGCCCTTCGATGGAACACGGCGGCCTTTGGTTGCCCAAAATCTTCACATCCACGCAATCTCCATCAAAAATCGGAGCATTAATAAATTTCAATTCGACAAAATAATTAGTCTTTCTTTTCACGTCGTACGCGTGTGCATCAACAGTTTGCATATGCTCATCGACAAGTATCTGAACGGCATTGGGTGTGGCTTGGACTATTTTGCCGCATGCTGTGCGTGTTTTATCGCGGTATACGCACACATTAGTGCCCGTGTTTATCGCTTCTGAAAAACTATTGCTCGCTATAATTGTTTCTGAAAGGGGATCATATTCGATGACTACTGCGCCTTGCGTCGTACAGACGACAAACAACGCCACAAATATGAAATGGGGCGTTTTGAAAAGACGAATACTCATAAGTCAGTTATCGTCATTATTTCAGTAAACGATGAGTCGTGTCTGACACGCGACATCATGATACAAATAGTCTTATAATTCATGAAAATACAGTTGCTTATTATCTTCGCGTTTTTCAGTGTTCTCGCAAATGCGGAGAATCAAAACGCTGTTTTGGATCCCGATAGTGTTTGGATCATGGAAGAAGTGCTTTCTGATGGCACTTTGATGAGCAGCGACATCGCCATTTATCCCAGAAAAGATCAGTGGCTTTTGCCGCTCGGTGAATTCAGTGATTCGTTGGGAATTGCCATTCAGGTTTCGCCCGCACTTTCTCTTGGGCGCGGATTTATTTTAACTGAGAACAGAAAATTCGAATTGGATTTAAAAACGTGTCGCTATTCAATATCGGACAAGATCGAATCGTATCCGTGCAATGATATTGTTGTTTACCAAAATGATATTTATGTCACTGCCACTTTGCTTGCGAAATGGTTTCCTATAAATATCACGGTAAATACGTACCGTGCGCAGTTGGTTGTGAAGCCTCTTGAAAAACTGCCGATGCAACTCAGGCGAGAGCGTGAACAGCTGGCAAACAGGTCTAAGGGAATTTTAACGGAATTTGATCCGGGTTATAGAAAAATTACGCCCCCGTATTCTCTTCTCGATGGGCCTTTGATTGATGAACAACTCACCATCAATCGTAATACCGACAATAATAACGTTACTTCACAGTTCAGACACAACACGCAAGTAAGCGGCGAAGTGTTGGGATTAGAGTCTTACGCGTACGCTGGTGGGAACGAGCGTGTCATCGATAATTGGCGACTGACTTTTTCAAAACGCTCGAACGAGGGAAAAGTTTTTGGTCCATTCGGAATCAAACAAGTGCAGTTTGCAGACATCGACATGCCCAAAGTTACACTGGTGAGTAGTGGTTTGTCTGGAAAAGGATTTTTGTTTTCCACTTTTCCTCTTGATACACCAGTGAATTTTGAAAGCCAGAATTTTCAAGGCCCATTACAAGAGGGATGGGAAGTCTTGTTGTACCGTAATGAAGTGCTACTCGACAGACAACTTTCTGACGGCTCTGGACGGTATTTATTTAAAAGTGTCCCCCTCATGTACGGCAAAAACATGTTCCGCGTTTCTTTCTTTGGTCCTCATGGTGAAAATTACAACGAATATAGTACATTCAATGTAGATCCTTCACTACTTCGCCCCGGTACTTTCGATTATCAATTTGGTTTAGCTTTTTTAAAAGATTCCAGACAAAGACTCACGTTAAATTATGCTCAAAGTCTCGCAAAAAATCTCAGTGTAAATGCTGGCTGGTTACAGGATATCGGTGCCGAAAACACATATGCGCTTGTGGGATTTACAGCACTCACCGATTTATTTCTAGTTACAACCAATTGTGCTTTTAGTTTATACGGTGGAAAAGCCTGTGAAGTAGGAGAGCAAATGGGAATTGGCTCTGCAACACTTGGTTTAAAGTATACGCACCTCTTTGATTTTAAAAGCGAGCTTTTTAACACAAAAATATTTACCGATCAGGTGAGCCAAATCGCGGCGAATCTTTCTTACGCCATACCGATTCATACGGGACTCATGACTACGGTGGAAGCAGTGAGAAAAAATTACGTTTTCACTCCTTCAGATACTTCACTTGTGAATCGATTGGCGTTAAATACCGGAAGAATTTTTTGGAATAATGAAATTATCTATAATTTTGATACGATTCCCTCTGTTGCAAGCCTCACCGGAAAATTAAACGCACAATTCTATTTTTCACCTGTTCGATTTTTTTTAAGAACTGACTACACTTCAAAAGCATTTGTTTCTTACGAGGGAGAATTGCAATACCCGCCTACAGAGAGAGATAATATTTCACTTTTAGGCAAGTATCAGGTCGATTACCGCAAAACTACTGTCGGAGCGCGCGTATCCAGAATTTTTGACTTTATGAAAGCTGCCGTTGATTTGAGTTATACAAATAATTCTGAATACTCTGCCGGCATTTTACTCGCATTCAGTCTTTACAGAGAACCTCGAGAGGGAAGTATCGGCATGAGCAGTAATCCCATTGCGCAATCTGCCTTAGCAAGTGTGCAGGTCTTCAATGATAGCAATCGCAACGGGATAAAAGACGAAAATGAAAAAGCGTTTGATAAAATGAATCTCGTCGTGAATCAGCGAGAAGGAAGTTACAAGACGGATGAGAACGGAATATCAGTCGTTGGACCACTCAGACCTCATAGACCAGCTGACTTTTCTATTTCACTCGATTCCCTGCAAGACCCCGCCTTAAAACCGCAAGAAGCCGGATTGCGATTAATCCCGCGTATGGGAAAAGTGGCAAAAGTCGATATTCCTTTCATCACGATGGGAGGAATAAGCGGCAATATCAAACAGAAACAAAATGGTACAGTTGAACCTATGGGCAGAATTCAAGTGCAGTTGTTTGATGCTACAAAAAAACTTGTGACGACAGCACGCACGGATAGAGAGGGTTTTTACTCCTTTGACGATTTAAAACCCGGCAAATACTACCTGAAAATACCGGATACTCAGTTGAATGGACTGCAGCTTAATTCTTTTCCCAATGCCATTAAAGCCACTGTGTCAGAAGAGGGTTCCTTTGAGGATAATCAGGACTTTCTATTGAGTCCCAAAATGATAAACTAATTGCTAAATGCGGTTATTCCCTTTCATCTTGTGCTTGGCTTTTGTATCGACAAATGTATTTGCCGTAGCTATTCAGCTTACAAAAAACAGAGACATGTTATTTGCGACTTCATCTCCCGGAGACGGAGCAGCGATCATAAACCCAGGCGATGCAGCGAGTTCTAAATATACGGTTACCGGAAATGCGTTTGCGACTTTTGATATTACTTTTCCGAGTGGCACGATCAATATGGTGAATGGTGCAAATACGATCGGCACAACGACGTGGACTTCAGATGTGACAAGTCCAGGTACCTTAGATGGTGGTGGGACAGCGACAATTTATATCGGAGCGACTCGTGATGCATTAGGTGCGGGCCAAGCTTCAGGATCGTACTCGGCTACGCACTCGGTTTCCGTGCAATACTCGGGTGGCGTCGGACTGATTCGAACAGTTGCGGCAAATCACACTGTAGTTGTGGTTCCTTCCATTTCACTGACAAATTTAACCGGCATAAGTTTTCCGGATGCCGCGCGAGATGATGCGGCAGCTACTGTGGCACCCGGGGCATCTAGCGCGAGTTACACCGTCACTGGCGAAGCGGGATACGTCTATACAGTTTCTCTACCAGCTGATGGCACTATCGTGATGGAAACTGCGGGCGGTGGATCTGCGGACAAAGAAATTGCAGTGAACACGTTTACCTCTAGTCCCTCAGGTACTGGAACAATCGGTGGCGGCGGTACAGACACTCTTTACGTCGGGGGAACTCGGGCAGCCATCAGAAATACCCAAACCCAAGGCAACTACACCGGCAGCTTCCTCGTCACAGTTACCTACCAGTGAATAGTTATTAGATCTCAGATCTAGTTATTAAACCAAGCAATAAAGTCGGTCTGGAATAATTTCGGGGTGCTCCCCTCTCTAAGTCCTTCCGTCTTCGCTTCGCTACGCCGGACAAGCGGCTGAACTTCCTGCATCCAAAAGTCTTATGGCGGGCCTGTGAAATCGTTCGGGGAACACCCCGAAATTATCCCAGACCTCCTCTCATGCAATTTGTAATAAACAAGGTCCAGCTACTCATAGTGGTACCGGAACGATTACGTAGGCCCAAAAAAATTCTAGAGCGAAGCGAATTACCGAAAGCCCAGCCGAGGCTTAGTGCAGGTGCCACTATGAGTAGCTGGACCTTGTTTATGGACAAACAGCAATCACTTGGTTTTGTTAGGAGCGTTTTGTGTGGGAGGCGATTTCTACGTGTTTTTGGAAGAGGGTTTTTAGGGCTTCGACGGTGGAGGCACTTTCGCCGAGACCTTGGAGTGCAAAGGCGGTTGCTTCCATTGTGGACAGACAATTTTTTCGAGGCTGCTTTCTAAAGAATTCCGATTCAGTCTCAGGGTTTAAAACAATGCGGTTTAGTTTTAATAGCCAGCTATTTCTCCACCACAAGGTTTTAGACTGTTCCCAATTTCCATCGAGAAGCACAATTCCTTTGATGCCCTTACTTTCCACAGGTTTGCCCAGTTTTGAAAAGACCTGAAAGGGCTTATCCGACACAAATTTTTCGGCTTTTTTCTTAGTGCCTACGAATAATACCGCCCATTCCGAGGGGTTAGCTACTTCTTTGCGGGCTGCCGCCTTTAACGATTTAAAGGAAAGACCGACTCTATGGACAGAATTGGGCAGGCTTAAAGTCACTAGCCGTGCAGTCGTTAATATATTTCTGGCTTCCTGGGGATGCTGGAGCACTAAAACGGAAGTCCTTGTTTTTAAAGGTTTGATGGAATCGCACAAGCACAGACCCATCGGCTTCCAGCAGTTTTCACATTTTAAGATTTCATCTTTCATGAGGTCGTGGTTCATACCAAGAAAAAAGAATTCCTGCTACAATCATAAACTTGTGATATAAGGCAGGTCAAAAATATGAGTAAAATCAACGACAAAATTAGAAACATTGCTATCATTGCCCACGTCGATCATGGGAAAACCACATTGGTCGACGGCCTTCTTTGGCAGAGTGGTCTCTTTCGAGACAATCAGCAGATTGCTGAACGTGCCATGGACAGTATCGATATCGAACGCGAACGTGGGATTACATTAACTGCGAAAAATTGTTCCATTCAATGGAAAGGCACTCGCATTAATATTGTGGATACTCCAGGCCATGCTGACTTTGGTGGCGAAGTAGAACGCGGCCTTCGCATGGTGGACGGAGCATTGCTTCTTGTAGATGCGGCTGAAGGTCCACTTCCCCAGACACGTTTCGTTTTGAAACACGCTCTCGAATTAAATATTAAATTGATTGTAGTCGTAAATAAAATCGACAGAGCAGATGCGCGCGCAAAAGAAGTCGTGGATGAAATTTACCAACTCTTCTTGGATTTAGATGCGAAAGATCACCAGATTGAATTTCCTATCGTGTATACAAATGCGAGAAAACGCCAGGCTGTTGCAGATCCTTTAGAATCTACTGAAGGAAAAGATCTGACACTTTTGTTTGACTCGATTGTAAAAAACATTCCGGGTCCAATGGTGGAAGAGGGCGGTCTTCAGATGCTCATTTCCAACACCAACTACAGTGATTATTTGGGAAGACTTGCTGTGGGTAAAATCCACCGCGGTACGATCAAAGTGGGCGATAAAGTCGTCGTTTCGCAAGAAAACGGCGTTAGCCCTGTCACCAAGGTGACCGCACTTTTTAGTTATGACGGGATGAAAACAGTTCCTGCGCAATCTGCTGGAGCAGGTGACATTGCCATTGTAGCCGGAATTGAAGAGCTCTATATCGGGGATACGATTTTAGATCCGAATGTGATTGAGCCTTTGCCACGTCTTGAAGTTGAAAAACCAACGATTTCTATCGAGATGATGGTGAATACTTCTCCTTTCGCAGGCCGTGACGGTGATCGACTTACTTCTCGTGTAATCTGGGACAGAATTGAAAAAGAATTAAGAACTAACGTTGCGCTTCAGGCAGAAAAAACAAACTCTGCAGACACGATTATTTTAAGAGGCCGTGGCGAATTACAGTTCGCTGTACTTGGCGAACAAATGAGACGCGAAGGGTATGAATTTGCGTTTGGCCGTCCTAAGGTTATCACCAAAGAAGAAAACGGCGTTGTCACAGAACCCTACGAACACGTCGTGATGGATATTCCAGAGAGTTGTGTTGGGATCGTCACAGAAAAATTTGGAATTCGTAAGGGCGAAATGTCCAACATGATGAAGATGGGTGCAGACCGCATTCGTGTGGAGTTTGATATTCCGTCCCGTGGATTGATCGGTTACCGTTCTGAATTTTTGAACGACACTCGCGGTTTGGGATTGATGAGCACTTACTTCACGCATTATGGTGAATGGAAGGGTCATATCATTGACCGCGTTAACGGCGCACTTGTTGCCGATCGCGCTGGTAAAACAATTCCGTACGCAATTTTCAATCTTCAAGAACGCGGTAAATTTCTCGTTCCTGCAGGTGTAGAAGTATACGAAGGCATGATTGTCGGAATGAACAACCGTCAGAACGACATGAATGCGGACGTAACGAGAGAGAAAAAACTTACGAACATTCGCGCTGCTGGCAGTGATGAAAATATCATTTTGGTTCCGGTCAGCCCGCTTACAATCGAAGGTTGTATTGCCTGGATTGCGGATGATGAAATTGTAGAAGTCACACCGCACCATATCCGCTTGAGAAAGCGCATCTTGGACAGCAATAAACGTACGATTATCCGACGCCAACGCGATGATGACGACGAATAAGATCCTATTCTTGTCGTTATAAAAACTGTTCCAAATTTAGTGGTCGATGCGATGTATCAACCTGTATAATGTACTCTGCTCTTTAAAAACCACACTTATACGGTACGTACATGGCTAAAAATGATCTTAAATCCCTAGTGGGACAGCTTTTTATTGTCGGATTTGATGGCTACTCGGTTCCTCCAGATTTTAAAAATGCAGTTCAAGAATTAAACCTCGGCGGCACAATTTATTTCAAAAGAAATGTGCAAAGCCCTGCCCAGCTTGCAGAACTAGCAAATGAAATTCAATTTTCTTGCCGTGGAAAAGATACTCCGCCCCTTTTTATTTCCATCGATCACGAAGGGGGCAAGGTAAACCGTCTGGTAAAACCTTTCACAAAATTTCCAGGCAACGATGCAATTGGCGAATTGGGAAGCCCGAAAGTTGCGTTTCAGTTCGGTCTTATCATTGGAAAAGAATTAAAAGCAGTTGGTATCAATATCAATTTTGCGCCAGTAGTGGATGTGAATACGAATCCCAATAATCCTGTCATGAAAAACCGCATGTTCTCTTCCGATCCGGAA
>CAYNEF010000059.1:0-18647 GCA_964396165.1 uncultured Pseudobdellovibrionaceae bacterium
TTCTCAAGCTCTTCGCGAGAAGGGCAGTTAAGAATCTGGGTACGAGCTTCTTGCTTTATTCGATCGATGTTTTCTATCATGCTGCTTGTGGACGCACGAGCGCCACAAGCTGAGTGAAGTGTTCCGGATTTCGAACGGCAATTTCAGCCAAGACCTTGCGGTCGAGTTCAATATTTGCCTTTTTGAGACCTGAAATAAACTTGGAATAGCTCAGACTGTGGAGCCGACATGCGGCGTTGATCCTGATTTGCCAAAGAGAGCGTATTTCACGTTTGAAAGCTTTACGATCGCGGTATGCATAACGATCAGCTCTGTTTACGTATTCGCGCGCTACTTTGACTGTTTTGCGTGCACTACCATAAAAACCTTCGGCTCTATCTAATAATTTTTTTCTTTTATTGCGGCCTGCGGGACCGCGTTTCACTCTAGGCATAACAACTTCCTATACTACTTATGAGTTCAGGTTCGATACCAAATCAAACCAATAACATTCTTTTTACCTGACGAATATCAGCTTTGTGTACCATCACTTGTTTGCGAAGTGCACGGCCTTTTTTGCCAGATTTGTGTTCCAAATGATGGCGGTGGAAAGCCTTAGACCTTTTGATTCGACCAGATCCCATGACAATAAATCTTTTTTTGGCACCAGATTTTGATTTAACCTTTGGCATAACGCTTACTACCTTCCAAAACTTGCGAACAAATTAAACTTCTGTGACTTACTCCGAGGATCCAGCTTGTTTAGAAGCGGTTTCTTTCGGTTTAGCGGCAGGTACGGCTGGCTTCGTCGGTTGCGTCGTTGCCTTTTTCCCTGGCTTTGCCACTGGCCCAAAGAGCATGGAAATAGCCTTTCCTTCCATCTTTGGGGTCTGCTCAACAATACCGCAATTACCAACCATGTCAATGATCTGCTTGATGAGATCGTGACCTAATTTAGCATGGGCGGCTTCTCTTCCGCGGAAGCGAACGGAGACTCGTACTTTGTCCCCTTCTTCCAGGAATTCTCTAATGTGTTTTACCTTGAAATCGATATCATGAGTATCGGTTTGAGGGCGGAACTGAATTTCTTTAATAACCGTAACTATTTGATTTTTCTTCGCTTGTTTCTGCTTTTTCTTAACTTCGTACTTGTACTTTCCGTAGTCGAGAATCTTACAAACAGGCGGGTTTGCGGTCGGAGAGACTTCACAAAGATCTAGCCCAGCTTGGGTAGCTAGCTCCAAAGCACGACGGGTATCCATCACGCCGAGCTGTGCACCGTCGGCACCAATGACACGAACTTCGCGTGCGCGAATCCTGTGATTGATACGGATGCTATCGTTTGAACTGGGGCCTCTTGAAGGTGGGGGTCCACCGAATGGTCTTTGGTTAATGGGAATTTCCTCCGGTTAATTGCATGGGCTTTAAGAAATCCTTAAATGCCTCAAGCGTTAAGTTATTGATATTTTCCCCGCTGTTTTTTCTGACGGAAATCGTATTAGTTTCTTTTTCTTTTCCGCCGAGAACTACCATCAGGGGTATTTTTTGCAATTGGGCTTCTCTAATTTTGTAACCCAATTTTTCATTGCGCAAATCGATTTCGACACGCAAGCCAAGAGCAATCAGCTGTTCATAAACAGTTTTTGCATAGTCAGCTTGATCGTCGGCAACATTGATAATTGTCGCCTGTACGGGAGCAATCCAAAACGGGAAGTGACCAGCGTGGTGCTCAATTAAAATTCCCATAAAGCGTTCCAAACTTCCAAGAACTGCGCGATGGATCATCACCGGGCGGGCTGTGGAGTTATCGCTTGTGACGTATTCGAGTTGAAAGCGTTCGGGCAGATTCGGATCGAGTTGAATCGTTCCGCATTGCCAGAATCTTCCAATGGCGTCTTTGATATGAAATTCGATTTTTGGGCCGTAAAAGGCGCCTTCTTTAGGAAGGATTTCAAACTCTTTACCGGCTTCTTTCAATGCATCAGCCAGTGTTTTTTCTGCCTTGTCCCAGCTCTCTTTAGTTCCTAAACACTCGTCGGGACGGGTCGCAAGTTTTACGACGATATCATGGAAGCCAAACATCTCGAATACTTTGAAATTGAGATTAATAGAAGCGACCACTTCTGCTTGAATTTGATCTTCTGTGCAGAAAATATGGCCGTCATCTTGGCTGAAAGCGCGGGTTCTTAAAATACCGTGAGTCACACCACCCTTTTCATTGCGGTGGAGTTTCGTATACTCAGCAAAACGAAGCGGAAGATCGCGATACGAGTGTTTTGTCGTCGAAAATAAAGCGCAATGGCCTGGACAATTCATCGGCTTCATCGCTGTATTGGCTTCGCCTTCTTCGTTTTCAATCACAAACATGTTTTGCTTGTAATGATCCCAGTGTCCGCTTGTTGTCCAAAGGCGGTTCGTCATGATTTGTGGGCAAATGACTTCTTGGTAACCAAGCTTCTTGGTTTCAGCTCTCATCAAATCGACAAGCGCATTAAAAAGCCAAGCACCTTTTGGGAGGTAAAACGGCATTGCAGGGGCAACCGGCAAGAAATTGAAAAGCCCTAGTTCAGGACCCAGTTTTCTGTGGTCACGTTTTTTCGCTTCTTCGAGTCGGTTTAAGTATTCGTCTAATTCTTTTTGAGACGCCCACGCGGTTCCATACACACGCTGGAGCATTTTGTTATTCTCATCACCCTTCCAATAAGCGCCTGCGACAGAGAGAAGTTTGAATTTCCCCAGACGCGAGAGATTGGGAACGTGCGGGCCACGGCAGAGATCAATGAAATCGCCCTGCTCATAGGCAGAAACTGGTTCATTAAGAGGAAAACCCTCAATGAGTTCTGCTTTGTAGTTCTCATTTAGCTTCTTAAAAAAGTTAATCGCTTCTTCGCGCGGGATTTCTTTTCGGTGGACTTCGAGCTTACGACCCACAATTTCATCCATTTTTTTTTGGATTTTGGGTAAGTCTTCGATAGTCAGCGTGACCGGGCAATCGACGTCATAGAAAAAGCCGTCTTCAATCACAGGGCCTACGGTTAGCTGTGTGCCGGGATAAAGTTCTTTTAAAGCTTGTGCGAGTAAATGCGCTGTTGAATGTCTTAGGACCTCAAGGCCGTCTTTGGAGTCTTTCGTAATGATGGCAAGCTGAACATCGCTCTCGATTGATTTCGTTAAATCAACGAGTTCGCCATTGATTTTGGCTGCAATCGCCGCTTCGCCAAGGCGTTTTCCGATATCCATCGCAACTGCAAGAGGCGTAGTTTTGCCTTCATAGGTGCGCTTTGAACCGTCCGGTAAAGTGATAGCGACTGAACTCATGAATGTAGAAATCTTGTGTGATTTAACATAGTGGGGCGAGAGAGAGGCTTAAAACATGTGTCATTCACAAATAAGATACTCCCGAGGAGGCTCAAAAATCAAGGGGATTGTGTCTAGAGGTGCCTAAAGGCACATGAAAAAAAACGCGGTTCCTTTTTAGGGAACCGCGCTGTTTGTAAAGTCTATGTTGGGCTAGTATTTCCTGAAAAGGAACTTGGTACCTACTTGCCTACTTGGGTTGTTCGCCGCCGCCAGTTCCGTCCATTCCCTTGCCGCCGCCGCCGCCCCAGATGAGGCAACCGTTTTCATCCAATCCCCAAGCAGTGAGTTGGGCATCGAGTATTCCTTTTCCCATTCCAATGTTTGGTGCAGTGGATGCATAATAGGTGTAATTTTTTTCTGTTGCGCCAATATCGCGTAATGTCGCTGGCTGATCTAATCTAAACACGTTGGTTTTACCGGATTGGCCTGGAGTAATGCTGTCGATTCCTCTTTGCTCTCCAGAAGCCGTTGCCTGAAAGAGTTGTTTTGGATCTGCGAAGGAAGAAGAATCAGATTTACCACGGATGATTTTTCCTGTGCCCACTTGCGCAAGGAATTCACCCTTTTTATCTTTGCCTTTTCTAAATTGCGCTCCTCTGCAATTATCGTCGTATTTTGTCATTGAAAGTTTACTTGCATCTTCGACTTTTCCTTTGGAAACATTATCAATGGTTTGACCAGTAAGTTGTGTTCCCGCTTTTTTTGCATCCTCTGCAACCTGTTCTTTTAATTTTGCGTTCTTATCAGCAACACCTACACCATTCTCGTCCCTTCCAAAGGAAACCGCCGTTGGTGGCAACCCTGTGCTTTTGCTTGGTTCAGTTGGAGGTGCAGTCTTTGTCATGTCGATAACTACCGCACCCGGATCTACTGCCCTTTCTGCTTTTGGTGGATTAGCTGGTTTGGCAGGTTCTAGTTTGGGTTGAGAGGCATCGGAAGTGTTGGTCTCCGGCTGTTCGTCTAGTTTTAACTTGCTGTGATCTACTGTACCCGCAATGGTGATATCGGAAAAAAGGAAAACGGATGTGATAATAAGTGTGGAAAAATAAGTTTTTTTGAAGTCGTTCATGGTTGCCCCCTATGCTGATTAGTAATGCATACGGTATGCCCGACAGTTTTGTGCGTGGACGGTATGCTTATTGGTTACTTAATTATAGCAAACATAGGGTAAAACTCGAGGCGTATTCTCCCAAGAGACAAGCAACAATCAACACTTAATGAGTATACGGGGGGGACAGAGTGCTCTGCCTAACGAATGCGCACTGCTTCGTGCGTGAAATGATACAATTTTTCCCATACAGGTTGAATACGTGTGTTTCGTCGACAGTTTAGTAGTCTACGCATTCTAAAAGTGAGGAAAAAGAAAAGAGGCCTTCTCATAGGAGAAAGCCTCTTCATGACGCAACTTAAAATTTTGAACTAAGAAGAAATTAAACCGCTTTGTTTTTTGGATCCTTCTTTTTGTTTTTTGCAAGAAGTGAAACAGGGATTAAACCACTCATATTGATTTTATCTTTATACTCACTCCATCCATAGATCCCAACTGCAGTTGCAGCAAGTAGCCACCAGAGCCAGTTGTTTCCTCTAAGCAGATCAAAACCGCTGGAGCTTAAAAGTGGTCGAGAAGCAAGTTCGCGAGAACCTTTTTCTTGTTTGCCCTTTCCCATTTTGAATTGTGCGTTTGCTTTATCAAACGTATCTGTAAACTCGATGTAGGTATCCGCATCTTGAGCGGTTTTGAAAGGCATCAGGTTAAAATCGTATCCTTCGCCGTTTTTGCCATCATCTGATTTCTTAAAACCAATCAGATTTGCGCCTTCGCCGTTGTTTGCAACAAGCCCGACTAAAGAATTTGCTCCGCCGGTACCGTAATTGCTGCCCTTAGGAGCAACATTTGTGATGGCAACTTTTCCATCTCCTGGTTTTACATTCGCTACTGAATTTGGCTGTACGAAACCTGCGACGGCTCCGTTATTTCCGACAAGAATCTTTCCTCCTTTCATTCCTAACTCTGCTGCGATTTCAGGATAGGCCGCTGCGATATCAGGACGTCCCGCCATGAGGCGCTTTTTTTCATTGGGAAATAAACCATTCATAATGAAATTACTGACATCTGAAAGTGATGTCTTGGAAATTGGCTTTGTTTCAGAGTCACCCGGCGTAAATTGCGGCATGCTGCCAAGTGGTGTGTTGTGGCCATTGGCGAACGCCTGTGCTTCAGGAACTCTGTACCCAAGACCCAATTGATCTCCGTGAAAAGAGCAGGTAATTTTTTGTTTAGTTAGATCAATTGTCATCATTCCTTTTTCCACATCGTTTGCATTGGGTTCTTGAGGAGGAAGATCCTCTCCGTTTTTGCCACTGATTTTCATGTCGTGTGGAGCATCGGAAAGATTTCTAAAGACTACTTTTCCCCCTTTAAGTACGTCCATTACGTTAATCACTTCCCCTTTATCATCCGTTCCAGAAATACAGCCCGCTGCATCTGGAGTCAGAGAAACGCAATACCGCCCTTGCTTGCCCACTTGATAAAGCGCAATTGGAGGCGGCTCCATATTTTTTCCGGCAGCGGATTCCGCGTCCACTTCTTCATCTTCTGCACGTATTGGTAATGCGATTGAGATACAAATGAGAGCTGCGTAAGCCCATGTGTGTTTTTTCATTTTCCCTCCCGAAATGCCAAAGGCATTGTAGGTATAGAAACCGGCTGTCGGTTTTCCGTTAATGTGCCTAAAAATTCAATGAGGTCCGCCTTTTCACTTTGCGAGAGATTCAGCGGTTTTAAAAAGTGTACTGTGGCATTTCTGCGTTCTGTTCCGCCCTTAATGTAATGCTCAATTACATCAGCTAGGCTTTTAAGCGAACCATCGTGCATGTACGGTGCACGGCGCGAAATATTTCTTAATGTCGGAGTTTTGAATGTGAAATTAAGCGCAGGATTTTTAACAACAGCTCCGCGGCCTAAATCTAGACTGGGCATACCTGTATCTGCGAAACTTCCATTGGTGAAATTCCAGCCCGTATGGCAAGAAACACAATTTGCTTTTTCGTTGAAAAGGACAAAGCCTCTTTTGGCGGAATCAGAAATCGCATTTTCCTTTCCCTTGATCCAAGAATCAAAAGGGGCATTTGCAAAGATGATTCCTCTTTCATAAGTGGCTATGGCTTTGCCAATAGTTTTATCCGTTATTCCTTCCTCAGGAAAAACTTCGCTAAATCTTGTTTGGTATTCTTCAATTCCTTTTAATTTTTCAATCAAATCAGGAATTTTTAATGCCATTTCTCTTTCCGATTGAATGGGACCTAATGCCTGTTCTTCTAATGTATTAGCGCGTCCATCCCAGAAAAAACTCCACCCTGTAGCAATGTTGATTAACGTAGGTACTTTTCTATCGAGTTCTTTGTGGCCATTGCCAATTCCTTTAGGTAGTCCGTCTGTCCAATTGAATGAGGGGTTGTGGCAACTCGCACAAGACATCATGTTTGAATGAGAAAGTCTTGGGTCAAAAAACAGAATTTTACCCAGCTCTTCTTTTTTTTCAGTATATAAATTATGTGCTGGGTATTGAATACTTTCAGGTGGAAGAAAATTGTTTTTTAAAACTTGTAATTGTGAAGATTGTTTTGGCGATAAAAATAAAATAGTGGCAGGCACTGATAAAATTGCAATACCAATAAGAAGTCGTTTCAAGTTGTGTAATTCAAGATGCATAGCCTGCCACTTAATTGTTGATGGCTATTAAGAATGCATTTCCTATTCCTAATTAAAAATTGAGTGGTTTCAATAGCTAAGCCTCAAAAGCTGTTTACCAAGTGTCATAAATTTAGCGATTTTTAAAATGTGAGAGTGTTGAATTTGCTATGCATTCCGCATGTATTCACCGTTAAGTGCCTGTTGTCGGATTGGTATACAGGATGCATCCAATAGTATCAGTAAGTTAACATTGAAAAAATTGATACTGTATACAGTTTGGTCAGTTGAGTTTCACTGGCCAGACTGAAAATAAATGGATGTGCTTTTGCATTGTTATGAGGTCAAGCACTATGAGTAACGTTCGAGATATTTTTTGTTATTGTTTAGTAGTTGCAGGATTGTTTTTGCGTCCTGTTAATGCGAGCGCGCGCGATTTGAAACGAGCGAATGAAAAAAATAATGAAGTAGAGTTTTCCATGTCTCAAGCCAAGCCAGCAAAAATGCAGGCTGAATCATTGGATGATTATTATGGGGAGCGTGATAATTCAAAGAATTATCGATTTAAACAATCCTCAGAGAATGATGAAGAAAAAAAATCACGCCATCAATGGCGACGAATCGACCCTTACAGCGAAGAAGATTAGTCGAGTTTAAATCTCTCTAAAATTGTATATTTCGAACCGTGTTGAGTCAGTATGCTTTCGTACAGGCAAATTTCATTTACGGGATATTCAATGCTTGGCACGTGCAACTTTAAAAAATTACAGTTTTGCGAATAGGTAAATCTGACAAGCGTGATGTGAGGCGTGAAATCTCTTTGCTCGAGTTCAAATCCCGTTGCATCGAGAATTCCTACGACATTTTTATGGATGTCGTGAAGTGGAGTTCTTTCGGTGGTCTTTCCCACTCCTGCGACTCTTGCCTTGTTGAATTGCGGAAACGCCACCAGATCGTCAAGTAACATCGTGTGCTTTTCTCCCCAGTTATGCACTTTTAGTCTTTCGACGAGTAATTTTAATTTTGATTCATCAGAAGCACCCAAAAAGTGGAGTGTGAGGTGCAAACTTTCTACTGGGGTCCACTTGCATTCGCTGGGCCTTACCCCGCCGTGTTTTTTAAATTGCTCCTGAAAATCCTGAAGAAGAACTATTGCCGTAGGACTTGGAGGTACAGCCAAAAATAATCTGTGTGAGTTTGAATCAGGCATTTCCGCTGATGGTGCTTAATATTACCGGATCGAACTTCCCTTTCATCGAGCGCATCTGCTCGATAGCTTCGTCGGGCTTTAAAGGAGAAGTTCCGGAGGGTTTGTTGGAAAGTAATGCATCATACACGTCTGCAATGCTGCAAATTTTGGAAAATACATGAATCTCGTCGTTTTTCAGGTTCAAGGGGTAACCTGTACCGTCCATTTTTTCGTGGTGTTGTCGTGCCACGAAAATTGCTTCTGTCGGGGCATCCATGTATTCAAGAATTTCTGATCCTTGTTGGGCGTGTCTTTGCATTTCTTTAAATTCTTCCTCACTTAACTTTCCTGCTTTATACAAAAGTTCAGGGGAGACGACGGAGTTTCCGATGTTGTGTACGAGACAACTGAAGGCAAGAAGCCTTGCATCTTCCAGACTGAACTTAAGTTTGTGGGCTATGGCTAGACTATAGATTGCAACGTTGGTGGAATGGCTTGCATAGTACACATCAGACTGTTGATAGCGCTTCATCAAGTGTGGAATCAATTTGGGGTTGCTGTAGAGGAGATCAGCCAGTTTGATTCCGAGCGCTCGCAATTTATTTACGGCATTTTTTTCTAACCCCTTGGATTCCTCAAGATGCTTTCCGAAAGTCAAAAGCAGTGTGCGCATGTTTTTTGCAACTTTCTCCATATCCTTGGATTCAATCGTGCAGATTCTTTCGAGATATTCTAAAAAATAATTCCAGTCTTGCCTTGTCACAGAGATCGTATCGATGCGCTCGCCGAGAGTTTCTACGCGCTTTTTAGTAAGCGTATCGTTGATTGCTCTAAAGCAAACCCATTTTCCAGCCACTTTCACGTACAAGGGAAAGGGAAGCGGTGTTTCCAAAGGTACTGTTTCTAGGGGAATGGGAATAAAGTCTTCATTGAATTCGAGATCTGTGCTCATTCTTTAAATTATAACATGTGCAAAAAATTCCATCCTTTTCAAGTAAGCTGCGGCGTTCTAAATTAATGTCAGCATGGAACCGCAAGGCAAACATCTGGAAATACTGGAACGCATCAAAGAATGGCCTACAGGTCCTGGTATTTATATTATGCGCGATAACCAAAAGCGTATTTTGTACGTTGGCAAAGCGAAAAATCTAAGAAACCGCATCCGATCGTATTTTCAAAAGCCTGAAGGGCAATCGCCAAAAACCCAGACGCTTGTTAAAAAAATTCATGAACTTGAATTTACGGTAACCAATACAGAACTGGAAGCATTGCTTCTGGAATGCAACTTAATCAAAAAACATCGTCCGCGATACAATATTCGACTGAAGGATGACAAGAATTTTCCTTACGTCGCTCTCGATTTTACTCATCCTTTTCCGCAGTTCCGAATAACACGCAAAATTGTGGCTACTCCGACTACACGTTATTTCGGTCCCTACAGCGCTGGAGTAAATGAAATTGGCAGGTTTTTACTGAAGACTTTTCAAATTCGCGATTGCTCAGACAGCAAGTTTAAAAACCGTACGCGTCCTTGTTTAAATTATGAAATCGGAACATGCACGGCTCCTTGTGTAGGCTATGTGAGTGAGAAGGATTACAGCAAGCAAATACAAGATGCGATTTTATTTTTAAAAGGTAAGAAGAAGGAACTTCTTACGACCTTTAAAAAAGAAATGTTAGCTGCCTCTGACAAAATGGAATACGAGCGTGCAAAAGGTTTTAGGGACAAGATTCGATCGGTTGAAAAAATAACGGAGAAGCAAAACGCGGTACTTACGGAAAAACTGAAAGACATCGATATTATCGGTCTTTTTGTTTCCGGTGAGAAGATCTGCATTGTAGTGCTGTTTATCCGCTCTGGATTTCTTACTGGCAGAAAAATAGAGAAAATTCCACTGGTACTGGACTCGGTTGAAGAAACAGTACGCTCGTTTCTAGAACAGTACTATCAAATGGCTTTAGTGCCGGATGAAGTGTGGCTTGCAACAGATTTCCCCGGACGCGACGTGCTGGAAGTTTTTCTGACCAAGAAAGCGCAGAAAAAAGTTCATATTAGAATTCCTCGCTCTGAAAAACCTCTTAGACTTTTGGGAATGGCATATGAAAATGCTAAATTGATTTTCCAGGAAGAAGAAAAACTGACTAAAGCATCAGCTACACTTGAGTTGCAAAAGGCACTTGGATTAAAAGATCCTCCACAAGAAATAGAAGGCATTGATGTTTCTAATTTTCAGGGCGACGAGCCGGCAGTAGCACTTGTGCACTTCAATGAAGAGCGACCGTTTAAAAATAGATACCGTGTCTATCATCCAAAAACTGTATTGGGACAAGATGATTTCGCGATGATTTATGAAACGGTGACTAGACGTCTGAAAGACGAAAACAATCCACCGCCGGATCTCTTTATGATCGATGGAGGAATAGGCCAGTTAAGATCTGCCATCAAAGCGATGGATGACTTAGGAATCACAATTCCTGTTTGTTCGCTGGCAAAATCAAGGACCAGTAGCGCTTTTACAAGAAAAGAAGTGGAAAAATCTGAAGAGCGCATTTTTGTTCCCAACAGAAAAAATCCCATTTTGCTAAAAGAAGGACACCCAGCTCTGAGACTTTTGCAACAAGTCAGGGATGAAGCGCATCGTTTTTCGGTGAAGAATCACAGAATTCGCCGAAACAAAAAAACATTCCAAGAATCTTCACTTACAGATGTTAAGGGCGTAGGAAATCTGACGCGAGAGAAACTGCTCAGGCACTTTGGAAGCATTGATGCGATAAAAGAAACTACGCTCGAAGAAATTTTGAAGCTGGGTGTGAATAAAAAAGCAGCAATGGAACTCTTACAGTCCTTCTCTGGAGAAGAGGAGTAGTTAACTCTCTGAGTCAGGCGGCCTTTGTTGCATTCGCTTGTGATAGAATAAGAGAATGAAGACTGTAATTCTCTCTCTCTTACTTCTTGTTTTTACTTCTTGTTCCAATGATTCCAATACTGAAGAGGCCGCAAATAAAAATCCCCAAACTGGATCATCAAAATTGACGATTCAAGCGGATTCCGAAAGCGACCCAAGTGCGGTATATGATTTCGGTACTTTACTTACTCGCACTACAAAGAATGTCGTTTTCACTCTCACAAATAATAGTGTGCAGACTGCAGAACTGATCGGCATCCAATTTTCTAACCCAGTATTCAAACAAGTTTCTGGTCAGTGTGCTGAGATGCAGGGAGTATCCAAATGCGATCTTACATTCGCTTTTTCACCCGAACAGGCCGGTAGTTACGCTTCTGATATCACAATCGAGTATAAAATTTCTGGTGTAAAAGATTTTCTCAAAAAAAATGTAATAGGTATTTCGAAAAATAGAGCAATAGTGAAATTTTCAGATGTTAAACTGGATTTCGGGGTAGCCGACTTGCCTGCTTCAGTAGTCCGTTCCGTGTTAATTGAAAATACGGGAGATACCACGGCAGAAGATTTATCTTTCTCTACCCTATCCAGTCCTTTTTCACTCGCCTCGTCTACTTGTGCTAAAAGTTTAGCAGCAAGTAATTCGTGTGTTTTGAATATCCAGTTAACAAATAATACCGTAAGTACAAATTCATTAGACTGGACTCTTAGTTATTCTGATGGTGCTTCCAATGCTTCTACTTCTCTAAGAGTTTTAGCCAGTACAACTAATGGTAGTTTCAATCAAGCAAAGGGTTTTGACGACGATATCTATGCGGTAGAGACAACGCAAACAGGAGAAATGTATGTGGGGGGGGAATTTTCTACCTTCTCAGACCACCTAGCTTCTCATTTAAATAAGTTTGGTGTCGATTTTCAGCCAGTTACCTTCACGTTAAACAGCGGGTTTGATGCTGAAGTACGTGCTATTAAATCACTCCCCAATGGGAAGCTTTACGTTGGCGGTGACTTTACCAGTTACAATGGCAGCGCTGCGCCTCATTTGATAAGACTCAATAGTGATGGAACTTTGGATTCTTCTTTTAATGAAGCATTGGGGTTAGATGGCACAGTGCTTGCGATCGAAGTAGATAGTAACAATAAAGTTTTGGTGGCAGGACAATTTAGTTCTCTTTTTGCACGACTCAATGAAGATGGAAGTGTGGATAATACATTATTTTTGGGGACGGGTTTCGTAGGTAACAGTATAAATGCTATTGGAATCGACTCTAATAACAGAATTATTCTCAGTGGAAATTTCTCTTCCTATAAAGGGGATGTGACACAGAACCTAGTGCGTATGGATTCTACGGGCGCAAGAGATACGTCTTTCGATACGACAACGGCAACAAATGGCACTGTGTTAGCGATGATCATTGATTCAAGCGATGGCCTCTATTTAGGAGGAGAATTTACTTCCTACAAAGGAGTGACTGCGAATCGGATTATTAGGCTTACAAGTAACGGGAATAAAGAACCAATGTTCAACTACGGTTCAGGCTTTAATGCGATTGTTAAAACTTTGGCTCCACTCGATGCAGATGCGAATGAAGTGTACGTAGGCGGAGATTTTACGCGTTACCAAGGTACAACAGTAAACCGGCTTGTAAAATTAAATTCTCAGGGAAGTGTAGATAGTTCTTTTGCTGTCGGAAGTGGTTTTTCAGATTCGGTTTTGAAAATAAAAAAAATAAGTGATGGTTCAATTCTAGTCGGCGGGAGCTTTAAAAACTACGGGACAAAAGGTGTGAACCATCTTGTGAGAATCAGTGATACGGGTACATTGGTCCCTACGTTTTTAGAGTCCACAGGGGCAAGTAAGAAAGTTAATACCCTTTTGCCACTCCCTGATGGAAGCGTGATACTCGCAGGAAGTTTTTCTCGTTATGCGGATCAAAATAGCGAGAAGATAGTAAAAGTAGACAGACACGGGAATATTGATTCCAGTTTTTCAGTCGGTACGGGATTTGATGCGCAGGTAAATGCGGCAATTCTTTCCCCCTTTCAAAGTAACAAATACATCTTTGCGGGTCAGTTCTTACACTATAATGCACAAAGTGTTGGCAAAATAATCCAGCTGAATGCAGATGGCACAAAAAACTCGGACTTTAATTCTGGCAGCGGTTTTAATGGAAGTGTAAATGCTCTTGCATCATCAAATGGCGCATTACTCTGTGGTGGGCAATTTACCTCTTATAATGGAACTACAGTTTCGGGTCTTGTGAAACTGGACTCCACTGGCAGTTTAAATCCATCGTTTAGCACGGGAGGTGGGTTCAACGGAACTGTGTGGGCATTGGCTGTGACCGCGGATGGTAAGATTTACGCTGCAGGAGACTTTACTACTTATAACGGAGTAACTACCCAGAATCTTGTCCGGTTACTCTCGGATGGAACTTTGGATACTACATTCAATATAGGCTCAGGGTTTGATTTACCCGTTTGGAGTATTGCACTAGATGCAAACGAAAGTGTTTTTGCGGGAGGAGATTTCACAAGCTTTAACGGAAATTCTGTTTCGGCTATTGCAAAATTAAATACTGACGGAAGTATGGATTCCGCTTTTCAATCTGCCAGTGGTTTTGATGGCAGTGTAAACTCAATATTCGTGAATGAGGATTTTTCAATTTTCGTCACAGGATCCTTCACCCAATACCAAGGAGTCGCTCAAGGTAGATTAGCTAAAATCAACTCAACTGGCTCACTGGATAATTCTTTTGTCACAGGTACGGGGCTAAACTCTTCCGGGGCAACACTCAAATTAGCTTCTGATGGCTCTTTGGACATCTATATAGGAGGAGAATTTTCCTCTTATAATGGAAAAACCACGGACTCTATTCTCAGGCTTTCGAAAAATGGGACGATCGAATAATCTCCGTGAAATAACAAACCCTGTCACACCTTGAAATTCTTTTTTAAACCCTTCCAGCAATCGAGATAGTTTTTTTGCAGAATGGGGGAAGTCATCGCAAACGGCGTCGGTTTAAAAACGAGATTACTTTCAAACATAAAAGCTAGCGTATTGTCGTAGTATTCCGGTTTTAATTCCGCATGGGTTGCGCCTTCAAATGTCGCGGCATCTGGTCCGTGCGCTGACATGCAGTTGTGCAGGGAACTTCCCCCCGCCACAAAGCCATCCCCTTTTGCATCATATTGACCTGTAATAAGTCCCATGAACTCGCTCATGAAATTACGGTGGTAATACGGCGGACGGAATGTGTCTTTTGCCACCATCCAACGCGGTGGAAAAATCACAAAGTCGATATTGGATTGTCCGGGAATTTCTGACGGAGAGGTCATCACTGTAAAGATGGAAGGATCGG
Organism: uncultured Pseudobdellovibrionaceae bacterium; assembly: GCA_964396165.1. Classification (GTDB taxonomy): domain Bacteria; phylum Bdellovibrionota; class FAC87; order UBA2466; family UBA2466; genus CALCZU01. The sequence goes on from CAYNEF010000059.1 coordinate 14,485, forward strand.
GATGATCAAAACTGACAGTGCCAATCGTATTAAACAAATCAAGATTATATTTATACGGCGCATAATTACCCCACCAGGCCACTACATCTAATGGTGAGTGATCCATTTCGCATTCCCACAACTCGCCCAAGAATTTAGTGACAAGTTTGCAACTGCCTTCTTTATCTTCATATGCAGCTACTGGAGAAAGAAAATGACGTGGGTTGGCAAGGCCATTCGCACCGATAGGACCTAATCCAGGTAAACGAAACGGTGCGCCATAATTTTCGCAGATGTACCCTCTGCAAAAAGTTCCATCATTTAATAGAGGATCCAATTTAAATTTCATGCCGCGCGGTATCGCAAGCAACTCTTTAGGGCCTGCTTCTAACACGCCGCACTCAGTGCTTACCTTAATAGAACCTTTTTCTGGAAGAAAAAGCATTTCCCCATCTGCATTACAAAAGTAACGATCTCCCATGGGTTGGTTGATAGAGTAAATATGTGCAGCACAACCTTTATGGTTTTCTACATCTCCGTTACCAGCCAGAGTAATCGTTCCATCAATAAAATCTGCTTTTTTTGTCGGCGCTGGAATCGGGTCCCACCGCATCTGGCTTGGCGGAACAGGCATTTCAGAAAATGGTCCACTTCTCCAGTGCCCCATCGACATAAGTTTGTAAGAGGAATGTAAAACAGAAGGACGGATTCGATAAAACCAGGTTTTGAAATTCTCATGCCTTGGCATAGTGAAAGAACTTCCCGACAATTGCTCGGCGTAAAGTCCATACGCTGGTTTTTGCGGAGACGCCTGATTTTTTGGAAGTGCGCCCGGTAGACATTCTGTCTCAAAATTATTTCCTAAACCCGATAAATATTTAATTTCCATATAACAAAACTACCCCTAGAGCCTTGACTAGGAAAGAGGGAAAGATTAATCGTCTACAGGATTTGGAAAAATTATTTTTGCAACTATGGTGAATCTTTCTACAATTTTTAGTTTTCTTCGTTTACAATTCCTACAAACAGGAAACATCAGGGGTATCATCTAATGGAATACAAATACGGCTACTGGCTACCACCCAACATCTCTGCCCACGGTGAAGGCATTGATCATCTGATCAACACGCTACACTATTTTATGGCGATTCTTTTTATCGGTTGGGGTGCGTACCTTGTTTACTGTCTCATCCGTTTTAGAGCACGCGACGGCCACAAAGCCGACATAACACCAAAACATTTCAGTCTTCCAAAGTTTTTGGAAATTGGCGTGGTAGCTGTTGAAGTTATCCTGCTCGTGTTCTTCTCTTTTCCTATCTGGGCGAAAGTGAAGACAGAATTTCCGGATACAAAAGATGCGGTCAATATCATTATCACTGCAGAACAGTTCGCCTGGAATATCCATTATCCAGGTAAAGACGGCGTCTTTGGCAAAACCATGATTGAAAAAATCGATGGCACAAATCCCGTAGGTATTGATAGAGACAGCGCTGAAGGCAAAGACGATGTCATGATGCTCAATGATTTGAGAATCCCAGTGAATAAGCCCGTCATTGTTACCTTAAAAGCAAAAGACGTGATCCACAGCTTCTTCTTGCCGGTGATGCGTGTAAAACAAGACGTCATTCCCGGAATGGATATTCCCATTTGGTTTCAAGCCAAGGAAACAGGCCAGTTTGAAATTGCCTGCGCCCAACTTTGCGGTATTGGCCACTATAGAATGAAGGGAACCTTCACAGTCATGACTCAAGAAGATTACGACAAATGGCTGGATGAAGAACACAAAGCTTTAGGACTTGATACAGCTGCAGCGGCACCAACCACTGAGACAACGGAGAAAAAGTAATGAGCGACCACGGACACAGTCATGCACACGAAGGGCATCATGAAATGCCTTTTTGGCAAAAGTATATTTTTTCAATCGACCATAAAGTAATCGGACTTCAGTACGGTATCACTGCTACTTTCTTCCTGCTTTTCGGATTCGGTTTGATGCTGATGATGAGATGGCAGCTAGCCTTTCCAGGACAAGCCATTCCTTTCATCGGTAAAATGATTTCAGAAGACGGCGTTCTGACTCCTGAATTGTACAACCAATTCGGTGCAATGCATGGAACCATCATGGTGTTCTTGGGTGTTGTGCCAATGGCGGTCGGCGCATTTGGTAACTATCTTGTTCCGCTTCAAGTGGGCGCTCAAGATATGGCATTCCCTAAACTCAATATGATGAGTTACTGGGTGTACTTCTGCGGTGGCGTGACGATGCTGGCAAGCTTCTTCTTCGAAGGCGGCGCCGCTGCTTCCGGTTGGACTTCCTATCCTCCGCTTTCTGATATCGCAAATAATGCACAATCCATCTGGATTATCGGAATGGTTTTCTTAATCACTTCTTCCTTATTAGGCGGTTTGAATACGCTTGTAACAGCGATTCAATTAAGAGCTAAAGGAATGGGATTCATGCACTGGCCACTTCATGTGTGGGCGCAGGTAGTAACTGCATTTTTGCTTTTGCTTGCCTTTCCTCCTCTTGAAGCAGCAGGCGTTCTGCAGTTGATGGATCGTGTAGCTGGAACCAGTTTCTTTCTTCCTAGCGGACTTGTAGTCAGCGGAGAGCCACTGCATGTCAGCGGTGGTGGTAACCCACTATTGTGGCAACATCTTTTCTGGTTTCTTGCGCATCCGGAAGTATACGTTTTAATTCTTCCTGCGATTGGAGTGATTGGTGAAATTTATGTTACCAACACAAGAAAGCCTCTTTACGGTTATAAAACCATGGTCTACTCGATGGTGTTTTTAGGATTCATGTCCTTCATCGTTTGGGCGCATCATATGTTTATGACTGGAATGGGAGTCACACTCTCTAATTTCTTCCAGACAACAACGATGATTATTTCTATCCCATCCGTGATCATTTTAACGACGTATCTGCTCACACTTTGGGGAGCATCTATTCGTTACAATACGGCAATGTTGTTTGCGTTGGCATTTTTGCCGATGTTTGCAATCGGAGGTCTGACAGGTCTTCCCTTAGGATTGACTGCATCTGACATCCACTTGCACGACACCTATTATGTGATTGGCCACTTCCACTATGTTGTGGCTCCGGGAACATTGTTCGCTTTAATGGGCGGTGTTTATTTCTGGTACCCCAAAATTACTGGCCGTTTTATGAGCGAAGTCTGGGGCAAAGTACATTTCTTCGGATCGATTATCGCAATCAACGGAATTTTCATGCCGATGTTCTTTATGGGCATGGCTGGGGTTTCCAGACGTTTGTATGATCAAACGGTTTATATGCACGGAGCTGCAACTCAAGACTTGAATAAGCTTATGTCTTATTCTGCTTGGGCTTTAGCTGTGATGCAGATTCCCTTTATCATCAATATGTTTACCAGTTGGAAGTTTGGTAAAAAGTGCGAATCTAATAATCCGTGGGATGCAACTACGTTGGAATGGGCTGCAACTTGCCCTCCTCCACACGAAAATTTCCCCACACCACCACAAGTTTATCGCGAACCGTATGCATTTGATGTTGCAAACAACGCGATACCACAATTTAAAGCATAGGAGAATTTCATGTCAGCTAATATCATTATCCCTTATGTCGATGAGCCGCACCCATTAACAGGTGTGACGAACGCAAAACTGGGAATCTGGTTGTTCCTGGCTTCTGAAGTCATGTTGTTCGGAGCATTGTTTTCGACCTACATTATTTTAAGAAACGGTTCCACAGATTGGCCATCAGGCGAATTGAATGTGCCGCTAGCGACCTTCAATACTGTTATCCTGATCACTTCAAGCGTGACCATGGTAATGGCGTGGGCGTCTTTAAAGTTAAAAGACTTCGCGAAATTCAAATTGCATATGGGTCTCACTATTTTGTGTTCCATCATCTTTTTGATCGTAAAAGGTTTTGAATACCACCACAAATTTGAAGTCGGTCACACACCTGCTTCCCATACCTTTTACGCGATTTACTTTACGATGACAGGTCTACACGGTTTGCACATTATCGGCGGTATAATTGCGAATGCCTATTTAGTCGGGCCTGGTAGCAAGATGTGGCATACCCAACCTGAGCGTTTTACTGGTAGAATAGAAATATCCGGACTGTATTGGCATTTTGTGGATTTGGTTTGGATTTTCTTGTTTCCAGTTCTTTACCTTCTACCCTAAGGAGAAAA
>CAYNEF010000060.1:0-10589 GCA_964396165.1 uncultured Pseudobdellovibrionaceae bacterium
TGGTTTTGGTTGTATGTCGAAAACCCAAAGAAAATTATGTTCGCAACCGATTACCCACTTTTGAAAATTACGTCTTACAGAGACGCGATTAAACGCGCCATTCCACCTGAACACTGGCAAGCTGTCTTTTACGACAATGCTGCAAGGTTATTTAAATTAGATAAATAATAAAATCAGGGTTCGGGGCTTACTTCGGGAGTCTCAATAGGCTCGGGCGCTACAGGCTCGGAAGGCTCTTCTTTGGGTGCAGGAGCGACTTCTTTTTTAACTTCGTCTGGGCGGTTTGCGACTTCGGGAGATTCTACAGCATCTGTTTTGGTATCCACCACACTGTCTTCAGCAGGTTCTGCAGCCGTTTTAGCTTCTTGTTCTTCTGCTTTCGCTTTGAGTTTTTCTATGGGTGGATTCAAAAGAGAACTGACTTCGGTTGCAGGCTCTTCTGCTGGCACATCGCTTTTTTCAGCCGTTTGAATATTGATTTCACCAGTTGTGCCCCAGAGTTTTTCCGCCAAAGCTTCTTTGTAGGTGTCTTCATCGACAAAACCCATGCGGTTCATCACTCTTAACACCTGACCTATTCGCTTACTTGCCCAAGGTGAAAGCATCTTCTTTTCAAAATAGCTGTGATATTTGATAGGAGAAGGAAGTAACATCGCTAGAAACGCAGCTTGCTTTGCCGTGACAAGAGATGGATGCACATTAAAATAATGTTCACTGGCTTCTCTGATCCCGTAGATCCCTGGCCCCCACTCCACCATATTGACGTAGAAATTTAAAATTTCAGATTTGGTGAGAGTTTTTTCAAGTTCTCCCGCCCAAAAAAATTCTTTGAATTTTCGCCACAGAGTTTTTTGTTTGCCTAAATAAACATTTTTTACCACTTGTTGCGTGATGGTGCTTCCGCCGCGGGCCCATTTTTTTTCTTCCCAATCTTTTTTTACCGCTTCTTTAAGCTCGTGGTAATCAACTCCCTTGTGGCTAAAAAAACTAGTGTCTTCGGAGGCAATCACCGCCATTAAAACATGATTGGAAAGTTGGCTGATAGGAACCCATCCTTTGGATTTGGGGCCCATTTCTTTTTCGGATTTTTCTTTATTGGCTAGTTTGATGGGGACCATGACTTTTCCCCGCATTTCACTGAAATCGGGAACATTGGTCACAGTGTCGATGACGAGCGCAACGACGCAGCCAAAGCCCATGGCAGTGGCGAGAATTAAAGCTAAGACTAAGCGAGTTCCCTTTTGCATATTCGTGTATTTAGATTATGTTTAGTAGTTAATGTTAGGGGATTTGAGAGAAAAGGACAAGAAAGCAGTGGCTGGAAACAATCGCCTTCTGACATTGACCGGAGTGAAGCAGAACAATATCAAGGATATTGATATCACTGTGCCTCTTGGTCGCCGCGTTATTGTTACCGGGCCTTCGGGATCGGGAAAATCTTCTTTGGCTTTTGAAACTATTTACGCAGAAGGTCAAAGACGCTACATGCAGTCCCTTTCGACCTATGCGAGGCAGTTTTTAGAACGGTTTAAAGCTCCTCTTGTAGATAAGATTCAAAACATCCCTCCCACCATTGCCCTTGAACAGGTAAACCCCGTAAGAAATTCGAGGGCAACCGTTGCGACAACCACTGAGATTGCAGATCACTTTCGACTACTTTTCGAAAAAATCGGCGTGGAATATTGTGCAAAATGCGAGATCCCCAAAAAGCGTCTCACGTCAGAAGAAATCTTTGAATCCTTATTAAAAAAACACGATCAGAGTTCCGTAGTCATCGCTTTTCATTTTGCGCCCTTGAAGAAAAAAGAAGAAACGATTGCAGTTCTAGAAGAAAACTTGCGCAGCGGGTATTCCAGAATGATCGTAGGTAACGAAGTCGTTCTTCTTGAAGACTTCATCCAAGCATTCCCCAAAAAATGGAAAGAAGCTTATGTACTCATCGATAGAGTACGTTTGCAAAAAGAGGAAGCGACTCTGACCAGGTTTTCAGAAAGTTTAAGACAAGCGATGGCGCTGGGAAAAAATGAGGCCCAGGTATTTTTAGAAGAGAATAAAAAAACAAAACTTATCGACACTTTTACAACCCTTGTTTGCTGTCCCAAGTGTAAGGAAATTTCGTATCCTAAATCTTCTACTGCTTTTTCCTTCAATAGTCCTCTCGGCGCTTGCCAAAAGTGCAAGGGCTTTGGAAACACGCTTGAAGTAGATGAAGATTTAGTGATCCCCGATCCCAAACTTGCCCTTTCAGAAGGAGCGATTGATCCTTTTACAAAGCCTTCTTTACGCCATTGGCAAAAAAAGCTTCTCGAGTTTTGCAAAGAAATGCGTATTGATGCGGATTTGCCTTATAAAGAACTTTCTAAAGCGCATAAGGACATGGTCTTTAACGGTCATAAGAAATTTAAAGGCGTTAGAGGCGTATTTAAACTTCTCGAAGAAGATAAATACAAATTGCAGATCCGAGTCTTTATCAGCCGTTATGTTTCCCCTTTCACTTGTCCCGACTGTAAAGGGGATCGTCTAAATTCCAGCGCTTTAATGGTAAAAGTGGGTACTTACAATATTGCCCAAGTCATGCAGATGACGATCGGTGACTGTTTTGAATTTATTAAAAAGTTAAAACTCACCCCCCGAGAGAAAAAAATCTCAGAAGATATCCTTTCACAACTGGATAGACGGCTAGATTACTTAACGACTGTGGGGTTAGACTACATCACTCTTTCACGCCACACGCGCACACTTTCTGGCGGAGAGTACCAACGCATTCTCTTGGCAACACAATTAAGCCAAGGCTTAAGCGACACGATGTATGTTCTCGATGAGCCAAGCATCGGATTGCATCCAAAAGACACGGCACAACTATTAAAAGTACTCGATAGATTGCACTCACTAGGAAATAGTTTACTCGTTGTAGAACATGATCCTGAAGTAATCGAATGGGGCGAACACATTATTGATATGGGACCCGGTAGTGGGACGCGAGGCGGGGAAGTTGTCTTTGAGGGAACTAAGCATTCGTTTTTTCTTTCTCAAACCCAAACATCTAATGCAGTAAAAAACTGGAGAGAAGAATGCCGGCATTCCTTATTACGCCCACTTCCTGACAAGTTTGAAGACTGTATCGAAATTACCGGAGCAAGCGGCAACAACTTAAAAAATATCGATGTCAAAATCCCTCTAAGAAGACTGGTTACGGTTACCGGTGTATCGGGATCTGGCAAAAGTACTTTGGTGGTAGATACGCTCTACAAAGCACTTGCAAAAGTATTTCACAATGAAAACTCCAAAATTGAGAAATTTGAATCCATTAGTGGAGTAGAGAATTTAAACTCTGTCGAATTAGTGGATCAAACACCTATTGGTCGTTCTTCCCGCTCCAATCCCCTCACCTTCATCAAAGGATACGATGAAGTGAGATCACTTTTAGCAAGTACTCCAGACAGTACGAAGCGTGGCTTAAGTCCCGGACACTTTTCTTTCAACGTACCAGGTGGAAGATGTGAGACTTGCGAAGGCGAAGGAAGAATTAAAATCGACATGGTGTTTATGGAAGACGTCTGGGTGCCTTGCCAGACCTGCGATGAAAAAAGATTTAAGCCCAGCATTCTTGCCATTAGATATAGGGGCAAAAACATCGATGATATTTTAAAAATGACTATCGATGAAGCGTTTGATTTTTTCAAAGGGGTTCCTTCACTGAGATCAAAACTTTCTCTTCTTATAGAAGTAGGTTTAGGCTACTTGCGACTGGGGCAATCAGGTTTCACTCTGTCTGGGGGCGAAGCGCAGAGATTAAAAATCGCACGAGAACTTTCGCAGACCTCTTCTTCCCGAAGCGCCACGCTGTTTATCTTCGATGAACCGACGACAGGACTGCACTTTAATGAAGTGGCAAAACTTATTACAGTCTTAAGAAAATTAATCGCGAATGGACACTCTGTTGTAGTCATTGAACACAACTTGCAATTAATTTGTGCATCCGATTTTATCATCGACTTAGGACCAGACGGTGGAAACCGTGGTGGAAGTGTCACAGCTTTTGGTACGCCCAAAGAATTGGCGACTAAGAAGTTACCTTATACGTCTCAGTATCTATCTGAAATTTTAAGTTTATAAAAATTGTGTCGAAAATTTCATAATTGTTGTCACTAATTTCGACGGCAAATTATTGACACGGCATGTTATGTTCTGTACACTGAGTGATAAGTAGACGTCTTGGAATACGACAGCTGACAAAATATACAGTCGAATGTCTCTACAGTAGAAAAAACGTAGACAGTCGACAGAAAAAAGTCAGTAGCGTCCCAAGAAAAAAACTTAGAAACAGGGTTGGAGGCTAACATGATTAATTGGGATGAATTTGAACATATTCACGTCATCAGAAAATTAAAAGAAGTGATTGCCCGTTGGTGGCATATCGACGTCTTCTTTGCTGATGACAGAGGCAATTTAAAACTGATTGAAAAAGGAAAGAAAAAAGATTTCCACAATCCAGTCGTCTCTCTTTTGATGCAAAGAGATGAAGGTTTTGAAAGCATTGCCGAGTTTGTAAGAAACACGGCGATGGACTTAAGAAAAACTCAGGAAAAAGAGCTTACTAAAGACTACCTTCCGAACTTCCAGGCAGCTTGCTTCCCCATTGTCATCGACAATGAATTTATGGGAACAGTCGTTTGCGTTGGTTACTATAAAGAAGGTGTGAGCGAATCGCAGAAAAAAGAATTCGCGAAAGCTCTTGCGCACTTTAATCTTCCTAACCAGGAAATTGATATTGCCGTAAACAAGATCAAGACGCTGGGGAAAGAAGAATTGCCCTACTTTAACGAGCTTGCGGATCTTGTCTCTAAAGAAATTAGCACTCTGCATAAGGAAATCTCGATGCGAGATGACCGTATTCAGGAGCTGAATAAGGAACTCGGCACAAGATACAAGTATGACAACATGATCGGTAAATCCAAACCGATGCAGGACACATACGCACTGCTCGATAAGATTAAAAACTCTGAAAGCACCGTTCTCATTCAAGGGGAAAACGGTACTGGGAAAGAATTGATTGCAAAAGCAATTCACTACAACTCTCCCAGAAAAGAAAAGGCCTTCGTTACGCAGAACTGTTCTGCATTTAACGATAACCTTTTAGATTCTGAACTCTTTGGTCATATCAAAGGTTCCTTCACTGGAGCTATCAAAGATAAGAAAGGGTTGTTTGAAATGGCTGACGGAGGAACCTTCTTCCTCGATGAAATCGGGGATACTTCTCCGACCATGCAAGTGAAGCTCCTGCGTGTCATCCAAGAAGGTACATTCATTCCAGTCGGTGCTACTGAGACTCGTAAAGTGGATGTCCGAATCCTTGCGGCAACGAACAAGGATTTAAAAGACATGGTGGAAAAAGGTACGTTCAGAGAAGATCTTTACTACCGCATTAACGTGATCAACATCACTGTACCGCCACTTAGAGACAGAAAGGAAGATATTCCAATCCTTTGTGACCATTTCTTAGCTCGCTCTGCGGCTGAAAAAGGTATCAAGAGCAAACAGATCACAAAACGTGCTCTGGAAAAAATCTTTGATTACCACTGGCCAGGTAACATCCGCGAACTAGAAAACGAAATGGAACGCGTCACAGTTCTCGCAGGCGCCGAAAGCAAAATCACAGTAGATATGCTTTCTGCAAGAATCCGCGAGTTCGGTGAACGGAACAAAGTACAAGGTGTCAGAATCCAGGGTAAGTTAAGAGATGCTCTGGAAGAACTCGAACGTGAAATGATCCGCGAAGGTCTTAAACGTACAGGCTGGAACAAATCCCGCCTTGCGAAAGAACTCGGCATCTCACGCGCAGGGTTAATCAACAAAGTCGAGAAATACAATCTCGATAAGAGAAGACTCCTTGCGGCAGGTAAAAAGCCTGACGAACTATAAGATTAAAAAATAATGCGACCCCGCTTATTTGCGGGGTCGCTTTTTTTTTGTCTTTTTTGTAAAATGATCCAATGGCTGAACGAGCACTTTCCTACGAGTCTATTAACAACCAAAAACATTGCGGTTTTATCGTCACTGCCCCCTCGATGCAGCGGTTATACATCGATAGTGCTCTTGCGATGACTGACTTGCTTGTAGATTTAGATCTGATCAAAGAAATCGAAAAAAGAACTGTCACGGCTACCGGTGCCACAAGAGAAACACTGATGGTTGCATTCTTAAACGAACTATCGAAACTCTTTGAATCGGAAAAGTTTCTCGCTCATCGCATCGTATTTGATACTTTTGACGGCAAACAAATTTCGGCCTCTCTACATGGTGAAAAATATGACCATATCCGACATGGATTTGCTTCGGATATTAAGTCGATTCATGAGAAAGTTGTTGAGATGGGAGAGAGCAAGATAGAGGCGAATCAGTTTTTTGCCAAGGTAGAGATTAAGAATTAATAACTGATTTTATAGGTAGCAGTTGTTTACCTGCATAATTTGGAATCAGGTAAATTCTTTTCACTACACTTTTAAAACCCTTTAAGAATCTCTGAAAATGACGTCATTGGCCACTGAGGTGTTGGCCCTTCGATGTGTTTTACTACCGGCATCATGTCAGATTGATTTTCAGCCCTAAGTGATCGGACGAGGTCATAGTATTGATGGGCGCCTAGTCTTTTGACTTGAAGTGCGTCTAGATTATCAGAGCCGTACATTTTTTGAGCGTACTCCCTGAGCATGACAGGTTCAGATTGAAAGTCTGGGTCAAAGATCTTTCCGGTTGCATTCTCCATTAAGAAAAAGTGTACTTTAAAGTACATCTGTCCGTGACGTGTTTGAACTTCGAATTGGGTTATCGCTGGTGGCAAGCCTGCAAAAGATCTTTTGGCCCCTGCCACAAAAACCACATCAAAATGCTTTAGGTCGATTTGATTCTTGGTGTAGGCCTCTACTAAGCGAAAAATATTTGTTCCACACTGCCAAGCTGGGCATGTACTGCTGATTCCTTTAAAAAGATCATCGCAAGAGGCGGAAAAAGAGAATTTCGCACTTGCTAAAATAATCAGGACCAAAACTAGATTTTGGAATTTCATGGGGGGGACTTCCATTCAAAATACTAGAAATTTAAAACCGCAATCGCAAGCCAGTTCCGAGTTCAAAAATTATCCAGTTAGTGCAATATTTTTGCAATATTAAAGTATACTCATATCGAATTTTGGCCTCAGTTAATTTATCCATTAAGGGGGCAAAGGTGGCAAAGTTTTTTGCCAAGGTAAGATTAAGAATTACGATTTTTTTTAAAAAAAGTTCCCCAGGATTTTAATGATTGGCAAATTTTTACAAGCCTGAAATTACCAGTGTACTTTCAAACCTGTGAGTGGCGCTGTCTTTTTGCGACCAAATGGTAGTGGATTATGGTGGAAGTCTTTTTGAGCTTGTTCTTCCTCCATCATCTCTTCTGCCAATTGTTCCAAGCCTTCAGGAAGTTCTCCTTCGCTGAAGTCCTCATCCCACTCTTGAGCAGAACCCGATGTTCGGGTAATTGCTGCCGGAGCGTCGATTGTGAAGACAGCCTGACATTTACTACACTCATGAATCTCATCGTTCGACTCATTGAGTTTGTTACATACGTGGCAGAGATGGAGATAGAGTGAGCTATGCTCATCTTGCTTCCAGGATTCTGCACGCTTTGGGCTTCTCATTTGTTTCTTCATGAGACACCTCCTTTTTCTTCACTTTTAATATTATAACTAATTTAACGCACACAGTCAAAGAGCCGCTCTAGCAACTGGTTTCGAGGTGTCTACAGTTTAGACAACTTCAAAAACAATTGTGTCGATACGAACATTTAGAGTGATTGCATTTTGGAACACTTTTATACAGCTTTGTCCTAGTGCGACTTGGCAGATGGATTTTCAGCAATAACAATCTGCTCATGAAAAATTATCTTACTTTAATTGGACTGTTTTTTTATCTTTCACCCGTTGTTGCTGCACCGACAACTGATGTCTTGTTTGTTGCGCTGGGAGGATATTCTTCCTGTAACAAAACGGGGCCAACTTCGATTGGCATGTATAACAACTTTCAAGAGTTTCTTACTAAAGTAAAACAAAGTAGACCCGATACAAACATCCGTTATTTAGTTGCTTGTCTTGGAGATGTGAAGCCGCCCAAAGGACAAGGACAATTTATCACGAGTGAAAATCCAGATACCATCCAACACGGCGATACAACAAGAGTAAGAGACGAAATAGAATCACTGACTAAATTATCTAACGACATGAAGGTATTTATTGTGGGCCATTCGTATGGTGGTTGGATGTCGATGTATCTGCCGTCCATCATCAGCCCTACAATTAATATCGCTGGCTTATTTACATTGGATCCGATCAGCTACAAATGCGGAAAATCCCAAGTAGTGTTGGGAGGTTCTGCGTGTAAACAAGCTCCGAAGGATTTAAACAACCAGGAGATTTTGCAAAGAGTGGGACTGTGGGAAAACTTCTACCAGAATCAAGACACGTGGTTACATTCTTCCAGCATTCCAGAAGCTAATAACCATTTAATGAAATACCGCGGCCCACACAACAAAGTGGACCGGGATCCCACAGTGTGGAATATCATCACCGATGACGTCGTCGGAAAAATGCGAGTTACCACCTCTCGCTAATTAACCACGTTTTCAAAGCGCAGATTATCTGGCATGTAGCGGGCCTCGGGGCGTTGGCCTTCAGTGATCATGCGTGTTCTTGCAACCCATTCTTCCATTCCATACTTATTTTTAATGGAGTCTTCAAAGGCATTGCGTAGAGAAACGGTGAAGCGCGATCCTTCTTCTCCTGCGAAGGAAACTTCGTTTGCGGAAGAAGAGGCAAAGACAAATAATTTATTGTAGTAAGAGCCCCTACCCGTTTTCATTACGGAAAAAACTTCATCCGCAAATTGAAGGCTACTCGAATAGCTCACTCCCCTTTCCTTTAGCGGATCTACTAAAGATCCGGAATAACAGGAATCAAAGATGAGATTTACTCTTTCTAACGGCTTACCGTGACGCGCGCTGGAGATAGCATCTCTAATTTCTTCTGCACTTAAAAGTTCGTCATCAGAAAGCAATATCGATCCTTTTGAACCGTGCCCTGTAAAATAAAAAGTGAAGCTTCCTTTGGAATCAATTCCTTGAACTGTCTCTTTGATTTTTTCGATCACTTCTTCTTTTGTGGCATCGTCTTCTTCCACATGCTGGTAGGTGTATTGATACGCGCTATGATTTAAAATGGATTTGATAATGGAAATATCCTTATCAAGACCGGGCAGTCCATAAGAGACACTGACAAGGAGTGCGCGATTTTTCGCTCCCTTCTCAGTGACCATGTTTCTATTTGCGTTTGCTATTGAAAGCGCACAAAAACCCAACATGCTGAGTGTGAGCAATAATCTCATATTTCATTTCTCCTGGTTAAGGGTGAAACGTCTATAATGGCTGGTATGAGATTATTATACGCACAACTGCTCTTTTAAGCGAATTTTCTCTTAATGGACTGAAGCTTCAGACTCTACCCAACCGTATTCGCGCTCTTTACGGTAAAGAGTGCGGCGGTTGATCCCGAGCATCTCAGCTGCTTTATCTTTTCTTCCCAATGTTTTCTGCAAGATAACCTGCATGTAGCGTCTTTCGAGCGCCTCAAGTGTAGGAAAGTCCTGGGTGAGCTCATTGATAGTGTCATGAGGACTGGAAAGTTCCGGATTGGGGATATCTTCTTCTTCAATTTGATTGCCTGTACATAAAACGACTGCACGTTCGATCACATTTTCGAGTTCTCTTACATTTCCAGGCCAGCGCAAATTCATTAGCTTATTCATGGCAAGCTTTGAAAACCCGCTGATCTGAGGATTTCCCGAAGTCGCTTTGTATTTCTTTAAAAAATATTCTGCCAAAAGCGGAATATCTTCCGCTCTTTCTCTTAAAGCAGGAAGTGCAATGGGGATTACGCTTAGTCTGTAAAAAAGATCTTCGCGGAAAGTGCCTTCCTTGATGGAATTTTTTAAATCTTTGTGGGTGGCTGCGATCACTCTTACGTCCACATCGTAGATATTATTATCTCCAACAGGACGGATTTTTCTTTCCTGAAGAACACGCAACAACTTTGCCTGCAATGCAGGACTCATGTCTCCGATTTCATCCAGAAAGAGAGTGCCGCCTTCTGCTTCCGCAATCAGCCCGCGTTTTTCAGAAATAGCACCGGTAAAAGATCCCTTTGCATGCCCAAAGAGTTCAGATTCTAGAAGATTTTCTGGGATCGCAGTACAGTTGATAGCAACAAACGGCTTGTCTGCCCGGCTTCCCATTTGATGGATCGCGCGCGCAACCATTTCTTTTCCTGTTCCGCTTTCTCCTGTAATTAAAACATTGGTAGTGGATTCAGAGACTCGCTTTACCAAATCAAAAACAGTATTGATTGCTTTACTCTTCCCAACAATTCCTTTTAATCCCCAACTCTTTTTAACAACATCCCTTAATACTGTATTTTCTTTTTTGAGATTATTTTGTTTCAGCGCCAGTTCTACCACCGCTATTATTTCAGCCAATTTAAAGGGCTTTACCAAGTAGTGAAAAGC
>CAYNEF010000060.1:10689-14952 GCA_964396165.1 uncultured Pseudobdellovibrionaceae bacterium
AAAATCCTGCAAGAGAAGTCTCATTTGTTCATCATCGTCAATTACCGCTATTCGGCCCTTAAACACGCTCATCCAGCCTCCAGGCGAGACATTTTGTCCCGTATTTCACATGGTTTATACCAATTTTTACCCATTACCAAGGGTTATTTGGGATTATGGCTGGATAGAGCAAGTTGTTTGCCAACGTTTTTTAGGGATTCATGAGCAATTTCAATATATCTACTAAGGTGAAGATACCGACTACTTTGCTGTGTTTTAATACCAGCGCGCAGTCGCCTTTTGTGCGGATCATCTCTTCTATTACGGAAGATACCAGGGCATCTGAACTTACTGCCAAGGGAACTTTCGACATGAGAGTTCTGACAGGTTCGGTTTGCGCATCATAAAGTTTTAACCGAATGACTATTTCGACATCTCTTTCTACTACCAGACCGATTAATTTTTCCCCTTCCAGAACGGGCAAGTGGCGGATGTCATATCTTCTCATTAGATGCGATACCGTATGAAGAGAGGAGGAAGGGTCTACAGTTACTGGGAGAGGTGTCATTACATCTGAAATGCTTTTTTCTTTTAGATTCATTTACCAGTTTCCTCTTACGTTTTAAGTTCCGCGAGCATTTTTTCCAATCGCACGATTACTTTCTGCAAGTCTTCACCTTCTTTTTCTACACCCTTCAGTTCTTTTTCCATTTCCTGAATTTGCGGGGTCATGATGCTAGTCGCAAATAGTGCAGTGAAAGAACAAAATAAAGCACTCCCAAAGATCATGGTCGCCATTCCAAGCACTCTTCCACCGGGCGTGTGCGGAAGTACATCTCCATACCCTACTGTTGTAACTGTAGTGACAGCCCACCAAAGCGCATCAAGAAAACCGTGGATCGTAGGATTTGTTTCTTTTTCTAGATGGTAGAAAAAGGTAGCAGCTAATAGGATGCAACCGTTTCCGGCAATGGTGAGCGACCAAAATGCAGGATGCGTGAATATATTTTTAAAGCGCGAAACAAATTGCTTGGAATGCGTGCCGACTTTTTTTACATTCAATTTACTCATTCCGCCAATTTTCTAAGCTCCTTAAGCTTTGCAAGTTCGTCTTCAGGGATATTAGTACCGCCACTGCCGGTATAGCCTAAATAGATTTTATCGGCATATTTGCGGTAGCATTTTTTGGAAATATCCGATTTTGGAAATTCCTTGATGCATGCTTCATAGTAAAGATTTTCCAAATCCCACAACATGGGATCTTGCAGAGAGTAATAGCAAAGACCCAAGTAGTAGAGTGCTTCCCCACGAAACTTTCCTTTTGGATTGTTATCAAGCGCCTCGTGCAAATAGGTACTTGCTCTTAAATAGCTAATGTCACCATATTCATCCGCAGGAAATGCTTGTAGTGCGCTTGCGTGCTCGATCATCAACTTTGCTTTGGCAACAAGCTCCTCACCTGTACGTTGTTCCGATGTTTCTTTTTCTTCCATCCAGGCTTTAACGTCTTTTTTCCATACGCTAACCATGTTCTGGACAAACTCGGGCAAGTCTTTTCTGCCTGAAACAGAATCGAGTAACTTTAATGTTTGCTCCGGGTTCTTTTTTACTCTAACTGAAATACTAAGGGCATGCCGTAATCCGCGAGTCAGCTCAATCATGCCCAATTCATCCTTTGGAGATTTGGAAAGGACCTGCTGGTACAAACCGAGTGCCTTATCAAATTGTCTAGTGGCCGCGAAAATTTCTGCTTTCTGAAAAGGAGTGAGATCTAAATTTTCTACTTTCCTCGAAAAATCCGTGAAGTTTGTTTGCGCAGTAAGTCTAGTGTGGCATCCAAAACAAAAGCCTGAGGTAGTGCGCATGCGGTTTCTCGCATATTCATAGTCCCCACTTTTATACCGCTTTTGTACGTCTTTTAGATATTCCCCAAATAACCCTACAATGGCTTTAGCACCCGGTTCTTCTTCTTCCATTTTTTTAGGAAACATGTGCTTGAGTTTACTCATCGTTTCCAAGTCCTTTTCAATGGCAGCTTTTGACTTGGGATCTTTAAACTTATCCGAACTGACAAGATAGGGTTGAAGATTCATTAAAGCATTAAAGGCCTGCTGCATCGCAGTTGTGATTTCAGGGCGATCCTTTGCAAAAATGAGTTGGGAAAAAACCATGAGGATAAATATCAAGCGTTGCATTTCAAAGCCTCCAGAGTGTCTTTTAGTGCATAAAGGATAACAAACCTGTGGCTGGTAAACAATCCAACATAAAAAATAACCTTGGCATCGACAATGCAGTCATTACAATTACAGTTTCATCAGGAGGAATAATGAAGCATCCGACAGAACGTATTTTATGGGCGATTGACCCGTTCGCTGAAAAAAAATTGCAGCTAAAGACATTGGAAGCAATTAAAAATTTTACAAAGAACGCGCAAGTGACAATTGAGCCCATTACGGTGCTTTCTCCAGATCAGCTGAGATTGCCAATACAGGCATTCCACGCTGAATCTGCAAATTTTCGCCTAAAAGCGGAAGAAATTCTGCAAAAGTGGCTGAAAGAAGTAAAAGTACCGGGATTAAAACCGTACACGCTATTGGTTTCAGACAAATATTCACTGCGATCAAGTGCAGACTTACTGATGACTTATGCCAAAGACAGCAACGCGTCACTCATTGCACTGAGCACACATGCACGTAAAGGAATTGCACGTGTTCTTGCGGGTAGTTTTGCAGAAACCCTGCTTTTGCACGCATCCACTCCGCTATTGGTAGTAAATCCGCAAGTCAAAACTTCTAAGGTAACAAAAATTTTATTTCCAACCGATATGTCCGCCTCTTCTGAGCAGGCATTTCAACAAGTAGTCACAATCGCGTCGCATTTAAAAGCGAAAGTGATTCTTTACCATAAGGTGGAATATGTTATTCCCGACACCTACTCTGTATTTACACACCACAAAGCGTATGAACAGTATTTAGAAAAAGATCTCGAAAGCCGTGAAGAAGAATTAAAAACATGGGTAACGAAAGCCAAAGAGACCGGCGTCAAAGCAGAATTAGTCTTCGATAAAAAGCCTTCCTTTGTTACACAAGGGGTTTTAAAAGCTGTGAAGCAGTCGAAGTCTGAAGTGCTGGCAATCTGTTCGCATACAGGCAGTATCGGCACGATGATGTTAGGAAGTGTGACGAGACAAATTTTACGCGAAGCAAAATGTCCTGTATGGACTGTACATGTGTAAGTAAAAATTGCTGAGTGAATGTCTCTTTTTGTCTCAAATAGTTGAGCGCGGCTTTTTGCATTTCTTTTTATTCTCTACAGTTCAACTTGGCATTATTTCTGCTAAAATTAGCGGCGATATGAAAACATACTTGCTGCTTCTTCTTGGATTAACATCCACAACTGTTCTTTTTTCTCTCAACTCTCAAGTTCAAGCAATTACCGAACAAGAGATGATAGCTCGCGGAAAAGAGGGCTATATGAACCGGTGCTCCGGCTGTCACGGCGAAAAAGCCGACGGACAAGGCCCGGGATCCGCGATGCTAAATCCCAAACCACGAAATCTTGTGGAGGGTTCTTTTAAATTTCGTACAACACCATCAGGAAACTTACCGACGGTAACGGATCTCTTAAGAACGATTAACCAAGGGATCCCTGGAACCGCCATGCCTCCTTTTCAAGAAGTATCTGACAGTGAAAAGATGGCTATCATCACGTTTATCCGCTCCTTACGTCCCGATTTTAAGGAAGCGCGTCCTGAAAAACTGGTGATAACGATTCCCGAACCACCTCAAGCGATATTTTCAAATAAAGCAGCATTGATTGCGGCTGCAAAAAAAGGCAAGGTTCACTTCACTTCAGCTTGTGTCAGTTGCCATGGAGATACAGGTATCGGCAACGGACCTTCTGCTGAGACATTAGTAGATTCGTATGAACAGCCCATCAAGCCTGCAAACTTAACAAAACCTTTTATCAAGAGTGGAAAAACAGCGAAGGATGTTTTTAAAGCCATCACGACAGGGCTCGATGGTTCTCCGATGCCAGCGTTCCAGGATATTTTTGATGAAGCAAAGAGATGGGAACTTGTCGCCTACGTATTTTACTTGCGCGGTCAGGCCAGCGGTATTTATTCCGAAAAGGATACACTTCAATGAATGACAACAACAAACAAACCGATAGCCTCGTCGATTACACTGTAGTCACCTGGCATTTTTATGCCTCTATCTTGTATATTTTCGTAGCAATTCTGGCGGGACTTTCCTTCTCGCTGCAATTTCTACAGAAGTATCC
>CAYNEF010000060.1:15052-18633 GCA_964396165.1 uncultured Pseudobdellovibrionaceae bacterium
TCTTCCATGTATATTCACGATCTAGTGGGATTGTTTGTAACTCCTCTGGGAATAGCTAGCGTGTATTACCTTCTGCCTGTTGTAATGAAAAAACCTCTCTATAGCCATGCTCTTTCTATTATCGGCTTTTGGGGATTAGCATTTTTCTATCCGTTAAACAGCGCGCACCATTATCTTTTTTCTCCCATCCCGATGTGGACTCAGTATGCAAGTATTGTGGCTAGTATCGGAGTGCACGTTGTGGTTTACACGGTTGTGTTCAACATTATCGCAACTATTGCATCCGACTGGACACAGCTTTCTACGAACTATACCGTTCGCTGGATATTTTTTGGCACGATAGCGTACTTAATCACTTGTATTCAGTGTGCAGTACAAGTGACTCTCTCCGCTCAATCCATCATCCACTTCACTGACTGGGTGGTAGGCCATTCTCACTTTGTTCTTTTCGGAGTATTTAGTTTTTGGGTGACGGCGTGGATGTATTATTTGCTCCCACGCATTTGGAGTGTACCCATTTACTCGGAAAGTCTCGCGCGTTGGCACTTCTGGATGCAGACTTTAGCAATTTCTTTGATGCAGATAGATCTTCTTGCCGCAGGAGTCATGCAAGGCACGATGTGGAAAAACATGGCACCTTTCATTGATTCAGTAGCAGCCTCGATGCCGTTTTGGTGGGTGCGTACCTTTACCGGAATCATGATTCTTGTGGGTGAGGCGTGTTTTATCATCAATATTTATCTGACATGGCAGGATTCACAGATGAAAAAGTCTGGACGTCTTGGAAAACCATCATTGGCAGGAGCTTAATAAAATGGGATTCATTGAAAAATTCAGCGGTGTTTTCTTAATCGCAGGTGTGCTGATGTTCTTTAGTGCAATTATTGGTCTTGCAGCCATACCAGTTTGGATGGTGGACAAAACCGAAGCCTGGCAGGAAATCGCAACGGAAGTACCGGAGGATTTCAAAGAAGATTTTAAAACTGTAGAGGAGTACAAGGCGGCTCTTACAAAAGGAAGAGACTTGTATATTGCAGAAGCCTGCTGGCATTGCCACAGCCAATTCGTTCGCCCCACTGCCAACGAAAGTTTGCGTTATGGTCCCGTAAGCATGCCAGGGGAATATCAAAACTCACTGAATCTTCCCCAACTGTTCGGCACACGCCGCGTAGGACCTGATTTGTCCCGCGAATCTGGAAAAAAATCCAATGACTGGCAATATGCGCATTTGTACAAACCCACAAATATTGTTCCCCAATCTGTAATGCCAAGCTACTCTTGGTATTTCGACATGAAAGACAATGTACCTGTCCCGAAATATGAAGCAAAAGCAATTGTTGCTTATTTGCAATGGTTGGGCGCTAGCGTAAAAGATCGCAAGGAAACATCTTATGACTATGAACAAGAAAACCTCCCCCCAAGAGAATAAAAGGCTTTCTCTTATAGGAAAGTTAATGCTCTTTGTTGCAATCGGTGCGTCCATTTGTTTGATGCTTACATCAATTAGATCCGATTGGGGTCAGCCCGTAATGTATCTTTGCGTATTTTACACGCTGGCGGTGGTGCTCTTCTTTATCGCGCAATTGGTAGGATTTGTTGCCAGCCAAACCACATACTCTGAAGCCGTAGAAGCACCCAAATTTTCAATGCTCGAACTTGAGGCAGAGGAATGGAAAAACTACGAAAAATCTTAAGAAACTCGAGCGGACTTCCGTGTCTGATCTGTGGAGTAGATTCTTACCCAATTAAAGTTTTTTTAGGGACATTCGTCGGTTGTTTTTTTATCGGGAGCGTGTTGATTTTTGCCTGGGCGTGGGGAACGGGCAGACTTAAATCGACTGGCCGCGAAGAAGCAATGGCGATCAAAGCAGAAAGTAAAGGTGACATACATGAGTGAACAAGAAAAAGATTTTCTGGCGTACAAAGGCAATAATGTTCCTCGAATTATCCGACTTGTTTGGACTGCCATTCTCATTTTTATGGTCTGGTATCTTGCTGCTAATGCTTGGCCTGATTTAAAACTCTGGTTGGAAAAGTTAAAATGAATGGAATAGACCTCCCAGAACCAGTTCGCCCTACCTTAACCGATGCTGAAAAAGAAGAGAGAGCCTTAAGGCTTTTCACGACTTTATTTCTTTTCATCTCAGCCTACTCTTTTTTACATAAAGTATTAATTCCGTTTTGCCTCTCTTTTACCAAATTACACCCCAGCCCCTACACAGTTGTAGATCCGTGGTTTATCCACCCCGTTCTTCTTGCCCTTCTCTTTAAAAAAGAAAAAGGCAATTCTAATATCGTATCGTTACTTGCGGGAGCTGCAGTCACATACGGCATTTTGGAATTTATCGAAGTTTTACAAGGCCACTATATCGGGTGGCTTTCCTTCAGCCGCTTGCTTTCTTCTACTCCTATGGCTCTCTTATCGCTTTTCATGATGACCCGCCAATCGGTAAAACGGAATGCACTATTAGGTTGGACGGGTGCTTTGATTATTCTTCCCTTTTATTACGGAAAAATACTTTTTCCCGCAGCCTCAGCAATTGTCGAAAATTTGAAACCAAAAACTGTTGTCACAGAAGCCCCTCGTTCCCTGCCGACTCAAGAAATTGCAGTATGTGGAGCGAAAACGTTATCTTTGACTAAAAACACCACACAGTTTCACACCTCTGATTTTATCGAAGTAAAAGAATGTGGAATTACCCCATCTTTTATTTTACTTAAGGGAACGGAATTACAACTTAGAAATAGTGGAAAAGTTCCCTTAAACCTGCATCTGGGATATTTTAAAAACGGCAAAATCAGCACCGGCTGGAATGTGTTGCTTCCACCTCAGCAAGCTGTAAGACGAGAAGTAAAAATCCCTGAAAATTCTGTTGCCGTTATCTACAGTGATTCCGTTACTGAAGCAGGCATCACTGCAATTACCCAGCATCCCCCAACAAGTAATTGGGAAATTGTGCGCACCCCTTTAACGATTAGAGAAATCCCATGAACTTTGACACCTGGCTACATTGTTTGGAATTATTCATGGTCTTAGGAATTGCCTTTACCGTTTGGTATGTAAAGAAAATGGAAAAGAATGCTAAAGGTTGAACCACAAAACCCACGCACTGGAGTTCCTATCACAGTGACTGCCTCAAGTAGCGATACGCTTACGGTATCTCCCGTTGAGAAAAAGAACGGGGAACCCTTTGAAGTAAAGTGGAAAGAAACCAGCGGAACGAGCAAGCACGCAGAGTTCGTTTTGATGGTACCAGGAGACTATTTGATCCGAGTAGGTTCCGAGACAGAAAAACTTAACGTAGAATTGCAGAGGGATCTTTCTTTTTTAATCGAGTTTGGGTTACTGGCGAGTTTAGTGCTCTTTTTTTTAGCGGGGATAATCATATGGACCAAAAAGAAAAAAAGTTTAACCTAATCCGGGGTTGGATATTTTTAAGTATGTGGGCGATTCTAATTACTACAGGAATTGTCGCAAAACGCGGATTTGATCATCCTGACATGGTGGTATTTTTTCATTTGCCTGCTGCCGTGTGCCTGGTACTTGCGTGGAGAGACTTGTCTTACAAGTTTAGAGAAAA
>CAYNEF010000061.1:0-7969 GCA_964396165.1 uncultured Pseudobdellovibrionaceae bacterium
TTCGCTTCTTTAAGCACGGATGGAGTGACTACCAAGTCCGCAATTCTTGCCCATTCGACTGCCGCTCTGTGTGCGCCGTCTTCATACTCTGCGTACTGTGGTTCTAGCTTCCAGCCCATGACGTACTTAAGCATTCCGTCTACGTCCTTATGTGTGCCATAGGAACTATAGTAATGGGCAAATAACCCATCACCGATATAAAGAACATTCGAACCTTCGTTTCCATTAATCTTTGCAGATTCAACATCTCGATTTTTAAAGTATCCCCAGTCCCCCGGTATCCAGTTGTTCCATGGAATATTTTTTTGTCTAAGCATGTATTTAGATACTAATCCCTGCCCGTCTTTTTCAGGCTCAGAACCGACATATGGATCGTTACCAGCAATTTTTTCTATTTTTAATTTTGTCTCGTCATCTTTCGATAGATGTTTAAAAACCCCTTGCATCATGAGGGTTTTTACAGCCGTCGTGCACCCAAGCTGCGCGTTGACTGTCCCTTCGAAAATATCATTTACAGCATCCAAGGGGCTCATCCCCTTTTTCACTGCAAGATCTGTTGTCCAATATTTCTTGTTTAAGATAGCTTTTTTATCTTCATTGTAGGGGAAATAGAGATTTCCTCTGACAGCCCATTTGGCCACTTCTTGGCGCATGAGCACATTGTCGTAAAAGTGGTTAAACGTGCAGGCATCCCCACTAAACTCTGTTTTTCTTCCTCGAGTCATCAATGCTGCAACAATTTCCTTCTTGCTGGCGTAATCTCTACCTCTTTCATCCCCAAAACCGTTCACATAATCCCAATGCTCATCTTTGATATTTAATTCTTTTCTCTTTTTCAGATCGCGCGTGTCAGTGGATTTCGAGCGCATGCGAAACTGCAGCATTCCGTTTAGTTCGTTAATTTCAAATGCGCTATCAGGCCATTTGTATTCATCTTGCAAAAGCTCCAGCATTCTTTTTTTAATGGCTATGAGATTCTCTGGATCGCAGATAAACACAACCCCGTCGCCAAATGAGAGAACTTTTGCGTCGCGAATATTGCTGTTATCTTGACGCTCTGACGATTCTTTTTCGTGGATAGTTTCAGCGCCGGTTACAAAACTGGCTAACAAGGTGAGTGATATTAGTACACCAAAAAGTTTTTTGCTCATAGTAATCCCCCGCTTAGTTGTGTTGCAAACACCGTGCTATTCTCTCTGTGCGCAAGTAAGTGGGATTGTGTAGATACTTTAGATATCAGCTGAGCTTGTAACCATTCAAAGTGGCGGTTTTGTAACCGAGTTGTCAGCGCACAAATTGAAAGTTTCGAGCTTCATTAGCGTTTTTAAAGCTAAGTTTTGTGGAACCGACATCTAATCTTCCACTGTCGTGGCAGCTTAAGCATTTAGATCTTTTTTCTTCTTCAGAAACAACTTCTAGTTTACGGTCGTGATCCGCCAACGTGAAAACGCCAGGCAGCATTGCTTCCCCTCGTCCGGTGAGCGATTTTATATTTCCTCTCGAATTGTTGAACTCTATAAAGGCGTAGAAATCGTGCTTAGGACTGCGTAATAAAATAATAGTATTGTGGATTCCATCGTTGGACGATGTCCATCCCGCTACCAGAGGTTTGTATTTGTCGGGAATTTCGCCCGTACTTTCTATTGTATCTTGAAGCTTATTGAACCACTTTTCGAATTCTAAAGGATCTTGAGTCACGCGTTCCAATTCTTTATCAAGAATGACGCTGGGTAAGCTTTGCGTAGGATTATCACGCTTAAAACGTGCGTATTCCTTTATGGCCTGTCTTTGCTCCATTGAGAGCTTATTTAACGGGTAGCCTAAGAGAACCATTTCAGTATAAATCCCACCAGCTTCTAAAATTGCTGTTGAGTCTTTATGATTTAGATATTCTTGTGCCCTATTCAGAAGAAATTCAGTAGGGTCCGCATATTTTCCCTCGCGGAAGGTACCGTCCGGTAAGTCAAACACCGTATTAGCGCCCACAAGGTAGCGTCCCAAAGATTCCGTGAACGCGTTTTTTCTGGCTTCTTGTGAGTCAGCCAACTTATTTGGTTTTGAGTCATCTTTACTGGAGTAGTCCTCAACCACTGAAGCGATGATGTAAGGACAATTTGATTTACTTTGTGTGGCAAATGAAGAACTTGTAGGGCTAAACAATAGAATAACTAACAGTTCTATTTGCCAGCAAATTCTCATTTCCATTACTTAGGTTCAATTTGTGGTGCATGCGTATCAATAAAAATGAGCATTCTGGATTGAATGCCTATCGAGCAATTACGTTTTCCAGAGAAAAACAAACTAAGGAGAGAGTGGCTAACTCCTAATTCTTCCGCAAATTGTCTGAGTGTGAAATCAGGATTAATTTGCTTATATGTCTCGTAGAAATTCTTTACTTGTTCTCTGTCGATGATTGTCTCGTAACTCATTTGTCTCTCCCTGTTGTGTAAACTAAGATTAAGGGAAATCAAATATTGGTTACATGGATAAATTTGTCGGGATACTACAAATAATTAAAGTGCCAAAAGCTTTATTATTATAGGATTTTAGCATGTACCCCCTTTACCGTGGTGAAAGTCCATTTGCTCTGAGTAGGGCATTTGTACGGTCTCTTAAGCTTGAATTCGTACGCTCAATATCCGCATTGATGCGCGAAAGTTCGCTACTTCCACCGTAACTCGAATTACTACGGACCGGTGTGGGCGAGTAGTTACTGCGAACGGGCGTTGGCGTGTAGTTACTGCGAACGGGCGTTGGCGAGTAGTTACTGCGAACGGGCGTTGGCGAGTAGTTACTTCGTACAGGTGTTGGCGTAGAACCACTCGACAATTGACGATTTATGTCTGCAAGCTTGTCTTTCGTATCTTGGCTGAGAAGTCTATTGTTGCCGCTACTATAGATACTACTAGTATTAGGAACATTGCTGCTTCTTGCCTGGCTTGAGTAATTCTGTTGTCTTGCTCTCTCTGCAGCAGCTTGTTGTGCTCTATATTGTGCTTGCCTTTCCTCTTCAGCAGCAATCGCGTCCTTGCGGCGCTGTTCATCAGCTGCTTTTTGTCTTTGCTCTTCTGCTAATTGTCGTGTTTTTAATATTTCATTATATGCGGCGTAATTTTGAAATGTCATTGGCGAACTTTTGCTAGTTGGAGTAAATTCTTCTAGCGCTATAATCAGTTGAAAGAACGCGATTACAGGTTCAATTTGCTGTTTTACTCCTCTGGTTTCAGGAATTCCTGTGCGTTCTAACGCTAATAAAAAGTTAGTAAAATGATTTATACTATTCACCGCTTCGTTTTTAGATAAGCGTCTTAAATGCATCACATTACATAAGTCTATGAATGCTTTTCCATGTTGAATCGCTGCTAAATCTGCCTCCGTTTTTACAGTAGCCTTTTCCGCACATTTGATGAGCACATCCAGGTCATTAACAAAACGGTTTTCCCCTGCATATTGAACAGCGTTTACGATGCCTTTCCAACATGCTGTAGCATATGTTTTCTCAACATGGACACTTCGGTAGTAGTTATCCGCATCAGTCGCTGAAATAGCTTTGTAAGAAGTGAGTGCGTGTTGTGCGTGTGTCTTATCTTGGGCAGTGGCGTTCGTACTTTCTCCTTTAGCGATTTTTTCTTTTAAGTTGTTAATGAACCATTCGGATTGATTTGCTGCTAATTTACCTGCATTATGAAAACGAGCTGACGTATTCATCGCACTTTCTCTTACCTTCGGATCCGAGTCGTTGATGGCTCCCAAGATAAATAAAACCTCGTTTACAGCAAGTTCTCTATCAGTCGTATCGTATTTCGCAAGTGCATTGAGACGATCGGCTGCCTGAGTAGATTGAGAGAGTCTAACTTCTGTAGGGGTAGCAAGGCTAGCCGCCATATTACCCAATCTTTTGTCAACATCTTCCAATTTATCGATTATCTTTGCATATACTTGAGAGCTCTCAATTTCATGCGCTTGCTTTAATGCAGCAAGTTCTTTTGAATCAATGCCTTTTTTCTTTATTTCTTCAGCTAAATAATTGTAATAGTTAATGCTAGGATCCTCTCCTCTTCTGGGCGGATGAGCCGCTAACCATTCTGCTTTCTTATGTGCATGCCATTTAAGTTCTGCGTTCTCTCCGTTCTGTACAGGATTAACAGCAAAGTATGCCCTCTTCTTTACTTCTTCTGTAATATTTTTTGCTTCAGTTTTCTCCGGATTTTCATTTGAAGCGACAGTTGTTTCTTTGGCTTCTTCTTTCTTTTCCTCTTTCGGTGTATTTGAAGCAATATTCTCAGCAGGAAGCGGTTGTTTTTTCGCCTCTGCCAAATAACGCGCGAAATCTTTGTCATGGGTCACGGTAAATTTAAAATTGCGTGGCACATCGCGCGTGTGATCGATCATCCCCTCTGGACTTTTTTCAGGAGCTTTCTTCGCCTCTTTAAGCACCGATGGAGTCACTACCAAATCTACGATTTTAGCCCATGCCTCTGCTGCCCTGTGTGCGCCATCTTCATACTCTGCGTACTGAGGCTCAAGTCTCCACCCCATCACGTACTTAAGCATTCCGTCTACGTCCTGGTGATCTCCGTACGAGCTATAGTAATGCGCAAACAGTCCATCTCCGATATAAAGAGAGTTTGAACCTTCGTTTCCGTTTATCTTTGCAGACTCTGCATCTCGATTTTTAAAGTATCCCCAGTCACCAGGTACCCAGTTGTTCCAAGGTATATTTTGTTGTCTAAGCATATACTTCGACAGCAAGCCCTGTCCGTCCTTCTCAGGCTCTGCACCTACATAAGGATCGTTACCTGCAATTTTCTCTATTTGCGCTTTTGTGTCTTCCGCTTTGGAAAGATGCTTGAACACACCTTGCATCATGAGAGTCTTCACGGCTGTCGTGCAACCAAGTTGTGCGTTATATGTGCCTTCGAAAATATCATTTATCGCGTCCAAGGGACTCATCCCCTTTTTCACTACAAGGTCTTTTGTCCAATATTTCTTATTTAACTGGGCTTTTGAATCTTCATTGTAGGGGAAATAGAGATTTCCTCTGACAGCCCATTTTGCGACTTCTTGGCGCATCAGTACATTGTCGTAAAAATGGTCGAAAGTGCATTCATCTGCTTTAAACTCTGTTTTTCTTCCGCGGGTGAGTAGGGCTGCGATAATCTCTTTTTTACTCGCAAAGTAGCGCTTCTTATCTTGTCCAAACCCGTTGGTATATTCCCAACTCTCATCTTTAATATTCAAATCCTTATTTGCTTTTAGATTTCTTGTGTCTGTGGATTTTTCGCGCATGCGAAACTGCAATTTCCCATCCTGTTCATTTACTTCAAATACTTTTTCAGGCCATTTAAACTCTTCTGTTAAAAGCTGAAGCATTCTCTTTTTGATGGCTTGTAGATTTTCCGGTGCGCATTCAAAGACGACACCATCTGTAATTTCCGCATTAAGTTTGCGTTCTTGAGTGGCCGGTTTGCCGTCCATATGAATCTCGTCACTGATAGCGAGATTTGTAAGTGAAGATAGTAGAACTAATGCCCCAAAAAGTTTCCTTGTCATAATTTCCCCCGGCAATTTCTAATGCAAAGGGTGTGCAAAGAAGGTTAGGCACAAGAGAAGCTTGTATGCAAAGTGTATTAAACTACTCGGTAACTGTGTAACCAGAAGAAATTACGTTTTTGTAACCATCACAATCAAAAATCTTCTTTGTATTCGCAAAGAATGTGATGGCAATCGGATTGCAATTGTATTTGTTCGACTATTAAATTGAGGGGAAAAATGAAAATGAAACAGAAACAAACAAAACATATTTTCTTATGCGCAATCACGGGCATTTCATTGCTCGCTGGGACTAATCTGAAGGCGAAGGAAGGTGTGCCAGCACATCCGGTTGAAATAAATGCAAAAACTCGGTATTCAGCAAGTCCGCTAGAGATTATTTCCGCGGTAAAAGAAACAGAATTAGAGTCCAAATTCATAATTGCTAAAGACGAGTTTGCGAAGCCTCCCGCATTATCAGACGCTGAAAGTGAAGAGGTCATTCAACATCTAAAAGATGCTAGTCAAGGAAACATGACGAAGGCTTCTTGCGAAAGCGTGACCCAATACGACCGTCAAAATAAGCATCGTGCTGAACCACTAGCACCGAGCCATGAATCGGTGGAAAATTACCTCTTCTTTAGCAAGCTGGGAAACAATCTCTATATGGATAAGGCACCGGCTAGTATTTATGTAGATCAAAAAGCAATTCCAATCGATTTTTCTAAAGTCTCATACGAAAAATACATGAAAAATCAGAGAACATACGAATACCGTTTGGGCGGTGTGAGTGAAGAAAGTAGTGATTCACCCATTCGCGGAGGTTCTTCGGGAGATACGAAGCGAGATGGTAGTGTCTTCTTCGAAAAAGAATATGCTGAAGAGAGTGCTCCCAAATCCAAAGTGTGGGTCAAAAAGGGAAGCAAACCCGATGAGTACTTGGTCAAAATTGTAGACGAACACAAATGGATGAGCACGGAGCAGTACTGCAAAATGAGCCTGCCTTCACTAGAAAAGGGTATTCATACAACGGATTCTGATGAAAAAACAGGTGGCGCGGTAGAGCTTGCACGTAAAGAAGAAGATGCGCAAGCCCGAGATCTCAACGCTAGAGTGGAAGAGGCGAGACAAAAAAGCCGTGCAGCAACACTGAGAAATCAGGAACTTAAGGAAAGGGAGATAGAAGAACACCGTGAGACTGAACTAAGACACAACAAATCAGTAAGAAAAAACATCGAGTCAAAACCCTCGAGTAAGAAATCTGAACAAGTGCAAAAAACGAAAACAAACAAAAAGAACTTAGAAAGTTCCAGAAGAGAGGAAACAGATGCTGAATTTCAAGAGCGTAAAGCTAGAGAGGAACAGGTAAGACAAAATAGCCGTGCCGCCGAACTAAGAAATACGTTGAACAATGAGTCTATAAGTAGAGAGGAACGCGCACAAAGACTAAAAAAAGCATACAAAAAAGAAGAACCAAAGAGCAAAACAAGATCTTCTAGCAGAGTTGAGTCAGATAGCGAGTATCAAGAGCGTAAAGCGTATGAAGATACGAGTGCATATAAAAATAGACTCAAAAGAAAACGTGGTGAATCTTTTAGACCAGGAGAAATTGACGGTATGTAGGGAGGTGTCAGTTCACTTTTCACACCTTTGAAAAATAGAATAATTTTAACTTTGGCAATTTAAGTTGAACTTTTCTATCTTTGCTTACATGAAAATAACGTCTTCTTAAGGCCAAACGCACTAATTCTTCATAGAATGGCGGGCAGTACTGATTTAACCATTTTAATTTCTGATCACAATCACGAGGGATTAAGGTCACATTCCAAACATCCGAAAGTGGAATGCAACAAACCCCTTTGGTTAATCGATATATGCTGCTGAACGGATAATGCTCTATTTGACTTGTTAATTTTTGTCTTACTGGATTGCGGTAAAGATACTTTATCGCATAAGCTAGATGCTCCTCTTGTTCTAACCAACACCATTTGTAGCGCGCTCCAAATATATGGTTAATACGTTTTGTTTCCTTGCCTATGGCCTTGCTCGTTTCCGTCAGAAAGTGACGCATGAAAGCGTCTAAATTGGCCTTTGGAGTAGATACAATTATCTCACAACTCGAAGGCATTAAAATAAATGCATGTACGAGAACACCATAGCGAATACAACTCTCGTACAATTTATTCTCAAAAATAGAAATGCCTATGGACAATGGCGCGTACCACTCGTCATGGTGTGGAGTCACACTTACGTAGTAAGATGATTTAGAAGAACGGAAAAGTAAGCATCTGGCCACAAGTGAGATAAACAACTTTTTACTAAATTGTATAGTAGCTTTGGGGAGCGTGAAAGTGTAAAAAGTGAACTGACACCTAAGCGTATTCTGTCTAAATACTTTTCAACTTGTAAACAGTTTACGCCCCTTTGCAGTATCTTT
>CAYNEF010000061.1:8069-18213 GCA_964396165.1 uncultured Pseudobdellovibrionaceae bacterium
TTTGGGAATATCGGCTCCATGCCAGGCATTCAACCACCGACAGGATTAACTGCTACTCCCAATATAAATTCGATTACTTTGAATTGGATCATGCCGGCTACCGGCACCAACTGTACGGTCTTTAAATATACGAATTCACTCTATGCAAGTTATCTAGCAAATGTGGCTGGTACTTCCTATGTGGATAGAAACCTTCCGTTCGGCGCCACCTTTTCTTATTTCGTTACCTGTTCCAATGCCATGGGGACATCGAGTGCGGCTTCAGCAAAAGTGACAAGTACTACTGCTGTTCCCGTGATAGTGGCAAAGCCTGTTCAACCTCTTTTCGATGCGTTGGTTTGGGACGGAAACAATATCGTCGCAAATTTTAGAAACGGCGGAGGCGGATTCTCGGGTTTTATCGTCGCTTATAATGAAGGAACAGTTGCCCCTGCCTGCAGTCTGAATGCTGCTAATTCCATCAACGTGGGAAATGTTGCAAGTTACAAATTGCCTCTGATGAATCTAAGCACGAGCTATACGGTAAAAGTCTGTGCCTATAACTCAGCCGGTGATATTTCTACGGGACTTACTAGAACCGTGACACTTCCAGAATACAGCCGCGTTGGTGTATTGGAATCTCAAACTTCAGGTGCCACTCTATATGATGAATTTACGAGCAATGAATTAAACCCAGTTTATACTTTTGGTGAAAGCGATCTTTCTAAAGTGCGCAAGTACTTTGGTTCCAGCGCAAACGTAAACTCAAAGCAAACTCTTCGATTGAAATCTCTTGTAATTGGTCAGCTCTATGCTCTGAGACTCTATGGAGCCTATGCTTCTACTGCAGCAGCTAACTGGCGTGCAAAAGTAGTGAACGGAAGCGCCCGGATATTTAGTTCGGATGGCCAAAATCAAAAGACATTTGCTTTTCCAGTGGGTAACGATGCAGTGGGAACTGCCTGGACCTTGTTATTCATCGCGAATACTAAAGATGTCTCCTTCGAGTTTTCTGGCGATGCACTTTCGGGAGAAAATTATCTTTATGTAGATGCTTGGGAGTTTATTGGTTTCCCGGCGCAAGTCCCGGCAAATCTTTTTACGTTCACAAGTGCTTCTGGTCCTAAACTATTAGGGGAAGCTGGTGGCAATACCACACGATATTCGCCTAAATGGCGTATTGTTTACAATGATAAACAATTTAACGTGCCAAACGATCTCGCTGTTCGTCAATCTCGACTCACTTCTTTGAATTTGGCGATCAAATACCTCTATAGTCTTGCCATCCCAGAATACAATTACGAAGTATTCACTACCGTCGGTGTGCAGACCATCTTAGGCAAGGAGCAAATCGGAAAATGGATTGACTCTTCCTTCGATCTGATTCGCTCCAAATGGACAGCCTGCGGCGGCAAGTATTCATCTTACGCGAATTCCTTTTCTCCGGGGTTAATCAACGTTACAGCTATGCCTGCTGCTTGGTATACTAGTGGCAGGAACTATACGGGGCTCACCTCGGGGCAGTCCACCTGGCCCGGCGGAAGAGTTTCTTCTACCGTCATGTCGGTTAGTTATCTGCAGAGCAATCCACGCAATGCGATGCTTTACCAGTACATCTCTTCTATTACTGCATGGGAAATTGGTAATATTCTAGGAATGGCAAGCCGTTATTTTCCGGGAACTACTTTAAGCTCGGAAATCGGCAGCAATTCTCCTTGTGGTAAATAACTGTACTTTGAATTGGTGAGGTACCCTTCCGAGAGTTCCTACAATCTTTCGGCCTGTTTTTTCATTCCCTTTACGATAGAAGAAAAAATAAATGCGGGGAATTTTTTCGGAAGTTTTATTTCATCTTCAAAACCACTTAAAACTTTTGCTTTCATCTCTTCGATGATCTCTGTAATTACAGTTTTAGACATGCCCACTTTCTTTGCAGTCTCAATAAAATGCCGGCCGCTGATGTCTTTTAACTTATAATGCCTGCTATCTCCCAGGGCCATTGCAAGTTTTCCCTTTTGCCATGCGATTTGTTTTTTTTCAATTGCCGGAAAAATACTCATCACATCATAAAAAGGCGTCAGCTTAAACCCGTTTGGAGATAAAAAGAGACTGAAGTTTTTTGCATGCCCATCTGTTGCGGCCATCAGATAAAAAAGAACCTGTGATCGCATGAAGTTTTTTCGATCTTCATCGCGTTCATCCGATGCATCCAGTACTTTCATCATTTCAGGGATACCGGGCCCTGCATCCGATTCGTATTTTTTCGTCGGGAAATACCCCAACGCTTGGCAAAAATCTTCTTGCGGAAGACGTATGAGTTTATCCGCCCCCAGCCACTTTCTATCAAATCTTTCCACTACAAGGCACTTTTCCGCCCCAAATTCTGAGATTTCACATTCAGGCACACTTAATCCAAACAATTCAAAAATCTTAAGACAAAGGTATTCATTTTCTACACTCGTTGTGAGATCAATACCGTTATGCATTTCTCCCATCGCAGGTTTTAAAATATGAGTCGTTGGAGTCGCACCGAGTGGCCTGTGCCATTTCCCCTTCCATTTTAATAATGCCGTTTTTTCTTGCGCGCCTGCAATCGAAAGACGAAACTCTGGTTCCTCTTCCTGCATCCCCAGCGGAAAGAAACCTAAATTTTTTATCACTGCTGCAATTTCTTTTTCTGACAAACTTTCAGCTTGGATTTTTAATGCTCCGGGGGCTTCACTCCCCTCTTCCATAAACTGCAACGCTCCAATGCAGTCGTGTCCAATCGCATGCAATAAATCAAACGTCTTATTGCTTTCCGCCTGCACACGCGAGGCTACTTTATTTCGCACATCCAGATTGTCTGGGAGTAAGTTATCAAAGTACGCGGAAACTTCCGCCCCTTTAAACTCTGCTTCTTGCAACGGCAGATTTAAGGAAATCGCAAAGGCATTTTTATCGGCGAGCCAAGAAGGCGCATACTGAAAGAACATCGCACCGGAAGGGGATCTTTCTAGTGTTCCTGTGTGTTTTAAATTTTGATAAACCGCCAATTTTTCCGTTTTTCGTCTTTTTGCCATTCGTTACCACCCTACTCTGTTAACCAGCGATCGCTGTTTTTTTGTCTCGGTTGGACGGACAATTCCAAATCCAGTGCAGCAAGAAGCTTGAACAAAGTCGTAAGGGTGGGATCAATTAATTCCACTTCGATTTTAGACACACTGGTCTGGGGCACCCCCGCAGATTCCCCCAGGGCTTTTTGCGTCATTTTTTTAAGTTTCCGGTACCGCTTGATCGCAGAAATAAGCTGTTTGGGGTTACGGGCTTTGGAGGTGATAGGTGCTTTCATCTTTATTCCTTTTTTGGCTTATTTCTATTTTAAGCCATCTAAGGAATATTTGCAAATTATGCCTTTTAAGGAATACGCCTACTCTAAGGCTAAAACTTTTTACCGAGCAAAGTCTGGTAAAATTTTTCGTGCGTACAGTCGATAGTCAAAGGAGCCACTGAAATATACTTCTCTTCGACAAAATGGCAGTCAGTCTCGTTGCCTGCTTCAAAGCCTTTATATGGGCCGCCCACCCAGTAGTAGGCTTTGCCTCGGGGATCCACCCCTTTTGTGACATTGGGTTCGTAGTAACGAAAGCCCTGGCGTGCGATCTTAATCCCCTTCACTTCTTCGCGTGCGATATTGGGCACGTTGATATTTAAAAGAGTGTGGCTGGGAAATTTAATATCAATCGTTTCTTTTACAATTTTTAACGCCATTTCTGCGGCGTAATCATAACGAAATGCGGGACGTTCATCCCCTACATTGCGTTTTGTTTCGACTAAAGACACGGCGTAACTGGGTATATTCATCAGCGCCCCTTCGCGAGCCGCAGCCACAGTGCCCGAGTAATGCACATCGGTTCCCAAATTTGCCCCTGCGTTTATGCCAGAGACTATCATATCGGGTTTACCTTTTAAGACTTCATAAACGCCCAAAAAAATACAATCTGCTGGAGTACCAGTCGCCGCAAACACTCTCTCGCTATGCTTGATGATACGAACTGGCTTGTGCAACGTCAGACTATGTCCCGCGGTACTGCGTTCTCTGTGGGGAGCAACGATAGTAACTTCTCCTAAGGCACTTAACAAATCGGCAAGCTTGTGAATGCCAGGGCTTTCAATCCCGTCATCATTACTGACTAAAATCTTCATTTATGTTCTCCCTGCGCAAGCAGAAATTTTTCGATAAACGGTTGAATACGGCCATCGAGTACAGACTCCGGATCACCTGACTCATAATCCGTTCTGTGATCTTTTACCAGACGATAAGGAGCCAGCACATACGAGCGGATTTGGCTTCCCCAGGCGATATCCATTTTGGTTTCTTCAAGCGCGTTTTTTTCTTTTTGGCGCGATTGCAATTCGCGTTCGTACAATTTTGCCTTTAAAACCTTCATCGCAAGAGCTCTATTCTGTAATTGAGATCTCTCATTTTGACACGCAACCACGATTCCAGAAGGCATATGTGTCAAACGCACTGCGGATTCCACTTTATTGACGTTCTGGCCACCCTTTCCGCCTGCTCTAAAAGTGTCGACTCGTAAATCTTTATCCAAGACTTCAATTTCAATTTCTTCTTCAATATCGGGATAAACAAAGACTGAAGAAAAAGAAGTATGCCGTCTTTTATTGGAGTCAAAAGGAGAAATACGCACCAGACGGTGCACACCGATTTCGGCTTTTAAAAGACCATACGCATTTACACCTTCTACGGTAAAGGTAGCAGACTTAATCCCCGCTTCTTCGCCCATCTGCGTATCCATGATGTTGGTCTTAAAGCCCTGCTCTTCACAGTATCGGATATACATTCTTAAAAGTATTTCTGCCCAGTCTTGCGACTCAGTACCACCAGCACCTGAGTTGATGTTCACAATCGCATTGGAAGCATCGTTAGGACCTGAGAGCATCTCAGCAAGTTCCATTTTTCTGACCTGCTCTTTCAGGCGTTCAAATTCCTGGTTAGCTTCTTTTAAAGTATCTTCGCTCTTATCTTCTGCGAGGATTTCTAAAAAGACCGTGCAGTCCCCCAGCAAGCTATCGGTGCTTTGTACTTTTTCCGTGATAGAGGCTAACTGGTTTTTTTCTTTTAAAAGCGTTCGCGCTTTTTTCTGATCTGTCCAGAACCCGTCCTGGACTTCCATTTCGGAGATTTCCCTTAAGCGGTTAACTTTGACATCGGGGTCAAAGCCTCCCCCGTATGACTTGGTAGCGTTCTCCCAAGTCCTTTAATATACGTTTTAATTGCTCTAAAGATAGGATTTCCATGTCGTGGAAGGTAGCAAAACTTCATGAAAAAGACAAAAGGGATAGCGGTAAAACCATCCCTTTTCTCAAAAACTAGATAATTTTTCTTTTTTTAGAAGGATCTATATCCGAATCCAAAACCACCTACTCTGATAGAGAGAGCGAAAGGTCTTTTGTACGCGTACGTAGAACAAACCGGCATAGTTGTCGGTTGGGTGCATGCACCAGTTGTACATCTAGGGACACAATTGCTGACGTAACGGGGATAACCGTACCCGTAACCATAGTAACCATAACCATAAGCAGGGTAGCCGTAACCATAACCATAGCCACCAGCATAACCGTGCATTCCAGCTCCATACATATAGGGAGTAGCTGCTATTCCACATGAGGTACAACGTGTAGCTGGATAACCGTAGCCACCGTAACCGTAACCTGCTCCGTAGCCGTAACCACCACCGTAGTAGCCACCGACTCCAACACCGACTGCGACTCCGCCACCAGCTCCAACACCGACTGCGACGTTAGTGCTACCAGTAGAGACTCCGACAAAAACTTCAGCTTTTGCATTAATGCCTACTACTAAAGCCAGAACAAAAAGTATTTTCGTAATATGTTTCATCATCTTCAACCTCAACAAACAATCCCTGATAAATGGCCACGTTTTATCAGGACAGCTCTACAACTCGAGCGTGTGGCCTCTTGCTACTTGTTATAAGAGCAAGCCGCATGCCAGTACTTTTGCCTCAATTTCCTCCTCTAAGATTGCTGTGATTTTGGATGAGAAACAAAAAAAGTCAGGACAGGTGTCTGTATTCTTTTCAGAAACGTAACCACCCTATATGTGCGACTGCAATGGGATTGCCGCGGCCTTACGGCCTCGCAATGACGGCAAGTAAACCTTGCGAGGCGGACGCAATGTCTGCGAGTAGTCATTGCGAGGCAGCGCCGAAGCAATCTCTCCGCACTCTGATGCGTTATTGTTGATTTACGCGAGTGCCGAAAAAAATCAGGAGGGCCCGGTTACTATTATATGTATGAAGCTTCGGATGCGAGTGTCGTCCATTACGCCCTCTGGTGAGCTTTGTGGCTTAGCGGGATGGGTGACATTCGGTTGGCTTGTCCGGCGTAGCGCATGCGAAGACGGAAAGCCCACCAGATTTTTTCTTTTGCTTACTTCGGGGCTTGTAGGGGACGGCCCCACTTGCTTCTTGGGCATTTTGAAAGATGTAGGCTTTGACTCCTCTAAAGTCTTGTCCCCATTGTACAACGCGAGAGAAGACTCTTTCTGTCCAAAACTTCTTTATCTTCAAGTTGGAATGAGCAATGATTTTCTTCGCCAGAATCCCGGCAAAGACCTTTAAAAAAGAAGCTATTTCTTCTCTGTCCTGCCCTTGAATGCAAAGATGCAGGTGATTTCTATTAATAGCTAATTTGTACACTTTGATATGAAACTTTAAAGCATAACTCTCAAGTCTGGCATTTATCAAAAGCTGAAAGCGTCTCAGAGATAGCTTTCCTACCGCGACATCGCTTCGCATTACTAGATGTAAAGGCTTTGAAAGTGTAATGGGCCTTTTGCCTTTTCTTTTTCCCTTTAAAAGACTTCCACCAAAGGCTAGTGAAGTTTTCTTATCCTTAAAAAGAAGTTTCTGTTTCATTGCTCTGTAATAAAAAGAAAATTTCCATCTACCAAGAGAAAAATTGGATTTAAATTTAGGCTATAATACCTCGCTAATTTCATTTTGATCGCGGATCATTCGTTGAAAATGAAAGGCACGGGGCGCTCCAAATTGACTGGTAGAAAGAGCGTATAAAGCGAAGTTAAAAAGACTACTGAAGATGGTAATTCAGGCGGCCGTTAAAAACTCACAATGTTAGCGAAAACCATCCTTGTTCAACGAGATTGCCGCGGCCTTCGGCATCGCAATGACTGACGAAAAAATCTGGTGGGCCTCCAACCGAATGTCACCACAATCGCTAAGCCACAGAACCCACCAGAGGGCGGAATGAACGCCACTCACAGCCGAAGCCGCATACATATAATAGTAACCGGGCCCACCTGATTTTTTCGGCTTTCTGTGCATATCAAAGATAACCCATCCGATTGCAACGAGATTGCCGCGGGCTACGCCCTCGCAATGACGGCAAGTAGTCCTTGCGAGGCAGTACCGAAGCAATCTCCCCGCAAAGCCTAACCAACTACCGATTCATCTGAAACAATATCTCGATTCCTTCGAGCGTTAGATCGGGAAGTACACGGTGAGAAGTTTTTAAGTGTTTAGTTAAAAGTGGAGCTAGGCCGCCTGTGAGTACGATATCACAAGGCTTGCCCATTTCTTTTTCTGTGCGGGATAACAAACCATCAATCGCATCGATATAGCCGAATAAA
The DNA here is from genome assembly GCA_964396165.1 of uncultured Pseudobdellovibrionaceae bacterium. GTDB lineage: Bacteria > Bdellovibrionota > FAC87 > UBA2466 > UBA2466 > CALCZU01. The sequence goes on from CAYNEF010000061.1 coordinate 15,718, forward strand.
ATTCCGCTCTGGATACATGTGGCAGTGTTCTTTCCGATAGGAGATTTCGGAAAATCCACATCCACTAGCGGCAAAAGAGATGTCTTTGTACTGAGAGAATTAAAACTCATCTGGATTCCAGGCAAAATTGCCCCTCCTTCGTACGTTTTTTTCTCTGTAATCACATCAATCGTAGTTGCCGTTCCCAAATCCACAACGAGTGCGGGAAGCTTCAAGTGTTTTACCGCATACGCACTGTTTGCAATTCTATCGGCCCCCACTTCGTTGGGAAAATCCACATTCAAAGTAAAAGGCAATTTTGCATCATGCTTTACTTTAAAAGGCTGCGTTTTTAAATAAGTTCGGCAGAAAGACTCAAATACTTTTTCTACAGGAGGAACAACAGAACAAATCGCAATACCGTCCCACGAATAATTCTTTAAACCTGCGTGCTCAAGAAGCGGAAAAAGAAATGCCGCATACTCATCCGCAGTACGCGTTTGTTTTGATTCTGATCGCCAGTGGTGTAAAAGCTTTTTTTCTTTGAATATGCCGTACGAGGTTTGGGAGTTACCGATATCTAACGCCAGAAGCATGTGATTTCTCCAGAGATATAACTTCTTTTTTCATTCTTCTGGTTCGATATCACAATTGCCCCTGCGTCATCAATTCCTACGAGAGTTCCGACCACTTTTCCCCTGTCTCCATCCACTTCTTTATAGCCAGGCTCGCGCAATTCCACCTTTTTACCCAGCATGAGACAGTTTCTTTCCCATAAATACTTAATGGCCGAAAAACCCTGTTCTTCGTATACCCCATAAAGCTCAAAAAGCTTTGTCAAAGTCACATCCATCAATTGATCCACAGGATGCGCCTCCCCTTCTGCTTCCAGTAGTACGGAAGTAGCGGAAAACGGATTTTTTAAAAAGGGTTCCAAGTCTTTTTCAGTAGCGTTTATGTTGATCCCCACGCCTACTATCACACCTTGGGGAGGGTCACCGACAGTTTCACACAAGACTCCTGCAATTTTTTTCGAATCGACAAGACAGTCATTCGGCCACTTCACAGTGATTTCTTTTTGCTTGGGCAAAAGCACTTTTATAGATTGTGCTACAGCAACTCCTGCCAATAGAGAAAAGTCCGTCAGCCTCTTTGGATTTTTAGGGATGAAAAGGACAGAGAAATAAAGCCCTCCCACGGGCGAGTGCCATACTCTTCCAAGCCGCCCTCTTCCTTCCGTCTGAGCCTTTGACACTACGACAGTCCCATTAGGCGCCCCTTTACGGACAAGCTCTTTTAATTTTGTATTGGTAGAATCGACAGACTCGAAGCGTTGTATTTTGGGTAGTAACCCGCTCATAACTTGATATCCATCGCCTTATCTTGCTCCGCAAGCAATTTATCCAGTCTTTCTGTCACAAGCTTCTCTACTATCGGAGGAAGCATTTTTTGCAGAACCCTATCCACTACGTCATTTAAGTTTTCCTTATCCAGACGCTGCTCTACTTCGCTATCCAATCTTGCCTTATAAGCCATGGAATCTTGTGAAGTGAGGATGGGACTGTGCTCTTGCGCCACGGGTTTCTCCTTTTTAGTGGGTTCTGTACTCCAAAGGCTGGATTTTTTGGGCTCTTTAATGATAGTGACTGCTTCGGCCTCATCGACACTGAAGGTTTCATCCACAAGCCGGCTCTCTTCAGAAAAAGTATCATTAAATACTTTTTGCAGCTTTTGATCTTCAAAATCATCTGCGAAATTGTGCATTGCTTTAGGCTTGTCCCACAGTGGCTCGGGTACCGCGTGAGCTGTCTCTGCATTGATATGGATGAGAGCCGTCAATGTTTGCGGCGTGAAAGGCTTCTTCAGCACTGCTTTATAATGTTTAGCTTCATTAATGTTGTCTGCAGTGATGAGCACCATCGGAGGAATGTTGTGAGTTCTTCCAAGCCACGTCTCTACTTCTTTGGGAAACGTGGAAGAATCTACATCAGAGACTTGATCACTGACTAAAATGATTTCTGGATTCTCATCTACTATGAATCTCGAAGCTTCCGTCCTGTTTCTAGCTATCAAAAGCTGGTAGCGATTTTTATCTAAAGAGAGGGAAACAACCTTTTGCACAGTGACACTATCATCTAACAATAGAATTTTTTGTCTCATATGGGTAAAGTATAGCGTTAGTCCCCCAAAATGAAAACTCCCCTTAACTTATTGTGAAGATTGAATTTTAAGTTTTAATGCTGCTAGTCACAAAAATAAAATGTGGTTTCACACAAAAAAAAAACACATTTCTTTCATTTTTCCTTAAAGGTTCTCCCACAATTTGTCGAACAACTCTGTGAGCAGGAAATAGTGATTCCTGTTAAACGCTTTAAGACTCATCTCTAGGGCAAGAAGCTCACCAGTGATAAGGATGTCACCGGAAATAACCAAGATGGTTTAAGAGATATCAACGGAGGATGGTATGGGTCTTCGAATTAATACAAACGTACAGTCTGTGGTTGCACAGAACAGGTT